>CAJTGD010000023.1 GCA_910575475.1 Lachnospiraceae bacterium | reverse complement strand
TTACAAGAGAAAACAAAAACGGACAACTTTGAGATAAGTTAAGTAAAAAGGGAAATAAGTAAAGTGGCGACAACTTTAGGCTGCTTCAGCAGCAAACCGAACCTACCGGCTTTAGCCGGTAGTGGTTCAGTTCTGTGTCTGTACGGGGTTGTCAGCACCTTTGTCTGCGAAAAGGAAACACAGATGGATATGCTGCTGCTGACAAATCCGGGCGGCGGTAAAAAGACCACATTTGCTAAAATTACCGCGGCTTCTTTGTTTGTGATCAGTGTGGCCATATGGTTTTCTGTTGTGGATTATATTGGCTTTGTGTATTTCTTCGGAACGGCGGAAGGAGGAAATCTTCCGCTGTATGCTGTCAGCAATTTCAGCACGGCTGCGGTAAACTGTAATTTATGGCAATATGCGATTCTGTCTGCAGTGATAAGGGCAGTCGGCGTATGGACAATGAGCATGGTGTTTCTATTGATTTCCATGTTTGGGCGTAATGCCCTTGTTCCGTTTGTCGCTGATTTCGGAGCAGCTCTGTGTTTCATTATTACAGGCGCGTCACAGAGCTGTTTCAGTAATACCTGGCTCAAAATCATAAACCCGTATTCGCTGCTTGCTAACCGCATACTATTTGGCAAGACCGAGTTTATTGGTTTTGCAGGATATCCGGTACAGAGTTTCCAGGCAGCAATTATTTTTGCCATAACCGTAGGGGTGGTTTCCATAACGGCAATGATGATGCTTTCTAAAAGGAACTCTTATTGCCGGGAAAGGAGGATAAAATGTCTGGATTTATGTACGAAGTAAAAAAGATTATGCTCTGGCAAAGGGGGTTGTTCTATATGGCCCTTGTCCTGCTCTTTGGCACGGTCTGGCTCGCCTTATCCGACAATCCTGTAGACATAGCGATGGAGCGGTATAAAAATGAATATGAATGGTATCTGGAAAAGGTAAACGGATACTGCGCCGAGGAATCTTCCCTTTATCTGGAGCAGGAGGCGGAGAGGATTGCAAAAGCGAAGGAGAGGCAGAACAGCCTTTTGGAGAACTACTATGACGGGAAGATCAGTGAAAGTGAATATAAAAAAGAGAGCCGGGAAATAGAGAAGGTTCTGGAGCGTCAAAATGGATTTGAGGTTATCTATCAGCAATATCTCTATATCTGCGAAAATGTGGGGAACCGCTGTTTTCTCCAGACAAACGGATGGATGGGGCTTCTTGGCAAAGGTACGCTTAATTTCATTCTCTTCCTTGGCATTTTGCTGATTGTTACGCCTGTTTTTTGTTCTGAGTACAGCTGCCAGATGGACACCCTGATCCTGACTGCAAGGGAGGGGCGAAAAAGCGCTCTGTATAAGCTGCTCATTATGATTGCGGTTGTCCTTTTCCTGTCGCTTTGCATTTCGCTTATTGAATACGGATTTTACAGGTTCAAATACGGACTGCCGGATGGGGATTATCCGATTCAGAGCATTCGTTACTTTGCAGACAGCAGCAAGGGTATGTCGCTGTTGGAGGGATATGTATCTATAGGGTTGCTCCGGATGTTTGGCGGTGTGTTTCTTACGATACTCCTGATGTTCATTTCCGTTTTGGCAAAAAAGTATGCGGTCACCCTGCTTACAGGCGCGGTGTCCGTGATTATTCCCTATATAGGCTTATCGAAAACCAGCATTTACCGTCTGCCTCTGCCGCTGCCGTTTCTGCTTGGAACAGACTTTTTTGCAGGGGATATTGTTATGAGCGATGCCCTGACGGGTGATGAGAAAATTATTTTTGCGGAGGTTGGCACGGTTACGCTTTTGACATTGCTCTCTGTATCCGTGCTTTTGTGTACTTTGGCCGTTGTCTGGATTTTACGGCGTAATTCTAACAGATGGCTGATGAGATCAGGGCAAAAGAAGCGTGGGGCGGCTTTCGTTGTCATGTTTGGCCTGGCATTGGCAGTGACGGGATGTTCAGGCCGTGGAAAAACGGGAAGCGTTGTCTATAATTCATCGGCAGGCTACAGCGTGCCCTTTGGGTATGACTGTATGGGATATGAAATTATACAGGATGCAGGGAATTTTGATTATTCTCTAAAAAATACTTCCACGGGGGAATCATATCCTTTAGCACGTTCCCCTATGTTTGGGGTATTTTCTGATGAAGAAGAAATACGTGCGCTTTATGTGTGTCCGCCATATCTGTATTACACCACATCGGTTATGGAAAGCTATATCAACCGGGTGGGAAACTATAACAGCAATGTAACGATAGTG
This sequence comes from Lachnospiraceae bacterium, assembly GCA_910575475.1. Lineage (GTDB taxonomy): Bacteria > Bacillota > Clostridia > Lachnospirales > Lachnospiraceae > Schaedlerella. The sequence continues at coordinate 96,351 of CAJTGD010000023.1, read as the reverse complement.
TCGGTTGTAGAGTTGAATCTGAATACCTTTGAGGAAAAAACAATCTTTGAGCAGATGACTAATTCCGGGCGTTCTCTTTTGGGCATTGACTATGAAATGGGGGATAAATGGAAGTTTCTGGATTTTCACCAGGCTTTTTTCCTGAATGACGATAACCTGTTTTTCATTGGCAATGATGGCATAACAAAAGTAAACCGGTATACCAGAAAAACTGTAAAGCTCGATATTCCTGTAAACGGAAATATTTCATTCGATGGGGAAAGCATCTTTTACAAAAATGAACAGGGGGTTTTAACAAGATATGACGTTTCCAGTAATGAAACTTACACTTATGAAAATATAGTTGCATATGATTTCTGCATGGATGAGCAGTCAATCTATTATATTTCCAGGACGGACGGCGGATGTCTGTATTCCTGCGGCAAGGACGGGAATAACAAGGAATTGATCAGTCATATACCTGCAATGTCTGTTACCTGTGATACAGGCAATATTTATGTATTATCAAAAGAAAGTAGTGAGGAAATCGCTTTACCAAAAAGCCATTAATTCCAGATTGAGGAACAAATACGGCAATGAACAGGAAACAATACGGAAAGAGGAAATATGCATAATGTTGGTTCTCACATAAAGCAGGATAAAAGGGACAGATTTTTTCAGTGTTGCACCGTCTGAAAGTATCATATATAATGATGTACGGAGATTATACAAGCAGGAGGATTTGGTTATGCCGCTTTCGTTTCGGTTGTTTTCAGTGGGTTTCTCACTTGTCTGCTTCGGGGTGGGGCTGTATGCTCTGGCATCCGGGATTTTAGGGAAAAAGATGAAAATACTTCCCTGTCTGATCTATACCATTTATTATCTGCTGGGAAATGCTTTGATTCTCGCAGGCATAGTCGGTGCTTATGCGCTGGCTGACGCATACGAGTATGAAAAAGTGTTCAATTTTATCAACGGCACGATTGGGAATCTGCTGCATTCGATCGTGCTGGCGCTTGTATTGCGCCGTTTTTTGGGGACGGATTTCTGGCAGGGGCTGGCCGCCGCGTTTCTGGGAGATTTTATTGCCTATACGGCAAATTCTGTGCTGCAGGAAGCGGCAGCTTATTACAGCCCGACATTCGGAGGAATGTATCTGTATACGTTTATTACGATTTTTATTCCGTACCTGGCAGTGCTGCCGATCGCCGCGGTTGTTGTATGGATACTGAGAAAAAGCAGCTTCTACCGGTATTTTTCACATTTGTTTTCCAGAAGATCATGGGCGGCGGGAACGCTTCTTTTCAGCTTCCTGCTGATGTGTGTCTGGCAGGTATTGGACTGGCTGTATCCGGATACTGCGCCGGGCGTGGGTTATAGCATATTCTTTTTTGCGCTCATTGTAGTCGCCCTGTTCTGGGTGCAGTTCCTGGCCATGTATGCCGCGGGACAGGATAAGATCCGGGCGCAGGAGGAAACGATCGCACAGAATCAGGCACATATGGAGCTCCTGGAGGAGCTGCAGCAGGAGATACGCGCTTTCCGTCATGATTTTACGAATCTGTTTTCCGGTCTGACCCTGCAGGCGCAGGAAGGTGATCTTGCGGGGATTCAGGAGTTTATGAGAAAGACCAGCAGCTATTTCGATGAAAAGCTGGGGCAGGAGATCCAGCAGATGGACGGGCTGAATCATATCACGCTCTATCCTCTGCGCAGCCTTTTGACCGCAAAGCTGGCGGATATGCGGAAAAGAGAGATCCATTCCGCGCTTGAGGTGCTCTATCCGGTGGACAGCAAGGTCGTGATGGAAACGGAGGATCTGCTCCGGAGCCTGGGAATCCTGATCGACAACGCAATGGAGGCTGCGCCTCAAACGGCCGGAACGGTGCGGATCGTTCTGCTTCAGGAAGAAAAAGAACTGTATATCGCAGTTGCAAATAATTATGATCAGGCGCCGGAGCTGTCCGCGCTCTCCCGGAAGGGCTATACTACAAAGGGAAAAGGCCGGGGGACAGGGCTTACAAGCTATCGGCGGATCGTGTCCAGATGTAAGGGCTGTGTTGCGAGAACCTACTTAAAGGACGGTTATTTTGTGCAGGAGCTGAGGCTTCCGGCGGCGTAGTGCAAAGGATCGTATGAAAAAACGATACGGGAATTGCCCGCATACAGAAAGCCTGCCGCCGGCAGCCTTTCTGCATACAATGGTATTAAAAATATGCTTTACAGATGTGCGCAGGAGGAGACAAATGATACCGATATACATATGTGATGACGAAAAACCGGTGGCCGACCGGCTGGAACACATCATTTCGAACCAGATCACCATATTGAACGGGGATATGGGACCTGTCCGCATAGCAGATACACCGGAAAAATTATTGGAACTGCAGACAGGGGATACCATACCGGCGGTATACTTCCTTGACATTGATTTTCCGGGCAGGATGAGCGGGCTGGAGCTGGCGCAGAAGCTGAGGCTTCACGATCCGCGGGGGTTTATTGTATTTATCACGGCGCATCATGATCTGGCTTTTGAAACCTTCCGTCTGCGGCTGGAAGCTCTGGATTATATCGTAAAAGGTGATGACAGCGCAATGGCCGTCCGGGTAAGAGAATGCCTGGAAAGCGTACAGCAGCGGCTTGCCAGTGAACAGCCCAAGCATGGCAGATACTGTACGATCCGGCTGTTTGATACCATCCGGCACATCCCGGTAGACACGATCCTTTACTTCGAGGCGCTGGGATTTAAGCACACACTCTGCCTGCATCTGGACGATGAACTGCTGGAATTTAACAACAGCCTGGAGCATTTTGCAGAAGAAATGGGTGAGGATTTCTGGCGGTGCCACAGAGGGTTTCTGGTAAACCGCAGCCGGATCCGGACTGTGGATCTGAAACGTCAGGCGGTCATTCTGGACAATGGAGAAGAATGCCCCCTGTCCAGAAGAGCCAAAACAGAGTATAATGCACAGAGAAAACAGGACGCAAAATAGGAATGTGACCGCTTAAGCTACATGCTGCACCCTGACCAACCACCGTTCATGAAGCCAAACGGACAATTCGCGTAAAAAATGAACAAATGGACCTTCTGTCTGTTATAGTGATTTCAAGATAACAAAACAACAACAGGAGGTATTCACTATGAAAACAAAATCAATCTTATCCAACCACGTGGTAATGCTGACGGCTCTTTTCCTTGCCTTTATGGGATATTTTCTTTCTATTTACAGAGGAAATACGAATATTGCTTCTAATTATTCCGGTCTGATCATAGCTGCAAGCTGTCTGTATTCCGGAAACCCCATCTTCGGAGGCGAGCTGCCGGAAAACAGAGTCCTTCGTCTGCTGGCACGTCTCAATGGTCTTTTGCTGGTTGTCTGGTTTGTGATCATTATTGCACAGCTCTTCTTATAGAGAAGGATGCACTGATGGATCATCACAGTGAAGATTTTGAAAGGATGAAAGCCGATTTACATGAAAAAGGCTATCAAGAAAAAGACGTTACGATCACGTCTGGAAAGGCTGGAATGTCATTCGGTTTAACATTCATGCGTTGATGCCGAGCTGTGCCTGTAAAGCAGTATTGAAAAAAAGAGCCTATCTGGCTGGCGTTCTTGCACCTTTTACCGTATTGGGGGGCGGCAGTGTGCTTTTTATTTTTATATATCCCGGTACGGTGTCATTCTTGACTATGATGGTCAATTTTATCTCTGCCGGAGCTGATCTGCTGATCGCATTTCAGGTGTTAAAGGAACGGGATGGTTTCATTGCAGACCATCCCACAGAAGCTGGTTATATTGTATTTTACAGATAGACAAAAGGTAGCGTTTTTGGTATTTTGCCCACGGAAAAATCAGTGAATGTGCATTAGGGCTATGAGGAATGGAGGGGAGAAACCAATGGGGAATATTGTTACAATGAATCCGATCGCGCATATCTGCGGCAGTTTCCCGGAAAAGTTCGGGATCCCGCGGCAGGGAGGGCTGGCGGATACAAGGGCAAAGATCATATTTGAGCCGGAATACCGTGCGGCGGAAGCCTTCCGAGGACTGGAGGACTATTCGCATATCTGGCTTTTATGGGTGTTTTCGGAAAGTGCGGGCAGACCGTGGTCGCCGACAGTACGGCCGCCGCGTCTGGGCGGGAATCTCCGCAAGGGAGTATTTGCCACCCGATCTCCTTTCCGGCCCAATCCCATCGGTCTCTCCTGTGTCCGGCTGGAAAAGGTGGAGCTGGATACCCCGGAGGGGCCGGTGCTGCATGTGCTGGGGGCGGATCTGCTGAATGGGACTCCGATCCTGGATATCAAGCCGTATCTGCCTTATGCGGACAGTCATCCGGAGGCAGAGGGAGGCTTTGCGGACGGGGTTAAGGAGTATGAGCTGGAAGTGGATTTTCCAATGGAATGGAGAGCAGATGTGGCGGAGGAAGAGCGCCGTATCATCTGCCAGCTTCTGGCACAGGATCCAAGGCCCTCGTATCAGCAGGATCCGGAAAGGTTGTACGGGATGCGGTATGCGGACATGGAAGTGAAATTTACGGCAGATGATAAGACGATACATGTCGTAAAGATTTTAAGAGAAAAAGAAGAAAAACTCTGATTGCTTTTCAGAAAATGCAGATTGTGAGGCTGATGTCATTGTATAAATGCACATCGAATATGTATTTTAATGGATTGTTGTCCAATTGATAAGCGTGATTCTGAGACTTATACTTTGTTTAAAGATGAAAGAAAGGTTTGGTGACAAAGATGAGTGACAGAACACGGATCGTGATCGCATTGGGTGGAAATGCATTACAGTCAAAAAAGAGCGAGCCGACAGCAGAGGCCCAGCTGGAGGTTGTAAAAAGAACATGTGAGTATATTGCAGAGATTAGCAGCAGAGGGTATGAGATGGCAGTGGTTCACGGAAATGGACCGCAGGTAGGACGGATCATCCTCTCCTCGGAAGCAGCGAAGGATGTGGTCCCTCCCATGCCCTTTGATGTATGCGGAGCCATGTCCCAGGGGTACATAGGATATCATCTCCAGCAGGCGCTGACTTATGCCTTGGGCAGACGGAACCGTAATATTCCGGTAGTTACTCTGGTGACGCAGATGGTCGTTGAAAAAAATGACCTGGCGTTCCAGAATCCTACAAAGCCGATCGGCGCCTTCTATACAGAGGAAGAAGCAAAAGCGCTTATGGAGGAAAAGGACTATGCCATGAAAGAAGATGCAGGTCGTGGCTGGAGAAGAGTGGTCCCTTCTCCGCTCCCGAGAAAGATCAAAGAAATCCATGCAGTGAAGTCCCTGTGGAAGGATACCATTGTGGTTACCTGTGGCGGTGGCGGTATTCCAGTAATTGAAAATGCGGACGGAACGACAGAAGGCGTTGCGGCTGTGATTGATAAAGATTTTGCCGCGGAGCTTTTAGCAGAAGAGGTGAATGCAGATATCCTGCTGATTCTGACAGAAGTAGAGAAGGTTGCGATTCATTTCAAGACACCTGAACAGCAGGATCTCTCTTCGCTGACATTAGAAGAGGCAGGAAGATATATTGAGGAAGGCCAGTTTGCGTCAGGAAGCATGCTTCCGAAGGTAGAGGCAGCGATGAAGTTTGTCCGTTTCAATCCAGGCAAAAAGGCGATCATCAGTTCCTTGGATAAAGCAGTTGAGGCATTGGAAGGAAAGACAGGTACAGTCATTACATTTGCATAGAAGAAAAAAATAGCTTCTGAATCCCCTGGAATCTATAGAAACAGACAAACCGATCTATCAAATAAGTTTGGTGGAACGGTTTGTCTGCTTTTTTGTTCTCATGTGCAAAAAACAATCACTTTAGATGCGCATATGTCTGCCTGCTTAGTTGCCAAAGGTCTCAGGTTTCTGCCAGTATTCGGTTAGTTTTATCCAGAATATGAAGCTGGTCTGCTTTGATTACCAGTTGGATATTGAGCAGGTCGTCATTGGAGGAAAAGCTGATATTTAATAGTTTTTCTATCTTTTTCAGCCTCGCATATAGAGTGTTTTTGTGTATATAAAGCTCCTGCAAGGTTCTGGACGGATTGCAGTTGGACAGGACATACTTAATCATGGTCTCTTTCAGCTGAGAGTTTTTGTTTTCATCATATTGCTCCAGCGGGATCAGATATTTCTTCTGCATCTCAAGCAGAAAATCCATATCCAGGCTGCCGGATTTGTCCATAAAAAATCGCAGGATTCCCAATTCTGAATAGAAGCTACAGTGCTTTCTGCCATATGTCTCGATATACTGCAACGTCTGAAATGCCTGGTTGTAAGCTCTGAGAAACTGATTATGGGTGGTCTCACTGATGCCGATCTTTGTGGTAGCGGTATATTTTTTGCATACCTCATACAAACGGTCAATATATTTCTGGATATCGGCGCAGTCTGCCGGAACAAAAAAGACCAGGTAGGTCGCCCGCTCAAAGCAGAGGATATCATTAAAATATCCGGAATCTCCTGCAATCCTCCGAAACAGGCGGGACACATTCATGCTCTGTGTATAGATATCTTCTTTCCCGTCCATCCGGTTGGCAAGGGCTATATAATAATTTTCATGCAGATGGCAGTTTAAAGAATGTTCGATTTTCGCACGCTCATACTGACTGATGGAATCTGTATGCATGATTTTGTCGAGATACAGGTTGTTAAATCTCCGAACCGCATTGTTGAGCTCCTGCTGCTTGACATTGTCCAGGGCGAGCACAAGAGATATCTGGTCGATCTTCATGCTTTCCGAAGGATTTAAACCTTTGTGTCCGGAGGGAACTAGATAAAAGATATAGCCATAGGAAATATGATTTTGCACGACAGGAAATATAAAGGCTTTTTTGTCCATGCTTTGCATGTAGTCATTAGTATAGATATACCCAGGAATGCCTTTGCTTTTAATATTTGTCCCTAACACTGCAGTGTAGGAGGCCTGGGTGAGCGAAAACATGTCGAAGACATTTTCCCACACAATGTCTGAAGAGGAACTGAGCAGGGCAAAATTACTGTCTGTCAGGGCTATGGACATTTGAAACTTCTCATAGATATCATTACATAACCATTCGAGTGAATCTCCGCCAATCATAAAACTCATCAGGGAGGCGTGGAAAAGCTGTGACTGGTAGATGGCCTGGTATTGGATCTCGGCGATCAGCTGTGTAATTGGATTTAAAATGTCCCCCCATGTGGTTTCGTTTGGGACTACGATGATGGGCAGACAGATCGTCTCGCACAGGTCAATGAGCGGCTGTTCCAGGCGCAGGACGTAATTGGGCTTGGTGATGATAGCGGAGACTGACTTTTCTTTCAGACTGACAAAAAAAGAGGCGTTTGCGCAGGAGTCGAACAATTTTGCCGCCAGCAGGATCTCTCCACCGTGAAGCCATTCTACAATGTCGGGAACATCCATGACGGTGGCGAAAGAAACTTCATTGCCGAGACAGCTTTTTCCTGCTATGATCTTACAATCATTAAAGATTTCCAACTTCAATATATCTGATAATAATAGATTCATTTCTAGATACTCCTGTTTTTTTTGATGTTTTGTATATTCAGTGTAGAAAAACAGAAAATAAAAGTCAAGAATTTTCGTATACATTCAGGATGTGCAAAAGTACAAAAGTGAGGCAGAAACAAGGTGCTTGAGTACAATTGTATCTCCCTTTTGGCTACTTTATAATAAATTCAGAAAATAGAAATGAACAAAAACCCAAAGGAGGAGATAAGAAATGAGACACTATTTTCGAGGCAGAGACTTTTTAGGTTTTAAAGACCTTAACAGGGAGGAGATTCAATACATTGTAGATCTTTCTCTTGAATTCAAGCGTAAATGGACGGTACGAGAGCCGCATCGCTATCTGGAAGGCCAGGTATGGGCAGCCCTTTTTGAAAAAAATTCTACCAGAACAAGAAATGCTTTCCAGCGTGCGGCAGCAGACCTGGGTGTCACTACAATTTATCTAAGGCCGGACGAACTGCAGACGAACCGCGGGGAGCCCTTAAAGGACACCGCAAGGATTCTTGACAGATATTTTGACGGTCTGTTTATCCGGACATTTGGACAGGAGATTGTAGACGAATATGCATCCTGGATGAAGCATCCTGTGATCAATGGGCTGACATCCCTCGCACATCCTACACAGGGGATCGCCGATATTATGACGATCATCGAGAAGAAGGGCGAAATGAGGGGATTGAAGCTTTGCTATGCAGGCAATCCATACAATGTATGCAATACCACGATGCTGTTCTGTGCAGACTTTGGCATGGATATGAGCATTGCGTGCCCGGAAGGAATGTTCCCGGATCAGGCAATCTGGGAGATGGCTCAGGAGAGAGCAAAGAAGACAGGCTCCAAGATCACGGTCACGCAGGACTTTGATGAAGCACTGCGTGGGTCTGATATCGTATACGGCATGACACAGTATGCAATGGGACATAGCCAGGAAGAGATTGACAAATACCATAAAATGTTCGCGCCTTACCAGATTACAATGGATGCTATGGCAAAGGCTGACAGCGAAGCAATTTTTATGCACTGTCTGCCGGCACACCGCGGAGAGGAAGTAACGGATGAAGTGATGGAATGCCCGCAGTCTGTGATCTTCGATGAAGGTGAAAACCGTATGCACGCAATGAAAGGAATTCTTGCAGCAGTAGCGCTTTAAATAGTTACAGAGCTTTTGCGGAAGATGCGGTAAATTACAATATAATTTGGTCAAATACATATGATTTTGCTCTAACTATAAAGGGGGGACTGGTGATGAATGAAAAAAATACGAGGTATATCAAAAATGTTTCTTTATTTGTGGGGTGTTCTCTGATTGGAATTATATTATTTTTGATACCGGTCAAGATGAATGGAAACAGTGATCTGCTGATTGCAGTGATCGCCAATGGCATTACATCGGTCATCGGGCCGGTCCTCCCTTATGTATTGTCTGCAATATTTGCAGCCGGGACGATCCTGGCAGTCATACACTGGTTCAGACCGATCAAAGCACTGAATACGAATCCGCTGCTAAAGGAATCTTATGAACTGACTTCGTTTAAGCTGGTGATACGCATACTTGGAACCGTATTTTTTATTATGTGTACTTTTCAGATTGGACCTGAATTTATTATATCAGGCGCAACCGGCGGTACGCTGTACAGCCTGATGCTGACGCTTGCGGCATGGCATATCGTTTCCTTTTACCTGTTTTCATTTTTGATGGATTTCGGAGCGATGGATTTCGTCGGCACACTGATCAAAAATGTGATGCGTCCTGTGTTCACACTGCCGGGAAATTCCGCCATTGATTGTATGGCCTCATGGGTTGGGAATGGTCCGTTCGGTGTCATTGTGACAAAAATGCAGTATCAAGAGGGCTATTATACAAAAAGGGAGTCAGCAGTTGTCGCGAGCTGTTTTTCCATCGTATCCATTTCCTTTTGTACGATCGTTGCAAGGACACTGGGCATCATTGATAAATTTGGCCCGTATTATCTGAGCATAACGATCACAACGATTCTCTGCGCGCTGATTCTACCCAGAATCTGGCCGCTGAATCAAATTGCGGATACCTATAATCCGGAAGCGCCGAAGCGGTATGATACAAGAGAAAAGGGACATCTGTTTTGGCAGGCTGTGAAATGCGGGGCGGACAAGGCCGGAGAAGCGGATTTTGGACATATTATCAAGAGATGTAATCAGACGGCGCTGGATTTTCTGATCACAGTATTTCCAACAATGATGGCGTATGGAACTCTGCTTCTCATGGTTTCTGTATATACGCCGGTAATCCAGGTGATTTCCATGCCCGTGAAATGGATACTGGCACTGCTCGAAATTCCTGAGGCTACAGCAGCGGCTCCGGCATTGCTTACGGGTTTTATTGACATGTATCTGCCTGCTGTTGCAGGAAGCAGCATTACGAGCCAGATGACCCGATTCATTATAGGAAGTGTTTCTATAGGGCAGCTGATCTATATGACGGAAACAGGATCTATTATTTTGAAAAACCGCGAGATATTTGAACTGCCTCTCTGGAAGTTGATTGTCATTTTCTTGATGAGAACGGTCATTTCCCTTTGTGTGGCGGTCTTAATGGCAAAAATAATTTTTTGAGAGTAGAGGAGGTTTTTTATGGATCAAAAGAAAACGAATGAGAAAATGGATCGCTCCATTAATTTTTTTGGATTACTGGCAATGGGAATTGGCTGTATGTTCGGGACGAGCTGGCTGCTTCTGACAGCAGGATGGCTTGACAGGGCAGGAGGACCATGGAATGTTGTACTGGCGTTGATACTCTGTCTGATCGTAGAATTACCGCTGGCTTTTGCCTACCTGGAAGTGATTCCAATGTTTCCGCTTTCCGGAGGTGAACTGGTGTATTCTTATATGGCATTCGGAAAATTCGGCGGTTTTATGGCAGCATGGGCAGGGATTATTATGAACGGCGTTATCTTCTGCTGGGAGACGATTTCCATTATGAAGGTAGCAGGCTATTTATTCCCGGTTTTGAAACAGGCACCGACATTATATGAGGTGGGAGGCTATCCGATCACGATCCCCTCCATCATCATTGGATTGGCTTTGGCGATATGTATTATTACGATACAATCAAACGGGACAAATTTTGCGGCGCTTATTTCCAAAGTATTGACTACGGTGATCGTACTTCTCACTGTGCTGGGAATTATTGTCAGCTTCTTGCATATGAATCCGGAATATTTGACGATACCGGCTACAAAATCTGCAGGAGAGGGTTCACTTTCCCTGCTGGCAGTCCTGACATTTACGATCGCCGGTTGGGAAACTGTTGCCAAGAGTGCAGGGGAAGCGGATGGAAAAACTGCAAAGAAAGCAGGACTGGCGCTTGTACTTTGCCTTGTGATCTGTGTAGCACTTAACGCGCTGGTCGTGATCAGTATCAGCGGTCTGATCCCATGGACAGAAGCGACGGGTCTTGTGGCTCCGTTTATTGATGGTATCACATCTGCAACAGGAACACCTGCTTTTGGCATATTACTGCTGATCGCAGCGCTGGTAGGGATTGTCGGTGTGTCGAACTCAACGCTTTACGGTGCATCCAGGATCATGTATGGACTTGCAGATGTAGGGCTGATCCCTGCCGCGTTCAAGAAGCTCAATTCGAAAAAAGTACCGATCAACTGTATTTTATTCCTTGGTGCGTTTGCGGTGATCACACCGTTCCTTGGGCAGGGTACGTTCCTGCCGCTGATCGATGTGACGGCGGTAGCGACGATCGTGATGTGGATATTAACGTTTTTTTCAGCAGTCGTAATGCGGCGCAAGTACCCGGATATCGAACGGCCGGTAAAAATGCCAGGAGGAAACGTGACTATAGTATTTGGAATTATCTGCAGCATTTTCATTTTGGGAACCGTACTGCTTCCGTTTAGCCCGGGATCTATCATCTGGCCGAGCGAGTATATTCTGACAGTCGTACTTTTCCTGATCGGTATCGTTCTGTTCCAGCTGCGTGACAAGAGTCTGAGTACGGAGGAGCAGAAGAAGATGATCCTTGGAGAGGCAAGGGAAATGGAATGATAAATCATTTATCATAACAAACAATCAAAAAAAGTAGGAGGAAGTATAATGTTTGTAAAAAATTCAACTAGTGTTTTGAAGAAAGTTATGGTGTGTCCGCCGACTTATCTTCAGCTGCAGCCAATCAATGAGATCTCTCGTGACTGGATTGAAAAAGGAGAGACAGATTCACAGCGTCAGGCTGCCATCCGTGAGTGGGGCGAATTTGTATCGGCCTACAAGGCAAACGGCGTAGAGGTTGTAGAGGTGACTCCGGATCCGGATGAGCCGCTTATGGTATTCGCGCGTGATTTTGGCGGCTGTGTGGCTGAGGGGGCTATCATGGGACATTTCCGTGAACCCTGCCGCCGGAAAGAGTCGGAAATTTATGAGACGAAGCTCAAAGAGATCGGAGTGCCGATCATCGCAAGATGTAGCTCTGGCAACTTTGAAGGCGGGGATTTCTGGTTCCTGGATGATTATACGCTGGCCATCGGTGTGGTGGACAGGACGAATTTTGACGCGATCAGAAATCTGCGAGAGCAGATGGAAAAATTCGGCTATCAGGTGATTGGGGTTCCGTGTCCGCCGGAAAATCTACATCTTGACATGTGCTTCAATATTGTAGCGGACAAGGTTTGTGTTGCAGCAACGGAGCAGCTTCCGTATTTTTTCCTGAAGATGCTGAAGAAACGCGGATTTGAGATCATTGACGTACCCAGCGAACTGGTATTCAGACATGGATGCAACGTACAGGCACTGGGTAATGACAAGGTTATGGTAGTCAAGAACAATGTGACCGTGAATCAGAAGCTGCGTGCGCTGGGTCTGGAACTGGTAGAGGTTGATCTGGTAGAGATCCTGAAAGCAGGCGGCGGCCCTCACTGCATGACCTTCCCGCTTGTACGTGAATAAAACCGTGTACCCCAAGGGCATCTCATAATCCATGCCTTTGCGGAGCAGGTGGACGTCGCCCGGTAAGTTAGGAAATAACTTTTCATAAACACAAACATCTGACATAGCAGCAAAAAAAGAACCCTCAGGCGGGATCCTTTTTTGCTGCTCTCTGCTTATAGGAGAAAATCCGCGATAAATGTGATGATCGGGATCGTGATGACCGACAGTACGGTAGTGAAAGAAAAAATTTCCGATGCATAGGTATAGTTGCGCTTAAAGCGGATGCACATGATGGTCAGGGTGGTCGCAGTCGGGCATGCGGACGCGATCAGGGTCGTGTACGCGACTTCCCGGTCAAGCGGGAGCAGCGCAAGAAACACCAGCACGGCAAGTGGTACGACGAACAGCTTTAAAAAGCTGACCCAGTAAATGCGCAAATGGGAAAATATTTTTTTCAGGTCCGCCTGTGCAACGGAAAGTCCGGCGATCATCATGGCAAGAGGGGTATTCATATCCGCAATATAATTCATGGAATCAAGGAGCGGAGTGGGAATCCGGATCTGCAGGAAAAACAGGATGACCCCGATAAAGGTACATACGACGATGGGTGTCATAAGCCCCTGCTTCAGCTTCTTCAAGGAAAACTTTCCTTCCAGCAGCACCAGGCCGTGGGTCCAGGAAAGGACGTTGAATACCGTCATATATGCGGTCAGAAAGAAAACCCCCTTTGCGCCGAGGACGCTGTTCACAAGGGGGATCCCGATAAATCCGCAGTTGGAATAAACTGCCGCGAAACGGTCGATCTCAAAATCAGGGTTATTTTTTTCGCGGACAAGAAAGTGGGCGGCCGTGATCGCGATCACATGCGCGGCTGTGGCGGTGGCAAAGGAAACCAGCAGTCCCTGCACCAGGCTGGTATCATAGTCTGTCTGGAATACGGTAATGATCAGACAGGGATTGACAATGGTCAGCAGGAGGCTGGACAGGTTCCGGTTGCCTTCCTGGTTGATGATCTTCAGCCGGTAGCAGAGGAATGCGAGAATCATTATAAAAAGCATTTTCACAAGCTGGTTAAAAATCAGTATAAACATAATTTCAGATGATTCCTTTCCTCAAGAATGATGCGGATCATTGTAAGAAAGAGGCAACGATCTCACTGACCAGTTTCCCGTCAGCCTTTCCCTTCACCTTCGGCATCAGATCTTTCATGATCCGGCCTTTGTCCTTTGCGGTCGGAGCATCAATTCCAAGAGCGGATAATACCTCCTGGATAACAGCCTTGATCTCCTCAGTATCCATCATTTTCGGCGCGTATTCTTCCAATACAGAGAGACGTTTGGTACATTCCTCTATGATATCCGTGCGGTCCGCCGGAGTGGTGTCCAGAGTTTCCTTTGTCTGCTTGATCTCCTTTAAGATGACCTGTACCTCTTCCTCCTCGGTCAGATCGGCACGCTTGTCGATGGCCTTGTTCTTCAATGCGGTCAGAAGCGCGGACAATGTGGCTTTTCTTTCCTTCTCACCGGCCTTCATGGCAGTGACCATATCTTTTCTTACTTCTTCAATTTTGCTCATAATAGCATCCTCCTTATTTCGAGTGTTTTTTTATTTTGAGACAGAATCGGGCGGGTCAGCGGTTGATCCCCGACTGCAGCTCCTCCGCCCAGGACTGCAGGCTGTAGGTGTGTCCGTCGAACAGCTTTAAGATCACACCGGTAGGATTGTCCTCATTGGCAAATGCATTTGCCTCATCTGTATCCACATGCATGGCGAGGGCAAAGGAAGGGCTGACACGGACCACCACGTCTGAAAAGATCAGGGAACGCTCGAAGCTTGTGGTGATCACGAATACAATGTCATTATCCTTTACGTGGGCTCGGATCGCGTCGATCGGGGTCATATGGATATGGCGCTTTGCTACAATGACGCCCTCTGTCAGTTCCACCTGGCCTTTGGGACCCACCAGGGTGCATCCCGGGGTGCCGCTGATGTCCCCGGACTGGCGGATCACGCTGGGGATTCCCAGCTTCCGGTTGTCGGTTACGGAGACCTCCACCTGGGTTTTGGAACGGCAGGGACCGAGAACGATCACATTTTCAAAGCTCCCCTTCGGGCCGACAACAGTGAGCCGCTCCTGACAGGCATATTGTCCCGGCTGGCTCAGTTCTTTTACATAAGTAAGCTCGGCATCGGGGCCGAACAGTGTCTTAAAGTCCTCCTGCGACAAATGGATGTGACGTGCGGAGGTCTCAATGGGTATCGTCAGACTCATAAAAATCTCTCCATCCTGTGTGCTTTTTTATTCTTTCTGATTTTAGCAGAATAAAGCGCGGTTTTCAAGGTAAAACTGGCCCAATATCAGAGTTTCTGTTGAAAAACCGATATAGATATTATATAATCACTTTGGTCCGGAGGGCAGCAAATCCAAAGTGCCGTCTGGAAAATGGTGAAAGGAGAGGAGCAGATGGATAACTGCATGCCATTTCCAAATCTGCTGGTCCGGGTTCGGCGCTGCCGCCATTGTATTTTACATTACATGGATGAAAATTGGGAAGAACAGGAAATGCATATGGATGATGATATGTCCGAACTGATCCAGCATGAGTACGATCATCTGGATGGGATTTTGGCTACGATGCGGGCAATCGATAACAAATCTTTTGTAATGAAGAAGGAAACGCGGAAATAACCATGGAAGGAGTGTTTTCAAATGACAGGAAAATTGATAGCTGCGATCATCACGATCACATTGGCGTTAGTGTTCTATACCATCGGTGTGTGGTCAGAGCATCGAAGTAAAAGACTGAAAAGAATGCATCTGGTATTCTTTTGGCTTGGGCTTTGCATGGATACAACGGGAACCGCTTTGATGGGACAGATCGCAGAGCGTTCCATGTTTTCGGGTAAATTATCATTGCACGGTGTAACTGGAATGCTTGCGATCTGCCTAATGATCGTACATGCCGTATGGGCGACGGTTGTTCTGGTAAAAAATAATGAAGATTCAGCAAAGAACTTTCACAGGTTCAGTATTGCTGTTTGGGCAATCTGGCTGATTCCCTATATTCTGGGAATGGTGATCGGAATGGGATGAACAGCATGCAGCCATAAATCCCTATTATCTTTTCGCTACGATACCATTCCTCCCAGCATTCCGCCTCCGGCGCAGAGCAGAAACGTCGTTACCACATTAGCTCCGTTTCCCTGCAGGGAGCGGTAAACTCCCAGGGACACCAGCAAAAGAAGTGCGAAATAAAGGATGCCGCAGGTCAGCCCCCACAGAAACTTCCGGTTTCCGGACAATTTCCCAATTATAAATCCGCCCAGAAACGTGGATATGACATAGATCATGATGATCCCTGCGGCCACCTTGCCTTCGTCAATGTTGAATTTATAAAGCAAAAACGTCAGGAACAACAGCAGCAGACCGCTGATTATGTAAGCGCACAACAATGATTTGAGCATCCAGATCAATCCGTTTTCGATCTCCTGCCCTTTCTTTTTTTTATCCATACTTTCTCCTCCCATTCCACCTTTACCGGTATCTACTGATACAGTCTATGAATATCCTGGGAGAAATATGACTGCCTTGCCGGCGGAAGTGCGTCTGTTCAGAGAAGACATACTCAGGAATGTCAGGTGATACTTTATCGAAGAAAGCTGCCTGTTCCGCGGGAGCATACACGAAGGAACTGTCCCTAAGGGATGCAGGCGATACCTTACCGAAAAAAGTCCGTGTGTCCCGCGGGAACATGGATTTTTAACGGAAGGTATCCCCACCCTTTGCATGCCTGTCAGATTTGTATTTTTTGGCAGCTGTTTACGATTTACTGGTATATTGCTGCAAGGTATTCAGCCGGTACGTAAGCGGCATCATCACGAGTCAGGCTTACTGCTCCATCTGCCGTCCCAGAAAGCCCGCCGCGCTCATGGCGACCTTCTGCTCTGTCTCGCCCATCTTTTTCTTCTCATCCCGGTTCAAAAATACCACCGAACCGATCACGTCCCCTTCACACAGGATCGGACATACGGCTTCTTCCTGGAAGTCCACGTCTCCGTCTGCGATCCGGATGAATTTATTGCTGTCTGCTTTTGCAAGGATATGCTCCCTCTGCTGGATCACCTTTTCCAGATCCTTGCTGATATACTTATCCTGGAGATCCTTCTTTCCGTTTCCGGCTGCCGCCACGATCTGATCCGTGTCCGTGATGCACACCGTACAGTTCATGGTCTGCGCCAGGCTTTCCGAATACTGTTTCGCCAGGGCACTGAGCTCCCCGATGGGGGAATATTTTTTCAGGATCACTTCCCCTTCCCGGTCGGTAAAGATCTCCAGCGGATCGCCCTCGCGGATGCGGAGTGTCCGGCGGATCTCCTTTGGAATCACAACTCTGCCAAGATCATCTATTCTGCGTACAATTCCTGTAGCTTTCATATTCTGTATTACCTCCATCTGCAAATTCTGTCGTGATTCTATTATTTGTAAATGAAGGTATTTTATACCTGAATTGAAAATGAAAAAAATGCAGGAAGAAATCAGATAGAAGACTTATTTTTTGGTTGACTTTAATCTGGTAAACTGCTAATATAAGAAAGTGATTGCTGGAGGACGGGTTTTTTGGGTCCGAAGCAGGTGCTTTGATGCACAGCGGCATTTTAGATGAAAACGATACAATAAGGAGAAGATGAAAATGAAAAAGTTGATTACCATGATGTTGACGCTGACAATGGTCTTTTCACTGGCGGCATGCGGCAATTCTGACAATTCCGGAGATTCCAGTGGAGATACGGCAGACAGCCAGGCGGAAAGCCAGGACAGTCAGGAAGAGGACAGTTCGGATGCCTCTGATGCAGACAGTGATCTGGCTAATGTGAAGGATAAGGGTACATTGGTCGTAGGGATCACGGAATTTGAACCCATGGACTATAAGGATGAGAGCGGAGAATGGATCGGATTTGACGCGGACATGGCAAAAGCATTTGCCGAAAGCCTGGGCGTTGAGGTAGAATTTGTAGAGATCGACTGGGACAACAAGATCATGGAGCTGGACGGCAAGACGATTGACTGCGTATGGAACGGCATGACGCTCACCAGCGAGGTGACCAGCGCCATGGAATGCTCCAAAGCATACTGTAACAATGCGCAGATCGTGATCGTACCCTCGGATGTGGCGGACAAGTATCAGGATAAGGACAGCTTAAAGGACCTGACCTTTGCCGTGGAAGCAGGAAGCGCCGGCGAAGAGCAGGTCAGCGGGCTGGAACTGGAGTATACGGCTGTGAAGGCGCAGTCCGACGCGCTGATGGAAGTGGCTTCCGGCACATCGGACGCGGCTGTGATCGATTCCCTGATGGCGGCAGCCATGGTAGGAGAGGGAACCGGCTATGCGGACCTGACCTATACGGTAGGGCTGAACAGTGAAGAATACGGCGTCGGCTTCCGGAAAGGCTCCGACCTTGCGGCTGCCCTCAATGACTTCTTCGCAGAGAGCTACGGGGACGGCAGTATGATGGAGATTGCCGAAAAATATGGAGTGGATGCTGCCATTGTAGAGCAGTCCTGAGAAAAATTCCAGCTGTACGGTTGGAAAAAAATTGGGAGAGAGCGGGCAGGCCGTTCTCTCTTTTTAGTGTAATGGTTCAGCCAGAACACAGTCAGACGGACAAATCGCGCACGCACGAATTTGTCAGGCTGTCTGTGTTCTGAGGGAGCGCCCGTTTATGAACAAAAATAAGCTGCGAAGCAGCGGAGAATGCCGAAGGCATGGTTTTGTGAATACCATCGTATGCAGAAAGGCTGCCAGTGGCAGGCTTTCTGTATGGGAGCGGCTGAACGGACTATATGATACATTTTGGATTTTAGAAAGAGAAAGCAGGATACATACATGGAATTGATTTTAGAACAGATGCCGATCGTCATCCGCGCCCTGAACGTCGGCTTTATACAGACCCTGAAGCTGTTTTTTGTGACCCTGATCGGCGCGTTTCCGCTTGGCCTGGTGATCGCCTTCGGATCCATGTCCAGGTTTAAGCCGCTGAGCTTACTCACCAAGATCATTGTCTGGATCATCCGGGGGACTCCGCTGATGATCCAGCTACTGATCATCTATTATTTTCCCGGCCTTGTGCTGCACAATCCCATCTGGGGCGGCGGCGAGGGCGGAAGGTTCCTGGCGGCGTCGGTGTCCTTTATCCTCAATTATGCCTGCTATTTTTCCGAGATCTACCGGGGCGGCATCCAGGGCGTTCCCGTGGGACAGGAGGAAGCGGGCCTGGTGCTGGGAATGACCAGGAGCCAGATCTTTTTCAAGATCACGTTGCTGCAAATGATCAAACGGATCGTTCCGCCCATCTCCAACGAGATCATTACGCTGGTCAAGGATACGTCCCTGGCGCGGATCATCGCGCTGCAGGAGATCATCTGGGCGGGACAGGCTTTCATGAAGGGATCTCAGGGAATTTCCGGCGCCATCTGGCCCCTGTTTTTTACAGCGGTGTATTATCTGATCTGGAACGGGATCCTGACCATGCTGCTGGGACGGCTGGAAAAGAAGCTGGATTATTTCAGATAGGGGAGGAGAGAGACGATGCCGATTTTAGAAGTAGAACATATTTGCAAATCCTTTGAACGCACGGAGGTACTCAAAGACATCAGCTTTTCCCTGGAAAAAGGACAGGTGGTTTCCATCATCGGTTCCTCGGGAAGCGGGAAGACTACGCTGCTTCGGTGCCTGAACTTCCTGGAGAGGCCGGACAAGGGGGTGCTGCGTGTCAATGGGGAGGTTTTATTTGACGCGGGCGATGCCTTTACCATGCAGGAATCGGAGATCCGCAGGAAACGGCTCCATTTCGGACTGGTGTTCCAGTCCTTCAATCTGTTTCCCCAGTATACGGCCATGGAAAATGTTATGCTGGCGAAGGAATTGCTGGCAAAGGAGCAGCCGGATTATAAGGCGAAAAAAAAGGAGATCCACGAGGAAATCGCAGGACAGGCAGAAACCCTGCTGGATCAGATGGGACTTTCCGACCGGAAGAACAATTACCCCCATCAGCTCTCGGGAGGCCAGTGCCAGCGTGTGGCGATCGCCCGGGCGCTTGCACTGCAGCCGGATATCCTCTGTTTCGACGAACCCACCTCGGCTCTGGATCCGGAGTTGACGGGAGAGGTTCTGAGAGTCATCCGGGAGCTGGCGGATCAGAATACCACCATGATCATCGTCACCCATGAGATGGCATTTGCCCGGGATGTGGCGAATCAGGTGATCTTTATGGACGATGGGATCATCCTGGAGCAGGGGGATCCCCGGCAAGTGTTTGAACATCCGAAGGAGGAGCGGACACGGCAGTTTTTATCAAGATTTACACAGGGATGATGGCCAGGAACTGCAGGTATGCAGCAGGTTTTCCGTATTGATTTTCATGAGGGCATGTATTATAATCGTGGAGATGAAACAGGTCCTTATGCCTGTGACCGTGCAGCAGGATGCACGGATCAGGAGTGAACGATATACTGCGCGCCAGATTTCACCGGCTGTGAGTATAACTACAAGGTTTCTAAAGAGAAGGTGTTCATTTATGAGTGAATTTGAAAAAATATCCACCGGTCTGGGGGAGGAGTGCGGGGTATTCGGAGCCTATGATATGGAGGGAGGCGATGTGGCCGCTTCGGTATATTACGGGCTGTTCGCGCTACAGCACCGGGGGCAGGAGAGCTGCGGGATCGCGGTGACCGATACCTTCGGACAGCGCAAGGTTCTGTCCAAGAAGGGGCTCGGACATGTGGACGACGTGTTCGACGAGGAAGCCCTGAAAGAGCTCAAGGGCAACTTGGGGGTGGGCCATGTGCGGTATTCTACGGCCGGCGGCACCCGGGTGGAAAACGCGCAGCCTCTTGTCATCAATTATGTAAAGGGGACCTTGGCGATCGCCCACAATGGAAATCTGGTCAATGCCGTGGAGCTTCGGAGAGAGCTGGAATATACGGGCGCCATTTTCCAGACCACCATTGATTCCGAAGTGATCGCCTACCATATTGCAAGGGAACGTCTGAATGTGAAAAAGGCGGAGGACGCGGTCAAGAATGCCATGAAGAAGATCCAGGGCGCCTATGCGCTGGTGGTCAGCAGTCCCCGGAAGATGATCGGGGCAAGGGATCCGAGAGGCTTAAGGCCGCTCTGTATCGGGAAACGGGACCATACCTGGTTTCTGGCATCCGAGAGCTGCGCCATTGCGGCCATCGGGGCGGAGTTCGTGCGGGATGTGCTGCCGGGAGAGATCGTCAGCTTTACGAAGGACGGTGTGATCTCTGATATGAGTATGGCAGTGCCGTCTGAGAAGCAGACAAGGTGTATCTTTGAATATATTTATTTTGCGCGGACAGACAGCACCCTGGACGGGGTCAATGTCTATCATTCCCGGATCCTGGCGGGGAAGGCGCTGGCCGAATCCTATCCGGTGGAGGCAGACCTGGTGGTGGGCGTGCCGGATTCCGGACTGGTGGCGGCCAAGGGATATTCGGAGCATTCCGGGATTCCCTATGGGATGGCATTTCACAAAAACAGCTATGTGGGCCGCACCTTTATCAAGCCGAAGCAGAGCGACCGGGAATCCAGTGTGAAGATCAAGCTGAATGTGATCCCGGAGGTAGTCCGGGGAAAACGGATCGTGATGGTGGATGATTCCATTGTCCGGGGAACCACCTGCGCCAATATCATCAAGATGCTGAAAAAGGCGGGCGCAGTGGAGGTCCATGTGCGGATCAGTTCGCCGCCCTTTTTGTACCCCTGCTATTTTGGAACGGACGTGCCGTCCAATGAGCAGCTTATCGCCCATTCCCATACGACGGAGCAGATTCGGGAGATGATCGGGGCGGATTCTTTAGGATATATGGAGGTCGGGAAGCTGAAAACGATGGTCGGGGAGCTGGGATACTGCGATGCCTGTTTTACCGGGCATTATCCCATGAAGGTGCCGGACCACGACATCAGCCATGCATTCGAGTAACAGGTTACATATATAGAAGGAGGATAATAACATGAGTACGGACCGTTATGTGAGCCCGCTTTCCGAGCGGTATGCCAGCAAGGAGATGCAGTACATTTTTTCACCGGACAAAAAGTTCCGGACGTGGAGGAGGCTGTGGATTGCCCTTGCCGAGACGGAAAAAGAACTGGGACTGAACATTACCGAGGAACAGATCGAGGAACTGAAAGCCCACGCGGAGGATATCAACTATGATGTGGCCAGGGAGCGGGAGAAAATCGTCCGCCATGATGTGATGTCCCATGTCTATGCCTACGGGGTGCAGTGCCCGAAGGCCAAGGGGATCATCCACTTAGGCGCCACCTCCTGCTATGTGGGAGACAATACGGATATCATCGTGATGGCGGAAGCCTTAAAGCTGGTGCGTAAAAAGCTGGTCAATGTGATCGCGGAGCTGGCAAAATTTGCGGATGCGCAGAAGGCCCAGCCCACCCTGGCATTCACCCATTTCCAGCCGGCCCAGCCCACCACTGTGGGAAAACGGGCGACCCTCTGGATGCAGGAATTTGAGATGGATTTGGAAGACCTGGATCATGTGCTGGGCAGCTTAAAGCTGCTGGGCAGCAAGGGAACCACCGGGACGCAGGCTAGCTTCCTGGAGCTGTTCGACGGAGACCAGGAGACCATCGACAGGATCGACCCAATGATCGCGGAGAAGATGGGATTTGCGGCATGCTATCCGGTATCCGGGCAGACCTATTCCAGAAAGACCGATACCAGAGTCCTGAATGTGCTGGCCGGGATCGCTGCCAGCGCCCACAAGCTCTCCAACGACATCCGGCTTCTGCAGCACTTAAAAGAAGTGGAAGAGCCCTTTGAAAAGACCCAGATCGGTTCCTCGGCGATGGCCTATAAGCGGAATCCCATGCGCAGCGAGCGGATCGCTTCCCTGTCACGGTATGTGATGATTGACGCGCTGAATCCGGCCATTACATCCGCAACCCAGTGGTTTGAGCGGACGCTGGATGATTCGGCCAACAAGCGGCTGAGCGTGCCGGAGGGCTTTCTGGCCATCGACGGGATCCTGGATTTGTGCCTGAACGTGGTGGACGGCCTGGTGGTCTATCCCAAGGTGATCGAGAAGCGGCTGACGTCGGAGCTGCCGTTCATGGCAACGGAAAACATCATGATGGACGCGGTGAAGGCAGGCGGCGACAGGCAGGAGCTTCATGAGCGGATCCGGGAGCTTTCCATGGAAGCAGGAAAAAATGTAAAAGAGCGGGGAATGGACAACAACCTCCTGGAGCTGATCGCGGAGGATCCGGCCTTCAACCTGAGCCTGGAGGAGCTGGAACAGACCATGGATCCGGCGAAATATGTGGGACGTGCAAGGGAGCAGGTGGATGCCTATCTGGAAAAGGTGATCCGTCCGCTTCTGGAAAAAAACAAAGAAGTTCTCGGCGTCAAGGCAGAGATTCACGTATAGACGGAAATACCCTGATGTAGAGAAAATGAGACGCAAGGGGATGTTGCACATCTGCAATGGTATGTTGCAGATGATTGCGGCATTCCTTTATTTTATTATATAATCCGAAACGGCGTTTTAAACGGTTCTCTGAGATCAATGACAGGAGAATTGCTCCCAGGAGGGATAAAGAAAGGACAGGTAACTGAAGATGGATGAGGTAATGAGGTCAGAATCCGCTATTGGCAGCCGGCAGATACCGGCTCGTAATGCAGCAGTGATTCTGATTATTTTGTTGGCTTTTGTTTTTGCAGGGAGTCCGGATTTACAGAATCGGGCAGAAGATTTCCTGAACGCTCCGATCATACCGGGGACAGAGACTGAGGGAAAGGATGCCGGAGACAATAAGGAAGAAGAGAAGCTGGTCAAAGCGGAAAAAACGGCCGTATCAGATAAGAAAAAACTGTCTCTAAAAGATTCGGTTTCACAGAATGAAGCGGTATCAGACAAGCTTCTTTCGGAGGCGGCTATACCGGATCCGAGCCTGAAATTGCCATATGCGGCAGCTGCCGGAGAAGAATGTTTGATAAAAGAAGAACCGTTTGAAAATATTCCGGATTCCATTTTTCAGGAGAAGCCATCGGGTT
Source organism: Lachnospiraceae bacterium (assembly GCA_910575475.1). Classification (GTDB taxonomy): domain Bacteria; phylum Bacillota; class Clostridia; order Lachnospirales; family Lachnospiraceae; genus Schaedlerella. The sequence continues at coordinate 72,850 of CAJTGD010000023.1, read as the reverse complement.
ATCCAGATGTTATAGAGCAGGTGATCCCTGCTGAAAAGCCGGACGTGGATGAAACAGATGATCTGGCCCATACAGAGGTGACTGAACCAAAAGAGGATATCGCTGTATCAGGAGAAGAGAAGGACGAGCTCATACCGCCGCAGGTGATCCTGCCGGAGCCTTCGAATCCGGATACTGTAATACCGGAGATTCCGCCTGCTGATCCGTCCAAACCGGAAGATGCCTTACCGGATCCGATCGTACCAGACCATGGGATTGGTGATACCGATAAGACAGAGGACATACCGTCGGATCCGGGGGAGGATACCGATGAGACAGAGGACATACCGCCGGGGCCGGGGGAGGATATGGATGGTACGGATGGGACCGCTTCCTGTTTTCTGCTGGATGAGGCGGGAATGCTTTATGGCTTTCTGCCGGAATATGCAGAAATTCCGGATGGATGTCTGACGCTTCCGTCCGGGTGTACAGGTATCCGCAGCGGTGCATTTTCCGGATGCAGTGCGGTGATCCTGGAACTGTATATACCGGCAGGGACCGCGGTGATTGAAGAAGGTGCCCTTTCCGGGCTGAATTTTCTGGAATGGATCGAAGTGGAAAGCGGAAATGCAGGCGTTACAAGCGATTCCGGAGTTTTGTTTGACAGTACGATGTCTGTGCTGATGGCGTTTCCTGCTGCCTGGATGGATGGCTATTCAGTGCCTCCGTCTGTGACCAGGATCGCAGGCAGGGCTTTTGAAGGAACCTCTATTTCTATGCTGGATGTGAGGGAGTGCGGTATTCTTTCCTTTGGAGAAAATGTATTTGGAAGCTCCGGCGGAAGCGGAATCCAGATCGTGGTTTCTGAGGCAGGTTCTCAGGTGTACGAAGAACTTCTGGCAGGCTATGCGGTAACATTTACAAGATAAAATTCAGGATAAGTGTATTTGTTTATTGAACATTTCCACAAGTTGTTCTATAATAAGGTGGCGTGCAGAGCGACGTAAATTGGAGATAAAGAAGAATTGGAGATATGAGAGATGAAAAAAGTAAGGACAAGATTTGCCCCCAGCCCTACAGGGAGAATGCATGTAGGGAATCTGAGGACTGCACTTTATGCATATCTGATCGCAAAGCATGAAGGAGGAGATTTTATCCTCCGGATTGAAGACACTGACCAGGAGCGGTTTGTGGAAGGGGCATTGGAGATCATTTACCGTACACTGGAAAAGACCGGGCTCATTCATGACGAGGGTCCCGACAAGGACGGAGGCGCCGGACCTTATGTGCAGAGTGAACGGCAGGCCTCAGGTCTTTATCTGAAATATGCGGAGCAGCTGGTAGAGCAGGGGGATGCCTATTACTGCTTCTGCGATAAGGAACGTCTGGATTCCCTGCGGACCTCGGTTTCTGAGGACGGTACGGACATCGTGGTGTATGACAAGCACTGCCTGGGACTGAAGAAGGAAGAGGTAGAGGCCAACCTTGCGGCCGGAAAGCCCTGGGTCATCCGTCTCAATGTTCCCAATGAGGGTGAGACGACCTTTCATGATGAGATCTACGGGGATATCACGGTGCCCAATCAGGAACTGGATGATATGATCCTGATCAAGTCAGACGGCTATCCGACCTATAATTTCGCAAATGTGATCGACGACCATCTGATGGGCATCACCCATGTGGTGCGGGGCAATGAATACCTGTCCTCCGCGCCCAAGTACAACAGGCTGTATGAAGCGTTCGGCTGGGAGATTCCCGTGTATGTGCACTGTCCGCTGATCACTGATGAAGAGCATAAGAAGCTGAGCAAGCGGTGCGGACATTCCTCCTATGAAGATCTGATCGACCAGGGCTTTGTATCCGAGGCTGTTGTCAATTACGTGTCGCTGCTGGGCTGGTGTCCTTCTGACAACCGGGAGATCTTCACGCTTCAGGAGCTGGTGGAGGCATTTGACTATACCCATATGAGCAAATCGCCGGCTGTTTTTGACACGGTGAAGCTGAAATGGATGAACGGAGAATACCTCAAAGCCATGGACGAGGAGCGCTTTTTCGAGTTGGCCGAGCCGTATATCCGGGAAGTGATCTCGAAGGACTTTGACCTGAAAAAGATCGCGGCGCTGGTAAAGACCCGGATCGAGACCTTTACGGATATCCGGGAGCAGATCGATTTCTTCGAGGAAGTGCCGGAATATGACACTGCCATGTATACGCATAAGAAGATGAAGTCCACGCCGGAGACCTCGCTTACAGTATTGAAGGATCTGCTTCCTGTACTGGAAGCGCAGGAGGATTACGGCAATGACGCGCTGTTTGAGACATTGAAGGGGTATGTAACGGAAAAGGGCGTTAAGATCGGCTATGTGATGTGGCCTATCCGTACAGCGGTTTCTGGAAAGCAGAACACTCCGGGAGGCGCTACGGAGATCATGGAGGTCCTTGGAAAAGAAGAATCCTTAAGGAGGATCCGTGAAGCGGTCCAAAAGCTGGAGGCAGGAGTTTGATTTGAATCAGGCACAGAAGCGGGCGGCAGCCCATACGGAGGGTCCGTGCCTTGTGCTGGCAGGACCGGGTTCGGGGAAGACCCTGACTATCGTAAACCGAATAAAGTACCTTATCGAGGAACACAGAGTAAGACCAGAAGAAATTCTGGTCATTACTTTTACAAAATATGCCGCTGGAGAAATGAAGCTCCGGCTGCAGGCTCTGATGGAAGGCAGGCGGCTTCCGGTGACGATGGGGACCTTCCACGGGATCTATTATGGGATCCTGAAATGGGCCTATCATTTAGGACCCGGCAATATCCTCTCCGAGGAGGAGAAGTACAGGATGCTCCGGCAGATCGTGAGCAGGCAGGAAGCGGAGGTCTTTGATGAGGAGGATTTCCTTCAGGGGATCATTACGGAGATCGGAACGGTCAAAAACCACAGGACGGACCTGGAGGAATACCAGGCAAAGCATTGTCCGGCAGAGACTTTCCGCTGTATCTACCGGGAATATGAATCCATGCGTAAGGAAGCGAAAAAAATAGACTTTGATGATATGCTGGTCTTATGCTATGATTTATTCAGACGGCGTCCGGATGTGCTGAAGCTCTGGCAGGAAAAGTTTCGGTATATCCTGGTGGACGAGTTTCAGGACATCAACCAGGTGCAGTATGATGTGATCCGGATGCTGGCGGCGCCGGAAAATAACCTGTTCGTGGTGGGGGATGACGATCAGTCCATCTATGGCTTCCGGGGCGCAGATGTAAAGATCATGTTCCGCTTTTTAAAGGACTATCCAGGGGCCAGAGAGCTGCTTCTGGATACAAACTACCGTTCCACGGCCAATATCGTCCGGCATGCGCTGCAGGTCATCGAACAGAATGAAGTCCGGTTTGATAAGAAGATCCGGACACAGAAGCCGGCCGGGACGGCGCTGCATATCCAGGAAACGCTGGATTCGGAGGATGAGAGCGCTTATGCGGTCTCAGAGATCAGACAGAGGATAGAATCCGGAATCCCTCCGGAGCAGATCGCGGTGTTATATCGGGTGCATACGGATGCCCGGGCGCTGGCAGGACAACTGGTGAAGCACAAGATCCCGTTTTATATGCGGGAATCCATGCCGGATCTTTACCAGCACTTTATTGCCAAAGATATCCGGGCCTATCTGCGTCTGGCAGGAGGCGGCCGGGAGCGGTCGGATTTTCTGCAGGTGATGAACCGTCCCCTCCGCTATCTGAGCCGGGCGTCTGTCTCAGAGAACCGGATCGTCCCCTTTGAAGAATTACGGAAGTTTTATTGCGATAAGGAGTGGATGCAGGATCGGATCGACCAGTTTGAATGGGATCTGAAAATGATGGGGAAGATGGCGCCCTATGCCGCCATTCAATATATCAGGAAAAAGGTCGGTTATGATGATTATCTTCGTGTATATGCAGATTCAAAGGGACAGCAGCCGGCAGAGTATTTTGACGTGCTGGGAGAACTGGAGGAGTCAGCAAAACCGTTTAAAACGGCAGAAGAATGGTTCGCACACATGTCAGAATATACGGACGCGCTGGCGAAACAGAAGCAAAAGACTCAGGATGACAGGACAGGAGTCCGGCTGATGACGATGCATGCGTCAAAAGGACTGGAATTTGATACCGTATTTATCATCCAGGCCAATGAGGGACGGATCCCCTATAAGCGTGCCATGAAGGAGCATGGTGTGGAGGAGGAGCGGAGGCTGTTCTATGTGGCTATGACCCGGGCCAAGGAAATACTTAAGATCAGCTATGTGACGGTAAAGAACGGAAAGGATGCACAGCCTTCACGCTTTGTGGAAGAATTACATCCGAACAATCAATCAGGCTTCTATTGACAAACCTGCAAAACACGTTAGAATAAAGATAGTGCAAAATCTGTTTAAAGAGGTATGCTTATGAAACAAAAAATATTCCGTGTGCTTTTTTTACTGCTCCTAGTCTGTTCTATGCTGGCAGGATGCAAGAAAAGTGTAGGGACTCCGGAGGACAATGCGGTCATAGAGGAAGATCCAGAGGAGGAAGAGGAGGATACGGGCTATGTATTCGGATATAGCTGTATTGACATGGAAAATCCCTATTACGATACGCTGCGGCGTTCCCTTGAAAATACACTGGGAGAAAATGAATATCAGCTGATCTCCAAAAATCCGGGTTCGGATGCACAGGTGCAGAACGAGCAGCTTCAAGAATTCATCGAGATGGAGGTGGATGCGGTATTCCTGTGTCCGGTGGACTGGGAACTGGTCACACCGTCTCTGGAGGCATTGCAGACGGCCGGGATTCCGGTGATCAATATTGACACACAAGTAAAGGAAGAGAGCCTGACAAAAGCTTATGTGGGATCGGACAACAGAAATGCAGGATTTGTCTGCGGGGAAGATCTTAAAAAACGATGTCCGGACGGCGGGAAGATCCTTCTGCTCGAATCTCCGTCTATGAATTCGATCAATGAACGGATCACCGGGTTCGAACAGGCTATCGCGAATGCAGGATTTGAAGTCCTGGACCGGGCAGATGTGAATGGAGAAAAAGAAAAGGCAAAGGAGACGATGAAAGAATTTTTGAATAAATATCCCGAGATCGATGCCGTGATGTGCGGAAATGACCGTGCTGCGCTGGGGACACTCGAAGCAGTCAGGGAATCTGCGCGGGACGGCATCCGGATCTATGGTGTGGACGGATCGCCGGAGGTAAAGCAGGAGATCGCGAAGGCAGACAGCCCGATGACAGCTACGGGTGCACAGTCGCCGATCCGGATCGGAAAGGAGGCGGCAGAGATCGGAATGGCAATCTTGGACGGGGAAAATTTTGAAACAACCACTTATGAAGACACATTTCTGATCGACAAAGGAAATGTAGAGATGTACGGAACAGACGGCTGGCAGTAGGAGGAAGGACTTATAGGAGGAAGAGCATATGAAGAAAGTGGAAGGGTACCCGCAGCCACTTGGGGTGAAGATAAAGCAGGACGAGGTGAATTTTGCAGTTTCCGTACCAACAGGAAAGAAATGCGAGCTTCTGCTCTATCGCGCAGGAAAGACAGAACCGGCTTTTGTTTATGAGATGCCGGAGGAGGAAGGACTGGGGGAGATCCGCTTTCTGGCAGTGGAAGGACTGGATGTGCAGAAATATGAATATAACTTCCGGATCAATGATAAGGTCATCCTGGATCCGTATGTCCGTGAACTGGCGAGAACGAGAAAGTTTGGAGAAATGCCCGACGCGGACCTGCACCGGGTGCGGGGGCGCTTTCCGACCGCTTCCTATGACTGGGAGGGAGACCATATCTTAAAGATTCCGTTTGAGGAGGTCATTGCATACAGTCTGCATGTCCGCGGATTTACAAAGCATTCGTCTTCCGGGGTCAAGCAGAAGGGGACCTTTGCCGGGATCGTGGAGATGCTTCCCTACCTGACAGAGCTGGGGATCAATCAGATCCAGTGCATGCCCATCTATGAGTTTGACGAAGCGCTCGGAAGCCGTCTGAATTACTGGGGGTACGGCGGGGGGTATTACTTTGCGCCCAAAGCGGCCTACAGCGGGTCAGGCCATGCCGCGTCCGAATTGAAGGATATGGTAAAATGCTGCCACAGGGCAGGGATCGAAGTGGTGCTGGAGATGCCTTTTGAGCAGGGGATTCAGACCCAGACTGCCATCGAATGCCTGAAATACTACATGCTGGAATATCACATTGATGGATTTGTGATCAACCCGTATAATGTGTCATGGGACTGCCTGACTCAGGATCCGCTCCTGAAAGGGACCAAGATCATGCAGAAGGACGACGGATTTCAGAATACCATGCGCCGGTTCCTCAAAGGGGACGAGGACATGGTAAACCCGGTGATCGGTGCGCTCTGCCTGAATACCAATGCCAACGGCAAATGCAATTATATCACGACCCATACCGGATTTACCCTGAATGACCTGGTATCTTATGAAGCGAAGCACAACGAGGCCAACGGGGAACGGAATCTGGACGGGCCAAATTATAATTACAGCTGGAACTGCGGGGCGGAGGGACCCAGCAGGAAGCGTTATATCAAGAACCTGCGGAAAAGGCAGATCCGGAATGCATTTCTCCTGCTGCTCACGGCGCAGGGGACACCCTGCCTTCTTGCAGGGGATGAATTTTGGAATACCCAGAAGGGAAACAATAACGTATACTGTCAGGACAACGAAACCTCCTGGCTGGACTGGGGCAGGCTGAAGCGCGACGACAGCCTTTTCCAATACGTGAAGAGTTTGATCGCATTTCGAAAGATCCATCCGGCCCTTCACCGGAGATTTCCGCTGTCCGGGACGGACCGCAGCGGCTGCGGGCTGCCGGATGTGTCTTACCACGGAGAAAATGCCTGGCAGGCGCCGGCAGAGGTGCACAGCCGTCAGCTGGGTGTGCTCTATTGTGCGGCCGGGGAGCAGGAGGATCTCTGCTTTATTGCCTACAATATGCATTGGCTGAAGCATTCCTTCGCACTGCCCGCATTGCCGAAAAATCTGGAGTGGTATCGGGTGATAGAGACCGAGAAGGGTGCAGAAGAAGGGCAGGAGGAAGATCAGAAGCGGATCGAGCTGCAGGCACGCAGTGTAGTGGTCCTGGTTGGAAGGAAGAGTGATTGATATGATAAAGGCTGCGGAGCATTTCCGTACGATCACAAAACATAAAATGCTGGTCATGAAGGAGTGTTTTCAGGTAGGACTGTATCTGCAGGGATTGCTTCATGACCTTTCAAAATATACGTGGACGGAGTTTTGGGTGGGGTGCCGGTTTTATCAGGGAACCCAGAGTCCCAACAATGCGGAGAGAAAGGCAAAGGGTTATTCTTCCGCCTGGCTGCATCACAAGGGGCGCAATAAGCACCATTATGAATATTGGATCGATTATGGGATTGACGGTAAAAAATGTCTGATCGGAATGAAGATGCCGGTCAGATATGTGGTGGAGATGTTTCTGGATCGGATCGCGGCCTGCAAGGTGTATAAAGGGAGTGCATATCAGGCTTCGGATCCGCTGGACTATTTTCAAAAAGGCGGTACGGATGATTATGTGATGCACGAAGATACCAAGAGGCTGCTTACCAGGCTTCTTGTCATGCTGGCCGAAAAGGGGGAGGAAGAGACGTTCAGATACATTCGGGAAAAGGTGCTCCGGAGTAAGCGCGGAAAGGGAGCAGTAAGGGGGCTGCTCAGAACCATGAGCACATTTAGGATACACAGGAGATACATACAGGTATGAATAATGACAAAAAGAAAAAGATAATATCTGAAATATTAGACTGGATAAAGACGATCGTCATTGCTCTTGCCGTCGGATTTGTAGCCAGCAAGGTACTGATTACCAGCGCCCAGGTTCCCACCAGATCCATGGAAGATACCGTTATGGCCGGAAGCAGGCTTCTTATCAACCGTGTGGCATATGCCGTGTCGGAGCCGAAGCGTGGGGATATCGTTGCGTTCTATTATCCGGATGACGAAGAAACAGTATATCTGAAAAGGATCATCGCGCTGCCGGGAGAAACGGTGGAAGGAAGGGACGGAAAGGTCTGTGTGGATGGAGAGCCGTTGGAGGAGGAATATGTGGCGGAAGAGATCGACAGTGATTTCGGTCCCTTTTATGTACCGGAGAATATGTATTTTATGATGGGGGACAATCGGAATGACTCCTGGGATTCCCGCTTCTGGGAGCATAAGTTCGTGGCAAAAAAGAAGATCATCGGAAAAGCGGAGTTCGAATATTTTCCGAAGATCAAGCTGCTGTTCTGATCTATATGATAATGAATATAAAAGATACAAAGGAGGAAGTTGATATGGCAAAGTATGTGATGGCGCTGGATTCGGGTACCACAAGCAACCGCTGCATCCTGTTTAATGAAAAGGGCGAGATGTGCAGCGTGGCGCAGAAGGAGTTTACACAGCATTTTCCAAAACCCGGATGGGTGGAGCATGAACCCGGAGAGATCTGGTCTACCCAGCTTGCGGTGGCACGGGAGGCGATGACGAAGATCGGAGCTTCGGCGGAGGACATCGCTGCTATCGGCATCACGAATCAGCGGGAGACCACGATCGTGTGGGATAAAAATACGGGGCAGCCTGTGTATCCGGCCATTGTCTGGCAGTGCCGGAGGACCTCGGAATACTGTGACAGCTTAAAGGAGAAGGGGCTGACGGAGAAGTTCCGGGAGAAGACCGGGCTGGTGATTGATGCGTATTTTTCAGGGACGAAGGTAAAATGGATCCTGGATCATGTGGAAGGGGCCAGGGAGCGCGCCGAGAAGGGGACTCTGCTTTTCGGGACCGTGGAGACCTGGCTGATCTGGAAGCTGACCAGGGGGGCGGTACATGTGACGGACTACAGCAATGCATCCAGGACGATGCTGTTCAACATCCATACGCTGGAATGGGACGATGAGATCCTGGAAGAGCTGGGGATCCCGAAGAGCATGCTACCCCAGGCCAGGGCATCCAGCGAGATCTACGGGGAGACCGATCCCAGCTTTTTCGGAGGCAGGATCCCCATCGCGGGAGCGGCGGGAGACCAGCAGGCGGCCCTGTTCGGCCAGGCCTGTTTTGAGCAGGGAGACGCAAAGAATACATACGGAACCGGATGCTTCCTGCTGATGAATACGGGCAGCCAGCCGGTGCTTTCCAAGAACGGGCTTGTCACCACCATTGCCTGGGGCATGGACGGCAAGGTGACCTATGCTCTGGAGGGTTCTATCTTTGTGGCCGGCGCGGCGCTGCAGTGGCTGCGGGATGAGCTCCGGCTGATCGATTCGGCCGCGGACAGTGAATATTTTGCCCAGAGGGTGAAGGACACCAACGGCTGCTATGTGGTTCCGGCCTTTACCGGGCTGGGAGCGCCCTACTGGGATCAGTACGCCAGGGGCACCATTGTGGGGCTGACCCGGGGCGTGAACAAATACCATATCATCCGGGCAACGCTGGAATCTCTGGCATATCAGGTCAACGATGTACTGGAAGCGATGAAGGCGGATTCGGGAATGAACCTGTCGGCTCTGCGGGTGGACGGCGGCGCCAGCGCCAATAATTTCCTGATGCAGACTCAGTCGGATCTCAGCAATGCGCCGGTGAACCGCCCAAGATGCGTGGAGACCACTGCGATGGGAGCGGCCTATCTTGCAGGGCTTGCTGTCGGCTACTGGAAGGATATTGAGGATGTGAAGCAGAACTGGGGCATCGACAAGATCTTTGTTCCGGCAATCGAGCCTGAGAAGCGGGAGAAGATGCTGAAAGGTTGGAAGCGTGCTGTAACGTGCTCTTACGGCTGGGCTAAGGAGGAATGATCATCCGAAAGCCCCTGGATTTTTGAAATGATGTTATATGCGGATGGCTGTCCGGACCCTGGGGGAACGGACAGTCATCCTTTGCAGGAGAGGGAACATGTTTGGTTATATTACGATTTGCGAACCGGAACTGAAGGTGAAGGATCTGCGGAGATACCGGGCGCATTACTGCGGTCTGTGTAGGTCATTGAAGGAGCGGTACGGGAGCCTGGGGCAGATGACCCTGAGCTATGATATGACATTCATTGTCGTACTTTTGACTTCGCTGTACGAATCCGCGCTGAAAGAGTCGATCCGCAGGTGCAAGACGCACCCCATAAAAAAACAGCAGATGCTGCAGAGCGAGATCACAGAATACGCTGCGGACATGAATGTGATCCTGACCTGGTATCACTTAAAGGACGACTGGCAGGACGAGAGGAAGCCGGGAAGTCTTTTGGGGCTTCATGTATTGGGCCGAAAGGCAAAAAAGGCGGCTCAGAAATATCCCAGACAGTGCAGGGTGATGTATCGCGAGCTGAAGGCGCTGGAGAGGATGGAAGCGGCAAAAAGCAGGGACATTGACGAGGTAGCCGGATGCTTTGGGCGGCTGATGGAAGAGGTGCTGGTGTACAAACAGGACGTCTGGGAGGAAAGCTTACGCAGGATGGGCTTCTTCCTGGGGAAATTTATTTATATCATGGACGCCTATGAGGATCTGGAACAGGATCTGGAGCAGGGGAATTATAATCCCCTCCGGGGCTTAAGCCGGAGCGCGGATTACGAGGAGCGCTTAAGGCAGATCCTGTGCATGATGATCGCGGAGAGCACAGCGGCCTTTGAAAAGCTGCCCTGCCTGCAGGATGCGGATATCCTGCGGAATATCCTCTATACCGGGGTCTGGAACCGATATAACCGGATCCAGGAAAAGAAGAAAGAGACGCAGGAAAACAAGAAAGAGCACAAAAAGACATGAAACAGACGACATTAACAACCGGAAATATTACAGGCTCTCTGCTGCGGTTTGCGTTTCCCATGATGGTAGGAAACCTGCTGCAGCAGCTTTATAATATCGTAGATACGCTGATCGTAGGGCAGTTCCTTGGAAAAGAGGCTCTGGCGGCGGTAGGATCCTCCTATTCCCTGATGACATTTCTGACCTCCATCCTGCTGGGGCTCTGCATGGGGAGCGGCGTCTCCTTCTCCATCAGCTTTGGAAAACAGGAATATGACCGGATGAAGTCCGGTATTTTTATGTCTTTTGTGATGATCGGGGCTGCGGCGCTGCTCTTAAGCGCTGCCGTATTTGCCGGGCTGGATCTGATCCTTGGGCTGCTGTGTGTGCCCGGAGATGTGTATGGGCTGATGCGGGAATATCTGTGGGTGATCTTCTGGGGGATTCTGGCGACCTTTTTATATAACTTTTTTGCTTCTCTGCTGCGTGCGGTAGGCAATTCCACGGCACCGCTTTTGTTTCTTGGGATTGCCGCGCTGTCCAACATCGGGCTGGATCTGCTGTTTATTATCCGCTTTCATCGGGGCGTGCGGGGGGCTGCAGAGGCGACCATCCTGTCGCAGTATGCGGCGGGGTTTGGAATCCTGTTGTATACAATAATACAATTTCTGCAGTTCCGTTTCAAGCGTAAGGATCTGAGATGGAAGCCGGAAGTGCTGAGGGAAATTTTTCAGTTGTCTTTTCTGACCTGCATCCAGCAGTCAGTCATGAATTTCGGGATCCTGATGATACAGGGATTGGTAAACAGTTTCGGGGCGGTCGTCATGGCGGCTTTTTCCGTGGCAGTTAAGATCGATACCTTTGCCTATATGCCGGTGCAGGATTTCGGAAATGCATTTTCTACCTTTGTGGCGCAGAATTACGGGGCAGGGAAAACAAAACGGATCCGGGAGGGGATCCGAAGCGCCGTAAAGACCGCGTTTTTCTTCGGGGCGGCAGTCAGCGCGCTTGTATTTGTATTTGCCAGGCCGCTGATGCTGATATTTGTGAAGCCGCAGGAAACGGAAATCATTCGGGAAGGGGTGCGTTACCTGCGGATCGAGGGCAGCTTTTATTATCTGATTGGTTTTTTGTTTCTCTGCTATGGATATTACCGTGCCGTCAAGCGTCCCGGCATGTCCCTGGTGCTGACCGTGATCTCGCTGGGAACCCGGGTACTGCTGGCATATATCCTGTCGGCGGTGCCCCAGATCGGGGTGACCGGGATCTGGGCAGCCGTGCCCATCGGGTGGTTTCTGGCTGATCTAACGGGATATCTGTATTACCGTAATTCAAAATGAATCTGGACAATTGAGAAATTTTATTATATCATGGTAATCGATAACTGTTCAGAGCAGGATTGAGAGCGTATCTGCGGAGGAAACTGGACAGATACGGCAGATCGATATAGAGGAGAAAAACAAAGATGAATAAAAATCCATATGAAGTGCTGGGGATTCCGACAAACGCATCGGATGATGAAGTAAAAAGAGCCTACCGGGATCTGACAAGGAAGTATCACCCGGATGCAAATGTAAATAATCCGCTTGCGGACCTGGCGGAGGAAAAATTTAAGGAAGTACAGGAAGCCTATGACATGATCATGAAGCAACGGGAGCAGGGCGGCTATCAATACGGGTACGGTTATCAGGGAGGAAGCGGCCAGGGCAGCTATCAGCAGACCTACGGCAGTTCCGGCTCCGGGCAGAATCCGCAGATGCAGCCGGTATATACTTACCTGAACGCAAGGCGCTACCGGGAAGCATTGAATGTGCTCAACGGAATGCCCAACCGGACTGCGGAATGGTATTATTTAAGCGCTGCGGCCAACGCGGGGATCGGGAACAATATCATGGCCCGTGACCATGCCGGTCAGGCAGTGAACATGGAACCCAATAACCTGCAGTACCGCCAGCTACTCAATCAGTTGGAATGGAGCGGGCAGAAGTACCAGAACTACCCTTATGGAGGCGGATACGGTATGGGCGGCAATTCCTGCGGTACGGGAAACATGTGCTGTGACTTATGTATTGCGGATCAGCTGTGTGAATGTATGGGAGGAGATCTTTGTTCATGCATATAAAGGCAAAAAAAATGGCGTTCGGAGGGTTGCTGCTGGCATTGTCGGTGATCTGCATGATCCTGGGAAGTGTCATCGAGACGGGCACCCTGTTCCTGCTTGCGGCGGCTTCCTTTTTCGTAGGGATCATCTTCCGGGAATTCGGGAGAAAGACCGCTGCGGCCTTTTACGTGGCAGGAGTGCTGCTGGGACTGATCCTGGCGCCCAATAAACTGTATGTTGCCACCTATGGGATGATGGGGTTTTTCATCCTGACGGAGGAAACAGCCTGGGAACGGCTTAGCGGCTGGAATGCCGGGGTGCGGAAAAAGTCAGCCGTACTTTGGGGCATCCGATATGCGGTGTTTGATCTGATCTATGTTCCGGCGGTCCTTTTTTTCCAGAAACTGCTGTTTGCAAGGACACTGCCGTTTTGGGCGACAGCAGGGATCCTTGCCGTGGGTCAGGCAGTTCTTTGGCTGTATGTGGGAGCTTATGGATACGTACAGAGGGAATTGTGGGGAAAGCTGCGGGGGCATATTTTCCAAGCATAAGGAAGAAAAGACCGCCTGATGCTGTATTGCATCAGGCGGCGAACACGTTCGTTGCTTATGATTGCCGATATTTACAGTAATGAGGCGTATATCGCAGCGTCCAGGGCACTCAGATCTTCTTCACGGACGGTCTGGACTTTATTTTCATCAGGCTGAATATGCAGTATGACAGTTTCAGGAGTTCCATATTCCGGAAATGACAATCTGGGGGAGAGCAGGTTATACATTTCTTCATAAATTAACTGATTGACCTGTTCATCTGTTGTCATCGCCAGGGCGTCTTCTGTATGGAGAACATCGATCAGGCTCTCGTCAATGCCGTCAAACATGGAAAAGGGCTGTACAGTCACATCTACTGTGAAACCATCCCCGTCTTCTTCTGCTGCGCCTACCGTGTATTTGCAGATATGGTGTAAGCTTGCGAAGAGCTGACGGTATTGGTCTTTTAGTTCGGCGCTGACAGAAGTATCAGCAATCTTAATGAGTGACAGAACGGAATTCAGACCGCGTTCATGAATCTGTGCCGCTTCTTCTTCCGTGCATTTCATATATTCCATATAGGCGTTATAATCGGATTTGTATCGGGAATCCAAAACAGCCTGTATATAGACCGGTGCATCTTCTGTTGTCATTTTTTTTCCGCATCCGCCGGCCAGTATAGAACAGCACATGCTTATGATCATGATGAAAGAAATCTTTTTTTTCATTGGTTCTCCCTCCCACAGCTATGAAGTATAAATATTATTTTCTGGTAACTACCATATCATAAATGCCTGTTTGAATCAAGAAAAATCCGTTGTGCAGACTAGCAAAAAAGTAAGGAGAATGTAGATGAAATTTTATATGGCGCCCCTGGAAGGGATCACGGGGCATGTGTTCCGCCGGGCATTTTGTGAGTGCTTCGGCTCCGTAGACCGATATTTTATCCCGTTTATCAAGCCGAACCAGCACGGACATTTAAGCTCCCGGGAGCGGCAGGACGTGCTGCCCCAGAACAATCCGGGCATGTACGCCATCCCCCAGATCCTGACAAATTCTGTGGAGGATTTCGTGCGTACGGCCCGCAAGCTTCGGCAGTACGGCTATCAGGAGATCAACCTGAACCTGGGCTGTCCTTCCGGGACCGTGGCGTCCAAAAAGCGGGGCTCCGGCTTCCTGGCATTTCCCGAGGAGCTGGACCGGTTCCTGGACGGGGTGTTCGAACAGACGGACGCGGAAGTTTCCATTAAGACCAGGATCGGGAAGGACAGCCCGGAGGAATTTGGGCGGCTCCTGGAGATTTATAACCAGTATCCGGTGAAGGAGCTGATCATCCATCCCAGGATCCAGAAGGATATGTATCGGAATCACCCCAACTGGGAGGTATTCGGAGAAGCCTGCAAAAACAGCAGACACCCGGTCTGCTACAACGGGGATCTGTTTTGTACAGAGGCGTACCGGAAGGCAAAGGAGGCATTTCCGGAGGTGGACCGGTGGATGTTTGGAAGAGGGCTTCTGATGAATCCGGGGCTGTGCCGGCAGATCCGGCAGGGCGTCGGACTGGACAAGGAAACCCTGCGCAGGTTCCACGATCAGCTCTACAGGGACTATCAGGAAGTGATGCCGGGAGCCAGGACCATCCTGTTTAAGATGAAGGAGCTTTGGAGCTTTCTGGCGCCGGCCTTTACCCATCATGAGAAATACGCGAAGCGGATCAAAAAGGCGGAAAAGCTGCCGGTGTACGAGGCGGCGGTGGACGCCCTGTTCGGGGAGCAGCAGATCTGTATCTGAGACGGACATCCGGCATGCTGCCGTATTCGGCGAGTCTGCGGGCATATCCGGGCACCTTTTCCGGGGCCGGGGGAGATACATTTTTTCGCGCATGCTTACATATATTAAATACGAAAGCATGGAAGTGTGAGGAACTGTATCGTGCAGGAAGTTATGATCTACATCATGAACACATATGGATATCTGGGAGTCTGTTTTCTGATCGCGGTGGAGAATCTTTTTCCGCCCATCCCCTCAGAAGTGATCCTGACCTTCGGAGGTTTTATGACTACATATACCAGGCTGACGGTTCCGGGAGTGGTGATCTTCTCCACCCTGGGTTCCACCATCGGGGCGCTGATTTTGTACCGTGTGGGGATGGCGCTGACCCCGGAAAAGCTGGAAAATCTCACAAAAGGGAAGCTGTTCCATGTTCTGGGATTTGAAAAGGAGGATGTGGAGGAGACCATCGGCTGGTTTGAAAAGCACGGGAAAAAGGCGATCCTTTTGGGGCGCTGCATTCCCATCATCCGGAGCCTGGTATCGGTTCCGGCGGGGATGGCTGAGATTGAGATCCCGCTGTTTCTGGTCTATACGGTCATCGGAAGTACACTGTGGAATATCCTCCTGGTGTGTCTGGGGGCGGCGCTGGGCGCTTCCTGGGAAACGGTGCTCGTATATCTGGACCGGTATTCGTCTGTGATCCGGGTACTTCTGATCGCGGGAGCCGCACTTTGGTTGATCCGGTCGATCCGGAAAAAATGGAACCGGAAGAAGGAAGCATGCTGACTTTTTTCAGGGAATTTTGAAAAAAGGAAAACATCCCCTTTTAAAGCACTTCGGGAAATGCTATAATGTGCGGAGGCAGACAGAAAAGAACAATTAATCAAGAACTTGATAGAAGAGAGGGTACAATATGAGTAAGTTTGATTCTATGGGATCCGGCAGGGCACAGCAGTGGGAGCTGGCGGTTCCGGATGCGTATGAAAAGGTGCTTCAGGAGGACTTATCGGATCTGAAGTCAAAGGGCTGTCTTCTGAGACATAAGAAGAGCGGCGCGCGGGTCCTGCTGATGTCCAATGAGGATGAGAATAAAGTCTTCGCCATCGGATTTCGGACCCCGCCGTCGGACAGTACGGGCGTACCGCACATTATGGAGCATTCCGTGCTGTGCGGCTCCAGGGATTTTCCGGTGAAGGATCCCTTTGTGGAGCTGGTGAAGGGATCCCTGAACACCTTTTTAAATGCCATGACCTATCCGGATAAGACCGTATATCCTGTGGCAAGCTGCAATGACAAGGATTTTCAGAATCTGATGCATGTATATATGGATGCGGTATTTTACCCGAATATCTATCAGCATCCGGAGATCTTCCGGCAGGAGGGCTGGAGCTACCATCTGGAGGAGAAGGACGGGGAGCTGTCCTACAACGGGGTGGTCTATAATGAGATGAAGGGGGCGTTTTCCTCGCCCGAGGGCGTGCTGGACCGGATGATCTTAAATTCCCTGTTTCCGGATACATCCTATGCAAATGAGTCCGGCGGGGATCCGGACGTGATCCCGGAGCTGACCTACGAGCAGTTTCTGGATTTCCACAGAACCTATTACCATCCGTCCAACAGCTATATTTACCTGTACGGAAATATGGACATGGCGGAAAAGCTGGAGTGGCTGGATCAGAATTACCTGTCGGACTTTGACATCCGGCAGGTAGATTCCCGGATCCGTTATCAGGAACCGTTTCAGGAGATGCGGGAGGTGGAGATGGAGTATTCCATTTCCAGCGAGGAGCCGGAGGAGGACAATACCTTCCTTTCCTACAACAAGGTGATCGGGACAAGCCTGGATGAGAAGCTGTATCTGGCGTTCCAGGTATTGGATTACGCCCTTCTGTCCGCGCCGGGGGCTCCGCTGAAAAAGGCGCTGGTGGAGGCAGGGATCGGCAAGGATATCATGGGCTCCTACGACAACGGGATCTATCAGCCTATTTTTTCCGTAATCTCCAAAAACGCGAACCTGGAGCAGAAGCAGGCATTTATAGATACGGTGGAAGGAACCTTAAAGGATATTGTAGAAAAAGGAATGGACCGGAAAGCTTTGGAGGCCGGGATCAATTATCACGAATTCCGGTTTCGGGAGGCGGACTTCGGCAGCTATCCCAAGGGACTGATGTATGGACTGCAGCTGTTTGACAGCTGGCTCTACGATGAGACAAAGCCGTTCATCCACATGCAGGCCATTCCCATCTTTGAATTTTTAAAGGAGCAGATCGGCACCGGATATTTTGAGGAGCTGATCCAGAAGTGGCTTCTGGACAACACCCACGGTTCCATCGTGACCGTGAAGCCGGAGCGGGGCAGGACGGCCCGTCTGGACCAGGAGCTGGAAAAGCGGCTGGAAGTGTATAAGAACAGCCTCACCGATGCCGAGAAGGAACGGCTGATCGCAGATACGGCGGCGCTGGAGGACTATCAGGAGAGCGAGGACGCGCAGGAGGACCGGGAGAAGATCCCGATCCTGAGCCGGGAGGATATCTCCAGGGAGATCGCGCCCATCTTTAATGAAGAAAAAGAGGTGGAGGGAATCCCGCTGATACACCATAAGATCGATACCAACGGCATCGGATATGTGACATTGATGTTCGACCTGTCCGGCGTGCCGGAGGAAAAGCTGCCCTACGTGGGAATGCTCCAGGCTGTGCTGGGGATCATTGATACCACCAGCTATGAATACGGCGAACTGTTCAATGAGATCAATGTGCATACCGGGGGAATCGGGACTTCTCTGGAAATGTATCCGGATGTGAGAAATGTAAAAGAAAAGGCGTTCCGCGCGACCTTTGAGATGAAGGGCAAGGCGCTGTATCCGAAGATGGATGTCCTGTTTCGGATGATGCGGGAGATCCTGATGGAATCTAAGCTGGAGGATGAGAAGCGTCTGAAAGAAATCCTTTCCATGCTCAAATCCCGGCTGCAGATGAGCTTCCAATCCTCCGGACATACGACGGCGGCGCTGCGGGCGCTGTCCTATTCGTCACCCATTTCCAAGTTCAAGGATGATACAGACGGGGTCGGATATTACCAGGCTGTGAAGGAAGCGGAGGAGCATTTTGAGGAACAGAAGGACGCGCTGATCCGCAATCTGAAAGAGATCGCGTCTCAGATCTTCCGGTGGGATAACCTGATGGTGAGCCTGACCTGCGGGGAGGAAGGACTGGATCCGGTCTGCCGCGAGCTGTCCGGGATGAAGGACCGGCTGCACGGCGGAAGCATGGGATCGGAGGAAACCAGGTGCATCCTGCACTGTACGAAGAAAAACGAAGGCTTTAAGACCTCCTCCAAGGTGCAGTATGTGGCGAGAGTCGGCAATTTCATTGACGGAGGCGCCGATTACTGCGGTACACTGCAGATTCTCAAGGTGATCCTGAGCTATGGCTATCTGTGGCAGAACATCCGGGTCAAGGGCGGCGCGTACGGCTGCATGTGCAACTTCAACCGGATCGGGGAAGGATATCTTATCTCTTACCGGGATCCCAACCTGGAAAAGACCATGGAAGTATACGAGGGCGTGGTGGATTATCTGAAGGACTTTACAGTCAATGAACGGGATATGAACAAATATATTATCGGAACCATCAGCAATATGGACCGCCCTATGACGCCTTCCGCCAAAGGGGACCGTTCCATGAACCTGTATATGAACCATGTGTCCGGGGAGATGATCCAAAAGGAACGGATGGACGTCCTGAACGCAGAGCAGGAGGATATCCGGAAGCTTTCTGCTGTAGTGGAGGCGTTGCTCTCGGCAGACCAGCTCTGCGTGATTGGAAGCGAGGAAAAGATAGAAGCACAGAAAGAAATGTTCGGCGAGGTGAAGACGCTGTTCTAAAAGAGAAGATCCGGACTGACTGGCCGGAAATCGGAATGTACGGCGTTTTTGGCGAATACTGAAGGAGAACGGATGAAGGAAAATTATAAATCGGGTTTTGCGACCCTGATCGGGCGGCCCAATGTGGGAAAATCGACATTGATGAATTACCTGATCGGACAGAAGGTGGCCATCACCTCTAACAAGCCCCAGACCACCAGGAACCGGATCCAGACGGTGCTGACCAGGCCGGAAGGACAGATCGTGTTTGTGGATACGCCGGGGATCCACAAGGCGAAGAATAAGCTGGGGGAATATATGGTGAACATTGCAAGGCATTCCCTGGACGACGTGGACGCGGCGCTGTGGCTGGTGGAGCCTTCCACGTTTATCGGCGCCGGGGAGCGGCACATCATGGAACAGCTGAAAAAGATCACGACCCCGGTGGTGCTTGTGATCAATAAGATCGATATGGTGAAAAAGGAAGAGGTTCTAACCTGTATCGACGCGTACCGGAAGGAATATGATTTTGCGGAGATCGTTCCGGTCTCTGCCCGAAGCGGGGAAAATACGGAGGAATTGATCCGGGTGATCCTGCAGTATCTTCCCTATGGACCGCAGTTTTACGACGAGGACACCATTACGGATCAGCCCGAGCGGCAGATCGTGGCGGAGCTGATCCGGGAGAAGGCGCTGCACTGCCTGGAGGATGAGATTCCCCACGGCATCGCGGTGGCCATCGACCGGATGAAGATGCAGAAGAAGGTCATGCACATTGATGCCACGGTGATCTGTGAGCGGGATTCCCACAAGGGGATCATCATTGGGAAGCAAGGCGCCATGCTGAAAAAGATCGGAAGCACAGCCCGGTTTGAGATTGAGAAAATGCTGGGCTGCAGGGCGAATCTGAAGCTCTGGGTGAAGGTGCAGAAAAACTGGCGGGACAGCGACTTTTTGATGAAAAACTTCGGGTATACGAAGGACGAGATGTGACCGGACAGCCCATGCGCGAAGCCTGAGCTTTGTCTTGAAAAACGGGGCTGTCAAGGGGCGCATGGGAAAAATGTGCTGCCAGATTTTACGAGGTATAGACCTGACAAAATTCGGAAAACCTAAATCATAGACAGGATGCTGTGCGGCAGATCGATCCGGCGTTCAGTATCACACAGATGAAGAGGTGATCCGATGGAGAAGAGATACTGGGAGCAATTTTCAAAAACCGGTGGGGTATGTGACTATCTGGAATATAAGATGGAGCTGTACGGACACGGGGGAAACAGGAATCAGGCGGGCTGTGAACAGCGGATCTGTAAGGAGCAGGATTCGGTGATCATCCCGCTGTACAGAGAGGAAGATGATACGGCATAAGGAGCTGTTTAAGCATGCTGCTTGTGTATCATTGCCTGCGGCAGGGGCGAGGAATTTGAATGAGATAACGGTAACCGGCATGGTGCTTTCTACGGCGCCGGTTGGGGAATATGACAGGCGGGTAGTGATCCTGACCAGGGAACAGGGAAAGGTTGCCGCATTTGCCAGAGGGGCCAGAAAACCGAACAGCCCGCTGGTGGGCGCAGTCAATCCCTGCTCCTTCGGTGAGTTTACACTGTATGCGGGGCGGAGCTCCTATACGGTGAAGTCCGCGAAGATATCCAACTATTTTGCGGAGCTGCGGGAGGATATGGTGGGCGCCTATTATGGCTTTTATTTTCTCGAATTTGCAAATTTTTATGCAAAGGAAGCCAACGACGAGCGGGAAATGTTAAAGCTTTTGTACCAGTCCATGCGCGCCCTGACCAATGAAAAGATCCCCAACCGGCTGGTCCGGTACATATTTGAACTGCGGGCGCTGTGCATCAACGGGGAAGGCCCCCAGGTCTTCCGGTGCATTTCCTGCGGGGATGAAAAGCGCCCGGCTGTGTTCAGCGTAAAAAAGGGCGGGCTGGTGTGCGGCGAATGCATGCAGGATGTGATGGACGGAATGGAGCTGGATACCTCCACCCTGTACAGCATGCAGTATATCGAGAGCAGCCGGATCGAGAAGCTCTATACCTTTGTGGTCAGCGGCGCGGTGTTGGAGGAGCTGGGGCGGGTGATGGAGCGGTATCTGGATGTCTATGTGGAGAAGAAATTCAAGTCGCTGGAAATCCTGGAGACGTTGGAGATCTGACCTGAAATTTATATCCTGGTCCATCTTTACAAATCCCGGCGGAATCGGTATAATGACTATTGTTCAGGAAGCTGCAGACAGGATCCGGCTGAGAGGATTCCTGCCTGTGGTTGTGAAGAGTGATGAAAAAAAGAATGTGAGGAACAGACAGTATGGTAGAAAAGACGATGGAAAAGATTGTGGCCCTTGCAAAATCGAGAGGCTTCGTATATCCCGGCTCCGAGATCTACGGAGGTCTGGCGAATACGTGGGATTACGGCAATCTTGGCGTGGAATTGAAGAATAACGTAAAAAAAGCCTGGTGGCAGAAGTTCGTTCAGGAGTCCCCTTATAATGTGGGTGTGGACTGCGCGATCCTGATGAATCCCCAGACCTGGGTGGCATCCGGACATCTGGGCGGATTTTCCGACCCTCTGATGGACTGTAAGGAGTGCCATGAGCGGTTCCGCGCGGATAAGCTGATTGAGGACTTCTGTGAGGAAAAGGGGATCGCGCTGGAGGGCACCGTGGATGCCTGGACCCAGGAGCAGATGACCTCGTTTATCCAGGAACACCAGATTCCGTGTCCCACCTGCGGAAAGCATAATTTTACCGATATCCGGCAGTTCAACCTGATGTTCAAGACCTTCCAGGGCGTGACCGAGGATGCCAAGAATACGGTATACCTGCGGCCGGAGACTGCCCAGGGGATCTTCGTGAATTTTAAGAATGTACAGCGGACTTCCAGAAAGAAGATTCCGTTCGGCATCGCGCAGATCGGGAAGTCCTTCCGGAACGAGATCACACCAGGCAACTTTACCTTCCGTACCAGAGAATTTGAACAGATGGAGCTGGAATTCTTCTGCGAGCCGGATACGGATCTGGAGTGGTTTGCGTACTGGAAGCAGTTCTGTCTGGACTGGCTCAGTTCCCTCGGACTCAAAGAGGATGAGGTGCGCTACCGTGACCATGATAAGGAAGAGCTTTCCTTCTACAGCAAGGCCACCACGGATGTGGAATTTTTGTTCCCCTTCGGCTGGGGAGAACTGTGGGGAATCGCAGACCGCACCAACTACGATCTGTCCCAGCATATGGAAGTGTCCAAGCAGGATCTGACGTATTTTGACGATGTAAAGAACGAAAAGTACATCCCCTACGTGATTGAGCCCTCCCTGGGCGCGGATCGTATGGTACTGGCATTTTTGTGCAGCGCGTATGATGAGGAAGAGCTGGAGGGCGGAGACATGCGAACCGTGCTTCATTTTCATCCGGCGCTGGCTCCGGTGAAGATCGGTGTGCTGCCGCTGTCCAAGAAGCTGAACGAAGGCGCGGAGAAGGTTTATGCGGAGCTGTCCAAATATTTCAACTGCGAGTATGACGACAGGGGCAATATCGGAAAACGCTACCGCCGCCAGGATGAGATCGGGACCCCGTTCTGCGTGACCTATGACTTTGATTCTCAGGAAGACGGCGCCGTAACCGTGCGCGACCGTGACACCATGGAGCAGGAGCGGGTGAAGATCGAAGATTTGAAATCTTACTTTGAGGAGAAGCTTAGATTTTAAGGGGAGGCAAAAGATGAAAGAGAAAAATTTGTGGCTGACCTATGAGGCAGATGAGCTGGATGCGTTGGAAAAGGTGTGCGGGGACTACCGTGCCTTCTTGGATGCCGGCAAGACGGAGCGGGAGTGTGTGACCGAGATCATCCGCCAGGCCGAGGAAAAGGGCTACCGCAATTTATACACAGCAGAGCAGCTTCGGCCCGGAGACCGTGTCTATGCGGCATGGATGGAAAAATCCATTGCGTTGTTCCAGATCGGGACTAAGCCCCTGGAAAACGGCATGAACATTCTGGGGGCGCACATCGATTCCCCGCGCCTGGACCTGAAACAGAACCCGCTCTATGAAGAAAGCGGATTCGCTTATTTTGATACCCACTATTACGGCGGGATCAAGAAATACCAGTGGGTTACGGTGCCTCTGGCGATCCACGGGGTGGTGGTGAGAAAAGACGGGACGCGAGAGACCATTTCCATCGGGGAACAGGATACGGATCCGGTTTTTGTGGTGACCGACCTTCTGGTACATCTTTCTTCAAAGCAGATGGAGAAGAAGGCTTCCGTGGTGGTGGAAGGGGAAAACCTGGACATCCTGATCGGAAGCAGGCCGCTGGCAGGAGAGGAGAAGGACGCTGCTGCCGCGCAGATATTGAAATTGATCCGGGAGACGTACCACATTGAGAAGGAAGATCTGATGTCTGCAGAGCTGGAAGTGGTGCCCGCAGGAAAGGCAAGGGAGTGCGGACTGGACCGCAGCATGATCATGGCTTACGGGCAGGATGACCGGATCTGCGCGTATACCTCCCTGGCCGCCATGCTGGATACGGAGCAGGTAGACCGCACGGCCTGCTGCATCCTGGTGGATAAGGAAGAGATCGGCAGCGTAGGGGCAACCGGAATGCATTCCAGATTCTTTGAAAATGCGGTGGCAGAGCTGTATGAAAAGCTGGAAGGCTTCTCCGAGCTAAAGCTGCGCCGTGCCCTTGCGCATTCCACCATGATCTCCTCCGATGTGAGCGCGGCCTACGACCCCATGTATACGGACGTATACGAAAAAAGGTCTTCCAGCTTCTTCGGAAGAGGGCCTGTGTTCACCAAGCATACGGGATCACGCGGAAAGAGCGGCTCCAATGACGCCAATGCGGAGTATATCGCAAAGCTGCGCCGGGTATTCGATGACAATCATGTGGGCTTCCAGATGGCGGAGATGGGCAAGATCGACGCAGGCGGCGGCGGTACCATTGCCTACATACTGGCCGCATACGGCATGGAAGTGATCGACGGCGGTGTGGCCGTCCTGTGCATGCACGCGCCCTGGGAGATTTCCAGCAAGGCGGATGTATACGAAGCTTACAAAGGCTACCGTGCGTTTTTGAAGGATATGAGGTAAAGTGCGGCAATCCTTCATGAAGCAGGAATAAAAATAGGGATTTTCTCCATACTATGATAGATTCAGTTTATAAAAGGAGCAGATGGTATGGAGAGAAAAAACGCATGGAATTTTTATAATGAGCAAGATTTGGCGGCGGTAGAAGAACTGAGCATTCGATACCGCCGTTTTTTGGATGCGGGAAAAACAGAGCGGGAGTGCGCCGCCGAGTCCGTCCGCATGGCACGGGAGGCGGGATACAGAGATCTTCTGCAGATGATCCATCAAGGAGCGTCCTTGAAGCCCGGCGACAAGGTGTATATTTCCTTTATGGAGAAGTCGGCCGCTTTTTTCCGGATCGGCACAGAGCCTTTGGAACAGGGCATGAACATCATCGGCGCCCACATCGACTCCCCGAGGCTGGACCTGAAACAGGTGCCCTGCTACGAGGAGGCCGGAAATGTATACCTGGATACCCACTACTACGGCGGGATCAAAAAATACCAGTGGTTCGCGCTTCCGCTGGCGCTGCACGGGATCGTCGTCCGGAAGGACGGAACCTGGGCCAGGCTGTCCGTGGGCGAGAAGGAAGACGATCCGGTGTTCGTGATCACGGACCTGCTGCCCCATCTCGGCAGAGAGCGGAATGAGCAGAAAGTGAAGGACTTTTTTGACGCGGAGAAGATGGATCTGCTGATCGGAAACCGACCCGTAAAGGAACAGGATGTAAAGCAGCATATTCTGGAGATCTTGTCCGAAACCTACCAGATTCAGGAGGAGGATTTTTTGTCCGCGGAGCTTGAGATCGTGCCCGCCGGGAGGGCAAGGGAATGCGGACTGGACCGGAGCATGGTGCTCTCCTACGGGCAGGACGACCGGAGCTGCGCTTTTGCCGCATTGCATGCGCTGCTGGGAGACGGGGACAAAGAACCCGGGACACAAGGATGCGGAAGAACGGCCTGCTGCCTGCTGGTGGATAAGGAGGAGACCGGGAGCAACGGCGCCACGGGTATGAAGTCCCGCTTTTTTGAAAACGCGGCAGCCGAGATCCTTGCCATGACCGGGGAAGCATTCGGAAAAACGCCGATACAGGAGGTTACGTTTGATCTCCGGTTGCGCCGGGCGCTTCTGCATTCCCGGATGCTGTCCGCGGATGTAAGCGCCGCCTATGACCCGGCTTTTGAGAAATATTTTGAAAAGAAAAATTCCGCTTATCTGGGAAACGGGCTTGTATTTAACAAATACAGCGGCGGCGGCGGCAAATCCGGGGCCAATGACGCGAACCCGGAATATATGGCGAAGCTCCGCCGGATCATGGAGGAGCACCATGTGACCTTCCAGACCGCGGAGCTGGGCGCTGTAGACCAGGGGGGCGGCGGTACCATTGCCTATATCATGGCAAAATACGGGATGGAAGTGATCGACTGCGGCCTGGCGGTGCTGAGCATGCATGCCCCCTGGGAGGCGACCAGCAAGGCGGATCTGTACGAGGCTGTGAAAGGTTACAGGGCATTTTACAAAAAAATGCTTTAAAATCAGAGGGTATTGTGCTATAATGTTGCGGAGCAGCGGTTTCGGAAGAACCGCAGAGCATGATGAGTAGGAGGAGAAGAGATGAAACACATTAAGACACTGAATACGCAGACATTGAACCATACAGTGAATAAAGGCGGATGTGGAGAATGTCAGACGTCCTGTCAGTCCGCATGCAAGACTTCCTGTACCGTGGGAAATCAGACATGCGAGCATAAAAAATAGACAGAATAAGATTTTAAGGCAGCGGCCGGAGTCGCTGCTTTATCCATGTATAAAGAAGAAAGCGGGGCATATCGTGATACATCAATACCAGAATCATGGATACAACATCGTCCTGGATGTAAACAGCGGTTCTGTCCATGTGGTGGACAAGACCGCCTATGATGTGATCGCCTGCCTGGAGCGGCAGAATCCCTCCCATACCTGTGATACGCTGAACAGTCCGGGAACCCTGGAAGCCCTTTTGCGGGAATTGCCGGGATATCCGGAGGAGGAAGTGTCGGAGGTGCTGGAGGCAGTGACAGAGCTGACCAGGGCGGGACAGTTATTTACTCAGGACATTTATGAGGACTATATAGACGAAGTGAAGCAGAGGAAGACCGTGGTCAAGGCGCTGTGCCTCCATATCGCCCATGACTGCAACCTGGCCTGCAGATATTGCTTTGCGGAGGAAGGGGAGTACCACGGGCGGCGCGCCATGATGTCACCGGAGGTCGGGAAGAAGGCATTGGATTTCCTGGTTCAGAATTCCGGCAACAGGCACAACCTGGAGGTGGATTTTTTCGGCGGAGAGCCGCTCATGAACTGGAAGACGGTGAAGGAGCTGGTGGCTTATGGACGGGAGCTGGAGCAGCAGTATGACAAGCATTTCCGGTTTACGCTGACCACTAACGGGGTACTGCTTAACGACGAGGTACAGGAGTTTGTCAACCGGGAGATGGACAATGTGGTGCTGAGCCTGGACGGGAGGAAGGAGATCAATGACCGGATGCGGCCCTTCCCCAACGGCAGCGGCAGCTACGACCTGATCGTTCCCAAGTTCCAGAGGCTGGCCGAGAGCCGGAATCAGGAAAAATACTACATCCGCGGTACATTTACCAGAGAAAACCTGGACTTTTCCAAAGATGTGATGCATTATGTAGATCTGGGTTTCCGGCAGATTTCCATTGAACCTGTGGTGGGCGGGGATACCGATCCCTATGCCATTCAGGAGAGCGACCTGCCCAGGATCTTCGAGGAATATGACATTTTGGCGGATCAGATCATTGAGTACGAACGAAAAGGGAAGGGATTCCAGTTCTTCCACTTTATGATCGATCTGGAAGGCGGCCCCTGTGTGGCAAAGAGGCTGTCCGGATGCGGTTCCGGCACGGAATACCTGGCGGTAACGCCCTGGGGGGATCTGTATCCCTGTCATCAGTTTGTGGGGGATGAACAGTTCCGGATGGGAAATGTCACGGACGGCATCACCCGGCCGGAGATTGCCGGGGAATTTCGTAGCTGCAGTGTGTATTCCAAGGAAAAATGCAGAACATGCTTTGCGCGTTTTTACTGCAGCGGAGGCTGTATGGCAAATTCTTACAAATTCCATCATACCATTCATGACACTTATGACGTGAGCTGCGAGATGGAACGCAAGAGAGTGGAATGCGCCATTATGATCAAGGCCGCGCTGGCAGATCACGCAGAGGATGCATAAGAGAAAGTAATACAGAAAGGAAAAAAGTCATGAAAAAAAGTAAAGGCATTATCAGCCTGATCCTGATCGTAGTCCTGATCGGTCTGCTGGGATTTACGACCGCGGTCGGGTTCGGAAAGGGCGGTTCAGGTGCGGCAAGGAACATCAAGCTGGGCCTGGATCTGGAAGGCGGCGTCAGTATCACCTACCAGGTAAAGGGCGGCACACCGTCGGCGGAGGATATGGCAGACACCATCTATAAGCTGCAGCGCCGTGTGGAGCAGTACAGTACAGAGGCAACCGTATACCAGGAGGGGGATGACCGGATCAGCATCGAGATTCCTGGCGTGACCAATGCCAACGAGATCCTGGATGAGCTGGGACAGCCGGGTTCCCTGTATTTTATCGCGGAGACAGACAGCGAGGGAGAGGAAAACTATACCTATAAGGACGGCGACTATGCTTTAAATAAGACCATCGAAGAAATGATGGATGAAGAAGGCTCTATCGTGCTCACGGGTACGGATGTGAAGAGCGCTTCTGCCGAAGTGCACACAAATGAGCTGACCAATGCGAACCAGAACGTGGTATCACTGGAAATGACCCCGGAGGGGACCAAAAAGTTTGCAGACGCTACCAAGCGGGCATATGAAGCAAAGGAAAGTATCGGTATCTACTATGACGGTGAGTTTATCAGCGTACCCAATGTCAATGCGGAGATCAAGGACGGCCAGGCGATCATCGAAGGAAGCATGAGCTTCGAGGAGGCAGAGAGGATTTCTTCCACTATCCGGATCGGCGGACTGAGCTTGGAACTGGAAGAGCTGCGTTCCAACGTGGTAGGCGCACAGCTCGGTGAGGAAGCCATCAGCACCAGTCTGAAAGCCGGGGCCATCGGACTTGCCATTGTATTTATCTTCATGTGTGCGGCATACCTGCTTCCCGGATTTGCGTCCAGCCTTGCGCTGCTGACCTATACGGGACTGATCCTTGTCCTGTTAAATGCATTTGATATCACGCTGACTCTGCCGGGTATCGCAGGTATCATCCTGGGGATCGGTATGGCGGTGGATGCCAATGTCATCATCTTCGCCAGAGTCCGGGAGGAGCTGGCGGAAGGAAAAAGCGTAAAGAGTTCCTTAAATGCCGGATTCCAGAAGGCTATGTCCGCCATCCTGGACGGCAATATCACCACCCTGATCGCGGCCTTTGTCCTGCAGTGGCTGGGAAGCGGTACGGTAAAAGGCTTTGCGCAGACACTGGCAATGGGTATCGTGGTATCCATGTTCACGGCACTGGTGATCACCAGGATCATCATTTACTCCTTCTATGCAGTGGGAATCCGTGACAAGAAGTTCTACGGACATGCGAAGAAGGCGAAACAGACGACAGTCAATTTCTTGGGAAAGAGAAGGCTGTTCTTCGGGATTTCCGTCCTGCTGATCGTAGTTGGATTCGTATTTATGGGAGTCAACGGCGCGCAGGGAAAAGGCGTGATGAATTACAGCCTGGAATTTAAAGGCGGTACCTCTACAAGCGTGACCTTTGATAAGGAATATACATTAGAGGAGATCGATCAGGAGATCGTTCCTGAGATCGAATACGTAACAGGAGACAACAACGTACAGGTACAGAAGGTGGAAGGCACCAATCAGGTGATCTTCAAGACCCAGACACTGGATCTGAACAAGCGTGAGGCTTTTAACACCGCAATGACCAGCATTTTCCATGCGGACGAGGCAAAGATCGCAACAGAGAATATCAGTGCCACCGTCAGCTCCGAGATGCGCCAGGATGCCATTGTGGCGGTGATCGTGGCTACGATCTGTATGCTGCTGTACATCTGGTTCCGGTTTAAGGATATCCGATTTGCCACCAGCGCGGTTGCCGCGCTTCTCCACGACGTGCTGATCGTGCTGGCATTCTATGTGGTGGCCAGGGTCTCCGTGGGAAATACCTTTATCGCGTGTATGCTGACCATTGTCGGATATTCCATCAACGCTACCATCGTTATTTTTGACCGGATCCGTGAGGAGCTGCACACGAAGAAGAAAAATGAGGGCCTGGATGAATTGGTGAACCGGTGTATCACCCGGACACTGACAAGAAGTATCTACACCTCCCTGACGACCTTTGTTATGGTGCTGGTGCTGTTCATCATGGGTGTCAGCTCCATCAAGGAATTTGCCCTGCCGCTGATGGTAGGTATCGTATGTGGCGCCTATTCTTCCGTATGTATCACGGGTGCGCTGTGGTATATCATGAAGAGCCGTGAGGGGAAAAAGGCGGTAGTGGGAAAATAAATTACACCTTCCAATGAGTAAAAAACGGGTGTATCTGTGAAGCTTCTGAACAGAAGGAGATGCACTGAAATAAAAAGGGACAGGCTGTCTCCTTCCGATCTTGAACAGGAGGGAGGCAGCTTTTCTATAGCTGTGGAATATGGAAGGCAGCCATGTCGTCCCTGTGAATACGAAGAAAGAAAAGGATGCTATCATGGAAAAATGGTTTGTAACGATGAAAAAAGCAGATTTTAACGGGATTGCCGCAAAGTATCACATTTCTCCGATCCTTGCCAGGCTGATCCGCAACCGGGATGTGACGGAGGACGCTCAGATCGGCAGCTATCTGAACGGGACTGACGCGGACCTGCACGACGGTATGCGGATGAAGGATATGGACAGGGCCGTGGAGATCCTGAAAGAGAAGATCCAGGCGCATGTGCCGGTCCGGGTGATCGGAGACTATGATATTGACGGGGTCAACGCGTCTTATATCCTTCTGGAGGGCCTGTCCGGGCTGGGGGCGGATGTGGACGCGGACATTCCGGACCGGATCCGGGACGGCTTCGGGCTGAACAAAATGCTGATCGACAAGGCGCTGGAGGACGGGATCGATACGATCATCACCTGCGACAACGGGATTGCGGCTTTCGATGAGATCGCGTATGGGAAGGAACATGGGCTGACCATCATCGTCACCGACCACCATGAGATTCCCTATCTGGAAACCGAAGAAGGGAGGAGCTACCAGATGCCTCCGGCGGACGCGGTGGTGGATCCCCACCGTCCGGACTGCGAGTACCCGTTCAAGGGGCTGTGCGGGGCGGCGGTGGCCTTTAAGCTGGTGGAGGCACTCTACCGGGCCAGGAAGGAGGATCCGGGCAGGATCCGGCATCTCATGGAGCATGTGGCTATTGCCACGGTGGGGGATGTGATGGATCTTCAGGGAGAAAACCGGATCTTTGTGAAAACCGGGCTGAATATGCTGAAAAGAACCCGGAACGAGGGACTCAAAGCACTCATCGAGTGTACCGGAGTACCGTCGGATCGGATCAGCGCCTACCACATCGGATTTGTTCTGGGGCCCTGCATCAATGCCAGCGGCAGACTGGATACGGCCAAGCGCGCTCTGGCCCTTCTGAACGCGAAGGACGCCCAAGAGGCATCCCGTCTGGCGAAGGAATTGAAGGAGCTCAATGACAGCCGCAAGGATATGACAGAGCAGGGCGTGGAGCAGGCCGTGGAGATGATCGAAAATTCCGCTCTGAAAGAGGACAAGGTTCTGGTGGTCTATCTGCCGGACTGCCATGAGAGTATTGCCGGGATCATTGCCGGGCGCATCCGGGAGCGGTATTACCGCCCGGTTTTTGTGCTGACCTCCGCGGAGGAGGGAGTGAAAGGCTCCGGGCGTTCCATTGAGAGCTATCATATGTTCGAGGAAATGAACCGGTGCAGGGAGCTGTTTACCAGATTCGGGGGGCATAAGCTTGCGGCAGGGTTGTCTCTGCCCGAGGAAAATGTGGAAGTATTCCGGAAGCGGATCAATGAGCTGTCGAGGCTGACGGAGGAGGACCTGATCGAGAAGGTATCCATTGACATGCAGCTTCCGATCGCCTATTTATCGCAGAAGCTGGTGGAAGAGCTGGAGCTTTTGGAGCCCTTTGGAAAGGGAAACTCTAAGCCTTTATTCGTGGAAAAAAACCTGCGCGTGATATCCCCAAGGATCGTGGGAAAGAACCAGAATGTGCTGAAATTTCAAGTGGAGGATGCCAGAGGGCTTCGGATGGATGCGGTATATTTCGGAGATGTCGGTGCATGCATGGAATATATGAAGCACAAAAGCAAGATGGCGTTTACATATTATCCGTCGGTGAATGAGTATATGGGGAGAAGGAGCCTTCAGATCACGGTGGTGCATTACCGGTAAAGAAAGGCTTTACAATCTGAAAAAAAATGTTATACTTAAAGTTATATTTTGTTTAGAAAGAGTAGCCGAAGCACGCCCCGGCCGGGGTGTAAGCCAGGATCTGCTCAGGAAAGGAAGTGGGGAATTGATATGGCAGGGATAATGGAATACGAAACGATAAATAAAAGTCTTGGAACGGTTGACGGACATGCGGTCATGAATCCTGAGGATTATCAAGACCCTGACGTTTTATATCAGGCGTTGGTGGACCGGATTCGGAAGTACCATCCTTCCGCCGATATCAGCCTGATCGAGAAGGCGTACCATCTGGCGAAGGAAGCGCATCAGGACCAGGTGCGCAAGTCCGGAGAGCCTTACCTGATCCATCCCATGTGGGTGGGGATCATTCTTGCCAACCTGGAGATGGATAAGGAAACCATCGCGGCAGGGATGCTCCATGACGTGGTGGAGGATACGGACGTGACGCTGGAGGATATCTCCCGGGAATTTGGGGAAGAGG
Source organism: Lachnospiraceae bacterium (assembly GCA_910575475.1). Taxonomy (GTDB): domain Bacteria; phylum Bacillota; class Clostridia; order Lachnospirales; family Lachnospiraceae; genus Schaedlerella. The sequence goes on along the minus strand of CAJTGD010000023.1, from coordinate 40,853 downwards.
TCGCTCTCCTGGTGGACGGGGTGACCAAGCTGGGACAGCTCAGCTATTCCAAGGATAAGCTGGAGATCCAGGCGGAGAACCTGCGGAAGATGTTTCTGGCCATGGCCAAGGACATCCGGGTGATCATCATCAAGCTGGCGGACCGTCTGCACAATATGCGTACTCTGGAATTTATGATCCCAAGGAAGCAGCAGGAAAAGGCAAGGGAGACCATGGACATCTATGCGCCCATTGCACAGCGGCTTGGGATCTCCAAGATCAAGATCGAGCTGGACGACCTGTCGCTGAAGTATTCCCAGCCGGAGGTGTACGGACAGCTGGTCAGCGACCTCAATGAACGGAAGACAAAGCGGGAAGAGTTCGTGCAGCAGATCGTGGCAGAGGTTTCCCAGCATATGGAAAATGCCCACATTCATGCGAAGGTCTATGGGCGGGTCAAGCATTTTTTCAGCATTTACAAAAAAATGGTGCTCCAGAATAAGACGCTGGATCAGGTCTATGATTTGTTTGCCGTGCGGATCATCGTGGATTCGGTGAAGGACTGCTATGCGGCGCTGGGCGTGATCCACGAGATGTATACGCCGATTCCGGGCAGGTTCAAGGATTACATCGCCATGCCCAAGGTGAATATGTACCAGTCCCTTCATACGACGCTGATGGGGCCCTCCGGGCAGCCCTTTGAGATCCAGATCCGGACGGAGGAGATGCATAAGACGGCCGAATACGGAATCGCGGCCCATTGGAAATACAAAGAGGGCGGGGATTCCAGCAAGAGTACGAAAACCCAGGAGGAGGAGAAGCTGAGCTGGCTGCGGCAGATCCTGGAGTGGCAGCGGGACATGTCCGACAACCGGGAGTTTTTAAGCCTGTTAAAGGGCGATCTGGATCTGTTTACGGAGGATGTATACTGCTTCACTCCCAACGGGGATGTGAAAAGCCTGCCCAACGGTTCCACACCCGTAGACTTTGCCTATGCCATCCACAGCGCGGTGGGCAACCGGATGGTGGGAGCCAGGGTGAATGGAAAGCTGGTGACCATTGATTACAAGATCCAGAACGGGGACCGCATTGAGGTGCTGACCTCTCAGAATTCCAAGGGGCCCAGCAGGGACTGGCTCAATATCGTGAAGAGCCCCCAGGCAAAATCCAAGATCAATCAGTGGTTTAAGAAGGAATTTAAGGAAGAAAATATTGTCCGGGGGAAGGATCTGATCTCTTCCTACTGCCGGATGAAATCCATCAATATGGCGGATGTGCTCAAGCCGAAGTACCAGCAGGTGGTCCAGAAAAAATACGGCTTCCGGGACTGGGACGCGGTCCTGGCGGCAGTCGGGCACGGCGGGCTCAAGGAGGGCCAGGTGGTGAACCGCCTCCAGGAGGAATACGAAAAGGAGCACAAGAAGGAACTGGCAGAGGAGCTGATCCTGAGCAAGATCTATGACAGCGCCAACCAGAAGGTTCATGTGGCAAAGTCCAAGAGCGGGATCCTGGTGCGCGGGATCGCGGATGTAGCGGTGCGTTTTCCAAGGTGCTGCAATCCGGTGCCGGGGGATGAGATCGTGGGATTCGTGACCCGGGGCAAAGGCATGACCATCCATCGGACGGACTGTGTCAATATGCTGCATCTCTCCGATGCGGAGCGGGAGCGTCTGATCGATGTGGAATGGGGCGAGACTCCGGAGAATGAGAGCGGCGGACAGTATCTGGCGGAGCTCAAGATCTTCACCGATGACCGCCAGGGGCTTCTGATGGAGATTACCAAGATCTTCACCGAGGGCAAGCTGGACGTAAAGTCTATGAATGTAAGGACGAGCAAAAAGGGAACCGCTACATTTGACATGGGATTTATCGTTCATGGAAGAGAAGAGCTGGATAAGGTGATCGAGAAGGTGCGCCAGCTCGAAGGCGTGATCGATATTGAAAGGACGGCGGGATAGAAGCACGCCATCGTTTTGAACAGAAGGCAGGCATGCCTGACTGACACGGAAAGGACGGCAGGTAAATCGGAATTATGATAAAGATTCGAAATTTTGTACTTGGTATGGTGCGTACCAATTGTTATCTTGTGACCAATGAAGAGACCGGACAATGTGTTCTGATCGACGCGGCGGTGTATTCACCGGAAATCACAGAACAGATCCGCAGGGAGGGCCTGGATTTCCGGGGGATTCTGCTGACACACGGACATTTCGACCACATCATGGGGATCGACGGATTCCGGAAGGAATTTCCGGGGATTCCGGTTTATGCGCACCGGGAGGAGGAAGTCCTGCTGACAGATGCCTCCATGAATGCGTCTGCGGACTTCGGTAGGCAATATACGTATAGCGGGGCGTACTATACAGAGGACGGCGGGTGTCTGGAGCTTGCCGGGCTGCAGTTCCAGGTGATCCATACGCCGGGGCATACCATCGGCGGATGCTGCTATTATCTGCCTGAGGAGAAGGTATTGTTCAGCGGGGATACCCTGTTTCGGGAATCCATCGGCAGGACGGATTTTCCAACCGGAAACAGCAGCCAGCTGATGCGTTCCGTCCGGAAGAAGCTTTTTACCCTTCCGGAGGATACGGTGGTCTATCCGGGGCATATGGAGGCAACGACGATCGGAGACGAGCTGAAATACAATCCTTATTTTGAGAGAACAGCTCCTAGGAAAATGAGTGACTTATGAGTATGAATGGATGTAAATCGGCAGCGGTTTCGTGTAAAGAAACCCTGTATACCTATAATGTGTTTCATATGGTAAAAGCCTTTTTTCCGGAGGCGGAGATCAGGCAGACCGTGGATGAAGAGCAGGAACCTCTTGTAAACCTTGTGTTGGACGGAGGTTCTTGTTTTTCCGTGATGCCGGATCAGGCCGTGCTTTGTCTGACGGGCGTGGACAGGAATGAGCGGAAAAAGCAGGTGACCCGGCGGATCTATGACTGGCTGGCTGCCTATACGGGGAAGCAGCTTGCCTGGGGGTCTCTGACCGGAGTCCGTCCGGTGAAGCTTGCCATGAACCGGCTGAAAGCCGGGGACGGGGAGGAGGAGATCACAGCCTTCCTTCAGCGGGAATATCAGGTTTCCGAAGAAAAGGCACGGCTCGCGGCTCAGATCGCGGAGCGGGAGAAGGTACTGCTGGACAGGCTGGATTATAAGAACGGATTCAGCCTGTATATCGGCATCCCGTTTTGTCCCAGTATCTGTTCCTACTGTTCGTTCAGCTCCTCGCCCATCGGGCTGTGGAAGGATCGGGTAGAGGATTATCTGGAAGCTTTGTTCCAGGAGATCCGTGCCATCGGGGATATGACCTTTGGCAGAAAACCTGATACGGTCTATATCGGCGGCGGAACACCTGTAACATTGGATGCCTCCCAGTTAGACAGGCTGCTGTCCCTGGCAGAGGACACCTTTCCCGAGGCCGTATCCGGGAAGGGGCTTTTGGAATATACGGTGGAAGCGGGACGGCCGGATGCCATCACGCGGGAAAAGCTGGAAGTACTTCGGCGTCACGAAATCAGCCGGATTTCGGTCAATCCCCAGACCATGCAGCAGAAGACGCTGGACCGGATCGGAAGACGGCATACGGTGGAGGATGCGGTTCGAAGCTTCTGGCTGGCCCGGGAACTGGGCTTTGACAATATCAACATGGATCTGATCGCTGGACTGCCGGGAGAAACCGCGGCGGATATGCAGGACACCCTCCGGCAGATCGAGGCCCTATGTCCGGACAGCCTCACCGTGCATTCCCTTGCAGTCAAGCGGGCGGCGCAGATGGGGCAGGAGAAAAGCGAAGCGTGCAATCTGGAACACCGGGAGATCTCCCGGATGATCCAGGACAGCGCGGATGCGGCAAAACGGATGGGGATGGTTCCCTATTATCTGTACCGGCAGAAAAATATTGCCGGGAATTTTGAAAATGTCGGCTATGCAAGGGCTGACAAGGCCGGGATTTATAATATACTGATTATGGAGGAAGTGCAGACCATTATTGCTTGCGGAGCAGGCAGCATGTCAAAGCGGGTTTATCCGGACGGGGGGATTGAGCGAAGCGAGAATGTGAAGGATGTGGCTCTATATCTACAAAAAATAGACGAAATGATTGAGAGAAAACGGAAACTTCTTGAGGATTAGAAAGAGTTTTTGTTGTACGCTTTTGGAAGTAGTAAGCAACCTGTCGAACCCATTAAGAAGGATTTACCAGAGCCTTGACAGGAATGTTGGGGCTCTTTTTCTTCGGATTCTGAGGTGTAAGAAGAGCAAGGAAGGATACGTAAGGAAAGATGCTGGATATATTAATTGTAGAAGATAACAAAGAAATCGGTACTCTGCTGTGTGATTTTCTGCGTAAGGAGAATTACACGGTCAGTGTAGCCCGGATCGGGGAAAAAGCTCTGGAATTGTATGAAAAATACGGAGCCAGAGTGATCATTTTGGATATCATGCTTCCCGGAATCGATGGATTTGCGGTTTGTTCCAGGATCAGGGAGACTTCCAATACCCATATTCTGATCGCCAGCGCCAGGGTGGAAAAGAACGATCAATTAAAAGGCTTAAATCTTGGCGCAGATGATTACATTGAGAAACCTTATGATGTAGATATTTTAATTGCCAAGATCAACGGTATTTTTAAAAGAAAATATGGTCAGGCAGAGATTGTAGAGGGGAATATCCGATTGAATACTGTGCAGCAGACGGTATCTGTAGACGGGCAGAAAAAGGAAGTGACCGAAAAGGAGTTTGCACTGTTAAGGCTGTTGATCGAGAATAAGAATGTAACGATGAAGAAGGAGTATTTGTTCAATTCCGTTTGGGGAAGCGACAGTGATTCGGAGCTTCAGACACTGACGGTACATATTAAGCGGCTCAGGGAAAAAATAGAAGAAGAACCCAGAAGCCCTAAGCATATTATCACAGAGTGGGGAGTTGGGTATCGGTTTGAATAAGTTTAAGCTTTTTATGCTTTGGATCGTCCTTGCTGAGATATTGCTCCTGTTGTCGGCGAATCGACTGTATTTTTATCAAAATCATGACAGCGGCGGAAAATTATATCTTGTGGAAGCAAAGCGTGTGATCAAAGAAATAGAAGAACAAAAATTAGAGGCTTCGGAAATAGAAGCAATGCGTTTCGATCAGTATGAGACGATCATGGAAATCCGGGAATTTGCTGCCGGAGAAGCCTGTGATCACGAGTATTTGGTGGAAGAAATAGACGGCAAACTGTATCGGATCGAATATGCAGAGGAGAGAAGTACGCGTCTGCCCTGGTACATCAATCTCTCGCTGCTGGGGATGATGCTGGTGACCAATATCGTGCTCCTGTATGTGGATACAAAGGTCTTAAAACCGTTTCAGGATATGAGTGATCTGCCTTACGAGCTGGCGAAAGGGAATCTGTCCATGCCCGTAAAAGAAGAAAAAAGCAAGCTGTTCGGGCGTTTCCTGTGGGGAATGGACATGCTTCGCGAAATGCTGGAGGAAACAAAAGAGAAAGAGCTTGCATTTCAAAAGGAGCGGAAGGCATTGATCCTGTCTCTGTCCCATGATATCAAAACGCCGCTTTCTTCCATTGAATTGTATTCGAAAGCGCTGTCGGAGGATCTGTATGACACACAGGAGAGAAAGGATGCCGCTTTCCGGGGCATTGCAAGGAATGTGAAGGAAATAAAGGGATATGTGAATGAAATTGTAACAGCATCCAGAGAAGATTTCCTGAATTTGGAAGTGCATATGGGAGAGTATTACCTTTCAGAGGTTATAAAAGCCACAGAAAGCTATTATAAGGAGAAGCTGTCCGTCATCCACACGGAATTTCAGGTGGATGAAATTACAGAATGTCTTGTCAAAGGGGATCAGGACCGTATGGCCGAGGTTCTGCAGAATGTGATGGAAAATGCCATAAAATACGGTGATGGCAAAAGAATCCGCATTTCCTTTGGGGAGGAAGAGGACTGTAAATTAATACAGATTGTGAACTCGGGGTGCAGTCTGAAAAAAGAGGAGCTTCCCAATCTTTTCGATTCCTTTTACCGCGGAAGCAACAGCACCGGCAGGAAAGGGAGCGGCCTGGGGCTTTATATCTGCAAAACATTGATGCGTAAAATGGACGGTGAAATCTTTGCCGGGATGAAGGAAGATCTTTTTTGCGCGACGATCGTCGTCAGAAAAGCATAATGGATATGGAAACCTCAGGGTTAGATTTATTGACTCTGAGGTTTTCTGTATACCATCGTATGCAGAAAGGCTGCCAGTGGCAGGCTTTCTGTATTTAAGGATTATTTCATAATTTTGGTGTTAGTATATCTCCTGCGGAATCGATTCAGAAGCAAGAGAGGAGTAAAAGAATGTATCTGAACATACTGAAAAAGGACTTAAAACGAAAAAGGGCAATGAACATCATTCTTCTGTTATTTATGATTCTTGCCACAATGTTTGTAGCGTCAAGTGTAAACAACATCATAAATGTCACCACGGCACTGGACAGCTATTTTGAAATGGCGGATGCGCCTGATTATGCTGCGGCTGCCATGAATAAAAATCTTGTTGTTGACATTGATGAAACGGTAAGCCAGGCAAGCGCGGTAGATCGTTATGCAACGGAAAACGTATTGTTTTTATCGTCCGACAATTTTATCTATGGGAACGAGGATATCGTCAGCAAGGGTTCGAATCTGGTTCACAGTGACATTTGTATGAATTATTTCCTTTCCGACGGCAGTATCCTTGAAACGGTCAGGCCGGGCGAATTTTATATGTCGGAGGGGGAAGCGGACGCACGCGGTATTGATGTGGGCGATCAGCTTACCATAGAATGTAACGGCGCGCACCGTGAATTTGTCCTTGCGGATAAAATAAAGGACGCGCTTTTCGGCTCAAAGCAGATGACATTAACCCGTTATATCATAAGCGAGGAGGATTTTGAGAACTTCCTTTCCGCAGAAAACACAGAAGAATATTATGGCGGTACGCTTGTTTACATCTATTCTTCCGATATGGAAACGGCTCTGCCGCAGATCAAACCGCTTGTAGACAACAGCGCTCTCACAATGGACAGAGCCACTATGAAATTCACCTATGTTTTTGATATGATCGTGGTAGGTCTTCTGCTTATGGTAAGCATGATTCTTATTATCATCGCATTTGTGGTTTTACGTTTTACCATTTCCTTTACGCTATCGGAGGAATTCCGTGAAATCGGAGTCATGAAAGCGATTGGCATTGGCAATTTCAAAATCCGGGGTTTCTACCTTGTGAAATACATGGGGCTTTCTATCATCGGCGCGGCGGTCGGACTTGTCCTCAGCTTCCCCTTTGGTAAAATGCTGATGAGCGTTTCCTCGCAGAACATCATTGTCGGAAATCAGAGTCCGGTTTTGGTAAACATTGTCTGTGCTGTCCTTGTCGTCGCGGTAATCTTACTGTTTTGCTATGGCTGCACAGGCAAGGTGAAGAAATTGACGCCCATTGACGCAATCAGAAACGGCCAGACCGGGGAGCGTTTTCGGAAAAAGAGCCTTATGAGTTTGGGTAAATCCAGGCTCCCGATGGCGCCTTTCCTTGCGCTGAATGATATGGTAAGCAGCCCCAGGCGTTATGGCATCATTACGCTCACATTCTTCCTGTGTCTGTCTCTTTTGCTGATCCTTTCGGCAACGGTTTCTACCATGAACAGCGGCAGTCTTGCCGCAACATTTGGATGGGCAGACTGCGATATTTATCTGGACAGTAAAATCATCGCGGAATGTATGCTGGAAGACGGACACGAAAAGCTTGAAAAGCACATCGATGAAATGGAACAGACTCTTGCAGAGCACGGTATTCCTGCAAAATGCTATCAGGAAATGATGTTTATCCTGCCCGCCTCTTTCGGAGAAGACGAGAGCAATATCTGTATCTATCAAGGCACAGGCTCCACAATGGATATGTACGAATACACGGCAGGAACAGCACCGCAGAATACCGATGAAATTGCCATCACTCGGATTGCCGCGGATAAGCTGAACGCAACGATTGGTGATACTGTTACGATCAAAACCATTGACGGAGAGAAGGAATATATCATTTCGGCGTTTTTCCAGTCTATGAATATGCAGGGCAGCGGTATCAGGCTTCACAGCGATGCGTATATCAATTACGTTCAGGCGGCTGGCAGTGTCGATGGTACGCAGATCACCTTTACGGATCATCCTGACAGCAGGGAAATCGAACGGAGAATGGAAGAAATCCAGAGGATTTTTCCTGATTATAAAAATATAAGAACCTGCGCCGAAGCAACCGCGGATATGATCGGTATTGGGGGAGCTCTTGATGCGGTAAAATCTCTTGTAGGGGTTCTCACAATCGTATTAGCCGCACTCATAACCGTACTTATGGAGCGCTCTTTTATCGCAAAGGAGCAGGGTGAAATTGCGCTCATGAAAGCCGTAGGCACACGAAACGGAAAAATCTATGCATACCACACTTTACGGTTTTTATTCGTGGGTATCATGGCTGTGATGATCGGCGAAATTTTCGCAATGCCCCTGACCCACCTGTGCATTGACCCGATCTTTCAAATGATGGGGATGGAGCTTGCGGTTGACTACGTGACCGATCCTGTTGAAATGTATCTGATCTTCCCTGTAGTCATTCTTGCCACAACAACGGTAAGTGCGTTCCTGACCTCGCTTTACACAAGAAAGATCAAGTCCTCCGACACTGCCAATATGGAATAGATTTCAATCATTTTGAGTCATTTTGAATTAAGAAAGGAAACGACTATGAATATCTTAGAAGTAAAAGACCTCTGTAAAACATATATCGTAAACAAACGCCAGAACAACGTTTTGAAAAATGTAAGCTTTACCGTTTCTGAAGGCGAAATGGCAGCCGTTATGGGTCCGTCAGGCTCGGGGAAATCCACGCTTTTGTATGCCGTTTCGGGTATGGACTCCATTACAGCGGGCGAAGTAAAATTCTGCGGAAGGAACATTGCAAAAATGGGGGAAAAGGAACTTGCGGATTTGCGTCTGCATGAAATGGGCTTTATCTTTCAGCAGATGTATATGCTGAAAAATCTGACCGTGCTCGACAATATTATTCTTCCCGCGGTACAATCTAAGAAAAATACCGAGACACGTAAGGAAACGGCCCGGCGCGGACAGGATTTCATGCGTAAGCTGGGTATTATCGACATTGCCGATAACGACATCAATGAAGTCTCGGGAGGGCAGCTTCAGAGAGCCTGCATCTGCAGGAGCATGATCAATAGCCCGAAGGTCTTGTTTGCGGACGAACCGACCGGAGCCTTGAACAGAACTGCGTCCAATGAGGTTATGGAGGAGCTGGTGAAGCTAAACGAAGAGGGAACAACGATCATGATGGTGACCCATGACGCTAAGGTAGCCGCAAAGTGCTCCAGAGTGCTGTATATTGTAGACGGCAACATCAAGGGCGAGTATAGAAGCCCGAAAGACTTAGAGGCGGAAGAGAAGGACAGGGAGAGACTATTAAATCATTGGCTGTTGGAGTTGGGATGGTAGGCGAATTGTAACGAAATGCTTGACATATCGCATTGCGGAAAATACAATGGTATGTGGAACGGCCGAATGGCCATGATGGGATGCCCTTGGGTATACCTTGTGAAACGGCCGAATGGCCATGATGGGATGCCCTTGGGTATGCCCAGCTGAATTTGGAAGGAAAGAAAGGATCAATCGAATATGGCATTGAAGAAAAAGCCCGTGACCGGGATGAAGGACATGCTTCCGGAGGAAATGGAGATCCGGGATTACTGTGTGGGCCTGATCAAGGAGACCTACAAGTCATTTGGGTTTAGTTCCATCGAGACGCCCTGCGTGGAACACATCGAGAACCTGTCAAGCAAGCAGGGCGGAGACAACGAAAAGCTGATCTTTAAGATCTTGAAGCGGGGGGAGAAGCTGAAGCTGGACCAGGCGAAGGAGGAAGCGGACGTGGTGGACGGCGGACTGCGCTATGATCTGACAGTCCCCCTTTCCCGCTATTATTCGGCAAACGCAAATGATCTGCCGTCCCCCTTCAAAGCGCTGCAGATTGGCAATGTATGGAGGGCGGATCGGCCCCAGAGAGGGCGGTTTCGGCAGTTTATGCAGTGTGATATCGATATCCTGGGAGAGCCCTCGAATCTGGCGGAGATCGAGCTGATCCTGGCCACCACCACGCTGCTTGGAAAGCTGGATTTCCATGATTTTACGATCCGCATCAATGACCGGCGCTTTTTAAAGGCCATGGCGGCTTACAGCGGATTTGACGAAGCGGATTATGACAAGATATTCATCACCCTGGACAAGATGGACAAGATCGGCCTTGACGGGATCCGGGCGGAATTAGAGGAAAATGGCTATGCGAAAGAATCGGTGGACACATACCTGCAGATGTTTGAAGAGATTACGAATGATGTGGAAGGCGTGCGCTGGTGCGGCCAAAAGCTGGAAGGTTATCTCCCGGCGGATGCGGCGGCATCGCTGGAAACGATCATAAGCAGTGTGGAGCGCGCGAAGGCGGCGGATTTTAAGATCAGCTTCGACCCCACGCTGGTGAGAGGGATGTCCTACTATACGGGCACGATCTTTGAGATCTCCATGGATGAATTCGGCGGTTCTGTGGGCGGCGGCGGACGCTATGACAAGATGATCGGAAGATTTACGGGGCAGGCTACCCCGGCCGTGGGATTTTCCATCGGATTCGAACGGATCGTCATGCTCCTTCTGGAGCGGCAGTACCAGGTGCCGACCGGGCACAATAAAAAGGCGTATCTGTTGGATAAGAATCTTCCCCAGGAAAAGCTGCTGGAGATCCTGGAGCAGGCCAGAGAAGAGCGGGGCGCGGGCATGCAGGTCATGATCATGAATATGAAGAAAAATAAAAAGTTCCAGAAGGAACAGCTGGCGCGGCAGGGATATGAGGAGATCGTGGAGATCTGGTAGTTTGTTGTGACACTTCGTGGCCCTCAGGCTGTGAAGTGTCACCAGTTTGTTTGGAAAAGGACAGCGTACTGGCTGCGCTGTCTGTGTAAAAATGAATCGAAATTTGAGAATCATTCAGAATATGAATTTAAAGGAGCAGTGAGAGATTATGGCAGAATCAATGAGAGGATTACACCGGACCCACCGCTGCGGCGAGCTCTCGGCGGCAAACGCGGGAGAGCAGGTCACAGTCATGGGATGGGTGCAGAAAAACCGGAATAAGGGAGGGCTTGTGTTTGTAGATGTCCGGGACCGTTCCGGGATCATTCAGGTTGTATTTGAGGAAGGAAAGGCGGACGCGGAGCTGATCGCGAAGGCAGCCGGCCTTCGTTCCGAGTATGTTGTCGCAGTCGCGGGAAGAGTGGAAAAGCGTTCCGGCGCGGTGAATGAGCACATTGCCACCGGGGAGATCGAGGTGATCCCGTCGGAGCTTCGGGTGCTTTCCGAATCCGCCACTCCGCCGTTTCCCATTGAGGAAAATTCCAAAACCAAGGAAGAGCTGCGTCTGAAATACCGTTATCTGGACTTAAGAAGGCCGGATCTCCAGAGGAATCTGATGATGCGTAGCCGGGTAGCGACCCTGACCCGTCAGTTTCTGGCGGAGGAAGGCTTTCTGGAGATTGAGACCCCGATCCTGGGCAAGAGCACGCCCGAGGGGGCGAGGGACTACCTGGTGCCAAGCCGGGTACATCCGGGCAGCTTTTACGGACTTCCCCAGTCTCCCCAGCTGTTCAAGCAGCTGTTGATGTGTTCCGGATATGACCGGTATTTTCAGATCGCGAAATGCTTCCGGGACGAGGACCTGCGCGCGGACAGACAGCCGGAATTTACCCAGATCGACATGGAGCTTTCCTTTGTAGATGTGGACGATGTGATCGATGTCAATGAGCGTCTCCTGGCAAAATTGTTCCGGGACGTGCTGGGCGTGGAGGTGAGCCTGCCGATCCCCAGGATGACCTGGCAGGAGGCCATGGACCTGTATGGTTCCGACAAGCCGGATACCCGGTTCGGCATGGAGCTGGTGAATGTGACGGACACCGTGAAAGATTTTGATTTTGTCGTATTTAAGGGCGCCGTGGAAAACGGAGGCACCGTGCGGGGGATCAATGTGAAAGGGCAGGGCGGCATGCCCCGCAAGAAGATCGACAAGCTGGTCAGCTTTGCAAAGGACTACGGCGCAAAGGGGCTGGCGTATATTGCCATCCAGGAGGACGGCACGGTAAAGTCCTCCTTTGCGAAATTCATGACCGAGGAGCAGTCCAGGGACCTGATCCGGGCCATGGCAGGAGAGGCAGGAGACCTGCTGCTGTTTGCCGCGGATCAGAATAAGGTGGTCTGGGACGTGCTGGGCGCGCTGCGTGTGGAGCTGGCGAAGCAGCTGGAGCTTTTGGATAAGAATGAATATAAGTTCCTATGGATCACGGAATTTCCGTTGCTGGAATGGAGCGAGGAGCAGAACCGCTATACGGCCATGCACCATCCCTTTACCATGCCCATGGAAGAGGATCTGCAGTATATTGATTCCGAGCCGGGCAGGGTACGGGCCAAGGCATATGATATCACACTGAACGGAAATGAGATCGGAGGCGGAAGCATCCGGATCTATCAGGATGAGATCCAGGAAAAAATGTTCGAAGTGCTTGGGTTTACGAAGGAACAGGCATACAGCCAGTTCGGCTTTCTGATGGACGCGTTCCGGTACGGAGTGCCGCCTCACGCCGGGCTTGCATACGGACTGGACCGTCTGGTCATGCTGATGGCAAAGGAGGACAGTATCCGGGATGTGATCGCATTTCCGAAGATCAAGGACGCGTCCTGCCTGATGACGGACGCTCCAGGGGAAGTGGATGAGAAGCAGCTTGCGGAGCTGGGGCTCGCCCTGGCGAAAGAGGAGACAAGGGAAGAGTGAGAGATCTTGATTTCCGTCAAGCAATGAGCCAGACGGCCATGCCTGCAAGGAGATTTGATTCATAGAAGGTAAAATAAGGGCGTCGGGAAATACGGTTTACCCACAATCGTTGTGAGTTCTGATGAACTGCGGCAACAGATTGCAGATTACCGTCATTTCCCGGCAGCCCTTTTTTTGTGCGTCTGATGCTTCACATGGAATTTCACATGGAATGAGCCGCCCTGATGCAAGCATGCGGGGGATTAGATTCTTGAAGGAATAAAAAAACTTCCATTAAACTGGAAGTTTTTTAGAGCGACAGACGGGGTTCGAACCCGCGACCCCGACCTTGGCAAGGTCGTACTCTACCAACTGAGCCACTGTCGCATCTCTATGTTTTTGTATTCCGTATCGGAACAATACATACTATACTACAAGGATACCGGATTGTCAACAGTTTTTAAAAATTAAATCGTTGGAATTTTTGCAAAAATTTCAGACAATTCATGAAGGCCTGATATTACAGACTCTTCAAGGAAAAAGGGGATACAAAAAACAGAAAAATTATAAAAAAGCTGGGTCAGACATCGTGTTCTATCTGATCCAGCGAATGATTTTCCATATTTTTTCGGTATACCAGAAGGAATAGAGCAGAACGGGGTATCTATTCTGCTTTGACGTCCAGTACAGGAACAGGGGCAATATCGCCGGCTGCTTTGTATGCGGCCTGGGCCCTGGCGCGTTTTACCTTCAGGGCTTCCGGCGTCAGTTCCGCTTCCGCGCGGGTCATCTCCCTCTGGCTGAGCACGTCCCTGGCATCCTCAATGAGCGCTTCCTTCACCTGAGATGCCTCCTGCGGTTCTTCATCGCCGCCCTCCGCGGCTTTGTCCAGGATCTCCTCCACGGTATCCTGAGTCGGATCGTCGATCTTCTGTTCGGCTTCCTTGGCTTCCTGCAGATCCTCCTCGGCCTTCAGCCGTTCCTGTTCCGTCGGCAGCTTGGCGTATCTGCCGCTTTCCACAAATTCCCTGGTAGACTGCTGGAGGGCTTCATTCTTCTGATGCTCGCGCATCACCAGCTCAAATTTTTTGTTTTCCGGAATCGCGGGATTATGCATGATATTGTTGACGGCGCTTAAAGAGCTGGCCGTATGGAGCATCTTCACCCGCTCCACCTCATCCTTGGTCTTGCACCTTTTGAGCTCCTGTTCATACTGCTTCTGTTCGGCCTGCATGGATTTTACATGCTGATAGGCTTCCGGGTCATTTTTCCGCAGATATTCCATCTCATCCGCAGTCAGCCTCTGGCCGCACTTTAATTTCAGATCGATCTGCGCCTGGAGCTTTGCGGAGCCTTCCTTGTTGGCTTGTCTGATCTCATCCGCCTGCTGCTTTACCCAGTCATCAATGCTGGTTGTCCCGTCCGCAGTGAAGTCATTGGTATCCTTTCGCTTCTGCCACTTCATCTGCATTTCCATATTTTTTGTATAAGAGTTCAAAGATTGAACCGCAAAAAAATTCATATGGCACCTCCTCATATTCAAAAAGTCATTACTGCTTCTGTCACGAACATATTCTTATTATAAATATCGGCTGTATGCGGGGAAAATATAAGTTTCTATCCGGTTGACTTTTGGGAAAGGGGGGTGTATCGTTAAGGATATCGAAACCTGGATTGGCGGTAAAAGGCAGTGTAAGGTATCGCATGAAAAAACGATACGGGAATTGCCCGCATTAAAAATTTGCTTCGCAGATGGCGGGCAAGTAGGCAATCAATTTGCTGCGCAAATTGGTTACATATATTGAGAGGGACAGAGAGATGGAAGAAAGCAGACCGAATAGCGGAGAACAGAACAGGGTATCGCTTGTCATGATCGCAGAAGGACTTTTCGTCGGAGTACTGGCCGGTCTGACAGTCATTTTATATCGGGTTTGCCTGAGCTATGCCACAAAGTGGCTGGAAAAGGTGCTTCAATTCCTCTATGAGAATCCGGTCTGGTTTGCAGGCTGGTTCGCCGTATTGCTGCTACTGGCGGTTGCGGTGGGACGGCTTCTGCGGTGGGAGCCTCTGATCGCAGGCGGTGGGATCCCGCAGGTGGAGGCGGAGATTGCCGGAACACTGTCCCGGCGCTGGATGCGGGTGATCCCGGCAAAGTTTGCGGGAGGCTTTTTGTGCATCTTCGGCGGAATGTCGCTGGGAAGGTGCGGGCCGTCCATCCAGCTGGGAGCCATGACCGGACAGGGGGTCTCCAGATTTTTCAGGCGGGGAGAGGATGAGGAGCGCAGCCTGATGGCCTGCGGAGCCGGGGCCGGGATTGCAGCCACATTTCACGCGCCTCTAGCAGGAATGGTATTTGCTATGGAAGAAATATATCGGGCAGGGAAAACGACGGATTTTATATCCGTGCTGGCGGCTACGGCGGCTGCCGCGTTTTCTTCCATCCATATCCTGGGGGCTGATCCGGTTTTTCAGTTTCAGCTGACAGCCGTTCTGCCCCAGACCTATTATTGGATGCTGCTTGTGCTGGGTATTCTGATCGGTGCAGCAGGGGCATTCTATAGCTGGGCCATGCTGCGTGCACAGAGCCTGTACAAAAAGGCAGGCTTCCTGAATGAAACAGGCCGGATGGTGACGGCTTTCTCTGCGGCCGGAATCTTTGCCGTACTGATGCCCAAGGCACTTGGCAGCGGAAGCTGGCTGATCGGTTCCCTGACAAGGGGGGAGGTGCTGCTGGGAGCAGCGGTGCTGATCTTCCTTGCGAAATTTTTGTTTTCGGCAATCTGCTTCGGCTCCGGCGCGCCGGGCGGAAATATCTTCCCGCTTCTGACGCTGGGGGCTCTGCTGGGCGGTATTTTTGCGCTGGCAGGGACGGAGTTTTTCGGACTGGATCCGATGTATCTGAACAATTTTGTGCTGCTGGCGATGGCAGGCTTTTTTACGGCAGTGGTGCGGGCGCCGGTAACGGGAATCGTGCTTTTGTTTGAAATGTCCGGGCTGGTCAGCCAGCTCTTGTCCCTGTGTATCGTCTGCCTGACCGCCTATGTGGTGTCGGAGCTTCTGTATCCGAAACCGATGAATCAGATCCTGTTGGAGAGAAGCCTGGCAGCGGCACAGGACGAGGCCTGAAAATGGTTGTGATACAGAAAGCCTGTCACTGGCAGCCTTTCTGCATACGTTGGTATCCAGACCGACAGCCGATTCTGTTTCAGGCAAAATTCAATGGGCTTGAGATATATACATGACAAAAGAGGAAAGTTATGTTATACTTCATTTTAGGGACTGCCGGACATTTAAAACCGGCGGGCAGACAGCAGCAGACAGGCCGTCCGCCGGTGCGGAAGGGCCGGACATGAAGGAGTATAAGAGATGAAAAGAGTATTGCTGAAATTAAGCGGTGAGGCCCTGGCAGGGGAGAAGAAGACAGGCTTTGACGAAAAAACCTGCATGGGGGTTGCGCGTCAGGTGAAGAAGCTGGCGGATGAGGGATACCAGATCGCAATCGTGACCGGAGGCGGCAACTTCTGGAGAGGGCGCACCAGCGAGACGATCGACCGGACGAAGGCAGACCAGATCGGGATGCTGGCAACGGTGATGAACTGTATTTATGTATCAGATATCTTCCGATATGCAGGGATGAGGACAGAGGTATTTACACCCTTTGTTTGCGGGACATTTACCTCGCTGTTTTCCAAGGATGCCGCTGTGGCGGCTCTGGAAGAGGGAAAGGTGATCTTTTTCGCGGGCGGGACCGGACATCCTTATTTTTCTACGGATACGGGAGCGGTTCTTCGGGCGGTTGAGATCGAGGCGGACGCCATGCTTCTGGCAAAGGCCATTGACGGGATCTATGACAGCGATCCCAAGGTCAATCCGGACGCGAAAAAGTATGATGAGATCTCCATCCAGGAGGTGATTGACCAGAAGCTCGCGGCGGTGGATCTGACGGCATCGATCCTTTGCATGGAGAACCGGATGCCCATGCTGGTATTTGGTCTGAACGAGGAGGAGAGCATCGTCAGGACCATGAGCGGCAGCTTTACAGGGACGAAGGTTACGGTTCAGTGACGGGAAACGATACGGAACAGTATATATATAAATCCAAGGAGGACAGGAAAATGGATGAAAAATTAAAGGTATACGAAGAGAAGATGACAAAGACCATGAAGAATCTGGGAGGAGAGCTGGGAGCGATCCGTGCCGGACGGGCAAATCCGCATGTTTTGGACCGAATCGTGGTAGACTATTACGGAACCCCGACCCCGATCCAGCAGGTAGCCAATGTTTCCGTGCCGGAAGCGCGTATGATCCAGATCCAGCCATGGGAGAAAAATATGCTCAAGGTGATCGAGAAGGCGATCCAGATATCCGACCTGGGGATCAACCCCACCAATGACGGCTCCACGATCCGTTTGGTATTTCCGGAGCTGACGGAGGAACGCAGAAAAGATCTGGCGAAGGACGTGAAGAAAAAAGGAGAGGCCGCAAAGGTAGCCATCCGCAATATTCGCCGGGATGGAAATGACGCGTTCAAGAAGCTCAAAGGGACCGAGGTTTCCGAGGATGAGATTAAGGATCTCGGGGAACGTCTCCAGAAGCTGACGGACAAGTATATCAAGGATGTGGATAAAGAGGTAGAGGCGAAGACGAAAGAGGTTATGACGGTATAATTGCATGGGGGCTTGAGAAATCTGTGTATGCTTGAGGCATGGTATCTCAATCCCCTTTTGCTGTGAATGGAGGGAAAGCAAGATGAACGTACCGCAGCATGTGGCGATCATCCTGGATGGAAACGGCCGCTGGGCCAGGTCAAAGGGAATGCCGCGCAATTACGGACACGCTCAGGGAAGCAAGAATGTAGAACGGATCTGTGAGGAAGCATGGCGGATGGGGATCAAGTACCTGACGGTCTATGCGTTTTCCACGGAGAACTGGCAGCGCCCGAAGTCGGAGGTGGATGCTCTGATGAAGCTGCTCAGGAATTATATGAAAACCTGCCTGAAAACGGCGGAGAAAAATGATATGAAGATCCGGGTCATCGGGGATATCCGTCCCCTGGATGAGGATATCAAAAAACGGATCCTGGAGCTGGAGGAGGCGAGCCGGAACAACGGCGGCCTGAATTTTACCATCGCTCTGAACTACGGAAGCCGGGATGAGATGATCCGTGCGGTGAAGCGGCTGGCGCAGGACTGTGTGGATCAGAAGGTGAAGCCGGAGGACATTGACGAAAAGCTGTATGCCGCTTATCTGGATACCCGGGAGCTGCCGGATCCGGATCTGCTGATCCGGACGAGCGGGGAGCTCAGGCTGTCCAATTATCTCCTGTGGCAGCTTGCATATTCGGAATTTTATTTTACCGATGTTCCATGGCCGGATTTTACAAAAGAGGAATTGATCCGCGCCATCGAGCATTATAATAGTAGAGAGCGGAGATTCGGCGGAATAAAGGAGGGGCAGGATGTTTAAGACAAGGCTGTTGAGCGGGATCCTTCTGGTCATCCTTGCGCTGCTTACGATCATCTCAGGCGGGACGGTGCTCTGGGTCACGGTGGCGCTGATCAGCTGGATCGGAATGCGGGAATTGTATAAACCCTTCCACATAGAAAACGCACTGCTCGGAATCTGCGGGTATCTCTTCGGAATCCTGTATGACGGGCTGCTGCTGGCCATGGGCGGAGGATACCTGCTGGGAGAATCCAGAGACTGGTTTCTGGGGCTCATCATGGCCCTGGTCATTTCTCTCATGGCTGTGATGGTATTTTCCTATCCGAAATATCACGCGGATCAGCTGATGGCGGCATTTTTCGGGGTGTTCTATGTGACGGTGATGCTGTCCTATATCTATCAGATCCGGGTGATGCCGGGCGGTGCGTTTACCGTGTGGCTGGTATTTATCTGTTCCTGGGGATGCGACACCTGCGCGTACTGCACAGGGATGCTGATCGGAAAGCATAAGATGGCGCCGAAGCTCAGCCCGAAAAAATCCGTTGAGGGCGGGATCGGCGGCGTTGCCGGGGCAGCCTTGATCGCGGTGCTCTATGGCCTGGCCATCAACCACTGGGGAAATGCGGATGTAAACGTGCTCTCCTTTGCGGTGATCGGCGCGGCCGGTGGGATGATCTCCCAGGTGGGGGATCTGGGGGCTTCCGCGATCAAGCGGAATTACGGAATCAAGGATTACGGAAAACTGATCCCCGGTCACGGCGGGATTCTGGATCGGTTTGACAGTGTGATCTTTACAGCGCCGATCATTTATTATCTGGCGGTGCTGATCTCCTGAGATGAAATGCAAAAGAGGATGTGAACAGATGAGTATGAAGAAAATAGCGATTCTGGGGTCTACCGGTTCCATCGGGACTCAGACGCTGGAGGTTGTGAGAGAGAACGGGGATATTGAGGTTCTGGCTTTGGCCGCGGGCAGCAATATCACGCTGCTGGAAGCGCAGATCCGGGAATTTGGTCCGAAGCTTGCGGCGGTATGGTCAGAGGAAAAGGCCAGGGAGCTGAAAAGCCGCATCCGGGATCTGGACGTAAGAGTGGTATCCGGTATGGATGGACTTTTGGAAGCCGCGGCAATGCCAGAGGCGGAGATCCTGGTCACGGCCATCGTGGGGATGATCGGGATCCGTCCCACCATTGAGGCCATCAAGGCCGGCAAGGACATTGCACTTGCCAATAAGGAAACCCTGGTCACGGCAGGGCATATCATCATGCCTCTGGCAAAGGAGCGGGGCGTGTCCATCCTTCCGGTGGACAGCGAGCACAGCGCGATCTTCCAATCACTCCAGGGAGGACAGCAAAAAGCGCTGCATAAGATCCTTCTGACGGCTTCCGGCGGCCCCTTCCGGGGAAAGACCCGGGCGGAGCTGGAGGAGATCCAGGTGGAGGATGCCTTGAAGCACCCAAACTGGGAGATGGGGAAAAAGATCACCATTGATTCGTCTACCATGGTGAACAAGGGGCTGGAGGTCATTGAGGCAAAATGGCTCTTCGGCGTCAGTGTGGATCAGGTGGAGGTGGTGGTGCAGCCCCAGAGCATCATCCATTCCATGGTGGAATATGCGGACGGGGCGATCATTGCGGAGCTGGGGACACCGGATATGAAGCTGCCGATCCAGTATGCCCTGTATTACCCGGAACGGCGGTATCTGCCCGGAAAGCGGCTGGATTTTTCCCTGCTTTCCCAGATCACATTCGAGAAGCCGGATCTGGAGACCTTTTACGGGCTGAAGCTGGCTTTTGAAGCCGGAAGGAAGGGGGGCTCCCTTCCTACGGTATTGAATGCGGCCAATGAAGCCGCGGTGGCCATGTTTCTGGAGAGAAAGATCAAGTACCTGCAGATTCCGGAAATGATCCGCTGCTGCATGGAGCGGCATCACAATATTGCGGATCCGACAGTGGAACAGATCCTGGAGACAGAGCAGGAGACGTATGCGTATATTGCGGGAAGAGACTGGAAATAGTTTTTGCCTTTTTGTGCAGGAAATGATTCGTAAGTGTCTAAGCGTAAAAGAATGAAGAGGTGGTAATATCAATGGGAATTGTCATAGCGATACTTTTGTTCAGTGGAATTGTAATCTTCCATGAGTTGGGGCATTTTTTGCTGGCAAAGGCAAATAAAATACATGTGGATGAATTTTCACTGGGGCTGGGGCCCACTTTGTTCGGAAAAGTGATCGGTGGAACAAAATTTTCGCTGAAGCTCCTTCCCTTCGGCGGGGCATGTATGATGGGAGAGGATGAGGCGGAGGAGCTTCCGGCACCTTTGCCAATGGAATCCCATCTCCATAGTTCGGATGCACAGGGAGCATACGGCATGGAAGGATCGGCATCCGATTCCGGCGGGGAGGCGATTTCCCGAACATCTGCGGACGGTGCGGCAGCGAACCCGGATGAAGGCAGCTTTAACAGCAAGTCCGTCTGGGCAAGGATCTCCGTGATCGCGGCAGGTCCCATCTTTAATCTGATCCTGGCCTGGATCCTCTGCGTGGTCATGGTTGCCTGGGTCGGATACCGGGCTCCGGTCATAGGAGAAGTATCGGACGGATATTCCGCCAAGGAGCAGGGCATCCGAGCCGGGGATACGATCACGGGGATTAATGGGAAGCGTATCCACCTCTGGAATGAGATCACGCTGGCCAACCTGATGAACAGCGAAGGCGGCGAGATGGAGATCACTTATCTGCGGGATGGAAAGGAGACCAGTGTCGTACTGGAACCGCGGGCGCTGGAAGGGGACATGAATAAACGGCTTGGCATCACCAGCACAGCGGAGTCGGTCAGGCCCGGTTTCCTGGGTTCCCTGCAGTACGGCGCCTATACGGTCAGATATTGGATCAATTATACCATCGACTGCCTGAAAATGCTGGTCGGCGGTAAGGTGGGGATCCAGGATATGTCCGGCCCGGTAGGGATCGTGGACGCGGTAGATGAGACCTACCAGAGCTCCAGGTCCGCAGGGATGAAGATACTGATATTAAATTTGCTGAATTTTGCCATTTTATTGACCGCCAATCTGGGGATCATGAACCTGCTGCCGATTCCGGCTCTGGACGGAGGGCGGCTGGTATTTTTGTTCGTGGAGGCCGTGCGCGGGAAGCGGGTTCCGCCGGAAAAGGAAGGAATGGTGCATTTCGCGGGGCTGGCCGTGCTGATGGTGCTGATGGTTGTGGTGATGTATAATGATATTGTGAAGCTGCTGTGAGAAGGTCAGACAGCAGCAAAGAGAAAGGGGCGTAGTGATATACTCATTATGCCCTCTCCACTCTGTTTCTCCCTCTATCGGCTGAACAGAGCATATACAAACATCCGTCTCACACCACAACCTCCACAATCGTCTTCCCTTCCCTCTGAATCACATTTTTCCCAATCTTCTTATTCTGATTGAAGCAAAAACTCAGCAAATACCCCTTCTCCAGATGATAATCCTCCAGATACCGGACTAACTGTGCTTCCCCTCGTTTATGATATTCATTTCCCCTCCAGATCTTCAGCTCAACCACCGTCTGCCGCCCCAGATAATCAATCACCACATCGGTACGTCCCATACTTCTTGTCCGGGATTCGATATAATAATTTCCGGTTCCATTGATGATTGGCTTCAGATACAGAAGAAACAGCTTCCGTCCATTTTCCTCTGCGAATTTTTCCGTACAATCGTAATACACTTCATGATAATGCTCCAGAAATTTCATCAGGATCAGCTCCATATCCAGAATCCCATTTTTTACAAACTGGTTCCTGGACTGCAGAGCCGTGTCATATGTCTTGCTTTCCAGAATATCCTCTGCCAGAAAAAGATCATAGAAAAAGGTTTCAAAGATGCGGTTGGCAATGACAGCCTGTTCCTCTTCTTCTTTGATAAATCCGAATAAAACGCCAATTTTTACAGGCTGACTGACAGGATAATATGGAAAACTTTTTCCACCGAACAGAATCGAATAGATCATCCGTTTCAGTTCAGGATAATCCAGGATTTTTTTCTGCATATCGTCAAATAGTGTATTTGAGGATTTTAAGATCATCCTGACAGCTTCTGATACTCCGGTCCGGCACCAGCTGCAATTTTCATCAATCAGCTTGCAGATCCGCGATACCAGATAAGGATAGCCGGAAGTATAATCATAGACTGCCCGGGCTATTTGCGGGATATCCATTCCAGTGTGGTGGTCGTTCTCGTATTCAGTAAGCATGCCTTCAATTCCGCTAACGGACAAGGACAGATTCATGTTAAAATCAGCCGCGATGTTCCAGGGGCTGTTATACTTCGTTTCCTGTCCGTGGTGTATCTTCAGCTTTAAATTTTTGATATCATAAACCCCGGCTAAAATCACGGATTGGAAGGTATGATCCTGGCCTTTCTGCTGTTCCAGATATTTTGCCCGGAGCAGTCCGAGAAAGGACAAAAATATCTGATTATCAGAGCTTTTGTCCACTTCATCGATCATCAAAACGATGCGTTTTTCACAGGCTCTGCACAGCTCTGTAATCCTGTCGCTGAAATCTTCCAGCGCAAATTCTCTCGACAGCGGCGCGTTCCATGCATTCAAAATCCCGGCAGGAATGTTCTGCATGCTCAATTTTTTCCCGATCCTTCGGACAAGGCCTGCGGCAAAGGTGTAAGCCGAGACAAACAGATCGTCTGCCGCTTCAAAGCTCAGGCTGAGTACAAGATAGCGCTCGCAGAGCTTTTTTTCCAACAGATACAGGGTGGTGGTCTTTCCGTATTGGCGGGCCCGGTTGATCGTAAAATAGGCGCCCCGATCCACCAGCGTTTCCGTTATCGCGCGCACGGTCGCGCTGATATCCGCCATATAATGCTTTTCCGGAATACAGATTCCTGTCACGTTAAAATATTTTGCCATCATAGACACCTTTCATTACTGATACCCCCAATACACCGTGATCACCGACATCATCGGATCCTCCACATACGTATACCACACCGTATCCAGCCCATAGTGCACTGCCAAAGTCTGGGCGGCCTGGGGGATCACGTTGTTGATGATATCGTCATGGGCCTGGAGATAGAGGTCATTGTAGGAAAACTTGCAGGAAAAGGAGGGCCTCATCTCATAAATGGACTGATTCATGTTCAGCAGCATGACATAGCTGTCGTAGCCCTCATAATACATCCCGTTCAGCACATAATAGTCCAGATCCATGGAAGGACATTCCGGGTAGGGGATTCCGGCCTCGGGAGTGTGGCTTCGGTACAGTTCCGAATCCGCGCAGCACAGATATCCGTAGTTGATACTGTCCAGCGGGATGCTGGCCCCATTTTCCTCCTGCAGAAATACCGGGTCGCCGAAGGTCACATCCATATGATAATATTGTCCGTTGCACCGCACGATGTTCCAGGCATGGGGACCCTGCTGGGGGATCGTCCCAATGGCGTAGATACATTCAATGCCCAGCCTCTGGAGCAGATACTGGGCGGCGCGGGAGTAGCCGGCACAGACAGATACCCGGTTGACCAGGGAACTGTAAATATTCTGGTTGTCCGGGGAGTCCAGGTTATAATCCACGGTATTGACCAGATATTCGAATACATAGCGGATCCGGTCATATTCCGGGGCATCCACTGCAATACCGGCCAGGCAGGCGTTTGCCGCGGCGTCGATCTGCGCCTGACGCTGCTGCAGCTCCTCACCCAGGCAGGTATAGGCCGGCCGAACCTCGGAATAGTCGGTATAGCTGGTGATCTGGGTACCGCCTGTACACCAGAAGATCTCCGGGCGGTCATACAGGAGATATTCGTAGATCATAGAAAATTCTTTGGTATCGCCGGTATGAATATAGAAGCTTTCGGCCTGTCCGCGTACTGCCTGCAGGATCTCTTTGTAGATCAGCTGCTGTCCGTCGCTTAACAGCTGATAATAAAATCCCGAAGAAACCTCGGACTCTTCAATGACGATCTCGGAAAATGGAATGGATTCTTCGATCGTCTGAGAGACGGCATTTTTGATGATATTTACATTTTCCGGCAGTTTTTGAAAATAGATGGTTGCTGCTTCCCTGGCACCCCAGATACAGAATCCGACACAGACCAGCAGCATAAAGACCAACGGAAAAATCCGCTTTTTTTTCTTCCTTCTCATTGCAGCTCCTTTACGGTTTTCTGCTTCATTTATCATTTGTCACCAATTTTCGCCAGAAAATTGATGACCTGCTTGCGCACCAGCGCAATTCCTATTATACCGTCTCTTTTCTGAAATGTAAACCCATCATTGCGATCTGCGGCCACTTTACCGATCCCGTATTTATAATATTGACAAACCGATTCTTTGGTTATATTCTATATCCATAAGATGGTTTCCCGATCTGAGGGGGGAGGACTGTCTTCAAATCCTCATATTTTTTAGTTATTGCGAGGTGATACAAATGATGCATGTTTTTTACTGCATAAAATGCAAAAGATATCACTACACGAACAATCAGGCACGGGCTGTTTGCTGCGGCCAGCCCATGTATCATGTGGATATCGAATTTACAGATTTTGTGAAAATGGATCTGGATGAGCGCAGAGAAGCTCTTAAAATTTATGCATTAGCAGACTAACACGCATTCCGGCTCAGGACAGGATACGCTTGACAGAAGCCGGATGAAAAAAATCCCAGCTATACGGTTGGAAAAAAACTGCGCAGCGCTTTTCGGGGGGAACCGGGGGAGCGGCTGCGCAGAATTTTTGTTCTATAGGAAAATGACTGCTTATGCAGCCGCGTTTCGGCGCGAGTGTGCGTCAAAACGCACACCCTTTTATACCATCGTATGCAGAAAGGCTTCCAGTGGCAGGCTTTCTGTATCTAACGGTTTCAGGTCAATTCGGCGATCCGGGATACTCCTACATAGATTTCCGATATTTTGTACCAGGTCCGGTAATCTACCGTGCCGGTCTGGGGAAGCCCGAACACCGACTGGAATACCCGGACGGCTTCCGAAGTCGCCGGGCCGTACATTCCATCCACCTGGATACTCGGTATGGCAGGATATGCCCCGGCGATGACATTGATCTGCTCCTGGAGCTGCCGGACATTATCGCCGCTGGAGCCGTTTTCCAGCACATAGCCGGGCCAGGAAGAGGGAACGCCGGAGATCTCCTGTGCGGTATTGATATACATGTTATCCCCATAATAATACCGCAGGATCTCAATTGCAGAGTAGCCCTGTTCTCCCAGGGACATGGACCCCCACTGCTGCATCCAGTTGGGGCAGGACACCCTTTGGCCGTCGCAGTACTGGGTCAGGATCGGCTGCCGGACATTGGGCCGGGACAGATAATTTGCAAAAAGCTCATCCACGATCACGGAAATCGTATTAAAGTAGTTCCGCTCCGGGATCCATTTGTGGTCAAATGCGGTAGAAGAGGTGATCGTGAAATCGTACCCCCGGTTCCGGTACCCCGAAACCACCGATGATTCTACAGGGAGAACTCTGTGGAGCGCTGTTTTCGGCAGCTACCGTGTCTCCTTAGAAGCTTCCGCTCCGTCGATCAGATAATCGTATGACACATGGAAGATCTCCTTTAATGCCTTCAATTCCAGATCGGTTACATACCGTTTATTGGTTTCAATTCTTGTGATCACATTTTTATCCATATCATATCCGGCAAGCTGGAGCCGGTAGGCCAGGTCACGCTGGGAATAATTGCTTTTCTTACGAAGCTCGATCAGATGTTTGCCGACAAGATTTTTCTCCCCTGTCTGTGTTCTTGGTTTTGGCATAATAAATCCTCCTTTTTCTTGTCTCACTTTCAGCGCCTTGCAATGATTTTACTAACGTTCCTGTATGCCAAAGGTTGTAAAAATGAGACGGCCTGATCTTTTTAAGAGAACAAAACACCATAGAAAAATCCCTGCCAAAAGCGATGGGAAGATACCGCAACATAAACGTAACATAAACCGTCCGGAAAGTGATTTCTAAGTTTTCGTTTACATGCTTTCGGGATAAAATACAGCGACCTCCGGAGAAAATACGGTATATAATTCGATATCAAACTAAATTATGGATAAAAAGTATAAAAAAATCATGAAATAGAGAACTGGATATTGACAAATATTGTGAATAACCATAAAATATCCGTTAGACATCTAACTAAATGAAAGGAGGACAGACAGGATGGATATGAACGCGGATCATATGCAGACTCTGGGAGTGCTGGCCCAGGTGACGCACCTGAGCAGCTGCCACGCGAAGGAGATGTTTGGAAAGTATGATTTAAAGCCGGGCCAGGCGGGAATATTATTTGTATTGAATCAGGAAGGGGAGCTGTCCCAGAGAGAGCTTGCCAAAAAGATGAACCTGACGCCCCCCACCATCACCTCCGTCATCCAGAAGATGGAAAAGCTGGAGTATATCCGGCGCAAGCCGGACGAAAAGGATCAGCGGATCCTGCGGCTTTGCGTTACGGAGAAGGGGAAGGCTTTTATTGATGACATCTGCAGGGTAGGGAAGCAGATTGAAGAAATGGTGTTCCGGGGAATGAGTATGGAGGAGACTCTGCTGCTGAAGCGCCTGCTCGTACAGGTCCGGGATAATCTGATGGAAGGTCAGGATCCTTCCGTCCTGCGGCCGCCGATGTGATGGCGCGAAGTGACCAACTTGAGAAAGGAGACGAACGATGCGAAAATTATTTCAATATATGGGGATGTACTGGAAAACGGTGCTCCTTGTGTTCCTGATCCTGATCGTGCAGGCATACTGTGATCTGTCCCTGCCGGCCTACACCTCGGACATTGTCAACGTGGGCATCCAGCAGGGCGGGATCAGTGAGCCGGTTCCGAAAGCCGTTTCCCGGGAAGGGATGGAACGGATCCTGATCCTCCTTCCGGATCCGGAGGACCAGGAGAAGGTATTGGATGCCTATGAGGAGGACTTCTCGTCTTATGAC
This sequence comes from Lachnospiraceae bacterium, assembly GCA_910575475.1. Classification (GTDB taxonomy): domain Bacteria; phylum Bacillota; class Clostridia; order Lachnospirales; family Lachnospiraceae; genus Schaedlerella. The sequence continues at coordinate 13,609 of CAJTGD010000023.1, read as the reverse complement.
AAAGAGGCATTTGTCTTAAAGGAGAGCATGCATGAGGAGGCGGAGGAGGGCGGCGAAGCCTATGACGAGCTTGCCGGGATCCTGAGTCTGCCTATGATGCTTATTCAGGGCTTTTCTTCCGGAAGCGATACCACGGAGCAGATCCAGGCACAGCTTATGGCAGGGATCCCTACGGAAATGGTGCCGGAGGACGGGGATGTATTCAATATCCTTGGAATGCTCCCTCCAGAGCAGGTGGAGCAGATGCTGGAAGAGATCCAAAGCCAGACGGCGGATATGCCGGAAACGATCCTGGAGCAGGCGGCCATCTCCTATGTGAAAACCGCCTATCAGGAGCTGGGGATGGACATGGATCAGCTTCAGCTCGGATATCTTACAAGGACCGGGGCGAAGATGATCGGACTTGCGTTTCTGGGCATGCTCTCCAGCGTCCTGGTAGGACTTCTGGCCTCCAGAGTGGGAGCCGCCTCCGGGCGGGATCTGCGGGGAAAGGTATTCCGCAAGGTGGTGGGCTTTTCCAACAATGAGTTTGACCAGTTTTCCACGGCCTCTCTCATCACCCGGAGCACCAACGACATCCAGCAGATCCAGATGCTCATGGTCATGCTGCTGCGCATGGTATTGTATGCGCCGATCCTGGCGGCAGGGGGGATCTACCAGGTATTCCGGACCAATGTGTCCATGTCCTGGATCATTGGGCTGGCAGTCCTCCTGATCGGGCTTGTGATCCTGCTGCTCTTTACGGTAGCCATGCCCAAGTTTAAGATCATGCAGAAGCTGGTAGACCGGCTGAACCTGGTGACAAGGGAGATCCTGACCGGGCTTTCCGTGATCCGGGCATTCAGCACGGAAAAGCACGAGGAAAAGCGGTTTGACACGGCGAATCTGGATCTGACCAGGACGAACCTGTTTGTCAATCGGGCCATGACCTTTATGATGCCTTTGATGATGATCATTATGAACGGCGTCTCGGTCCTGATCATCTGGACCGGGGCACACGGAATCAACGACGGGCAGATGCAGGTCGGGGATATGATGGCATTTATCCAGTACACCATGCAGATCATCATGAGCTTCCTGATGCTGTGCATGATCTCCATTATGCTGCCCAGGGCGGCTGTGGCGGCAGAGCGTGTGGATGAAGTGCTGACCAGCGAGACGTTGATCCACGATCCGAAGGAGCCGAAGCAGCTTCCGGAAAAAACAGAAGGAGTGCTGCGCTTTGACCGCGTATCCTTCCGGTATCCGGGGGCCCATGAGGATGTGCTTCACGATATCACATTTACGGCAAAGCCGGGCGAGACGACAGCCATCATCGGAAGCACCGGAAGCGGAAAATCCACTCTGGTGAACCTGATTCCCCGTTTTTACGATGTGACAGAGGGCTCCATCACCCTGGACGGCATCGATATCCGGGAGCTTCGCCAGCATGATCTGCGGGAAAAGCTGGGCTATGTGCCTCAGAAGGGAGTGCTGTTCTCCGGGACCATCGGCTCCAATATCCTGTTCGGGAATCAAAAAGGGTCCCACGGGGAAATGCAGGAGGCGGCAGAGATCGCCCAGGCCATGGAATTTATCGATACGAAGCCGGATCGGTTTGAAAGTTCCATCTCCCAGGGAGGGGCAAATGTTTCCGGCGGGCAGAAGCAGCGCCTGTCCATTGCGAGAGCGGTGGCAAAGCATCCGGATGTGTTTATTTTTGACGACAGCTTTTCCGCGCTGGACTATAAGACCGATGTGACACTGCGGAAGGCTCTGAAGGAAAAGACAGAAGACAGTACGGTCCTGATCGTGGCGCAGCGGATCAGCACCATTCTCCATGCGGAGCAGATCATTGTACTGGACGACGGAGAAGTGGCGGGGATCGGCACCCACAGGGAACTTTTGAGGGACTGTGAAGTATACCGGCAGATTGCGGAATCCCAACTGTCGGAACAGGAGCTTGCTGAAACAGGAATCGATTCCGGAAAGGAGGAACTGACCCATGAGTAGAGAGCAGAGAAGAGGGCCTGCAGGCCGGGGACACGGCCATGGGATGAGACCGGGAGAAAAAGCGAAGGATTTTAAGGGCACCATCAAAAAGCTGGTCCGCTATATGAGCATCTACAAAATTCAGATGCTGTTTGTACTGATCTTTGCGGTGGGCGGCACGATCTTCAATATCCTGGGGCCGAAGATCCTGGGGAAGGCGACGACGGAGATTTTCAACGGCCTGGTCAGCAGGGTGTCCGGAACCGGCGGCATGGATTTTGAAAAGATCGGACGGATCCTGCTGCTGACGCTGGGACTCTATGGGGTGAGCGCGGTATTTTCCTTTATCCAGGGATATATCATGACCGGGATCTCCCAGAAGACGACCTACCGCTTCCGAAAGGCAATCTCGGAGAAGATCAACCGGATGCCTATGAGTTATTTTGACAAAATGACCTACGGGGAGGTTCTTTCCCGGGTCACGAACGACGTGGATACGCTGGGGCAGAGTCTGAATCAGAGCGCCACACAGATGATCACCTCCGTGACCCAGATGGTGGGCGTGCTGATCATGATGCTCTCCATCAGTCCGCTGATGACACTGGTCGCGCTTCTGATGCTGCCGGTTTCCGTTGCCATGATCTCCCTCATCATGTCCAAATCCCAGAAATATTTCCGGGGACAGCAGGAATTTCTGGGAAATGTAAACGGCCAGGTGGAGGAGGTCTATTCGGGCCACAATATCATCAAGGCGTTTAACAAGGAAGAGGAGACGATAGAAACCTTTGAAAAGACGAACCAGCAGCTTTATGATTCTGCGTGGAAATCCCAGTTCTTGTCCGGCATGATGATGCCCATCATGCAGTTTGTGGGCAATCTGGGCTATGTGGGAGTGGCCATTCTGGGCGGCTACCTGGCCATCAAGCAGGCCATTGAGGTGGGGGATATCCAGTCCTTTACCCAGTATGTGCGGAACTTCACCCAGCCCATCCAGCAGGTGGCACAGGTGGCGAACATGCTGCAGTCCACCGCGGCGGCTTCGGAGCGTGTCTTTGCGTTTCTGGAGGAAGAGGAGGAGGACCAGACCGTGCCGGATCCGGTATCTGTGGACGGCCTTCTGGGAAATGTAGAATTTTCCCATGTGCATTTCGGCTATGATCCGGAGAAAACCATTGTCCATGATTTTTCCGCAAAGGTCATGGAAGGGCAGAAGATTGCCATCGTAGGTCCCACCGGAGCCGGAAAGACCACCATGATCAAGCTCCTGATGCGGTTCTATGATGTGAACAGCGGGGCCATCCTCATTGACGGCCACAATGTCCGGGACTTTAACCGTAGCGAGCTACGCATGATGTTCGGTATGGTACTGCAGGATACCTGGCTGTTCCACGGCAGCATCCGGGACAATATCCGGTATGGGAAGCTGGATGCCTCCGACGAGGAAGTGATCGCGGCGGCCAAGGCAGCCAGGGTGCACCGGTTTGTGCAGACTCTGCCGGGCGGGTATGATATGGAATTGAATGAGGAAGCCAGCAATGTATCCCAGGGACAGAAGCAGCTCCTGACCATTGCCAGGGCCATTCTGGCGGATCCGAAGATCCTGATCCTGGATGAGGCCACAAGCTCCGTGGATACCCGGACGGAGATCCAGATCCAGAAGGCCATGGATACCCTGATGAAGGGCAGAACCAGCTTTGTGATCGCCCATCGGCTCTCCACCATCCGGGACGCGGACCTGATCCTGGTCATGAAGGACGGGGATATTGTGGAACAGGGAAATCACGAGGAATTGATTGCGAAAAATGGATTCTATGCAGAGCTGTATAATTCTCAGTTTGAGAAGACGGCATAGGGACCGGGCCGGAAGAGGGCAGATCAGCCCAATCCGGCGTTTGCAAGAAAAAAGAAGTGCATGCGTAAACTGCATTGGTTCAGGCAGTTGGCTTTGCAGTAGAGGGAATAGAATCTAACTTTGGGAAATAGTTATAGTAGAAAAGCACCGTCAGAGATATGCGGGAGATTCAGGAGAAGTTATGTCTGAGAATGAATACCGGCAGGTTTGCATGGACGTGGAGGGCATCAAGGTGATTTTGGAATTTCCGGCGGAACAGCGATCCGTACAGGAAGGAGAACGCTCGGGAATCCAGCCAGGAGATGAAGAGCAGCTGAGACAGGAAATCCGGGAAATCCTGACCAGTGTATTGCTGGAAAAAATGAATTTATGATTTTCCGACAGCCCCATTGTATTTCAGGAATAGGACGGGCCTGAAGATAATAGGAATATTAGAAACCGGATCACTGTGCCAGGCAGTGATGAAAAAGGAAGCGGATTGTTCTGTGAAGCGTGTCAGAATGCTGCTGCGGGTCAGCTCTAATCAGCAGCTGGAAGCAGACGGGGACCTGTCGGTCCAAAGACAGATCGTGCTGGATTATATCGGACAGCACGAGGACTGGGTACTGGATGAAAAAGAATATTTTGAGGGGAGCAGAAGCGGCTACAAACATGCGGTCTCCAAAAGAGAAACACTCCAGGAAGCGCTGGAGGATGCCGGGAAGCGGGAATATGAGATCCTGGCGGCTTATAAGGATGACCGGGTGGGAAGACGCATGTGGGAGATGGGAGCCTATATCATGGCTTTAAAAAGCTGCGGGGTAGATGTTTATACGGTAAAGGACGGATGCATCAGCCCGGAGGCGGATGATATCATGGGTCAGATGATGCTGGCCCTCCGCTATGGAAATGCCCAGAAGAGCAGCTCGGATACCGGGATGCGGGTAAAGGATACGGCCCAGAAGCTGGTACAGAAGGGAAAATTCATGGGCGGGGCGGCGCCTTACGGATATGAGCTTGTACTGTCCGGGGAGCTGAGCAAGCATGGGCGTGCCCTGCACACATTGAAGATCGTTCCGCGGCAGGCGGAGACGGTAAAGCACATCTATTCTTTGTCTTTGAATCAGGAATACGGCTCTGTGAAGATCGCAAACATTTTAAATGAAGATCCCTGTTACAGACAGCTTGCGCCCCGGGATGTATGGAAGGCCGGAACGATCACCAGTATTCTGACCAATCCCGTGTATGCGGGCTATACGGCATATAAAAGGCGGGAACGGATCAATGGAACATACCATCGTCTGGACCAGTCGGACTGGATCAGGGCTGAGAAACCCAATGAGGAGATCCGGATCATCGAGGAGGACATATGGAACCGGGTACAGGAAAAAAGAAAGAGAAGGTCGAACCGATACCAAAAGAAGCAGCCAGACCAGGCGGTTTCTGTGATCAGAAGGAATGACGGGATGCTCCCCCTGATCGATATGAGTTACTGCGGGTACTGCGGGGGAAAGCTTACAAATGGGAGCCGGTATCATTACTGGACGATCAAAGGAACCGGGGAAAGGAGATCCAGCAGGACTCCGATGTACCGATGCCGGAATGGGGATGGAATGGCAGATCATCCGACAGCGCTGTTTCATGCGGAGAGGATGGAAAGGGCAGTATTCCAATGTCTTGGAGAATATATTGAGAGACTTCTGGAAAACGAGGATGCTGACGCTGCTGTTTTTGAAAAGCTGAAAACCAGGAAAAAAATCGCGGAAGCAGAATGGAAGAAGGAAGAGGCGTTACTGCGAAAACTGCAAAAAGGGATCGAAGTGATGGAAGGAAAGATCCCGGACGCGATCACAGGCGAGTGCGGATTTACGGCGGAAGAGCTGGCGGAAGCCGTCAGAAGCCAGAGAAACAAAGTGCTGGAGCAGGAGCAGGCGGTACAAAGGTGCAGGAAGAGGCGAAGTAAGCTGGAAGAAAATGCAGGGAAGCGGGAAGAAATCCGGAAAGCAATCCCTCCTTGGAAACAGATTTTTCAGGAAGCGGATTCCGATACGAAACGGATTTTAGTTCAAAGGCTGGTAGAACGGATCCAGGTGACGCGGGAGCAGATTTGGATCCGTTTTAAGGAATTGTCAGGAAAGAACTTGTTAATTTGACGGCGTATAAATGTTCAGCTGCAAAGAAGATGACCGCAGGCGCAGAAGGTTTCACCATGAATCAGCATTGATCACGCTACCATTCCGTATACACCCGGTTCAGGGTAAAGGACATGATCGCCAGCACATTTGCCCGGATGGAAGCCTCGGGCCAGGTGGCGTAGATTTCCGAGGAGGCTACATTTTTGATGTAGTCCCGGTATTTCACATAATAATTCTGTGCCGTAGTGTCCCGGGGCGAGCCGTCATGCACCACGATATACTCCGGCACGACCACCCTGCTCAGTACGATCTCTCCGGATTCATTGGTGGGTTTGATCTCGTCCTCCGCAATTTTCGGGGGATATTCCCCGTACAGGGTATGGGCAGGGATGACAAAGATCTCTTCTCCTGTCTCCGCCGGTGTCAACGGACGGAGCCGTACATTCTGGATCGCCGTGACATCAGGCAGGATCTCCGCTCCGGAGATGCTGACCGGCTCAAAGCCAGGTGCCCGCACATCCAGCGTATATTCCGCGTAAGGCTGGGCTTCAATGGACGGGTCCAGGCTGTATTCCAGCGGAGGCGCGTTCAGTTCGATGGTTTCAGTCTGCCCGGAGCTGTCCGTGTTCAGCTCCTCCAGCGTGCTGTCCGGAACCCCGGTGTAGGATACGGAGATCACCGCATCGGACACGGGATAGGAATCCACATCCGAGGTCACATTGATCTGCAGCAATCCCCTTTCGATCTGATCACGCCTTGCCGCGTCATTTTCCGTATTTTCCTGCATTGCCTTAATATAAACCATAATTCCCCCTGTTTGAGATATGTTCTATATCAATATATGCAGTTCTAAGGGTTATTGTGTGGTGGTGCGGATAAGCCGGTGCTCCGTCCGGATATACGGGGGTTCGGTTTCTAAATGGATGGGTTGTAAAAGAGTGACCTATAGCATGGACGGAGCACCAGGCAGAAAAATAAAAAAGGGGTCTTCTCAAAAATGGTCAATAGGGTATAATTATATTAACCGGTGTGGTCAATGAAAGAGACTGCCGCAGTTTAAATCTGTGGTATTGGTTGATCGTGTACAAGGGAGGAGATACCATGAATGAAAAATTTTTTGCGCTGCCGGAAGAAAAGCAGCAGAGGATCCTGAATGCCGGCTACCGTGTATTTTCCCAGAATTCTTATAAGAAGAGCCCCATGAGTGAAATCGCGGACGAGGCGGGGATCAGCAAGTCCCTGCTGTTTCATTATTTCCGCAATAAGAAGGAGCTGTACCTGTTTCTCTGGGACACCTGTGCAGAGATGACGATCCGATATCTGGAACAATACGGATGTTACGAACAGACGGATCTCTTTGAAATGCTCTATCGGGGGATGCAGGCCAAGATCCGGCTCATGCATCGTTATCCCTATATCGGCAATTATGCGATGAAGGTGTTCTATGAACGGGATCCGGAGGTCTGTAGGGAGATCCAGGAGAGCTACAAAAGGTATAAGGACATCAAAGCAAACGGCACTCTGCTCAATCTGGATCCGAAGCAGTTTCGGGAAGGGATCGACTTGTCCATGATGTATCAGGAAATGTATCTGGCATCGCTGGGGTATCTCTGGGAATTTATGCAGAACGAGGAGATGGATGTGGATCAGATGGAAGCGGATTTTACGAAAATGTTTGAATTTTGGAAGAAAACTTATCTGAGGGAGTGAAGGTTCATTCGAAAGGAGATGCGAGATGAATGCGATTGAGATGAAAGGACTGACCAAATTCTATGGGAAATCCAGAGGGATCGTGGATTTGGACCTGACGGTTCCGGAGGGAGAATTTTTTGGATTTATCGGTCCCAACGGAGCTGGGAAGAGTACCACGATCCGTACCCTTCTGGGGCTGATCCGAAGCTCCGGCGGCAGCGCCCGGATTTTTGGAAAGGACATTGCAGCAGAGAAAAGCAGTATACTGGCGGAGGTGGGCTATATGCCGTCGGAAGCTGTGTTTTATCCGGGAATGCGGGTCAGGGAGGTGATCCGGCTTTCAGCGGGCCTGCGGAAAAAGGATTGTGCGCAGGAGGCGGAGCAGCTATGCAGCCGGCTGGAGCTGGACGTATCCAAAAAGGTGGACGAGCTGTCCTTCGGAAACCGGAAAAAGGTGTCCATCGTATGCGCCCTCCAGCATCACCCCGGGCTGTGCATCCTGGATGAGCCCACCAGCGGGCTGGATCCGCTGATGCAGAGGGAGTTTTTTGAGATATTAAAGGAGCGGAATGCTCAGGGAACCACCATCTTTTTATCCTCTCATGTGCTTTCGGAGATCCAGCGGAACTGCACTAGGGCAGCGATCATCCGGGAAGGAAAGCTGATCGCCTGCGACAGTGTGGAAGCACTCTCCCGGACCAGCGCGAAACGGGTCCATGTCCAGGGCGAGCTCTCTCTGCCAGAATGGAAAGAGGTGCGGGACCTGCGGCAGACCGGGAGCGGGATCAGCTTTTTGTACGGCGGAGAGATCCGCAGTCTTCTGCGGGTGCTGGCAGAGCAGGACATCACAGATCTGACCATATCCGAACCGGATCTGGAGGAGATCTTTCTGCATTATTATCTGGATCCGGAGGGAGACAGAGGAATGAACGGAGGTGAGGAAAAATGATCATGATCCGGCATGAATTAAAGCAAAACAGAATTTCTCTGGCAGCGTGGACGGCGGCGGTGGGCTTTCTGCTTGTAATCTGCATCCTGATCTTTCCGGAGATGAAGGAAGAGATGGACGGGGTCAGCGATATGTTTGCCTCCATGGGGAGCTTTACCGAGGCATTTGGGATGGACAAGATCAGCTTCGGCACGCTGACCGGGTTCTATGCCGTAGAATGCGGAAACATCCTGGGGCTTGGCGGGGCATTTTTCTCGGCGCTCTGCGGGGTGTCCATACTGGCAAAGGAGGAAAAAGACCATACGGCGGAATTTCTCCTGACCCATCCGGTCAGCCGTGCCCGGATCGTGACCTGCAAGCTGGCCGCGGCGGGGCTGCAGATCGTGCTCCTGAATGCGGTCATTTATGCGGCTTCCATCGGCTCCATTGCGGTGATTGGGGAGGAGATTCCTTGGAAAGAGGTGTCGCTTCTGCATCTGGCCTATCTGCTGCTGCAGATCGAGATCGCGGCGGTCTGCTTCGGGATCTCAGCCTTTCTAAGGCATGGAGGTATGGGGATCGGGCTTGGCGCGGCGGCCGTCCTGTATTTTCTGAACCTGATCGCCAATATCACCGACAGCGCGGAATTTCTACGGTATATCACACCCTTCGGGTATGCGGAAGGCTCGGATATTGTGACCAGCGTGAGTCTGGAATGGGGGCTGGTCGCGCTGGGGCTGGCATATGGAGCCGCGGGGATTGCGGCGGCATATATGAAGTACTGCAGGAAGGATATTGCGTAAAAGGATCCGGCGGATGTGTGCCTGGAAATTGCTTTCGGTAAGGCATGTTCAGACACGCTCTAATACAGTTTGGATATTTTCCTTCATTTTTTCGGATAAAAGAGCATACTGTACCAGCTCTTCTTCACTGAAGTCCTTAAAACGGGCATGGTCATAGTCATTCTGCGCAGCGGCCAGATCTTCCATGATCTGGTCGGCTTCGGGCAGAAGCGTGATCCGGATCTGTCTGCGGCGGGACCTGGAAACAGATCCAAAAGCCTGGGGATCTGCGGTGCTTTCCGCAGGAGGAATGCGGTCTGCCTTGAATGTCCCGTCCGTCCGCCGGATCTCCTCCACCTTGAGAAGCCCCCGCGCGGACAGCTTCTGCAGGGTCAGCGAAAGCGCTCTGCGGGAAATATTTGCAAAATCGGCAAGCTCCGCCCGGGTGGTGAGCTGATGAGGCTGGCTCAGGCAGAAAAGCAGGCTGGCCTCGGCTACGGTCAGACCGTTCTTTCGGGCCGCGGTTTCCAGATAATATTCCAGAAGCTTCCGGTTTCGGTAGACCTCCATCAGGATGCCCTCCCCGGCGATTGCTTCGCTGCAGACCTTGGTGTGCTCTTCCCCCAGTTTTTTGCTGCCCGGCAGGATGGCAGGAGGAACCATGCCGTCCCCGGCGGCATCCACAAGAAAGCGGTAGACCTGGAGCCGCTTCTTTTCATAATCCGTTTCGTCAAAAACATGTTTATAAAAATTATTGTAGTATTCAAAAACCATCAGCTTCATTTTCACGGTATTGGTGATGCTCGCGCCCTGGCTGGCAAGAGAACCTTTTGTCTTGACATAGTAGTAAATGGGGGCATGCAGGGCATAGAAGGCTTCCCCATGCCGGATATATTCCAGATTGAACATAAAATCCTCGCACCAGCTGATGGTCACATCCATGCGCAGGCGGTATTTCTCCACGATCTCTCTGCGGTACAGCTTGTTCCAGAGTACGCCGTAATAAAAATCCGCAGGATTTTCCATCATATGCGACGCAAATTCCTCCCGTGTCATTACGGAATCCTCTTCGATGTCCCCTTTCTGGGACAGACGTTCTCCCACAACCCGGTAAAAATCAGCGATCACTAGATCGCAGCAGTGCTCCTCGGCGGCACGCACGAACAGCTTGGTGGCGTCCGGCGTGATCCAGTCGTCGCTGTCGAGAAATTGAAGATAGGTTCCCCGCGCCTGGTCAATGGCCTGGTTGCGGCTGTCGGATACTCCGGTGTTTTCCTTGTGGATCACACGGATCCGGGAGTCCTGTTCGGCGTAGCTGTCACAGATGCTGCCGCAGGAATCCGTGCTGCCGTCATTGACCAGCAGAAGCTCAAAATCCGTATATTCCTGGTTCAGGATGCTGTCAATGCAGCGGGCAAGATGCTTTTCGGCATTGTATATAGGAACAATAATACTGACGGTTGGGGTCATGGGTGTACTCTCCTTTACTGTAGGTCTGCTTTGAATATCATTGTATGCGGAAAAGCTGCAGAGGCAGATTTCCTGTGTGGTTACAGATATTTTAGCAGATTTGTGAAGAAATGGAAACGGCGGTTTTCAAAAAGTTGATTTAGGAAAAATATGCGGAAATGTTTTGTTGTGAACCGCATCAAAATATAGTAGAATAATCAAATAAGCAGGTAAATCGATTGAGGTATGCAAATGATTGCTGAGATAGTATATGGAAATCTGATATCAAAACAAACACTGTTGGAAGCATTTGATCTTGCAGAGACAACGGCTCCGAGAATTTCGGCAGTTGGTGCAGGCGGGAAAACCACTACATTAAAACGGCTGGCGGCAGAATATACAGATATGGGAAGGAAGCCGATTGTTACAACCACCACACATCTGTTTAGAGAAGATTCTCCATTATTTTTGGAAGATCCGTCTGTGGGGGAGATCCTTGCGCTTCTGGACAAAGAGGGCTGTGTATTTGCGGGCGGGAAGGCCGGGAATGGAAAGATAAGGAGCCTTCCCGAGGAGGTTCTGGAAGCGGTTTTAAAGCTTCCGAATCCTGTTTTGATCGAAGCGGATGGGGCGAAAATGCTTCCTGTGAAATTCCCGGCAGACCACGAACCGGTCATTCTGCCGCAGACCACCCATATTTTGTACATATGCGGCATGGATGCACCCGGAAGAAAAATAAAAGAGGTCTGCTTCCGGGCAGAGCTTCTGGCTGATTTTTTGGGGAAGTCCCCGGAGGAACTGCTGACAACGCAGGATATTGCGGCTCTTGCACAGAGCAGGCTGGCGGGAAGGAAAGGGGCAGGGGATGGGATGCGGTATGCAGTTGTCCTGAATAAGGCAGATACCCGAAAGCGGCGTGACGCGGCGTTGGAGGTCTGGGAGGCAATGGATCGCAGGAAGGAGATTCGGGTGATTGTTACCGCGAATGGATGGGTCGTATGAATATTGAAGCATATAATCTGGATTCTCTTAGAAAACTGGTCCGAGATCTCCAGGCAGAAAAGACGTGTTTGCGAAACGGTCGAAAAATGGAAACTATTATCCCCAGTGTGCCAATCGCTGGAATCCGATCTGTCCTGCAAATAACAGCGGTAAGCTGCAATGCGGAAAGTGTGATTTTTCCAGCTTCGAACCGTTGACTCAGGGAATGCTCATAAAGCATCTGATCGGTTACAGGGAAGACGGTACGGATGTATTGGGGGTGTATCCATTGCTGCCGGACGGTCATTGCAGATTCCTTGTGTTCGATTTTGATAATCACGAAAAGGGAGCAGAAAAAGAGGATTATGCCAATACGGACAATGAGTGGCATGATGAAGTAGATGCTCTGCGTCTGATCTGCCGGCAAAATAAGATTGATGCATTGGTGGAGCGTTCCCGTTCCGGACGGGGAGCACATATCTGGATCTTTTTTCAAAAACCGATCCCTGCTGCGACGGCAAGAAGCTTTGGTTTTCTGCTTCTTGATCAAGGCGCGTCCACGATCAATCTGAAATCGTTCCGATTCTATGACAGGATGTATCCACCTCAGGACAAAACGGATTCCATTGGAAATCTCATTGCGCTTCCGCTGCAGGGACGGGCGCTTAAGAATGGAAACAGTGCCTTTGTTGATGAGCATTGGAATGCGTATCCGGATCAGTGGAAAAAATTATTGAATACCCGGAAGCTGACCCAGGAGGAAGTGGAACAATCGATATCACAGTGGCAGGGAGATCTGTTTATACGAAAGGACAGCTCCGATTATATAAAAAGTAAAAATCGCCCCAGACCATGGAAACGTCAGGAAGATTTCCGGGAATCGGATGTGGTCGGAAAACTGCACATCGTACTTGCAGACGGAATCTATGTAGATGCCCTGAATTTAAAGCCTTATCTGCAAAATCAGATACGCTGCATGGCCGTATTCGATAACCCGGTCTACTACAAGAAAAAACGATTTGGCTATTCGAATTATTACAATTTCAGTACGGTGTATATGGGGAAGGACGTGGACGGATATATCAAAATACCGCGCGGATTATTGGAAACGTTGATCGAAAAATGCAAAAAAGGCGGGATCAGATATGATATATCGGATCACAGGGAAAAAGGGCGGCCAATTCGCGTGGAATTCCAGGGGGAACTGCGGATGCGGCAGGACCTGGCGGCACAGCAGATGCTGGTTTATGAAAATGGGATTCTGAGTGCGGCCACTGCTTTTGGTAAGACAGTTGTGTGCAGCTATTTGATCGCGCAGCGGAAAGTAAACACTCTGATTCTTCTGGAAAGTAAAGACCTGCTTTTTCAATGGGAAAATGAGCTGCAGCATTTTCTTAAGGTGAACGAAACGCTCCCGACATATCAGACCAAAACCGGGAAAGTGAAAACAAGAAGCAGTGTCATTGGAAAATTGGGCAGTGGCAAAGACACCATGACAGGTATCATTGATATTGCAATGGTCGGATCGCTATATAAAAAAGGAAATTTTCATGAGAAGCTATATTCTTATGGAATGGTCATCATGGATGAATGCCACCATGCCGCGTCTCCTACTGCGCAGGAAATCCTGAAAAAGGTCAACGCAAAATATGTATATGGAGTTTCGGCAACTCCCATGCGAAGTGACCATCTGGAAAAAATCAATTTTATGCTTCTGGGACCGATCCGATACAACCTAAAATCCGTGTAATGGACACTCGTTAACGCCTGATTTTGACTTTATCGGTTTCAAAGTCCTTGAAAATACAGGATTTTTATTCCTTTTTCTCTTCCACTAAAC
>CAJTGD010000022.1 GCA_910575475.1 Lachnospiraceae bacterium | reverse complement strand
CCCCTGTTAGTCTCATAGCATTTTTCAATATATCAACTCTGTTTCAAAAGGCTATTATCTAATAGCTTGTTTAAGTGCGCCAGTTTTTGGCTGTCCTCTACTTTCTTTCACACTACACCTCCTGATGATTCTATGATTTGGTTATCCGCAAGGATTTCGGGCTTATATTTCATGCTGTCAGACTCATCCAGCGTGCGGATGACCCGGCAGGGATTGCCCGCGGCAAATGAATTGGACGGGATATCTTTCGTAACCACGCTTCCGGCCCCGATGACACAGGCGTCGCCGATGGTGACTCCCGGGCAGACGACTACATTCGCGCCGAACCAGCAGTCATTTCCGATATGGACAGGTTTCGCGTAACAGAGATGCTTCCGGTTTCCGTCCTTGTCCAGCATGTACCTGCGTTCATCCGCAAGCAGCGGATGAACAGGAGTTACAATGGTAACGTTAGGCCCGAAACTACAGTAATCCCCGATGGTAACCTCCGCGTCATCCTGGATGGTCAGGTTAAAATTTCCGAAAAAATGATTTCCGATCCTGGTATGTATTCCGTAATGAAATGTGATCGGTCCCTGCAGAAAAACATGTTCGCCCATGCTGCCGATGATTTTTTCCAGGATTGTCCGGCGCTTTTCGGTCTCGTCCTCATGTGTCTGGTTGTAATCGACACAGAGGTTGTGTGTATGAAGTTTCATAGATACCAGCTCCGGATCTGCCGGACTGAAAAGTATGCCCTTTTTAATCTTCTCTTCTTCTCTCATGTGTTTCCCCTATAAAAAGTAATATATAAAATATCATACTTCACCCGGCCTTTTTTTTCAATGCGCCGCACGAGTCAATCCGGCAATTTTTTAAAGAGGGCAAAAAACAATGATATATTTTTGCTCTATAAAAAAGCAAGGCTAAAAAATGCAATAATTCCTACTAAAAAAGAACAAAAATGAACAGGCGGATCTGCTGAAATTTCGATAAAATAAATAAAAAGAGATGGGACAGGATTTTGATTCTGTATCATCTCAAATAAATGAAAAGAGAGGGATTGTATTATGAAATTCAAGAAACTCATGGCACTCCTCTGTGCAGGTCTTATGGCAGTCAGCCTTGCCGCGTGCGGCGGCAATGGAGGCGGCTCTGATGAAGGAACGGCGCCGGCGGCAGAAGATCAGGCTGATGAGGGCGGAGAAGAGAGTGAAGAAAGCAGTGAAAAGGTTGGCGGCACCCATATCTATGTCCTGACAGCGGCGGAGGATCATGGCTGGACAGGTTCTGTAGCGACTTTCGCAAAAGAAAAAGTCGAGGAAGTAAACGGAGAGGGTACCTATTCCGCGGAAGTGATCACATCCGCGAACGCGAATGAACAGATCACCAAACTGGAGGATATCGTGGCAAGCGGTGAAAAGGATATCGCGGTTGTGATCCAGCCGATGGATGATACTGTACAGTCTGCCATCCAGCAGCTTGTGGACGCGGAGATCCCATTTGTAGCATTTGACCGTATCATTGACGCGGTTTCCGCAGCGGCAGTTTCCAATGTAAAAGGAGACAACCAGGGAATCGGCGCGGGAGCAGCGGCTTATTTTGTAGAGAACGGGATGAAACCGGGCGATAAGGTTTATGTATACGAGGGAGATACATCTTCCGTAACAACCCTTCGTGACGGAGGCTTTACCGAATATCTGACCGGTGAGCTGGAGTTCGGCGGTTCTAAGATCGCGGATGACGCGAAGTGGACAGAAGACGACCTCGATTCCATCACATATTCAGGCGCGATGAACTGGAGCCGTTCCGATACAAAGGCTTCCTATGAGACTCTGATGGGCGATACTTCCAATGCGGACATCAAGTGGATCTACGCGCAGGATGATGAGCTGGCTATGGGAATCATGGAGGCGCTCAATGGCGGCGGGATCAGCGATTCCACAAAAGAAGCGATCTATGCGGCAAAGCCGTTTATTACAGGATGCGGCGGACTTGGCGAATATTATGATGTGATCGGCGGCGAGTCTTACGCGGATATCACAGAAAATCTTGGCGGCGTAATGTCTGTAACATACAGCCCGTCCATGATCCAGACAGCGATCCAGGATATGGTGGATTATCTGGATGGCAAAGATGTGGAGCAGGATCATGTGATCGCCTGTGAAAATGTTGTACCGGAGAATGTAGCAGATTACCCGTCATTCTAATTCAGATAGTTGTCGTATGAAAACATGGGAACATTGTAGGCAGACGTTTGTCATATAGTAAATATGGAAAAACTACCATGTTTGAAACAGGCGGGAAAAGTCCCGCCTGTTTTTAGGAAATGTATGGAAAATTTCCTGAAAAAAGCGGAGGAAGAAAGAGTGAAACGATTAGAGATGAGCGGAATCTGTAAATCATTCAGCGGCGTGCCGGTACTGAAAAATGTACGGCTGACCGTGAATGAAGGTGAGGTTCACGCATTGCTGGGCGAGAACGGAGCAGGAAAATCCACCCTGATGAATGTATTGACCGGAGTTCACAGAAGAGATGAAGGAACGATCATCTTCGAGGGGCAGGAGTTGGGAAATCTATCCGTGAGCCAGTCCGAACACATCGGGATTGCTTTTGTGCATCAGGAACTGAACCTGTTTAATGACCTGAAAGTCTATGAGAATATTTTTCTGGGAAAAGAGTATACAAACCGTTTCGGCACGTTGGATAAAAAGCGGATGAAACAGGAAGCTAAAGCTTTGTTTGATGAACTGGAAGTGGAGATTGACCCGGAAGAGAAAGCAGCGTATTTAAGCCCCAGTAAAAAGCAGCTTCTGGAGATTTCCAAAGCATTATTTTTTAACGCGAAGCTGCTGATCCTGGATGAACCGACTACATCCCTGAATAATCAGGAGGTAGACCATTTATTCCAGATTATCCGGAGGCTGAAAGAAAAAGGAACTTCATTCATATTCATTTCCCATAAGATGCCGGAGATCTTTGAGAGCGCAGACCGTTATACGGTTTTTCGAAACGGCGAGTTTATCGCGGATGGTAATATCGCGGACACCGATCCGGAAGAAATCACAAAAATGCTGGTAGGAGAGGGGTATCGTTCCGCGTCGGATTATCATTCCCGGAAATGCGGGGATGTGGTGCTCCGGCTGGATGGATTTACCGGGGCAGGTTTCCGGGACGTCCGTCTGGAGGTTCAGAAGGGGGAGATCATCGGACTGACCGGTCTTCAGGGGTCAGGCTCCAGCGAGCTCCTTCAGGGAATTTTCGGTGCGTGTCAGGTGTCAGGCGGAAAAGTGGAGGCGTTTGGACGCACGGTCCCGCTGCATTCCATTCACAAGGCGATGAAGGCCAGGATCGCCATGCTTCCCTCCAACCGTAAGGAAAATTCGGTGATCGCGGACATGAGCCTTCTGGAAAATATGTATCTTGCCGAGCATACGCTGTCTGCCCGGAGATTTCATATTTTCAGAAAACAGGAGCAGGGGAAATTTGACAACTATAAAAATGTGCTGAATATCAAGGCACAGGACAGCGGCGATCCGATCACGTCATTGAGCGGCGGAAACCAGCAGAAGTTATTTCTTGCGAAATGGCTGAACACGGAGGCGGAGATCCTGCTTTTGGACAATCCGACCCAGGGGATCGATGTGGGAGCCAAAGCGGAGATTTATAAACTGATCCTGGAACTGGCCGAGGGCGGAAAAACGATCTTGATCAATACGCTGGAGATTCCCGAACTTCAGAAAGTAGCCGACAAGTGCGCGGTTTTCTATGACGGGGAGCTTGTAAAGATTTTGTCTCATGAAGAGATCGAGGAAACTACGGTCATGATGTATTCTACCAACGCGGCAGGTATGGGAGACGGCAAAATCACGTCAGAGACAAGTGGGCCAGAGAAAAATACATCGGATAAAAATGAGAGTATCACAGAGATGAAGGAGGGCATATGATCATGAAAACGAAAGGAAGATCTGTATGGTCCAGGATCTGGTCGCAATACAGTTACATATTTGTGTTTCTTGTTATTTTCCTTGTATTCGCGTTGACGAGTCACGGGCTGACATGGAACGGAATCATGAATATTTTCCGGCATTCCGCCGTGGTAGGGGTGATCGGGCTTGGCATGGGCCTGATCTGCCTGACCGGGGAGATTGATCTGTCGGTGGGTTCCATGCTGGCGATGGTGAGCGGTTTTTCGGTTGTGATATTCAATATTACAGATAACATCGTATTGACTTTGCTGTTCGCGCTTGCGTTCGGAGCGGCCTGCGGACTGGTGAACGGTGTTTTGGTCGGAGGCGTGGAGATGCCGGCGTTTATTGTGACACTGGCAACAATGCTCATTTACCGTTCGGTTTCACAGTATGTCTGCCAGCATATTCCGAAAGAACTGTGCGGAGGCGGAAGTTCGGTATACCGTATGGCGTCTGACCATGAGAATTATCAGGCATTGTATCAGTTTGGAAACGGGAAGATCCTGACACTTCCGATCGTGGGGATCATCCTGCTGCTTATGACGGCGCTGCTTGTCTATATATCGACCAGCACAAAGTTCGGTAAGAAAGTATATGCGATCGGAAGCAACCAGAAAGGCGCCGTGATGTCAGGTATCAATGTCAGCCTGATGAAAATGATCGTATTTGTGATCGCGGGTGTATTAGTGGGGCTTGGCTCTTTTCTGTGGATCGCCATGAATGCCTCTTCTGATCCGGCAACCACCGGGCGGAGTTACGAGATGTACGCGATCGCCGCTGTAGTACTGGGCGGCATCAGTATGTCAGGCGGAAAGGGGCACTGTCTGGGAATCCTGTTCGGGGCGATGTCCTATACGATCATTGATAAGATCATTGTAGCATTGAAGATGGACTCCCTGATCAATGATGCCATCAAGGGAACCATACTGATCGTGGTAATCCTGATCCAGCTGGCAGGGCCGAAGATAAAAGAAAAGTTTTTGTGATTTCTGCCGGAGATTTAGATGCCGCATGCAGGGAGGCATTCAAACAGGATTATTTATCTTTAAATTACAGGGTATCGCCGAACCGTTATCCCATTCCCCGGACAGATCTCGCGCTGGTGGTGAAATATGTCAAAGCAAATCTCTATAAAGGCAGATAAGATATGCCTGAATTATCCTGTTCTTGTGGCTGCTTGTCAGGCGGTTGCGGACATCAGCCGCTATGCGGCAGTCATCCTGTTTGGGGAGCTTTGTATTCACGGCAGAGGACGCGGAGGATATGAAGATCAATTCGTCTGTCTCCGATTATGTATGGCTTCCGCTGAAATTTGACGAGGATCAGGTGAGGATCGAATGGCGGGATGAGTGGACGATCGAAGAATATGAGTAAATAAGGAAACTTTCATATATCGAATGCTTTTCCAGGAGCAGGTACGAAAGGCGATCTTCAAAGACGAAAGCCGGAGAACAGGAAAGTCTCCGGCTTATGAACAATTTCTATTCTTTTATTCGTTTTGTTCCTGTTGTGCAAAAAAATCCTTTAAGTAATCTTCAAATTTAGGCGTCCACCAGGAAGCATAGCCCTCACGCAGAGGATGAATCCCATCCTTTGCCATATAAGTATAGTATTCGTCGGTGCCGTATATTGCTGTCATTTCTTCATCGTTCCACAGGTCTATAACACCAATATCCCATTTTCCCTGAACATCCAGCAGGGCCTGTACCATAGTTTCGTATTCCTGGTTTTCATAATAGCTTCCTGTATAAAACACAACCGGGCAATTCCAGGTATCCCTGGCATAGGCAATAATATACTCAATGGCCCCAATAATGGTGGTATCATCAAAATCCTCAGGATCTTTACTTTCACTAAGGCTGCCCATAGGCTTTCCCTGGGAAGCATCATTTGTAGATAACTGAACCACCAACAGATCTATGTTCATATCTGAATCAATATCTTTCATGCGTTCCACATACGATGCAGGGCTTTCATTCACCAGCGTTGTCCCGGAAATGGCATATTTTAAGCACTTTGTTGCTGCATGATTTTCTGCGATAGCATCTGCCATCGAATAGCCGCCGGATTGTGCCCCAAAGGTTACAGACGATCCTAACCACACTAACGTCTTGCCGGACAAAGGATCTGCTGTATCTACTGTTTTCTTCTGAGGCATTACCCCTCCATCATACCCTACAGGCACATCCGTTCCGGCTGGATACAAATACATATCACCAATGGCAGACATAGAAGATACCATATTCCCGTTAAATTCCATCTCAAATCCAGCTTTTCCGTGAACCATTAAGGTATCACCGGCTGTGAGGTCCACATTTTCGGCCATCAGAAATTTTCCCATAGAAAATAAATCAGAATAATCCGATTCGCTGTTTATAATTGCTGCCGGGCTCACATATTCCTTTCCGTCATTCACGATCACACTCACAGGGGTTGTTCCAACGGCATAAGGAGATTTGCCAAAGTCCAGATAAATATCGTAACTACCCTCGACTTCCTCCGGAACAGTATAAGTTATGGTAGATTCTGTTCCTACGTTTGTGATTGCATGCAGATCTTCCACATAAACGGTGTCTACAACCTGGGATTCTGCATTGATTCCCTGACCGGTCAATACGGCGTCAGCCGCAGCCAGCACGATTTCAGTTTCCTCAGTGTCTGCGACTGGACTATCTTCTTCAGTTTCTGAGTTTTTAGCTGATGTCTCATCATTGCTCACTGCCGGTTTATTTCCGCAGCCAGTAAGCAGTGATGCAGTTACAGCCATACATAATAACATTTTTACAACATTTTTCATACCTTTACCTCCTGATTATCAGTTCGCTTAGTTACAAAAACATTATAATTCAGCAATTTCATGAAATATATTTTGTTACATTATCTGAAACTTTTTCAACAGATCTTTATAGTTATAAATCAAAGCGTTGTAAAAGCGCCCAAAGATAAAAATCCGCATCGAAAAAATAAACTGAAACTCTGTGAAACAGAAAAATTTGGAAGAAAGGTTAAAAATTGATACAAAATGAGGATGTCCGGAAAGCATGAAAGAGAATGAAAAATGCTATATTAAAAAAATATCAATTATAGGGAGGTAGTTATGGGAACACAAGAAGTGCAGGCAGTACAAGGTACACAAGAAAAAACAAATAAACTGACAGGTCTTTGTTATAGTTTCGGGGCGGTGGGATCAGAGTTATCCTGGTATATGATCAATACCTATCTGACCGTATTTTATACCGATGTTGTAGGCCTGACGGCATCAGCTATTTCACTGATCATGTTGATCGCACGTGTATGGGATGCCATTAATGACCCGATGATGGGGGTGATCGCGGACCGGACCAGGACTCGATGGGGAAAATTCAGACCATATCTGATGTTCGCATCCCCGTTCCTGGCAATATTTAATGTGCTGACTTTTACTGTATTTCCAGTAAAAGGAACAGCAAAAGTGCTTATATGTCTGATATGCTATATCGGTGCGGGCATGGCCTATACAGCAATCTGTGTAACGTATGGCGGCTTGGTAAATTTGATTGCGAGAGATTCGCAGATCCGTATGAACTATACATCCTGCCGTGCTATCGGAGCAGCTGTGATCAAGATGATCCTTTCCGCGGCAGCAATGCCGGTAATCCTGTTTTTCAGTAAGAGTGTTGGCGCTGAGGGCACTCCGGTGGCAGATGCAAGGGGATATTTTTGGGGGACGGTTGTCTGTTCGGTCATTATGCTGCCCTGCTTCTGGCTGTGTGCATGGAGATGTAAAGAGACTGTTGTGGTAGAAGCACCAGCACAGGTGAAAGAGAAGAAACCAGTACTGCAGTCTCTGAAAGAGATGTGTAAGAACCGGATGCTGATGATTACAGTTTTCTGTGTATTTATGGGTGCGATTGCAATTATGAGCCGTATGTCAATGCTGACCTATTATATCATTTATGTAGTAGGGTCTTATACGATGATCGCTCCGATTTTCACAACCATGGAGGTGGCAAGTTTAATTGGATGTTTATTGCTGCCATGGGCAACCCGGGTATTTGGAAAAAGAAACTGGCTGGTGATGCTGAATGTAGTTATAGTGGCGGGATTTGTAGTCATGTTTGCGGTACCGGCAAATAATAATGTATTTCTGATCGTGATCAGTGCGATCATTGGCTTTGGAAACTCTTCTGCAAATGTATGTACTGGTATGCTTTCGGACTGCATCGAATATGGAGACTGGAAATATGGTATCCGCGAAGAGGGCCTTACCTATTCTTACATGAGTTTTGGAGTAAAACTTGCTACGGCTGTGGGCGGCTCTGTGACGGTGCTTTTATTGGCTGCATCAGGATATGTGCCGAATGTGGAACAGACAGAAGCGGTAAAGACGGGGATCAATGCAGTGGTAAACCTGGTGCCGGCAATTTGTATCGTAATTTCAGCGATTCCGTTGTTCTGGTATAAACTGGATAAAAAGATGATGGATAAGATCCGTGTGGAACTGGATGAGAGAAATGCGGCAAAGGCAAAATAAGGAGCGCTGATCTTACAGGTTACGAAAAAGGTGTTTTGAGCATTCATGAATAAGGTTCGTAAATTCTATAATGTAATGAAAAAGGAGAACAGAAAAATGGCAGAAATAACTATGGATGAAATTCAAGAAAGGCTGAAATTTGAACAGGAGGACAGGCTGGAGCGTTTTCGAAAATTGAACGAGAACATAAAAAAAGGAGAAACGCTTTTTACAGGTTCCTTGCTGATGGAACAGTTCCCGATCAATGAACTGCTGATGACCAACGGAATGAATCATGTGATTTATAACCGTGGGATTGGTGGATTTAAAACAACTGATTTTCTGGAACATATGGAGGAGATGGTATTTGGTACAGAACCCAGCCGTATTTTTATCAATATTGGAACGAATGATATTGGCAGTTTGGATTATAAATTGGAAAATTTAATAGAAAATTATGAGACGATCATACGAAAGATCCAGAAAAGGCTTCCTGATGCAGAAATTTTTATGATGGCATATTATCCGGTCAATGAGACGGATAAGGTGCCGCAAGAAGAATGGGCAAAAAATTTTTTCGTGACCCGAACCAATGAAAATATTTCTATTGCAAATGAAGCGGTAGAAAAACTGGCTCAAAAATTGGGCTGTCATTTTATCAATGTAAATAAGGGATTGACAGATGAACAGGGAAAATTGAAAAAAGAGTATACAATAGAAGGAATACATATGTATGCCAATGGATATCAAGTAGTGTTGGACAATCTGAAAGCATATTTGTAACAATAGCGAAAACAGAATGAACTGCAATGGGGGCTGTTACACAAGAGATGAAAAACTCTCGGACATAACAGTCCCTTCTTCTGCAACGCCTAAAGGATCCTCTGGCACTCTTTATTCTTCGTCTGTTTGTTCTTTTGGAGCGTGGGTTTCATTGAATTCTATCAGGTCGAGAATTTTTGTATCGCTCATACCGTCTTTTCTAAGCTACCGGATTAAATTAACGATTTCTTTCCCTGTCATATTTTGAACACCGCCTTTTTCGAAAATAATGTTTATCAGATGATTTCATTATAGCAAAATGAAATTTGAGTGTAAAGCCTTTCGTTCCCGAAAAGTGGTCATTTCGTTCCATCTGACTGAAAAATAAAAAATTTTTGCCGATATAACATGTGAAAGCTTTTACAGGATCTGAGGTGATAAATTTTGTATATAGCTGTCGTTGATGACGAAAAGGTAATAAGGGAAGATATATGTAAGCTGATAGAAAAACAGAGGCCGGAGAGTCGTGTGGAGGCGTTTTCCACAGGTGAGGAACTGCTGGCGTCACAGGGGCGGTTTGATATTGTTTTTCTTGATATACAAATGGATGGCATGAATGGGATCGAAGCGGCAAGGAGCCTGCGGGAAAGGCAGGATGAGATCGTCCTTATATTTATTACAGGGATCAAAGAGTATGTGTTTGATGCTTTTGACCTGTATGCGTTTCAGTATCTGCTAAAACCTTTGGATGAAAAGAAATTTGCGGAAGTTCTTGACAGGGCGGTGAAGGAGGCAGGGAGAAAGAAGGAGAAGCGGGGGATTTTCATTAAGGCAAGGAATCTGACGCTTGCGCAGACGGATATTTTGTATATTGAGAGCCGGGGAAAGAAGGTTGAGATCCATACTGCCAGGGATGAGGAAAGTATAGAGATTTACGCGGCAATGGATGAGTTGGAAGGGCAGCTTGGGGAAGGATTTTACCGCTGCCACCGGGCGTATATCGTGAATATGGCATATATCACGGAGTATGGCGGTGACAGTATCCTGCTTACGAACGGCGATAAAGTGTATCTGGCAAAGAGGAAGTATGGTGACTTTGTAAAGGCATATATGTGGCACCTGCAAAATGGGGGTGTATCCAGTGTTTGAAATAGCAAATATCCTTTTTTCAGTGTGTCTCTATCTGTTCCAGGGATACTGCCTGCAATATTTTTATGGGAGTTTTCTGGAAAGCAGGATAAAGGACAGAAAGTGGAACGGCCTGGCGGTGATGGCTTTGTATGTGGTGTTCAGGCTGGTTTTGTTCTGGATCGTGCCGTCAAAAAAATGGGATTACAGGGTAGAAGCCGGGAAGATGGTTCTGGCGCTGTGTATGTTGGCTGTCATGGCTGTTTGTTTTTATAAAGCAATCCATCTGATCACCGTTTTTCTTGTGGTTGCTTTTCAGGCGGTCGCGGATATCAGCCGCTATGCGGCAGTCATCCTGTTGGGGGAGCTGGGAGATGGACTGCTTGGCTTGTGGAACTGGTGTGTCAGGAACGGGCTGTTTGCAACGGAGAGCTCATTTGGTATTGCTGTAAACGCAGGGCTGATCGGTCAATGGATCATAGAGTATCTGGTGATCGCGCTGGTTCTGTATTTGTCGCTGAGAAAGATCGTACAGGATTTCCGTGAAAAGAATTATGATATTAACAGGACGGAACTTTTATTTATTCTTACTCCGGCGGCCGTAGGGCTGATGATCTGTATGCTGCTGCGGATCATCATAGTCACGATGGAGGACGGTACGGCAAAGCTGCTGTATGACAGATATCCGATATTGATTTTCGTACTCCCGGCGATCCTGCTTTTGTCGCTGCTTTCTATTCTGCAAGGGGTAAAGCTGTTTCAGGATATGGTTTGGTGGAACAAGGAAAAGAGTAACAGGATCGTCCTTGAAAAGCAGGTGGAGAGCCTGCAGGAACATATGGAAGAGATGGAGCGCGTCAACTCTGGCATCCGGAGCATGAAGCATGATATGAAGAATACGATCTCTGTGATCCAGCGTCTTGCTGCCAGGGATGGACAGGAAGAAAATGTGGAGCTGCAGGCTTACTTATCAGAACTGAACCGGACTTTTGAAAAGCTGGATATCCGCTTTAAGACGGGGAACACAGTGGTGGACACCTTGCTGAACATGAAATACCATGAAGCGGTACGGGAAGTGCCGGATCTGAAAATGGATGCGGATAAGCTGCTGCTCCCGCGGGAACTGGAGATCAGGAGTTATGACATTGGCGTTATCCTGGGGAATGCCCTGGACAATGCGATAGAGGCTTGCGGGAAGCTGAAAAAAAAGGAACAGGCGGCAGATGCTTTTATCGGCTTAAGTTCATTACAGAAAGGGAATCTGCTGATCCTCAAGGTGGAGAACAGCTTTGACGGCCGACTGGCGTGGAGGCGGAGCGAGGAATTCCCCATGACGGATAAGGCAGACAAAAAATCCCACGGGATCGGGCTTGCAAACATCAAAAGTACGGCTGAAAAATATCGGGGGACAATGGATTTCAAGGTAAAGGGCAGAGTGTTCATTCTGTCCGTAATGATGAAAAATGAAAGGAGAAGTGAGGATGGATTTTGGAGTGACAGGTAAATTGGGAGTGCATGATCTTGCGCGGAAATACCAGAAGAAAGGGGCAGCAGTAAAAAGCGGCGGCGCAAGCTTTGCGGAGCTTGCGGCGGAAAAGAGTTTTTCGGACGTATTTCCGGATTATCAGGTGATTACAAAGGTCGGAACCGGCAAGGTAGAGCAGGGCCTGTGGGAAAGAAATGATTTTCCATTTGATAAATATTTTGATAGCAGTACGACAGTTGAGGAATTGAATCACTGGAGGCCGACAGGAAGTAATCCGAAGATGTCCGATCCTGTTTCGCAAAGGCGGATGCAGGCAGTCGGTCCCATGAAAATAAGCATTGCCATTCCGGAAAAGCTGCAGGAGAAGATGGATGCCGACCCTGAATATGCCCGAAAAATATATGCCAAAGTCGCGAAATGGAAGACGGATTATGACAGATGGAACAGTGCGGCTGTAGCATCTTTGGGACCGAGAGCGCGGGAAATTGTAGCGAAACCGTGGGAAATAAGTTACTGTCTTGTTCTTGACGAAGAAGGAGAAGTCAAACAAAGCTGTGTTTTTAGTGCTGCGGGTGGGAAACTCATCGGCCCTTCTGAGGAAGAAGTGCGTCAGTTTAAAGCGGAGCAGGCGGCAAAGAAGAAAAAGCGTGAGGAATATGTCCGGCTGAATGAGGAAGCCGCCTTGAGACACAGGCTGATGGAACAGGAAGCAAACGAGAGATACTATAAGGCCAGTATAGCAAAAAAGGCGGTTTCGGCTGCGGCATATGAAGCGGCGGGAGTTTTAAAGTAAAGAGAAATATGCCCGGACTTATCATAAGGGGGCATGGGCAGCTTTGATTAACAGATCAGGTGCCGCAGAGAATTGGGTTGGGAGGAAAATTTATATATGAGCGTTTTAGGAGTGGGCGATATTTTGACAGATGTATACCAATATGCGAACAGGACACAGAAAACAGCTACAGGCGGGGCGGGTTTTACAGAACGACTGCAGAGTACAAGTGCGATAAAGGATAAAGATACATCAAGGGTAGACACATATCGGAAGTATTTGGAACAGAAATACGGGAATGTATCAATCCAAAGTATCGGGAAAGACCAGCAGAGCCTTGACAGAGTGGGAAAAAGCATGAGAGGCAATGATGTTGTGATTGCGCCAAATATTTTAGAGCAGATGGCAAATGAATCAGAAAAGGCAGCTTACTATGAGCGGAAAATAGATGATTTCTTTAATGCAACACCAAGGTTAAAGGAATCATTTGCGGCACAAGGGCTTGATTACCAGCCATGCGGTGTAGTTATCCATGAGGATGGAAGTGTTACTTATATTGGCGGCTGTAGTGATTCTCCGGAACGTGTGGCAGAAGTGAATGCAATCAATAAGGTCAAACAGGAGAAAGAAGCAGCACGGCGGAAGTCAAATTTGGAATGTAGCCAGAAAGTTGCAGAGGAACGGAGACAGCAGATGGAACTGGCATACAGGCAGAGCAGTATGATGGATTTCCTTGCTGATCGTATGGCAGATACAAAAAGGATTACATACACATATATGCCTGAAGTCACGGGATCTGCGATTGCGGACTATGCGCAGAGTATCATGAAAGCAGCGAGTGTTTTCATGTAAAGAGAAATAATATAAAAATTTATCAAGCCAGCCTGTGAAAGTGCAGGAAGAAGGCAAAGGCGTACAGTTGGACTTAACCATATTAATTGGGAGGATTTATTATGCGTATAGGAAATGATAATCAGGGGATTACGCAGCTTTTTTCAAGGATGAGTAGAAGCAAGATGAATTTTAATATGCCTTTCAGCAGTGGGACATCGACAAAGCGTTCTGGTGCTGGCGGGAGGAATACGCTTGAAGATCAGCTTACCGGGCATAGAAAAAATTCCTACGGCGTAGAGGGAATGTGCGTTACCAACAATTCCAATGCGAGGAAGATCATCAAAGTATCTGATGAGATGAAGCAGCTTGTTTTTAACAGTGTGAAAGATGCATTTTACAAATACAATGGAATGTCTGGTGATAATGAGGCGGAGTGGGAAGAAATGGCCCAGGCAAAAAACAATTATTATAAGACATTAAAGAAAGAAGACCGGGTAGCCGCAGCGTGGACTTTAGGGCAGTTGGAAATAAACATTGGAAGAAAAGCAGCCAGTGCTGTGAAAGAAAAGATACCCGGCTGGACGCATGGCAAGCCGATTCCTGCGGGTATTCTGGATGAGATATTTGCGGATGAGAGTATCACGTCAATGGTGACCGGAAGATCGGGGGGAATGTCAGGTTTGGATGTGAAAATCTGAAAGGTGTGTATGGTAGGGGATGGTGTCAACGATGCCCCTGCGCTGAAAACGGCCAGTGTTGGCGTAGCTATGGGAAACATGTGCATCAACTTTCTGTCTGTAACTCTGTCCGTGTTGGGCAAGCTGAACCCTACCACCGGGGCGCTGGGCATATTTTCCTGTTTTCAGCCAATATTTTTAAAAATTTATATAAGAATTGAGTAAATGCGGAAAGAATGGTAAAATATTTACATAAACGGCCGAATGGCCATGATGGTTCCGCGGTGGAATGTGTGTCTGATGGAGAGGTAAAAGGAAGATCAGACTGGAAGATAAGGCAGGTATATAACAGCCTGGAAAATATGATACCTCCCAGCAGCCTTAATGAATGTTCCCTATCCCTTAAACACACCAGGATTCCCCTAAAAATACACTGATTTTAAGGGAATCCTGATCCATTTAAGGGAAAACCCACTACAGCACAGCTTATTTCAACCGGATATAGAAGGTTGACTTTCCAACCCCTTCCCGCTTAAACTCCCCGTTCTCCACCAATTTCCGCAGAGAGCCTTCAATGGAGCTGATGCTCAAGGACGGGCATAATTCCCGGATATCTTGCTTTGTGAATCTTCCGATCTTATATTCTGCCGCTTTTTTCACCATATCAATGGCCGGCCGCTTTTCCTCTACGATCGAAAAACGATCCCCAAAATCTTTATAAGCCGCAAGGATCGTGCTGAGAATATATTTTATAAAAGGGATCACATCCTCTGTGCCTTCATGCCAGCCATCTTGCGACCGGCTCAGCGCGTCATAGTACAGATCCTTGTCTTTCGCGATTTTTGCTTCCAGAGAGATATACTTTCCTACATAAAATCCGCTGCGGTATAAGAGCAGCGTAGTCAGCAGCCGGCTCATCCTTCCGTTGCCGTCGTTGAAGGGATGGATACACAGGAAATCATGGATGAATACCGGTATGGCGATCAACGGTTCCAGTTCAAAATTCCCGATTACCTTGTTGTACTCTTCGCAGATCTTATCCAGGGCCTCCGGAGTCTCGTATGGGGCAAGCGGCGTGAACAAGATCTCCGAATGCCCGTCAGGATAGCTTGCGCTGATATAATTCTGGACATTTTTCGTCTGTCCTGCCAGGGGATTATTCATGTGGCTGTACATGATCTTATGCAGCTGGAGGATATAATTTTTCGTGATCGGAATGGCATCGAAGCTTTCGTGGATGATATTCAGGACGTCACGGTAGCCGGCGATCTCCTGTTCATCACGGTTCTTCGGAGCGGTCCGCTCCTCCACAAGCTGCCGGATACGCGTATTGGTAGTAATAATGCCCTCAATCGCGTTGGAAGCCTCGGTGCTCTGAATCTTCGCGATCTCCACCAGCTTTTCAAGCTCCTCGGGCCGTTGCTTCAGGTATTGCTCCTGCTTTCCGGCTTCCCGGTAGATGGCCGCGATATATCCAAGTATGTCAGAATCCCATTTTTGGTCTTTGATCAATGAATAATTGAACATCCTCATTCCCTTAATCACACTCCTTTCCCTTAAAATATAGCATAATTTAAGGGAAAGTTCAATGGATAAGTATATTTTCCCTTATTTTAGCAGGAAAATTAAGGTTAAATGTGGTTGGTAATGGAATTTGAAACCATAAGGCAAAAGGCTGTTATTTTTCAGTTTGCACCGATAGAGGGAAGAGTATACCTAAGGACACCTCGAAGGAAATGAAATTCATCTGCGGCCTCATTTTCCTTAATCCTCCCGAACCCCAGATGCTCCCGGACCACCCGGAAGATGAGATAATCAGCCCCGGTCCCCGCCGTAACCGACAGTGCCAGCGTAAATACAAAATACCAGATCCCCTCCCATGTGATCAGATCCCGCACCTGCCTTCCGGATGCCCCGACCGCTTCCATTGCGGCAAATTCCCTCTGCCTGTCCAGGATGCTTACGCTCATGGTATTGATAAAATTCAGGATCCCCACCGTGAATTTGAAAAAAGCCGTGACCTGCGCTCCAGGGAACAGTATAACATGGAAAAATCAAATTTTTATCTACTTATTACTATTTGCCGGTCTGTTCTTTGGGATCGTGAGTCTTAACAATGATACTAATGTGAAACAATAACTACTGATTTATCTTCAAGCCCTTCTGCAGAAAATGTGACTCTGATCTCGCCCGCTTCGGTATTAGAACGGACAACAGCCATTACATAGCCATCGTATGTATTCCACTTTAAATCATCATAGCCTCCTGTGGTCGATGGATCAGCACTTCCAAATCCCTGGATTGTTCCTGCGCCCTCAAGCGAAATCTGAATTTCTTTACTTTCCCATAAGTTTTCCCTTCCCTTTTTATCCACCAATTTTACCGTAAGAAATGCCAGGTCTTCTCCGTCCGCTTCCAGATCTGTTTTATCCACATCTATAAACATCTCCACTTCTGAATCCGCTGTATATAATACCTGACGTCCGGATTCATGGCCATTCTTATAGCTTACCGCTGCAAGCTCCCCGGGTTCATATGTAAGCTCATATGTTGCCGTATAATCGTTTTCTTCACCTGCCGGTCTGCGTCCCATAGAATTCCCATTCAAAAACAATTCTACTTCTTCCGCATCTGAGTACACATCTACGATTGCCGGCCTGCCCTCATAACCATTCCATGTCCAGCTTGCTACATTATCTTTCAGCATCCATGCGCTCTTTGAGCATTCCATTCCATATTTGTTTACCCGTTCAACAGCAATATATGGATCTTTTCGAAGCCCAAAGACAATCTCACGGAGATAACTGACAGGGCGGCGATATCCGATCAAATTTATATCACCGATATACGCTGCGCGTTCCGGGAAAATACTTGAAAAATTCGCGCTCCCGTCATAATGGAAAATACCACATCCTGCTTCACCCAGATAGTCATATCCTGTCCAGGTGAAATCACCGAGCATATGCGGATTTTCTTTCACTATTTTCCATAACCGTACAATATCTGCCGGATATGTTTCTGTTCCTACCACGGTCTTATTGGGATGAAGCTCCTTTTCAAGTACATGGCGCGCTGTCAGATAATTCAATCCGGTAATATCAGCCGCCAATGCACTTTCTTCTATAGCTTCTGTTAAAAGCGGATGTCTGGAAAAATTATCTGCGCCTTCTCCTTCCATAATGCTCATATAACTATTAAATGCATTTGCGCCGCCGCCTGCATTGTCAGCTGAGTCATCGACTCTGTAATCATCAATCAGATCGCTTAAGATTTTATCCAGACCACAGCTAAAGCTGACGGCCATCATTCCATTGATTCCCGTGGTTGTATATCTGGAAGGGTCTAACTCATGAAACCTATTGCAGATATCCCGGTTCATTTTTGCGCCGCTGTCTAACCCTAACTCCGGGATTTCATTTCCGGATGAATACATTAACACTGACGGATGATTGTAATCTTTCTTCACCATACGTTCAACAAGATCTGACCAAATATCTGCGAAGTCTAATGCTAAATCCTGTGGATTTTTATGGTATGTCCACATATCTGACAACTCATCCATTACTAAAACACCATATTTATCACACGCTGAAAGCATCGCTTTACTCATTGGATGATGTGCGCTTCTTATGCTGTTAAATCCGGCTTCTTTGATCTGGCGGCATCTCCGTTCTTCTGCTGCCGCTAAAGTTGCTGCCCCGATGATCCCATTGTCGTGATGAATGCATGTTCCCCGCAATTTTACTTCTTTTCCATTGATCTTAAGTCCATGCTCAGCATCTAAGGAAAACATCCGAATACCTGTTTTCTCGCTTACTTCGTCTAAAACAGATTCACCGGACAAAATCTGCACCTTACACTCGTACAGATCAGGATGCTCGCAATCCCATAATTTCGGCTTCATCACACAGACACTCTGCCGAACAGTTTCTTCTCCCTGCGGGAACATGGTAACAGGCAGGATATCTTCTGCTGCAGTTTCTCCTTCATATAAGAACATTGTTTTTACTTTTATTTTTTCCTTAGTTCTTAGAAGGTTTTTAATTTCTGTTTGAATCTCTACCGTTGCATATTCTTCATTCGCGTTGAGCGTAGTAATACTGACGCCATCAGCCGGAATGTGGATCCGTTCTCCTGTCAAAAGCTTTACATCTCTGTAAATACCGCTTCCGGAATACTAGCGGCTATTTAGCTCTGCCGCATTGTCTGCAATCACCTTGATCTCATTTTCCGTACCGTACCTGAGAAATGGATCTAACGTTACATAGAAATTAGAATATCCGCACAGGTTTTTCTTGGCAAAATGACCATTCACATAGACCATCGCGGTTCTGTATACACCTTCAAATTCCACGATCACTGTCTTTTCGAGCCACTCTTTCGGTACATATAGTTTTTTCAGATAAACATATTCCGCCCCCGGATAGAAGCCTGTCTGCGACCCGTTCTTCGTATCCGGCGTCACTTTCTCATGGGTCATGGCATCATGCGGCAATTGGATCGTACTCATATCTCCGCCGCCCATAAGCATGGATAACATGGATGAATTACTGCCTTTGATAATCCTCCAGTCACGATTAAAATTCTTTCGTATCATTTTCTGCTCCTCCTCTTGTTTGGAATCTATTTTTTCGTATGCTCTGCTTCCCACTTTTTATTTTCATCTTCCACTTTCAGCAAGTATATTACCAAAACGATCAGTGCGCCTGTAATAACCGGAGTAAATACATACATGCCAAACATTACATTCACAGCACTTGCTGTCTGAACAGCAGCCATACCATCAAATCCGCTAAAAGCAAGAATCCATCCGGCAATAGCACCGCCTATTCCGGTTCCAACCTTATTTCCAATAGAGGAACAGCTATACATTGTACCTTCCAGATGTTCTCCTTCATAATGATAAATCTGTGTACTGACCTCAGCGATCAACGCGTTAACTGTTCCCATCATCGGTGCATTTCCAATTGTCCGAATACACAAAAGTACCATCATGATAGGAAGATTCCTGGCCATTGTAGCCGGGATAAACAAAATGGAGCATATTGTATAAACAACAAATCCCCACATATTCACCCGCCGCATGCTTCCCAGCTTCTTTACCAAAAACGGATTCAGCAAAAGTCCGATCGACATTGGCAGCGACATACACATTGTTAATGGTCCTAATAGAGAAACATCCTCTAAATAATAAGTACAGAAGTAAGCGCCTACACCTCCGGTAAGCCCGCTTGCTCCATAAAACAAGAAATAAAAAGCAAGCAGCAGCAAGTAGTATTTGTTTGTAAACAAAATTTTAATTGATCGAAGAAGACTTATTTTCTTCTGTTCCGAAGCTTTTACCGTTGTTTCTATAACCTCATCTTCTTCTGGAACTTCCTTTACCATAAATACACTGATGGAATTTACAATAAGGGCAAACACCGCAAAAAATAAAGCCGTCATTCTCCATCCGCCAGCGCCGCCGCCGAAAGAATCCACCATTCCCATTGCTACAGACGCCACTACAGTATACGTTATGGAAGATAAAATAAAGCGGATCGAACCACATTGTACCCGTTCCTGTGGGTTCCTTGTGATCAAAGCCGTTAATGAAGAATATGCAATATTATTTGCTGTGTAAAATACTGCATTCAGTGCGGTATAAAATACAAAGAAATATGCATACTGCATGGTCTGGCTTACATTTGGTATGGCAAATACAAGGAACAAGGTTGCTGAGACGCCGAACTGTCCATAGAACATCCACGGTCTCGCCTTTCCCATTTTACTTTTTGTCCGGTCGATCAACGTACCGAAGAACACATCCGTAATACCATCAAACACTCTGGAAAACATCATTAATGTACCGATCACACCGGCATTTAGACCTACCGTATTCGTCAGATAGATCATTACAAAGCTGGATAAAAAAGCAAAGGCGCCGCCCCCTGCCACATCGCCTAAACCAAATGCAAATTTCTGATACCATTTCAGATACTTTTTTTCACTCATATGAATTTCCTCCTCATGTTGTCTCTTTACATTTTTGGCCATAATGTTTATAATTTCGATATCTACTGATATTATTTTATTGCATTTGAACATATTAAGATACACCATAAAACGACATTGCTCTTTTGTTTTGTATCATATATGGGATTGCATTGGCGGAAGGCGGCTAGACATGCAGAAAAATCATTTATCCTCACATCATCCTGACATAGAGTCGGAACAAGATTCGTCCCTGTCGATTTTTAATGAAAACAGTGAATTTGGCGCGTATTATCAGATGATCGTCCCTTTTCAGATCACTTTGGAATATTGCAGCGGTACAACTGATAAAGATTACTACAATTTTCTGATCTCATCTCAGTCGGGAACTTATAGTTTTACAAATCCTTATTTTGAAAGCCGATACTATTATACAAACCGTCCGCTGCATCAGCATGACTTTTTTGAATTGATGATCGTTTTGAAGGGAGAAGTTTCGCAAAACATTGAAAATAAAGAATATAGCTATCCTGCCGGTACATGCTGCTTTATAAACAGAAATCTACGGCATCGCGAAAATTTTATCGGTGAAACACAACTGCTTTTTCTTAACTTTTCAGTTGATTTATTACAAGAATTATTTCATCCGGCTATTGCGCCCTTTTTTCAAAATGATAATTTAGAAGAAAATAATATTCTCCAATTGTTTATTGATAATGATATTCATACTCCGAACCAAAAAGTATATTTAGATTTTTTCCCAAATCGTTATAACGATAAAAGCATACCTTTTCTACATATGATAACAGACAAAATCCTGCATGAAATGTTTTATCCAAATTATGGATCAACATATAGGATCAAATCATTACTCTGTACTCTGTTTGAACGATTAACCAATATCAATAGTTTTCACGCTACGGAAATAAGACTGGATTCAAAAGCCGATTTCCTGTTATTTTGCCGCATCAGCCATTTACTGGAGGATACGAATGGTCGAATCAGTCGGGCAGAGCTTGAACAGGCATTAAATTATACTGGTGATTATCTTGGCAGAATTGTTAAAAAGTATACCGGATTACGTCTTTTTGATTATGGAATGACTTTCTGCATTAAAAAGGCTAAAACATTATTAAAAACAACGGATGAAAATATAGATTTTATTTCAAGGCAATTAGGCTTCACGAATAGAACGCATTTTTATAAGCTGTTTAGAGAAAAATGTGGTATGACTCCGAAAGAATATAGAAAAAAATATCAGTAATTTTATAAGGAATGATTCGAAGTGGCAAAGACGGTTACAATACATTTTTTTGGTTTTATACGACACAAAAACCTGAGAATCGACCTTACATTTTTGTAAGCCACTGTTTTTCCAAAATCGTGTATAATATATCTATGATTCGCCCGTCAAAAGGTCGTCGAATCATCTATACTCACAGCAGCCGCAAAGCGGTATACTTTCCTTTGCGGCTGTACTTTAAAACAACAGCAGATATGCCTGAACCACAGGGCGCAGGTTCATCGTTAGCCTGCAGCTCAGGTATGCCTGCCTGCAAGTATATCAAAAAGGGGGCGCTTTATTTGCAGAAATTATTACTCCTCGAAGACGATATCAGCCTGATCGACGGCCTGACTTATTCTTTACAAAAAAATGGATTTGACCTTCGGGTCGCTGGAACAATCCGGGAGGCCGAAAGCTTACTTACGGAAAATGCAGATTTCGATCTGCTTCTTTTTGATGTGACCCTGCCGGACGGAAACGGCTTTACCTTGTGCGAAAAGCTGCGGGAATCGGGCGACCCGGTTCCCATTATCTTCCTGACCGCATCCGACGAGGAAACCAGCGTCATCCGCGGCCTTGACTGCGGAGGGGATGATTATATTACAAAGCCGTTTAAGCTTGGGGAGCTGTGTTCCCGCATCCGGGCGCTTTTGCGCCGCAGCAGCATGCAGAGCGCCGGAGAGGGAGTCCTGCGGTCCGGAGAGGTGACGGTGAATCTTGCGGAAGGCAGGGTATTTCTCCGCGGAGAGTCCGTTGAATTTACCGGGGCGGAATACCGTCTGCTCTGTCTGTTCCTGAAAAACAGCGGGAGGGTGCTCACCCGGGGAACGATCCTGGATAAGCTGTGGGACGGCGCAGGTAATTTTGTGGATGATAATACATTGTCCGTTTATGTACGCCGTCTTCGGGAAAAGCTGGAAGAAAATCCTTCCCGGCCCGAGCATCTGAAAACAGTCCGGGGATTCGGATATCAGTGGAAGGAATAGCTGCCGCCTGTACCGCTCAATCTGAAAGAACGGTGTATCCCTTGTGAAACGGATGATTGGCTATCATGTGCTCGAAGGAGGAAATGTTTTGAAATTTATGTATGAAAAACAGACCCGGAGGTTTTATATTTTTCTGATATGCATCTGCGCGCTGCAGATCTGTTTTCTCGGTATCTGCGGTATCTTCCAGTCAGGAAGTATCCGGCGGATTCTGGTAAACCGTGAGCTTGCGGCGGCATCCTATCTTTTGGAGCAGGACATCGAGCCCGCGCTGATCGCTTCGGCCTGGAATCACACGGAGGTAACGGAGGCCGGGGAAAAATTGCTGCGGACGATCGGCCACACGGAGGATACGCCGGCTTACCTGCTGCTCCTTGCCGAACAGACTTCCATCCCTTTGAGCTTGATCCTGCTCTCGGCAGGAATCTTATTTGCGGCAGTTCTCCTGGCGGGCACGTCACATTTCCTGCGGGGGCGGGAGCATTGTTATGAACATGCGGAAAAGGTGATCGCCGGGTATGCGGACGGTTGGTTCGGGGAGCATTTACCATCAGGGGAGACCGGAACGATCTATCAGCTTTTCGGCAGCATCGAGCAGCTTGCCCTGTCGCTGCAGGCGAAGAGCGAGATGGAGCACAGAGCAAAAAGCTTCTTAAAGGACATGATCTCCAACATTTCACATCAGCTCAAAACACCCCTGGCGGCATTGAACATGTATATGGAAATTATATCTGAGGAGCCGCAAAATGAAGACGCGGTAAAAAAATTTTCACGGAAAGCCATGCAGTCCCTGGAGCGGATGGAGCAGCTCATCCAATCCCTTTTGAAAATGGCGCGCCTGGACACGGGAAATATTGTGTTTGAAAAGCGGCAATGCTTTGTGTCGGAGCTGGTCTCCCAGGCCACGGACGACCTGCTGGAGCGGGCAAGGCAGGAGGGAAAGGAGATCGAGGTCAGGGGAAATTCGGAGGAAATGCTGTCCTGCGACCTGGAATGGACAAAGGAAGCAGTCGGAAATCTTGTGAAAAATGCGCTGGATCATACGGATACAGGCGGAATGATCCGAATCTCGTGGAAACGCTCTCCGGCGGTGTTCCGGATAATCGTGGAGGATAACGGGAGTGGGATTGCGCAGGAGGACATCCATCATATTTTCAAGCAGTTTTACCGCAGCAGGGCATCCGTCGGCAGGCAGGGCGTCGGACTGGGGCTTCCTCTGGCGAAGGCGATCGTGGAAGGGCAGGGCGGAAGCCTGTCCGTGGAGAGCAGACCGGGGGAGGGGAGCGTATTTCAGACTACATTTTTTTATCCATGACGTTACACCCAAAAAGCCTTTTGATATAGATGAAAAAAAGTTCATGCTGTATCCTCCAGACATATCTTACAGATCTGTAAGCTCCCATTCACCGGATTGTAAGGTTGGGATGCTATGATTCACTCAATCCGGAACAGCAGCCATTGAAGTGACCTGTTTCCCTATGAGAACAGGCTGATCATCCGAAGAGCTTTGCCGTACCGGATTACTTTTGAATCATTCAGAAAGGCAGGTTATCGCAATTGGAAATCTTAAAGGTAGAAAACTTAAGCAAAACGTATGGAAGCGGTGAAGCCCGCGTGGATGCATTGAAGCACGTATCCTTCTCCATGCAGAGAGGGGAATTCGGCATGGTAGTAGGGGTGTCCGGCTCTGGAAAATCCACACTCTTGAACTGCATCGGCGGTCTGGATGAGGCCAGCGCCGGAAAGGTATTTTTAAACGGGCAGGACCTGTTTGCCATGGGAGAAAATGAACGCACCATCTTCCGCAGGCAGAACATCGGCTTTATCTTTCAGTCCTTTCACCTGATCCCGGAGCTGAACGTGGAGCAGAACATTATTTTCCCGCTGCTGCTGGATTACAAAAAGCCGGACCAGGGCCGTGTGGATGAGATCCTGCAGGTGCTGGGGCTGGAAAATCGGAGGAAGCACCTGCCGGGGCAGCTTTCCGGGGGACAGCAGCAGAGAGTGGCTATCGGACGGGCGCTGATCACGCGGCCCGCCCTGGTCCTGGCGGACGAGCCCACCGGAAACTTGGATTCTCAGAGCAGCCAGGATGTGATGGACCTTCTGTGCAAGGCGTCCCGCCATTACCAGCAGACGGTTCTGATGATCACCCACAACAGGAACCTGACTGCGTCGGCGAACCGGGTATTTCGTGTCGCGGACGGGGAACTTTCGGAGCTGGGAGGTGCGTCAGAGTGAAGCATTATCTGGACTTGATCAAAATCTCGGCAAGGCAGCACCGGAAGCAGAACCGGATGACCAGACTGTGCATCGTGCTGGCCGTATTTCTCGTTACTGTGATCTTCGGAATGGCGGAC
The DNA here is from genome assembly GCA_910575475.1 of Lachnospiraceae bacterium. Taxonomy (GTDB): domain Bacteria; phylum Bacillota; class Clostridia; order Lachnospirales; family Lachnospiraceae; genus Schaedlerella. Next base: position 75,189 of record CAJTGD010000022.1, on the reverse strand, counting down.
ATGGAAATGCGCTCCCAGATGATCCAGGCAGTCAAATCTTATGGAAACTGGCATGCGGCCTTCGTGCTGGATGAAGAGCATGGGACATTGCTGAAAGCGCGTCCGGAGGTAAAAAGCAGTGTGCGGTACGGGGTGCTGAATTACCGTTTAGAGGACGGCTATCAGATCCTGGGGGTGGAAACCGCGGTCTGCGGGTTTGACCCGGAGATGATGGAAATGTTTCCGGATGTGGAGATCCTGGAAGGGACGCTTCCGGGGAATGCCGGTGAGGCCGTGCTCAATGAGAGCGCAAAGACCCGCTTTGGGGTGCAGGTAGGAGATACCGTAGAAATGACTATCCCCCAGGGAGACACCGTGCAGTACCGGATTACCGGGATCGTCAAAGAAATGGCATTGATGGCGGAGCATGACGCGTTCGGCATGTTCCTGAACATGGAAGGATTTTCGGCGCTCCGCTCGGAAGAAACCGGGGCGGCCCGGGAAGAGGTTTATTATGTACAGTTTCGTCCCTACTGCAATATCCAGAAAGCAATCGGCGATATCAGCGCGCAGTTCGGCCTGAAGCCGGAGGAGGCGCGGCAGAATGTGAAGGTTCTTGCGCTGATGTTCCAGAGCCGGGATTCTTATATGATGCAGTTTTATTTTGTGGCAGCGGTTCTGGCCGTGCTTGTGATGATCGCCGGGATTCTGATGATCGCCGCAAGCATGAACAGCAACATTGCCCGGCGGACAGAGTTTTTCGGGATGATGCGCTGCCTGGGGGCCACCGGCAGACAGGTGACCCGATTTGTGAGGAGGGAAGCGCTGAGCTGGTGCAGGACTGCAATTCCGGCAGGTGTGATCGCAGGCATCCTGGTAGTCTGGGTACTGTGCGGGATGCTACGCTTTTTAAGCCCCGGCTATTTTGAAGGACTTCCGGTGTTCGGAATCAGCTTTCCCAGTATGGCTGTCGGGATCCTCGTGGGCCTCCTCACCGTCTTGCTGGCGGCCAGGGCTCCGGCGAAGCGTGCGGCAAAGGTGTCCCCGCTGACCGCCGTTTCCGGAAACGCAGGCACCGTGCAGGCGGCAAAGCATGCGGCGAATACCCGTTTTTTCAAGGTGGATACGGCGTTGGGAATCCATCATGCCTCCGGCAGCCGGAAAAATTTTCTGCTGGTGACAGGCTCCTTTGCGTTCAGTATCATTTTGTTCCTTTCGTTCAGTACGGCTATCGATTTTATGCACCATGCGATCACGCCGCTGCGTCCGTCGGCGCCGGATATTTATATTAGTAAAGAGGATTACTCGAACCAGATCCCATCAGGACTGGACGAGGAGCTTGTAAACTATCCTGGGGTGAAGCGGGCATTCGGGAGAAGCTACGCAGAGCTTACCGTGCCGGCAGACGGGAGGACGCTGGATGTTATTTCCTATGAAGAACAGCAGTTTCAATGGGCAGAAAAATCCATAATGGAGGGCAGTTTGGAGGACGCAATGAACGGAAAAGGCGTGCTGGCCGTGTTCCGGGAGGAATATACGCTGCAGCTCGGAAGCAGTATCCTGGTGTCTGCCGGCGGAAAGGAGCGGGAGCTTCCTGTGGTGGGCGTGCTGGGAGACGTTCCGTTTTCTTACGGAAAATCCGGGGATACGGAAGTTTCGGCCGGCATGGTCATCTGTTCGGAGGAATTTTTTCAGAAGCTGACCGGGGAATCGGGTTATGCCGTGATAGACATTCAGCTGGAACAGAACGCGGACGACGCACAGGTGCAGGAAATCCGGCGGGCATGTGAGCAGGCGTGCGGAGGCGGCTTCGTGTATTCTGACAAAAGGATTGGCAACCAGGAGGTCAAAGGGGCCAGCTCTTCCATGGCAGTTTTCCTCTATGGATTCCTCGGCGTGATCGCCCTGATCTCCTTTTTCAATATCATCAACTGTATCTCCATGGGCGTGTCCGCGCGGCTCAGAGAATACGGCGCCATGCGCGCGATCGGGATGAGCGTCCGCCAGGTGATCCGGATGGTGGCCGGCGAAGCCCTGACCTATACGGCATTTGGAGTGCTGCTGGGATGCGCCGCCGGACTGCCGTTGAACCGGAAGCTGTTTATGGCGCTTGTGACCTCCCGCTGGGGAGAAGCATGGAGCCTCCCGGTATGGGAAATGCTGGTCATTGTGCTGATCATGATCGGCTCGGTCTGCGCGGCAGTTGCGGGGCCGGCAGGGCAGATCCGGAAGATGACGGTGGTGGATACGATCGGGGGGTAGAGTAAAAGGGCTGTCGGAAAACGCTGTTTGTCCGACAGCCCCTCCGCCACTGCGTTCCCATCCAGCGCCCATTTCCAAGCATCATCGTGACCGCTTCCTTCAGCCCGTCAAAATTCATATCGATAGATACCTCTAAGCGGAATTGCCCGCATTCAGAATTTGCTTCGCAAATGGCGGGCCCCCTGCATCCATTTTTGCGGCTGATTTTTATGTACAATATCATAACATGATTTTTTTACGCTTTCAATCACTTGTCTGTTTCTCCTGACGCACAGGTCAAAAAGTGTGACCCAAAAAGCCTCGATGCAGCCGTATAGATAAAAGGAAACAGCAGTTTCAAGTATTGCATTACTCTTGGGTGTGACATATAATAGTAACAGAGAATTTCGAGGGCATGCGCCAGGATGTCAGATGAGGCGGCATGCATTTGCATTCGGAGAAATGAGAGGAAGAAAGATGAACGAATCAGCACAGAAAGCAATCGAAGAGATTACCAACAGAACCCCCAATTTTCCAGAGGAACAATTTCAGATCATCAGTGAGAATCCAGATCTTGCGATTCCTTATTTGAATGCCGCGATAGACAGGGCAGTTTCTGAGGGAGAGGATCTGGATGAGAATTATCAACTGCATTTTTACGCGATCTTTTTGCTGGGGCAGTTTCAGGAAAGGGAAAGCTTTCCCAGAATCATGAAGCTGGTTTCGCTTCCCCAGGATGTATTGGACGGGATGCTCGGAGACGCTGTGACATCAGGCTTACAGGATATTCTTTATAATACATATAATGGAGATAAGGAACTTCTGAAGTCCTCCATAAAAAATAAAAATCTGGATGATTACGCAAGAAGCGCAATGCTAAAGGTCATGGGACAGTTGTATCTGGATGGAGAACTTGGGAAAGAAGAGCTTCAGGACCTGGTCAGAGAGATCGTATATGATGAGGAAGAAATCGGAGAGTATATTTATATAGAACTGATATATACGATGTGCGGATGTCATTTTGTGGAAATGCTTCCGGAGATCAGGCGCCTTTTTGAAGACGGCAGGATAGACGGATTCGCTTTTGAAGGATACGAAGAATGTGTAGATATGATGTTTCGGTATGATAAGGAAGGATTCTGCAGATCACCGATTCATGCGGCCGATATGCTGCGGAGCTGGTCTATGTTCGAACAGCCGGAGCAAAAGGAGTTCAGCCAGAAAGAGATGGAAAAGCTTCTTCGCAAGGCGGCGGCACAGTACAACAAGCCGGAGAAGAAGGTCAAGATCGGAAGAAATGATCCATGTCCCTGCGGGAGCGGAAAAAAATATAAGAAGTGCTGTATGAATAAGCCGCAGTCCCCTGTGGCTCTGGTGGAAAGCGAGCAGGAAAAGAAAAAGTGGCTCGAATATTATCCGGCTTCGGCAGAAGAGCGGCAGGAGGGCAGGGTTTACCTGGAAGATTTTTATGACAGAGAGAGTATAGAGATCGATCAGCTTGTTTATTTGGCCATGAAGCATCGTGCAATTCCGATATGGCAGAGAGAGGCGGATGAAGTGGTGGAACATAGAAAAAAGGTATATCTGTCAGAAGCTTTTTCAAAATTTTTGGATAAAACAGAGAAGGAAGGTATAAAGACATTTCAGGAATATGACGAAAAATATATTATACATTATCCGTGTGAAGAGTGGCTGCAGGTTCTACGGAGTTTGTTAAAAAATGATGATAAAGATCTTTTTGATTCTGTCACGGCATGCTGTAACAGAATGCAGGGATCATGAACTTATGGAGTGTGAGCACTCTCGGATACTTCTCTGCACCCATCTTTGCGGCTGATTTTCCGAGAATGCTCAGTATATAGAGGAGGTGTCTGTTTTGGATTTTTCTGTGATGCAGTCAATAGGTAACTATACAAAAAATATGGAAATGCAGATGAAGTGGAAGCAGAGGAAAGCGAACAATGATTTCACTGCTGACGGAAGTACAACATTAAGAGATTCCATTGCGCGTCAGGCGGAAGAGATCCGGAAGTCTCAGGCAGACGGCTCCTCCAAGCTTTCCGCGCAGATCAGGACGAAGCTGGCAGCCGGCAAGAAGCTGACGCAGGAGGAAATGGATTATCTGCAGAAGAATGACCCCCAGACATATCAGAAGGCAAAAGCGATCGAGGAAGAGCAGAAATGCTATGAGGAGGAGCTGAAGAGATGCAGGACGAAGGAAGACGTCCAGCGTGTGAAGATGAATCATACGGCAGCTTCCTTAAGCACTGTGAATAATGTGAAGAATAATCCTGCCATACCGGAGGGCGCGAAGCTTGGGATCATGTGGCAGGAGCTGATGAAAACCAGGGCTCTGGAAGAGACGATGGGCGAATTTGTAAAGAGCGGCAGATACGCCCAGCTTCCCACCGAGGCAGAGAAGGCGGAGGCAGAAAAAGCGCTCAAGGAAGCAAAAGAGGCGGAACTTGGGATGGAAGATTCCGTGGAAAGCACGGAAAAAGCGGACAATGACGGGAAGGAAGTCAATGAGGACCGAGCGCCGGAAGGGATTTCGGAGGATGCCGGAAAGGATATTTCGCTTCATGGATCCGTACAGAGGAACAGGGCTGTCCTGCAGGAGCGCAGGATGACCGTCGCGGAAGCGGAGACAACGCCGGAAGCTCTGAAGGTAAAGCGGGCCAGGGCTCGTGCGGCATATAGAGCGAATCAGGCTGAGATTCCCGAACAAGTTATGGACCTGAAACAGTAGGAACTGCAGAAAAAGAACCTGAATGGACAGATGACGGACAATGAATATTTCCTTGTGATCAGGGACTGTAGAATGATAACCTGTGCAGATTGCGCAGGTTATTTTTCCGTAGTTCCTGATCAAAGAGCTGCCGGGTTCGGGGGGCACTCCCCATCGCGCTCGGAGAGCGCCCAGCAGAACCGATATTCGCCACGCGTTCATTAGGCCCCCCATTGCGCTCGGAGAGCGCAGCAGCTGTCTGGGACTGCTTTTTTCATCCTGTGAATCTTTGCGATCAATTCACCGGCATATATTTGTCAAGATAGTCCTCTACAGCCTCCATCCACTGCCTGTAGAGCGCATGGTCGTTTTGTAATCCGTGGCCGGAGTGGGGCATCTCAAAATATTTGAAGTCCACACCATTTTCTTCCAGAGCCGCCTTCAGCCGAAGGGATGCCTTGAAGGGCTGTACCCGGTCGTGAGTTCCATAGGCAACGACGGTTGGCGGGGCATCCGGTGTAATCCACTCGGCGGCAGAAATGGGGTTCATTTTCTCTAAATAGGAATCGTCCCTGATTTCGTTGGCCTCCCCGTCCCCATAGGACAAATCGACCATGCGTGTCCCCAACTCGTCGCTCCACGTTACGCTGTATTCCTTCGCCCACCCTGGCTGGATTGCAAATTTAGAAGCAACCCCGGCCCCAAACGCCAGAGCGAAAACAAGGATACCCATCCAGATTGGCACAGTCCTCACCCCCTTTTCTTTTACGGTCTTTTTCATAAAAAATTCCCTCCAAACAGCGTCCCGCCGATCAGCGAAATTTCTGTCAGCGAATTGTGCAGCATGGCAGGAGTAGGAAGAACCTCCTTCTACCGCAATTATAAGGAAAAAGAAGATATTGTAAAAGCATACGTGGAACGTTTATTTCAAGATTGGGTGAACAAATACAAAGAAACCCCTGACCTCCCGGCAAGAGAAGTGGTGCGGATCGTGTTTTCTCATTTTGAAGCACATCGAGATTTTTACACTCTGTTAAACGAGAGAGGATTGGTTTATCTTCTCAAAGATATTATTTTGAATTTGTGCGGCTTTAATCCAGAACAGGAAATGCGCGCCGCATATTCTTCCGCCTATGTTGCGTTCTTTTTGTATGGCTGGATTGAGGTTTGGTTCCGGCGGGGGATGAAGGATACAGCAGAAGAATTGATTGCATATCTCCCCCAGTAGAAAGTCTGTTCAAGTCCTCGGTGGCCATGGCCTACTCGCCTATCACCGAAAAATCAGTGGATGAACAAGTTCTTTAGAAGATATATCACCGGAAACAGCGTTGAAACTTCTCATTTCACAATCAATGTCAGCTTTCCACCCCTCAGATGTCACCTTAGAAACTGTTCGGATTTTCTCCGAAGGTGTATAATACAGCATAAGGATTCCGGACATCAGACAGATTTTTTTCCGTGCTCTGTTCGGAGGAAAAACACCAGGAGGAACGAAGATATGTTTGAGAGATGGATCACAAACGGGACTGCAAGACCATTTTACGCGAGAAGGGAGCTCATGATCGGGCGCAGGGTGAAAAGGGCCTCGGCAAAGGTCTGCGGCCTTGGGCAGTTTCATTTTTATATCAATGGAAAAAAGGTGGGAGACCATGAGCTGGATCCGGCGTGGACAGACTACCGGAAGCTGATCTACTATGTCACCTTTGACGTGACGGATATGCTGCGCATTGGAGAAAATGTGATCGGCGCGGAGGTGGGAAACGGCTGGTATATCAAATGCGACGAGCATTATACCTTTACATTTCCCGGATTCATGCCGCCCAACCCGAATCCCTATCAGCCCGGGGGATCCTGCCTGATCCTGGCCATGGAGCTGTGCCTGGACTATGAGGACGGAACCCGGGAGGTGATCGGGGCGGATGACAGCTTTCGGGTGAAGGAGCATCCCGTGATCATGAGCAATGTGTACGGTTCGGAGACCATCGACGGGAGGCTCGTCCAGGCAGGCTGGTGCGAACCTGGCTTTGACGACAGCGCATGGCAGCAGGCGGAGTATGTGCCGGAGGAGGAGATCCCGCGGGCGGACATCCTGGAGCAGACCATGCCCCCGGTGAGGGTGATACGGTCCTATGAGGGAAAGCTGCTCCATCGGGTGGATGGTAGCGCTCAGGATCATAAAACTGCGGAATGCTCCCGGGATATCTATGATTTTGGGCAGAATATGTCCGGCATTCTGGAATTAGAGGTCAGGGGAAAGGCCGGGGAGGAGATCCGCATCTACCCTGCGGAAAAGCTGGATGAAAACGGGGACGTGGATCAGGTGGCGAAGAACTGGATTACCGTGGATTCCTGCATCACTTATATCATTGGACAGGATGACATATGGGAAAAATTCCGCATGACCTTTACCTATTTTGCCGGGAGGTTCGTGGGCGTGGAAACCTGCAGCGCCGCAGAGAGCGGGAACCTGCCGAAGCAACTGGACTGCCGGGATCATGATGCGGAAACCCGCGGAACGATCGAGATCCGGAACCTCACCGCCCATGCGATCACCAGCGCCCATAAACGCTCCGGTACATTTACCTGTGATGACGAGCGCTACAACCAGATTTATGACATGATCGAAAAGAGCGTGGAGGCAAATATGGTAGGCGTTCACACCGACTGTCCGACCATCGAGCGCTTTGCCTGGCAGGAGCCGAACCACCTGATGGCAGGTTCCATTTTCTATATGAAGGACGGGAAAAATCTGTGGGAAAAATTCCTCCGGGACATGCGGTACGCACAGCACACGAAGGAAGACTATTTCTTTGATTATGCAGGTAAAAAAATTTATCCGGGAGACGGGCTGATGCCCTCCCAATGCCCCTGCTACATCCCGAATGTGATCCCGGTGCCGGGGATGGGGAGCTTCTACGATATCATTCCCTGGGGAAGCACCTGTATCCTGGGAACTTACTGGCACTATCAGTTCTATGGGGTCCGGCAGACCATCGAGGACAATTACGAAGCCGGAATGCGTTACTTCCGGCATCTGCTGACAAAGGTGAATGCGGATGGATTTATCAACCATGGGCTCGGGGATTGGGGAAATCCGAAAAATGAACTGGCCCGTGAAAATATCGAGACTGCGTTTCTCTATGCGGACGCGGTATGTCTTGCGGAATTTGCCCAGGTGCTTGGAAAGGCGGAGGATCGGAAGAGTCTGCTGGAAAAAGCGGAGGAGATCAGGGCGAATTATAATGAAAAGCTGATGACGCGGCATCCGGAAAAAGGGTTCTGGTGCTACCAGTGCAATCCCGGGGATACCAGCAAAAATGAATGCCTTTCGGGGGGAGAAGGAACGGAGCAGACCGCACCGGAGGAAAGTCCGGAGGAGATCCTGCTGACCCAGGCGGCGCAGGCGCTGCCGCTCTTCTGGAATATGGCGCCGGAAGACCGGAAAGCGGATGTGGTCCAGTCACTGCGCTATACGTTAGAAAGAGAAGGCGCGTTTATCGCCGGAGAAGTGGGGCTGCCGTATATCATCCAGTGCGCGAGAATCTACGGAATGAACGAGCTGATCAGCCGGTTCATCCTGCGGGAAACACATCCCAGCTATTATGCGTTTATCCTGGACGGAGAGACGACACTGGGAGAATACTGGGAGAGCAATCCGAGAAGCCACTGCCATGATATGATGGGGCATATCATCGAATGGTATTACAATGGAATTGCGGGGATCATCCCGGAGGCGCCGGGCTTTTCCAAAGTCACGATCCGCCCGTATCTGCCGGAGAGTATGCATGAATTTACTTGTACCTATCAGTCGGTGCATGGATGGATCAAGGTTCATGTGAAAGAGACAGAGACGGAGATCCTGCTGGAGACGGAAGTGCCGGAAGGGATAGAGGCAGCGATCGACGTGTCCAACCTGGAGGTGTCAGGGAAGAAGGTTGTGGTCTGAAAAATTTCCGCCTGTACAGTTGAGTGATTTTGGAAATATGGTTTCATTTAGGAATTGTAGGGAAGGGGCTGTCGGTTAATACCAATTTTTAGGCGCCCTGCCATAAAATAAGCATATCCACCAGAGTTCCATGCTTTTCAGCACAAACTCTTCTATGGGATATGCTTATTTTTCCTTTATAGAACTTATTTTAGGGCGCAAAAACCCCTTGGTGCCAATCTCAATGGCTGCTCCTTTCCTACGCTGTTTTCTGCTCTGATTTTCCTTCAAATTTTTGAATCTTATTGTGAAGGAAACGGTGATATTTATTGATATTCCGACCGATTGCATACAGCATAAATTCTTTATACACTTTCTCTGACGTACGGTAGTTAAATCTTCGGAAATTCTCATTTTCTTTGATATCTCCGAAATGTCCCTCCGTCTGTATGGAGCGCGTCTGCCGTTTTAAGATTCCTTTTTCACTCTGGATATTTGCATGGGATTCTTCTTTCAGCTCCTCCCATTGCTCGTTGATCTTCATGACCTTATTTTTTTCTGTATCCTTTTCCGCATTATATTTATACAGGCACTTGGACTTATGCTGGCAGCCACTGCAGTCCGCACATCCATACACCTCGAAGGTCTGTTGGTATCCAGATTGTTCCTTTGTTTCTGTCCGGATATGACGCAGCTGACGCCCGTCATGGCACACATAATAATGTTCATCTTCAAAGACTTCATATTTCATGTTGTAATACTGCCCGTTCCGCATATGATCCTCTTTCATTCTCATAAATGTAGCTTCCAGATCCGTCTTGGAATAACTGTTGCGGTCTGTTCCCATGATCTCAAAACATTCTTTATATTCCATCAGGCGGCTCCCGCATTTCTCCAGTTCTTCATAAAGCTGCTGGATCTGCGGTTTTTTCTTTTCCTTACCGCAAACAAACTCAATCCCTCATTCTTTAGACGGCGTAAAAACTGGTAATTCAGTTCATCCAGGATTTCTCCCGTCAGCTTTTTCCCTTTAAAATCGTAAAAAGCATCCCGCTGGGGCTTCTGCCCTTTGGCCAGCCAGATAAAAGCAAGGTCCCTTTGGCATAAATCTACAATACGGTCAACAGCCCTTACGCCGCGCATGTTGGCATAGGTAACAACAGAATACAGCATGATCGGGTTGAACCCGGTTCTTCCCTTATCAGAATAACAGGCCAGCAGGCCTGAAAAATCTAAATCCTCCATCACTTTTTTAAGGGTATAGACTGGATCGTCGTCGGGTAAACACAATTATAAAACACAGAAATAGCCGCTACCCGACCAAAGGAAGCAGCTATAGCTGTATCTAAAGAATAGCATAACTCAACAAAAACTTTAAGACAGTTCTTCAGCTTCTTGTACCTTCTCTTCGAACTCTTTGTTTGCTTAAAATGTATCTATAAAAGGTTAGTTTCGGAAGAATCTGCAAGTTTGATATCCCAGATGGATTCTTCAATAACTTGAAGGCATTCATCAGTATGTTTTAGTATATCTTTTCCCCAAAAATGAATAACGGTGTATCCAAGAAAAAAGAGTTTTTTATCATTTTCCCAGTCTCTGGAGCGATTTCGTTCAATTTTCTTTATCCAATAATCAGGATTTTTCCCTTTTTCGAGGCGGAATTTTAGGACATCCCAATCTTTACCGTGAAAAAATTCACTGTCACAAAAAATGGCAATTTTATATTTGGTAAGAACAATATCTGGCGAACCAGGGAGAGCTTTATAATTTTTGCGGTAACGATATCCTTTATGCCAGAGAGCTTTGCGAAGCTGAAGCTCTATAGAAGTGTCTTTGCTATGGATTTTGCTCATGTTTTTGGATACAGTAGTTGCATCGCGGACCATATAAATCACCACCTATTGGGAATATAAATTGTTTCCAGCTGTGCGGCTGCTAAAATTATTTTATCAAAAAAATTCAAAGGATACAAGTACCCACAAGCTAAAAATGTGAATTATTTGGTTGACGTTGTAAATTCTATGGTTTATACTGGTAAGGTAAAAGTTGATTTGAAAAAGAGGTACTCGCAATGACGATTTCCGAGCAAATTAAGGTGTTATGTGTCCGATCTGACATCAGTGTGGCAGAACTTGCCCGGCGATTAGGCACAACACCGCAGAATCTGAGTGGAAAAATGAAAAGAGAAAGTTTTACAGTGGCGGACTTGGAAAATATTGCAGAAGCTGTAAATGGTTCCTTTGAAAGAAAATTCGTATTAGAAAACGGAGAGAAAATTTGATGGGCATTAAAAGTAGGCAGAATGATTATGGCATATATGCTGATAATAGGGACGTTATTTCTTTGTTCTCCGGGGCGATGGGTTTAGATATAGGGTTAGAAAAAGCTGGTTTAAATGTAGCTATAGGACAGGATTTTGATGCTTCTTGTGTAAAAACCATGAGAGAGAATGGGCATAAAGTGTTAGGCGGCGATATCAGAGAAGTTGAGCCGCAACAACTATTGGAATTAATTGGATTAAAGATTGGCGAACCATTTTTGATCTGCGGCGGACCGCCGTGTCAGCCTTTTTCTACAGCGGGCAAAAGATTAGGGATTAATGACCCGCGAGGAAGTTTATTTATGGATTTCATCCGTATGATAGATTATATCAGACCTCGATTTTTTGTTATGGAGAATGTAAAAGGAATCATGTCAGCGCCTTTAAAGCATGTACCCTTATCTGAAAGAGATGAAAGTGATCCAGAACAGAAATTAGGAACCGTATTGGACGTGATATTGGCTGAATTTGATAAACTGGGATATAAAACAGTCTATGGAGTGCTGGATGCTGTAAATTATGGTGTTCCGCAGTTTCGAGAACGGTTTGTATTGATTGGAAGCCGGGACAATGAGGATATATTTCTTCCGCTGCCTACGCATTTTCAAATGCATCAGAATAAAGAGTACCAATGGCAAACTGTGAGGAGTGTAATTGGAGATTTAGAACTTGAACACGGAGAATGCGCAACGTTAAGTGAAGAACGTCTAAAGTTTTTGAAAATGATTCCCGAAGGCGGTAACTGGCGGGATTTACCTGAAGATATCATACCCATTGCAATGGGCGGAGCGTATCAATCTGGCGGCGGTAAAGTTGGATTTTATAGGAAGTTATCATACGATCAGCCATCTCCGACGGTTGTTACATCTCCGGTTCAGAAAGCAACAATGATGTGCCATCCTACACAAAACAGACCATTAAGTGTGCGGGAGTATGCGAGAATCCAACAATTCCCAGATGAATGGGTTTTTACGGGTACCACAGCAGCAAAATATAGACAGATAGGAAATGCTGTACCAGTCGGACTGGCTGAAGCTATTGGGAAGGCAGTTTTATCTGTGGCAAATTCTTCTGCTTTCATTCAGACAAAACGGTTCAGAGGTACGAATGTACATAATAAAATCAGAAACGCAATAGAATTGGGAGGAAATTTATATGCCGTTAAATAATTCATTTGATGAACAGGCGGTAATCCAGGCAATAGCTTCGGCTCTGGAAACATTTTATGGAACGTTAATTGAAAAGATAGACGGATTGAATATACAAAAGATAATGAAGCGGAAAAATCCCTACTTATACCGTGCAAAAGCCATGCAGAATGCTTCAGAAATTGTGGATTCTGTTCTTACTGCTTTTGTGAGTTCCAGTGAAGAAACAATTTTTGGAAATTGCTTTTTCGAACCGATAGCGATAGCTGCCAGCGGTGGAAATAAAGCGTTGGCAGAAGGCATCGACATTATGATTCATAATAATGAAACAAATACGATTTCTGCCATAGCTGTAAAAAGCGGTCCATCTGTGTTTAACGCGGATAGTAAAAAACGGCAGGAGCAGAATTTTACAGCTGCATCAAAGTTAGCACAGCAGGCAAAGGCAAGGTATGAGGCCTGCATCGGCTATTGCTATGGTAAAAAGAAAGATTCCGGCAGAGGAAAACCGAAAATGTATCAGGAACTTGCAGGAAAACGTTTCTGGGAAGAACTGACGGGCGATGAAGAATTTTACATAAAAATCATCGGATATATGGGAACAATGCCGGAAAAGTATGTCGCTGATTATAAAGAAAGCTATAATAGGGCAGCTAATAGACTGATAAGAGAATTTTCCAATAGTTTTTGCCGGGAAGATGGAAGTATTGACTGGGAGAAGCTGGTGGAATTTAATTCGGGAGATTGATTGTAAATGGCATTATTGTGCGCTTTTATGATAGTATACTGAAAGAGGATGATTATATGGATGGGTTTGTTAATTATGCAGAAATACAAGCTGAAAAAGCAGAGAAACTGTTATTTTGTAGAGGCATAAAGTTATTACACATTAGAGATAGGGTAGAAGTTATGCTGGGATTCATTGGAAAGGTGGAATATTTGAGGAATATACAGTGCATAGTATAGCTCATATTGATGAAATGTTAAAAATTGTGGAATGGTTAATTCCAGAGACAACGAAAGAAAAAATGACGTATGCAGAATGGCTTATGCTTACTCTTGCTATTTATTTTCATGATTTAGGCATGGTGATAACAAAAGATGAATTTGAACATAGATATGAGACTGCATTTAAAGAATATAAAGAAAAAGTATTGAATGATACGCAGGAATCGGAATATGGAGAGTGTGCTAAGGAACGGGGGGATTCTTTTTTATATCAGGAATTCGTACGCGAAAATCATGCCGCACGGATTCGCCAATGGATTGAAGGGAAAAGTAATAAGAATTTAGGTGAAGCTGGAACAGTATGTAAGGAAATTGATGATGAATGAAACCAGATAAGGATAAAACTCAAAAAATGTGTTTAAGACAGCAGACACAAATATGTGGAGTGAATATCTTGTTTGGAGGAATTACAAAATGATAAAATCGCTATTTGAACAGTTAGACGGCACATATCATGAAGAAAATGGATATTTTATTCCAGATTTACGATTACCCGCCGAAGAAGAACTGCCGATAGGCATATGGGGACAGCGGCATCTGGACTATCTGAAGCAGTACCGCAAGGTTACATACACCAATCTTCTCACAAGCGGCAGGCTTAACGTCTACCTTGCCGACATCGACAGGCAGGCACAGAAACGCTTTGAAAGGCTCATAGAGGGCATGAAACAGGCACAGGGCATAACGGAACGTCTAAAGGAAGAAAACGCCATAGAATGGACAGGACGGCTCAACAACATAAGGGCGTGTGCAAGGGAGATTGTGAACGAGGAAATTATTCAAATGTAAAAGATAAGGGTGGGGAAAACCTCACCCTTATTTTCGTCAAACAATACAATTTCAATGTGAAGATGACAGTATTGAAAATTGCTTTAAAGCCCTTTCATCATGCGTGTGGACATCAGGCAAGTTTCTCCATTGGCAAAATGGATAATTCGATTTTTAGTGTCAACTTCTTTTATATTATTTTTGTTTACCAAAAATGCCCGATGGCAACGCACAAAATTGCTGTCCAATACACCTGTTAGTTCTTTTAAGGTACTGGGAAATTCAATCTGGCGGTCTTTTGCATGGAGAATGACTTTATGGATATTGCTGGAAGTTTCAAAAAATAAAATATCCTCATAATCCACGCTGATTTTTCGTCCGCCAATTTCAAGGGTATAGACCTTATGTGTCTTGTTGGTTTGGAGCGTATGTCGTTCCATAGCATTTAATAGACATTCTCTGAGTTTCACTTTCGCTTCGGCAGGGTTGTCTTTTAATACAAAGTCCATCGCCTCTACCCGATACTGAAAAGTCATATAGCTCAGTTCTGAATGTGCGGTTATGAATATGATGAAACCACGGGGGTCATACAATCTGATTTGCTGTGCCAGCTTCATTCCATTCATGCTGCTGTTCAAGTCAATGTCAAGGAAATAAATACCTGTGTTCTGACTGGTCTTGATTTTTTTCAACAACATATAAGGGTCTCCTGTATCTAAAGTAAGCTGCATATCCAATTCTTCTATCAGAACAGTATTTTGAATGATATTTACAACAGTCCGCCGCTGTGCGGCATTGTCTTCGCATACAAAGATATCTAACATATGATGTCATTCCTTTCTGTCAGTAAGTTCTATATGTTGTGTAAAATAGTCGCATTTCATTGTTGTTTCTAATAGTACGTTGTCATAAGAACTGATGATTTTCTGGGCATTCCCAAGCCCGATTCCTTGATGCCCGATTTTTGTGCTAAAGCCTTTTTGCTTTAATTTATGCAGCATTAGACCGCTATCCCGAAAGCGGTTGCTTATGATGATTGATACGCCAGTTTTATTCTGGATGATATTTAAGCCTATTTGTGGCTGTTCTGTCTCCAATGTGCTTTCAATCGCATTGTCCAAAAAGATTCCCAGTATTCTGGCAAGGTCTACCGTGTCTATCAGAAAACTTTCCACTTTGTCGGGAATATCAATGGTGACGTCAATCCCCGATTCATGGGCGTAAATCATTTTTGCTGAGAGCAGGCTTTTGATTTCCAACACACTGATATTGCTAAGCTGGTTCAGTTTATAATCTTCCCCCGTAATCAGATTCTTCGTTGGGAAGATTTTGCTTTCAAAAAAATCCTTTAACCTATCCAAATCACCCTCTTCAATATAACCAGATAAAGAGAGCAGAATATTAACATAATCATGCTTAAAGGAGTGCAGGCTGTTATACATAGCTTCTAAATTCCGTGTGTAGTCCTGTAAGTCCTGCATAGCTTTCTGCTTTGCTTCGGTCTGTATCTGCTCCAGATAAGAGCGGCGCATAGCCAGAAGTAAACAACACATCACAAGCAGATACCCCGAAATATGTAAGGCATTATTATATATCATTTTGCCGATAGAGCCGTTTTGTCCTGGAATCAAATTATCAAACAGATAGATGGTTATAAGGAGCAGTAGTGCAGCATCTATCACATACCATGTCTGCGGAAGACCCAAAATGCCTTTGCCAGACAGGAATATTTTTTTCAGCAGTTTGCCGCAAAGCAGCGTAATCCAATAAAACAGCAAAGTATAAATCAAATCAATGCCGTAAGAAAAATACCACTGATTTGATAAAGGCGAGGGAATCAGCATATAAAGAAAATTTGCCAGCAAATTCTCTGTCACAACGGCAAGCATACATCCAATCACACCCATAAAAACATTCTGCGGCGCAGTGTCACGGCAAGCAAGCAAGCCATAAATACATACCGCCACCAGAATACCGAACAAACCGTATGGAATACAGGCGAGGAGCGTTACAGGCATTCCAGCAACTAACAGCAGTATATAAAGTACGCTAAACGCTTTGAAGTTCATATGCTGAGGCCATACATTGCGGATAGCAAGGGAAAGCCGAAAAAAAGATAGTAGCATTTCAATATATTCCTTCTTTCGATATTTACTTCCCTAATTATACTTTATACCATTCTTTATATCAACTCCCCCTGCAAAAATGACGAATAAGTGCGTGTTCTGTAAAAAGAAAAACGCACTTATTCATGAATTAGGGCGTTTCATGACTGTTTTGAAAGAATTGCTGTTTTCTCTGGTATACTATTTTGTAGTACATAAATTTATTTTGGAAAGGAAATAGGAAGATATGAAGCATTTATTAAAAGGAGCTGCTGTAGCAGCGGTGGTATTGGTTGCTTTAATAGTAATCAATATGTTTTGTAATATGCATGACATTCACTTAGACCAGACAGCGACAGGTACAATATCAGCAGTTTGTGCTATGCTGTTTTATCATGGATTGATTAGGAATGAAAAAAGTAAAGATGGTGGGAATGAAAAATAACGAGTAATCATTTTGCAGGTCATATATCTTTAAAGGAGTAGATTACTAAAACGTCTGCGAATAAGCATAAACGCAGCAAGTTATAACAAAAATTTTCACATACATAGAAGAAATATAGCAAAGACATGGATAAAGATACAGAGCTGATGAACAAGTGAGAAATTACCGTTCGCTGGCTCTGTTTTGTTTTATAAGACTTTAAGGCAACCGCCCATCAAATAAAAAAAACGGCGTGTGGCGGGCGATTTTGCTATGCCCAAAAAATTTAACAGACACTCTCCAAACCTGTTTTAGAGTTTGGAGGTTTTTTTATGTTTTTTTTCGGGCAGTATTCTATCTGCTCATGCAACGCAGAGCTTATCCATACATAGCATATCGGGGTTTGGCAGGAAGCCAGTTAAAAAAATCCCTGTCCATGTAACGCTGCTTCTCACCATGAAACCAGAAGTAGAATCTCCGTTTAACAGAATATGTATCTCCTATAACCGTAGAGGTCACAGAACCTTTGCGGTTTTTCTTTTGCCGTTTTTTATCGGAATGTGCCGCAGGGCTGTTTCCGCTGTTGGCTGCCGTTCGCCGCCTTTCCAATCTGGATTTTAGCATTTTCAAAAATTTCAGATTGGAGGAAAAAAGAATGGCATACAACAACGGACGGGAGAACAGAAAATGGCTTATCTGGAAAGAAGCCGAGGAAAAAATATTGCGGGAGCATGGAGTTGATGAAACCACCACCCCACAAATCCGCACGGACGACAGGGCAGACTTCAATTCCAACAGGAGGTTTTACCATTGGACAAGTAACTTTGGAGAATACCTGTAAGCGATGAATAACCTGCCGGTTTTACATATTCTAAAATCTGTGGGATAATCTTTTTGACTGGCAAGTGAATGACATGATTCAAGATTTGTTTATCAATAAGTTTTTAATGCCCTTTCCCGCCTGCCGGGAGCAGAGGAAACGGCGGAAAAAACCGCCCCCACAAACTAAAGTCCGTTCTTAACGGCGCACTTATACACCGTTCCGGTGCCGTGCGCCCTGCCGGGGGCTTGTTGCGTCCTTGCGGACGCGATGGGGGCTGCCGCCCCCAAACCCCTGATTTACCAGCAGGAAGGAGGATGAACCACATAGCAATTTTTCACCGTCCCATCCAGATCATCAAACGCAGCATCGGCAAATCCGCCGTAGCTGCCGCCGCCTACCGGAGCGGCGAACGACTGACAAACGAGTGGGACGGGGAATCCCCACGCTCATATTCTGCTGACCATTCGCCCACTGAAACCGGATGGGCGCTGGGAACCGAAGTGCCGCAAGGTTTATGACTTGGACAGCCAGGGCAACCGCATCCCGGACGGCAAAGGCGGCTGGAAAAATCACCGGGAGGATAGCACCGATTGGAATGATCGGGAGAACGCCGAGAAGTGGCGGGCGGCGTGGGCCGCTTACGCAAACCGTGCCTTGGAATCTGCTGGCAGGCCGGAGCGCATCGACCACCGCAGCTACAAACGGCAGGGCGTTGATAAAATCCCCAGCATCCACATGGGACCTGCCGCCAGTCAGATGGAGCGGCGGGGCATCGCTACCGAGAAAGGCAACATCAATCGGAAGATCGCCGCTGACAATAAACTGCTGAAGGAGATCAAGGCCCGTATCACCCGGCTCTATAATTGGTCGAAAGAGCAGGCCGAGGCCGCACCCGTCCAGGGCAAGGAAAGCATCATCGCCCAGCTTTGGCAGGCCCGGATGGACACTGCCGCCCCCCTCTACTCGTTCGGGCAAACTCCGAAAACTCCAAGAATGGATTTGAAAAGAAAAAACTTCAATTTACTATTGCTCAAGATAATATTTTACAATTATTAGTTGGGCATACTTTATATAATGACTCTTCTGTAGTAGGAGGAATAAGTTTATGGGAAAATTTGGCCCGATTGATGTGATCGTATTGAACAGCCATGGTGTAGGGCAGGTGTGTCATATTAAGAGACTTCCCCGGCGGGGAGAAACGCTGGAGGCGACGAACTGGCATGTAGAGGAAGACGGCGGGAAGGGGGCGACAGTTTCCGTAGCGCTGGGACGCCTGGGGGTCAGAACGGGTTATATTGGAAAAGTCGGTTATGACCCATGGGGAGATATGGGGGATCAGTGGATGAGCGAATCCGGAGTAGACACCACATATATGTACCGCGACCATTCTGTCTCGACAGGAACAGGATTGATCATGATCGAGGAAGACAGTACCAATACGATCGTCGATGGAGACAGTGCATGCCAGGCTTTGACATGGGAAGAAACCTATGATGCGATCCGGGCGATGAAAGAGGCGAAAGTACTGATCACCGGATTTGGGATGCCATTTCGAAAAGCATTGGATGGAGCTAAGATCGCAAAGGAAGAATTTGGAATGATGACCCTGTGCAATGTAAGTCCGCTTCCGAGTGAAGAGATGGGAGATTTAAGTTATCTGGATTTTATGGTTTTAAATGATGTGGAGGCGAAAACATTGTGCGGGCTCCCGGAAGATTCAAAAGAGCCGGCTCTGAATATTGTTAAAAAGCTTCAGGCGCAATATCAGTGCAGAGGTGTTATTATGACATGCAATTCTTCTGGAAGCGTGATCCTTGATGGGAAAGAATACTGGGAAGTTGCGCCTACGCCTGTGAAGGCAGTAGATACGATCGGTGCGGGAGACGGGTATCTTGCGGCTGTAGCGGCAAATATCATATGGGGGAAATCCCTGCGCGAAGCTACAGAGTGGGCCAGCAGATATGCTGCATACAAAGTGACCAGACCAGGAAGCATGACAAAAAAGCTGGGGTGCGGATATCCGAATCTGGATGAAGTAGAAGAATTTATGCAGTCGCTTGGAGCGTGAAAAATTTATGGCGAGGTTGTTGCAAAAAACCATTGCAACAGCCTCTTTTTTGTTAAAAATGAGCCAGTATTCCTGGGCGGAATTTGTGAATGCTTCTATTTTGGAGAAACTATAAATTCATAAAAGAAGCGACCAAATAGGGGGAGGTGTGCTGAGATTGTCACAGGATCGTGACATTGCTGTGAGTGAATTGTGACATTTTTCTGATATACTATAAGTGTGCTGGTGTACGGTAACGTTCATTTTGCGAAATATGAACGATAGGCAGGCACAATATGGATTCAGGAGGAAACAATTCATGAGACCCATTGTTTTAAAGGCCCGGGGCCTGAAAAAATATTATCGCTCAGGGGAAAATGTAACAAAAGCGCTGGATGGCATCGACCTGGATATCTGCTACGGGGAATTTGCCGCCATCGTCGGCACCTCTGGAAGCGGAAAATCCACGCTGCTCCACATGCTGGGCGGTCTGGACAGCCCCACCGAGGGTACGGTTCAGGTAGGGGATAAGGAACTGACCAGTATGAATGATGAAGAGCTGGCGGTATTCCGCAGGCGCAGCATCGGTTTTGTGTTTCAGCAGTACAACCTGGTGCAGACGCTGAATGTCCGGGAAAATATCATTCTTCCGGTACTGCTGGATGGAGGAACGATCGATGAAGACTATTGCCGGGAGATCGTAACGCTTTTAAAGATTGATGAAAAGCTGGAGCAGTTTCCCAATCAGCTCTCCGGCGGGCAGCAGCAGAGGGTGGCGATCGCCCGGGCGCTTGCCGGCAAGCCGTCCATCGTGCTGGCAGACGAGCCGACAGGAAACCTGGACAGCAGGACCAGCCAGGACGTGATGGCATTTCTCAAGGCCGGCAACCAGCGGTTTCAGCAGACCATGGTGATGATCACCCACAACCCGGAGATCGCTCAGATGGCGGACCGCATCATCCGTATTGAGGACGGCCGGATCAAGTCCAGCGGCGGAAAGGAGGCTCACATCCATGTTTCAGGTGAGAAATAAAGAGGCCATCCGCCTGCTCACAGGCCGGCAGATGAAGAAGAACCGGCAGAGAAATGCCATTGCCGTCGGAGCCATCATCCTGACCTCCATCCTGTTTTCCGCGCTGTTTACGGTGGGCGGCGGGATTCTGGAAGTGGCGCGGCAGAGCATGATGCGCGCATCCGGAAGCTCGGCGCAGGCTGTGATCAAGTTTTTGTCCATGCCGGAATATGAGAATGTGAAAGCAGCCGGAGGATACGAGAAGATCGGATATTCCATCGTGACCGGGACCGGGGCGCACGAAAGCCTTCAAAAGCTCTATACGGAGGTCCGGTACGGGGAAACGTATTCGGCTCAGTCATTCCGATCATTTCCCACAGAGGGAAGGATGCCGGAAGAGAAAATGGAGATCGCCGTACCCCGCCTTGTCCTGGACGCGATGGGGCTTCCGGATCAGCCTGGAAGCCGGATCGTATTTCCAATCATGGTTGACGGGACACTGCGCGAAGATACCTTTACCCTGTGCGGCGTCTGGGACGGGGATCCGGTTGCGCCTGCACAGCAGGTATGGGTATCGAAAGCCTACAGTGAGGAGATCGCGCCGACGCGGATGACCAGCTTTGGAGAGGGCGTGCCTTATGAGGGAACGGTCATGGCGGACATCGATTTTCCAAATACCTGGAATCTACAGGGGAAGCTGGCGGATCTGCTTGCCCGGGCCGGACTGCCGGAGGATACCCCGGGCGGAATCAACCCGGCATATTCGTCACTCAGCGTCGATCTCTACACGATCCTGACCATAGTCATCCTTCTGGCGGTCATCCTGGTTTCCGGCTACCTGATCATTTACAATATTTTTTATATTTCCGTCACCCAGGATATCCAGTATTACGGCCTGCTGAAAACCATCGGGGCTTCCGGAAAGCAATTGCGCCGGATCGTTCTGCGGCAGGTAATGGGCCTGTCCGCCGTCGGGATCCCAGCAGGGCTTCTGGCAGGATATGCCGTGGGATATCTGCTCCTTCCTTATGTGGTGATGCTGTTCCTGCAGACCTATGAATTTGAGGATTATACGATATCTCCGGCAGTGCTGGCCGGGGCGGCGCTGTTCAGCCTGCTGACGGTGTATATCAGCTTTCGTTCGCCGGGACGGATTGCGGCATCCGTTTCCCCCGTGGAAGCGGTACGCTATACCGGCGAGACCCAACAGAAGGGCGCGCCGGGGCGATGCCGGAAAAGCATATGGCAGTGTGTGGAAGCACATCGAAGCATCCTGTGGAAACGGAAAGCGCATATAAAAATGATGCGGAAGAAAAAAACAAGTACATTGGGATTCGGAAAATCCGCAAAGCAAAAGAACGCACCTGCGATCCTTGCCCTCCGGAACCTGCGTCGTGACGGAAAAAAAGCGGTGCTGGTGATCCTGTCCCTCTTTTTAAGCATGACTCTTTTAAATACCACATACACCATCATCAGCGGATTTGACCTGGAGCAGTATGTGGAAACACAGACCAACGGTGATTTTGAGGTGACGGACTGGACGGTGGCCATGGCCGGACAATATGACAAGAACCTGGAAGGGATCGACAGCGGATTTGAAGAAGCAGTGAGCCGGCTTCAGGGGCTGACCCGGTTTGAAAAGGTCTATTGCGAGCTCGGACAGGCGGATCTTTCGGAGCACGCTCTGGAGCGCCTGGCCTGGGAAAACGAGCAGGGAAATGAATATACGGATATGTGCGACCTGGAAAGAGGACAGGAGCCGCTGTATGCTTACGCGGCTACGGGAACGCTGGTGGAGCATGCGGTATATACGGATGGAGAATTTGACGCGGAAAAATGGGCCCAGGGGACATACGTAGTCTATTGCGACGGCGCGCCCTGGTGGGGCGTGAAGCCGGAGATGCTGTATCAGCCCGGAGACAGGATCACTCTGGAGGGAAAGGAAGGGCAGAAAAAGGAATATACGGTGATGGCGGTCGGAGAGCTGCCCTCCACACTGACCGCGCGTATGGCTATCAGCATTGGGATCAACGTGATCCTGCCGGAGCAGGAATTTGCGGAGCTGTACGGTGAGAAACAGCCCTTAAGCGTGGTCTATGATGTGGAAAAATCTCATCGGGATGAGGCAGAAAAAATCACGGCGAAATGGATGGAAGACTCCGGCATGGTCTGCATTTCCTTTGAAACGCTGAAGGAAGAATTTCAGAAAACGAAGCAGGTGTTTACCATGATCGGCGGAAGCCTGAGCCTGGTCCTTGGGGCGATCGGGATCCTGAACTTCATCAATATCATGGTCACAGGAATCCTCACAAGGCAGAAGGAGCTTGCCATGCTCAGCGCCGTGGGCATGGGCGGCAGGCAGATGAAGCGGATGCTGATCTGGGAAAGCGCGGCATACATCGGCAGCGCGTCTGTCCTGGCCGTCACGGCAGGCAATCTGCTGAGCTGGCTCATCTGTCAGGATGTGGTGATCCGGAATCAGTGGGCGTTTGCGTATCACTTCACGGTCGTGCCGGTGGCGGTGTGCCTGCCGCTCCTGCTGCTGGCCGCTTCGGCGGTGCCGCTGATGTTCTATAAAAAACTGTGCGCGGGGAGCGTGGTCGAGAGACTGCGGTATTGCTGAGAATTATATTCTATTTTGTCATTGATTTTTGAGGGAGAAGCATCGTTGCAGTTACAGGTCACACCTTAGCCAGGGGTGACCTGTAACTCGTTGTGGACATCCTGCAAGGTATTAAGAACCAATAATCATTCCAATCTATAAGGAAAATGATTATAATAAATACCAGCTTAAGCAAACTTGCGAAAAGGAGCAGAGTAAAAGATGGGAAGAATTGCCGGCAGACATTTTGAGTTAGGAGTTCCGGATTTTATAACGATCGAGACAGAAAATGATTCTGCGATCATTCACGAAAAAAAATAGAGGGGCGCAATACCATCGGGCATCTGGGCGCCGGTCTGATGCACATCAGCCGGATCGGGGACGACACAAGCGGATAGAGCTCCGTCAGATCATGCTCACAGCTTCCGGCCAGAAGCGGCATATGATCCCTCTGAACTGGGAAGACTCCGACTGTCCGGAGCTATGGGGAGAAGGAGAAGACACGGCTGCCTGTCATTGGTATGAAGAGAGCGGTCAATAGTCCAGGATCTTCCCGTTGAAGCTGCATTTTTGGCGAAATTCCCTTGGGGTCATACCGGTTTCCTTTTTGAAGGCCCTGGAAAACGCGAAGGGGTTCTGATAGCCGCTCGAGAACGCGATATCTTCTACTGAAATATTGGTACGCAGCAGCAGTTCCTTGGCATTCGCCATCCTGGCGGTGATCAGGAAGGACTGGGGCGAAGTGTTGAGATGTTTCTTGAACAGTTCAAACAGGTAGCTGCGGCTGATATGGAGGTACTCGGAGACATCGGAGACGGTGATATTCAGGATGGTGCTTTTGTTGATGTAGTCGATGGCTCTGGAGATGTAAAAGTTGTCAAGGGAGTCCGTATCAGCATAGGAGGCTTCGGTCTGTTCCCCGAGCATGGCAAGGATTCTGTAGAGGATGCTTTGAATGTGGCAATCGTCAGCCGGAGTCAGCGGAGCATGTCCCATCATTTCAAAGATGGCCTCACGGTAGGATTCTGTGTCGGCTACAGTGAGAACAGGGGTAGATTCGGTAAAGCGGCAATGCTGCAGCAGAGGAAGCGCATGTGTCCCGTTAAAACAGATCCACACATAGGTCCACGGGTCCGACGGCTCAGCTTTATAATAGGTAACAACATCAGGCGGCACGAGAAAGCACTGGTTCTTCCGGAGCGCAAAGTGCCGGTCATTGATAAAATAGTGTCCCTGTCCTTCCAGAATGAAGTGGATGATGTAATACCTTCGGATAGAGGGACCAAAAAACTGGGCAGGCTCACAGTTTTCGTAGCCGCAGGAAACGAGGAACAACTCTTCAGAATTGGTTTTGCGGTGCATGACAAGCTTATCATCCATAATGGGTTACCTCCTGTTATATTTGCTCGAGATAGGGCCTGAACATACGGTAGAACAGAAGTGAATTTATGTATGCGGTCAGCCCGAAGCCGAAGAAAAACCAGCAGCACGCGTACAGCGGGAGCAGGCCGACATCCAGCCAGGTCATTACCATGGGCAGGGTAGAGACGACAACGATCAGCAGGGTGGAAGGCAGATGGGAAAACGCAAAGAGCAGTGCATTTTTCAGCTGCATTTTCCAGGTGCCTTTGAACGCGGCGATCACAGGAAATACATACAATGCCGTAATTGCCAGAAGAACCGCGGTCCCGCAGGTGAGCAGGAAAAAGATCTGCCCGGCCGGAC
This sequence comes from Lachnospiraceae bacterium, assembly GCA_910575475.1. Taxonomy (GTDB): domain Bacteria; phylum Bacillota; class Clostridia; order Lachnospirales; family Lachnospiraceae; genus Schaedlerella. Next base: position 50,334 of record CAJTGD010000022.1, on the reverse strand, counting down.
TGACGGTGTGTGCCAGAAATCGGAGATTTAAGGCAGTGATGATAAAGGCGGCGCATAGGCCGATCCAGATCAGGAACGACTGGATAAAATTCTGGCGGAAGGCGGAAAAAAAGGTCTTTACCGTGAACGTGTGATTGCCCTTGACCGTGCGGAGCATGCAGTGATACAGCGCGCTCAGCGCAGGGCCGATGGTGATCAGTGGGACAGAGCAAAGCAGAAACAGCAGATTCGCAATGATCACGTCTCCAATCTTATTTAATGCAGCATGTACAACATTATCCGGATTCATCCAATTCATAATTATTCCCTCTTTCTTAATGTAGGTGGAACAGTATCAGGTATTCTATCATTTTTTCAGTGAGAATGTAAAGTAAATACGGCAAGAACTAACATAGGTACAGTTTCATACAACAATTGCCCATGTTTATCAAGCGTGAAGCATGGTTTGGTTTTAGGACAGGCAGACTGAACGTTACTGTTTGCGTGGCGTCGTGCGCCCTGCTGCACGGCGCCCGGCCAATAAAGTAACATTTGCGGTCATATCCAGCCTGCCGGATTAATATTGAAAGTAATATTAAAAAATCTAACTAGTCGAGGAGGAGACATTATGAAAACCAGAAGAATAGCAGCACTTTGTATGTGTGCAGTGATGACTGCATCCCTTGCGGCATGCGGGGGATCGGGAGACAAAGGGGCGTCAGAGGGCGGCAAAGACAAGGGCGGCAAACTCTCTGTTATGATCTGGGATAACTATCAGGAGCCGGGGTTGAAGGAAATCATTGCCGACTTTACGGAGGAGACCGGAATCGAAGCAGAGCTCCAGGTGGTACAGTGGAACGAATATTGGACTCTGCTTGAAGCAGGCGCACAGGGCGGCGAGATGCCGGATGTATTCTGGATGCATTCCAATGAATCGCAGAGATATATGTCCAATGAGATCCTGCTGGACCTGACAGATAAAGCTTCGGATAGCGAACTGGTAGATATGTCAAAATATCCGGAAGAAATCAAAGAACTGTATACTTATGACGGCAAGGTTTACGGCATCCCGAAGGACATTGACACGATCGCGCTGTGGTACAATAAGACCATGTTTGATGAGGCCGGTGTGGACTATCCGGACGAGACATGGACATGGGACACTGTCGTGGAAAATGCGAAGAAGCTGACCAAAGAGGACGGCAGCCAGTACGGAATCGCGATCCGGAACGATAACAACCAGGAGGCATATTACAATATCGTGTATGACATGGGCGGCGAGATCATTTCCGATGATAAGAAGACTTCCGGCTATGATGATCCGAATACCATCAAAGCGATGCAGTATATTGAGAAGCTGATCCAGGACGGTTCCATGCCGAGTATGGAGACGATGTCGGAGAATAACCCGGACATCCTTTTGAAATCCGGAAAATCCGCAATGTCTTTCCATGGTTCCTGGATGGTATCGACCTTTAAGCAGGAGGATTATATCAAGGAAAACTGTGACTGTGCGGTAATGCCGATGGATGCGGACAGCGGCAGACGGGTTTCCATCTACAACGGCCTCGGCTGGGCGGCGGCTGCCAATGGGGACAACACGGAAAATGCTTGGAAGCTGATTGAATATCTTGGATCTGAAAAGGCACAGCAGAAGCAGGCAGAGCTTGGAATCACCATGTCCGCATGGGACGGAACCTCTGATACCTGGGCAGGCTGCGCTCCGGAATTTAATCTGCAGGCTTATCTGGATATGCGGGATGATATGGTTGTAAGGCCGTATTCCAGAAACACAGTAACCTGGGAGAACCGGGCAAGCGAGATCTTCAAGGATGTGTATTCAGGAAATATGAGTATGGAAGATGCCTGCAAGCAGATTGCGGAAGAAATGAATGCGACACTTTCCGAAGAATAGGGAAAAGGAGATGAGAGGAAATGGCGAAACCAAAAAAGAAAGTTACCAGCCAGGAGCGGAATGAATTTATCTGGGGATGGATCTTTATCATCCCCACAATGCTGGGACTGATCATCCTGAATATCATTCCGATCTTTCAGACAATCTACAAAAGCTTCTTTAAAACAGGAGATTTCGGACGGGGAAATATCTTCGTAGGAATGGAAAATTACCAGAAGATGTTCGCGGATACCCAGGTATGGCAGGCGCTGCTCAACACGCTCAAATATGCGCTGATGGAAGTTCCGTTTTCCATTATTATCTCACTGGTACTTGCGGTTCTGCTGAACAGAAAAATGAGGGGGAGGAGCGTATACCGTACAATCATGTTCCTGCCTATGGTGGCGGCTCCGGCAGCAGTCGCTATGGTATGGAGATGGCTGTTCAACTCGGATTTCGGGCTGCTCAACCATGTGCTGGGGACAAAGATCAACTGGATTTCCAGCCCGGATATAGCGATCTATTCCATTGCGGTGATCGGAATCTGGTCCATCATCGGTTATAACATGGTGCTGTTCCTTTCCGGACTGCAGGAAATACCGGGAGACTATTATGAGGCGGCAAGCATCGACGGGGCAACCGGGCTCAAGCAGTTCTGGCATATTACCTGCCCGCTGCTCTCACCGACGATCTTCTTTGTACTGATCACCAGGATCATCGGGGCGCTGCAGGTATTTGACCTGATCTTCATGGTGATGGATAAATCCAATCCGGCACTGATGAAAACACAGTCACTGGTATACCTGTTCTATGAATATTCCTTCCGGCAGAAGGACCAGGGCTACGGCTCAGCGATTGTCGTGCTCTTGCTTACGGTTATCATGATCGTGACCGTATTCCAGATGATCGGCCAGAAGAAATGGGTTCACTACAATTAGAGAGGAGGGGCGGTTATGGAAGCAAAGAAAAAATTATCAACATTTGTGATTCATGCAGTCTGTGTCCTGGTGTCCATCACCATGCTGATCCCGTTTCTGTGGATGGTGCTGACGGCGTTCAAATCCGTACCGGAATCGACGCAGGTAGATCCTTTTATCATCTTCCCGACGGTCTGGAGGACGGAAGCCTTTACCGCAGTCATGGAAAATATGAACTTTATGCTGCTGTATAAAAATACGCTGCTGCTGATTTTCTTCCGTGTGCTGTGCGCGGTCTTGACCGCAACGCTGGCGGGCTACGCGTTTGCGCGGCTGAACTTTAAAGGGAAAAACGTGATGTTTTCTCTGGTACTGTTCCAGATGATGATCCCTTCCCAGATATTTATTATTCCGCAGTACATCATGGTCAGCAAGATCGGGGCGCTGAACTCCATCTTCGGCCTGGTGTTCCCGGGGCTTGTTACGGCATTCGGAACATTTCTTCTGAAGCAGGCGTATATGACGCTGCCGAAAGACCTGGAGGAAGCGGCACGGCTGGACGGGTGCAATATCCCCCAGACCTTCGTATTTATCATGGCGCCGCTGGCACGCTCCAGCATGGTGGCATTGGGAATCTTTACCGCAGTATTCGCATTTAAGGACCTGATGTGGCCCATGATCGTGAATACAGAGAAGGATATGCTGACGCTGTCTTCCGCGCTTGCAAAAATGCAGGGGCAGTATGCGACAAACTTCCCGCAGTTGATGGCGGCGTCATTGATCGCGTGTCTGCCGATGATCGTGATCTATGTGATCTTTCAGAAGCAGTTTATTGAAGGTATTGCAACCTCCGGAGGAAAGCTCTAAAACCGTTGCCGTTCACACCTGCGGTTGTTTCGGATCGATTTACAGGGCGGTTTGTTGGAGTGCAGGCGATCCGCTTTCCGTGCGGATTGCCTGCCAATGAGGAAAATGATATGAAGCTGATATCCGGATATACCGGAGCCGGGCGGTATAAATGCCTGGCGGATGTGCCGGAAGAGGGGGCGGAGCTGTCCCTGCTGCATTGCGGATGGGAAAGCTGTGTCCGGGAAAACAGGCGCGAACAGGACTTGAAAGGCGCCTATGTCCTTGGCTTTGTGAGAAATGGCAGAGGAACTCTGGGGATGGACAGGAAGGTGTACCATCTGGAGCTGGACGATGCATTGCTGGCATTGCCGGGCAGCGAGATCTGGTACGAGACGGAGAAGTGGAAGCCATGGACGTATATGTGGATCGGATTTTCCGGCAGATGTGCGGAGATGTATCTGGCCAGCGCAGGATTTTCCGGAACGGACCCTGTCCGTAAGGTCAGGTGTACCCCGCGGATCGGCAATTATATTGACAAAATCCTGGAAGCATACCAGAACTCGGATCAGGACAGACTGAAGCGCAACGGCATGCTGCTGCTGATTTTTGCAGAGTTGATTCGGGACTATACGCAGCATTGTACCGGACCAGGATCTGATTTTGCAAATCAGGGAGCCGTATATGTGAAGGAAGCGGTGCGCTATATCGACCTCCATTATAATCAGAAGATTCGGATTCAGGAGCTTGCGGACCAGGTGGGAGTGAACAGGAGTTATCTTACGAGCAGTTTTCAGAAAGCGCTGGGCTGTTCGCCTCGTGACTACCTGGTCAGAGTGAAGATGGAGAAGGCCAGGGAAATGCTGGTTGGGACAGATATGCAGATCAGCGTGGTGGCCGCGTCTGTAGGGTATACGGATCCGCTTGCCTTTTCAAAAACATTTAAACAGTGCTATGGCATGAGTCCGAGAACCTACCGGAAGGTTTCCGGGAGGGAAGAAATAGGCTGAACAGATACTTCGGGTATATGCCAGGAGAATGCCGGGGAGAGATAGAATAATATGTGAAGGAAGCGGTGGACAGTTCGTCTGTTTTACCGCTTCCTAAGAATCTGCAAAGAAATAAAAAAAGTAATAAAAAAATCTGAAAAAAGTCGAAAAGTCTGTTATAATAGACAACAGTATTCAAGGCAGCAGGCCGGCCCGGTCTGCCGCGCAAGGGAGAGAAGATCATGCTGTTGCTGTTTTTTTGTGTATGGATCATATTTAACGGGACAATTACTGCGGAGATTGCCGTGATCGGCGCAGTGATTGTCCTTTTCATGTTTGCGTTTATCTGCAGATTTATGGATTACAGCCTGAAACAGGAGATCCTTCTGTACAAAAGGAATGTCTGTCTTCTGCGCTATATCTTCGTACTGGTCATGGAGATCATCAAGGCGAATGTGGCGGTGATCCGCCTGATCACTTCCGACAGTGAGGTGGTGGAGCCGGTGATGGTGCGCGTCCATACAAATCTGAGATCCAAATTCTGCAGGGTGCTTCTGGCCAATTCGATCACCCTGACGCCGGGAACGATCACGGTGTCTATGGATGAGGACGAGTGCGTGGTACACTGCCTGGACAAGTCCCTGTCCGAAGGGATGGAAGATTCTGTGTTTGTAAAAATGCTGGAGAAGCTGGAAAGGATTGGTGAGTGATATGCGGATCATTATGGAGCATTCCTGGATTTTTATATCCATTTTCATATTCCTTGCGATCCTTCTGCTTTTCTGCCTGATCCGCGCCATCAAAGGCCCGACGATCGCCGACCGGGTCGTGGCGGTGAATATGATGGGAACCATTGTCATGGTCGTGATCGCCATGCTTGCCGTATATATGGGGGAGGGATACCTTCTGGATATCTGCCTGATCTATGCGATGATCAGTTTTCTTGCGGTGGTAGTGCTGACGAAAATATACAGCGGTGTATACCTGGAGAAGCTTGCCAAGAAAAAACGGCAGCAGCAGAAGGCCGTACAGGCCGAAAGTATCCGGGAAGGATCAACAGGGAAAAACAGGATAAAAGAAATGAAAACGGAAGAGACAAGATTAAAAGATGCGGGAACAGAAGAAGTAACAAACAAATACACAAAAAGAAATGAACAGGAAAGGAGTGACACACTATGATCCTCATCGAATGGCTGCAGTTTACACTCGGCGTTGCGTTCCTGCTGGCAGGACTCGGCGTTTTTGCCGTGCAGGTTTTCGGCGTCTTTAAATTTGATTATGTCCTGAACCGGATGCATGCGGCGGCAATGGGAGATACGCTGGGCATCGGCATTTCCTTGGTGGGCCTGATCATCCTGTCGGGATGGAATTTCGCATCTCTGAAAATGGCGCTGATCATCGTGTTTTTGTGGAATGCCTCTCCAGTATCCTCCCACCTGATCGCACGTCTGGAAGCGACTACCAATCCGCATCTGGAACGGTGCTGTGAACTGGAGGAAGGAATCATGGAGCACCTCTGGGATGAGGATCAGAGGGAGATCATATACGCAGATCAACACAAAGCAGAGGAGGAAAAGTAATGGCGATATTTGAATATATCCTGATGGGCTTTTTGGTAGTCTGTGCCATCTCCGTCAGCTTTTCCAGAAACCTTCTTAATTCGATTCTGATCTTCATGTCGTACAGCCTGGTCATGTCGATCATCTGGATCCTTCTGGAATCCCCGGATCTTGCCATTACAGAAGCGGCAGTGGGTGCCGGAGTGACCAGCGTATTGTTCTTTGTCACATTGAAGAAGATCCATGCCCTTGGAGAGGAGGACGAGGAAACCGATGAGTAGAAAAATATCCGAGGAAGAATACAAACGTCAGCGGATCGTTCGTATGAAGCACTGGCTCAGCGGGGAAAAGGATCTTTATCTGGATAATATGGAAGTGATCCCGCGGGAGGAATACAAACCGGACCGCAAGCAGCTGGAACGGTATGAGCATGATCTGGACGAGGTGATGACGCGAACCTATGATACGGAGCATAACCGGGTATACCGTTTTTTTCAGCGCTTTTATAAAATGGCGGCCGTGCTCTGCTGTACCGTGCTGGTCCTGATCCTGATCGTGGAGGTTTCCTACCTCCCGCCGATCGGCTCCGCCAGCAATCCGGCAAGTAATGAGGTGGCGGCAAAGTATATCGAGGACGGGCTGCAGGATACGGGGGCCGTCAATATTGTGACGGGCATGATCCTGGATTACCGTGCGTTCGACACCTTTGGAGAATCCAATGTGCTTTTTATCGCCACCTGTACGGTCCTGATCCTGCTGCGCAATGATAAAAAGAAGGGAAAGGGCAGCGCGGAGGACGAGGAGCGCAGGGACAGCTTTTACGAACCAAAGAAAGATGCCATCCTGCAGATGGCAGCCAGGATCCTGGTGCCTATCATCATGCTCTTCGGCATTTATATCATTCTGAACGGACATCTTTCGCCGGGAGGAGGATTTTCCGGCGGGGCCATCATAGGGGCAGGGCTGATCCTGTACCTGAACGCATTTGGATTCGAGAAGACAGAGCGGTTTTTTACGGAAAAGACCTACAAGGCGGTCAGCTTCGGGGCGCTGCTCTTTTACTGCCTGGCAAAAAGCTATTCCTTTTATACCGGAGCGCATCATCTGGAGAGCGGGATCCCGCTGGGAACGCCGGGAGCGATCATCAGCAGCGGCCTGATCCTGCCCCTGAACATCTGTGTCGGCCTGGTGGTCGCATGTACGATGTATGCGTTCTTCGCACTGTTTCGAAAAGGAGGATTCTGAAAAATGTTTGGTTCCAATTTGCTCCCCAATCTGGGGGAAGTTGTTGCCATGATTCTGTTTGGGATCGGGTTCGCGAACCTGCTGCTCCAGAAGAATCTGATCAAAAAAATCATCGGCCTGAACATTATGGACACGGCAGTCTATCTGTTTCTGGCGATCAAAGGCTATATTGAAGGAAGGACCGCGCCTATCGTAGTGGACGGAGTGCAGGAGGTGGAAGCCTACATCAATCCCATTCCCAGCGGCCTGGTGCTGACCGGCATCGTGGTCTCCGTCTCCGTGACGGCTCTGATGCTGTCCCTGACGGTACGCCTGTACAAGCGGTATCACACGCTGGATCTGGATGAAATCTCTTCGCGGTTGAAAAAGGAGGGCATCTAAATGGCATTTGTACAAAATGTACCGTTCTTTTCCATCATGCTGTCCATGTTTTCCGGGATCGTGTCCTCCATCCTTCCGGGAAAAGCGGCGAAACGGCTGAATACGGCGGTCATCCTGGTGATCGGCGCAGCCTCCGCGTGGCTCCTGTCCTGGCTGATGCGGACGGGGGGAAGCTATACCTTTATGATGGGACATTTTCCCGCGCCCTGGGGAAATGAGATCCGGGCCGGAGCGCTGGAAGCGGGGATGGCTCTGTTTTTCTGCGTCATCATGCTCCTGTCCATGCTGGGCGGGCGTAAAAAATTATTCGATGAAGTGGAAGTGACGAAGCACAATATTTATTATATCCTGACGGATCTGCTGCTGAGCTCTCTGCTGGCGCTGGTCTACACAAACGACCTTTTCACGGCTTATGTATTTGTGGAGATCAACACCATTGCCGCCTGCGGGCTGATCATGATCCGGCAGAACGGAAGGACCATTGAGGCGGCGGTCCGCTACATGATCATGAGCCTGCTGGGGTCCGGTCTGCTGCTGATGGGGATCTGCATGCTTTACGACCTGACGGGGCACCTTCTGATGTCCAATATCAAGGAAAGCGTGGCGGCCATCATGGCGGCGGGCACCTATCAGATTCCGCTGACCATCACCATCGGGCTTGTAACGGTGGGACTGGCCATCAAGAGCGCGCTGTTCCCGTTCCATGCCTGGCTTCCGGACGCTTACGGATATTCCACGGTATCCTCGGCGGCGATGCTGTCCAGCCTGGTGTCCAAGGGATATATTTTCCTGCTGATCAAAATTTTCTACCGCGTGGTAGGGTTTGATATCATCGTGGGGAGCAAGATTCCAAACGTGTTGTTCCTGTTCGGGCTGAGCGGCATGATCTTCGGTTCCATCAGCGCCATCTGGGAAAAAGACATCCGCCGGATGATCGCATTTTCCTCGGTGGCCCAGATCGGATATATTTACATGGGCTTCGGCCTGGGGACGACGGAAGGGATGGTGGCAAGCATTTTCCATATCCTGGCCCATGCGGCGACCAAGTCCCTGCTGTTTGTTTCCGCTATCGGACTGACCGACGTGTCGGCGGGAAGCAGGAACTTCTTTGACCTGACAGGCTCCGCTTACCGCAACAAGGTGGCGGGTGTGGGATTTTCCGTCGGAGCCATGTCCATGGTGGGGATCCCGCTGTTTTCCGGGTTCGTGAGCAAGCTGCTCTTTGCGGAGGCGGCGGTCATGCATCCCACCCATAAAATGATGCCCACGCTGATCGTTCTTGCGGTCAGTACCATCCTGAACGCGATCTATTTCCTGAAAACCGTGGTGCGGATCTATGTGCCGGAGAAGCGGGAGGTAGAAGCGGAAAAAGGTTATTTTACGATGAAGGCAGGACAGCAGAGACTGTATACCATTACGATTATTTTGTTTATCCTCATCAATCTGGTGTTGGGCATGATGTCGGAGCCGATCATCGGCATCATCGAGACCGGACTGATTCACTTTATATAAGGAAGGAGACGCATACATGAACTTCAATATCTGGTTGATTTTGGCGGTATTTCTGCCGATTGCCTGCGGCGTTTTGATCCTGTTTTTTCCGGGACTGAAAAAGCGGAACCTGCTGCTGGGCGTATCCTTTCTTTCACTGGCGGTCTCCATGCTCTGCGCCCTTGCGGTGGCCGCAGGGGGGGAGGCAGAGCTACATCTTCTGCAGTTCGGCGGCAGCCTGGAGGTGTATTTCCATGTGGATCCGCTGGGACGGGTGTTTGCCGCGGTGATCACGGTGGTATGGCTGATGGCAGGCATTTTTTCCTGCGAATATATGAAGCATGAAAAGGAAGAAAAACGGTATTTCGGATTCTATGTGCTGGTGTACGGCGTGCTGATGGCGCTGTGCTTTTCCGGAAATCTGGTGACTTATTATATGTTTTACGAAATGATGACGCTGACTACCCTTCCCCTGATCATGCATAACAAATCAAGGGAAGCCATCATGGCAGGCTTAAAGTACCTGTTTTATTCCCTGTGCGGCGCCTATCTGGTCCTCTTCGGAATCTATTTCCTGAACCGCTATGCCGGGACACTGGACTTTACGGCAGGAGGGAGCGGATTGGAGGCGGCGGGCGGACATTCCGCGCTGATGCTTGCGGTGGTATTTTTGATGATCCTGGGATTCGGCGTGAAGGCTGGGATGTTTCCCATGCACGCGTGGCTTCCCACGGCCCATCCGGTGGCACCTGCCCCGGCCAGCGCCGTGCTGTCGGGCCTGGTCGTGAAGATGGGAGTGCTTGGGATCGTCCGTGTGATTTTCTATGTAGTGGGACCGGAAGTGATCCGGGGGACCTGGGTGCAGACCGCCTGGCTGACTTTGACGCTGATCACGGTCTTTATGGGCTCCATGCTGGCTTACAGGGAAAAGGTGATGAAAAAACGGCTGGCCTATTCCACGGTAAGCCAGATTTCCTACATTTTATTCGGACTGGCGTTATTGAATCCAGAAGCCATGACCGGATCCCTGCTCCATGTGGTCTTTCATGCCTGTATCAAGTCCTGTCTGTTTCTGAGCGCAGGCGCGGTCATTTATAAAACCGGAAGAACCCGCGTGGACGAGCTGACCGGGATCGGCAAGGAAATGCCGGTGACGGCCTGGTGCTACACGTTCGCGTCCCTGGCCTTGGTGGGGATCCCCCCGGCCAGCGGATTTATCAGCAAATGGTATCTGGCGGGAGGTTCGCTGGAATCCGGCATCCCGGTCTTTTCCTGGCTAGGGCCGGTGATCCTTCTGGTCAGCGCCCTGCTGACGGCGGGATATCTCCTGCCGATCACGATCCGGGGCTTCCTGCCGGGAGCGGATTATGATTACGAGGGGCTGCAGAAAAAGGAGCCGTCGGGAGTGATGGTGGTTCCGCTGCTGATATTAGCAGGACTTTCCGTGCTCCTCGGCCTATTCCCGAATCCGCTGATCCAGTACCTGAATCAAATTATAGAAACGTTGTTATGAGGAGGAAGGCCAATGCGAAGCATTTTGAAAATGCCTTCCGACGACATGCCCTCGAACGTCAGTGAGGGGGCGATACCTTATTGAAAGAAGGGGAAATGTGTGATGAGTCAATATTGGATTGTGGCAGCCATTCTGCTTCCCATACTTGGGGGCGCCCTGACGCCGGTGCTTCCCTTCCGTTCCAGAAAGGGGATGCTCATTTATCTGGAAACGCTGACGGTGGCGACCTCGGCGATTGTCCTGACGGCCTTGGCCCATGGGACCACCGAGACCCTGCATCTGGTCTATTTTGTGCGGGGGCTCTCCATTTCCTTCCGGATCGATGGGCTGGCCATGCTGTTCGGGGGACTGGTGTCGATTCTCTGGCCCTTTGCCATGCTGTATTCCTTCGAGTATATGGAGCATGAGGGGCATGAGAAGATCTTTTTCATGTTTTACAGCATGACCTACGGGGTCACGCTGGGAGTGGCGTTCGCGTCGGACATGCTCAGTATGTATCTCTTTTATGAGCTCCTGACCCTGGTAACGGTGCCGCTGATCCTGCACACGCTGGTGCGTGAGGCGGTTCTGGCGGTGCGGCAGTATCTCTATATGTCGCTGGGCGGCGCGGCATTTGCCCTGATCGCCATCGTTTTTCTGATGGTCAATAGCGATACCATAGAATTTACCCTGGGCGGCGTACTGAATCCGGCGGTCATCGGCGGGGAGACCAACCAGCTCCTGTTCGTATACCTGATGGCATTTTTCGGGTTTGGCGTGAAAGCGGCCATTTTTCCGATGAGCGCCTGGCTGCCCCAGGCCGGTGTGGCACCCACCCCGGTGACGGCCCTGCTCCATGCGGTGGCGGTGGTGAAGGCGGGGGTGTTTGCCATCCTGCGCCTGACCTACTACAGCTTCGGGGTGGAATTTCTGAGGGGGACGTGGGTGCAGCCCATTGTCATGGGATTTGCCATGTTTACGATCGTATACGGGTGCAGCCGGGCGGTCAAGGAGCAGCACATCAAACGGCGGCTGGCCTATTCTACGGTGAGCAACCTGTCCTACATCATCCTGGGCGCGTCGATGATGACCCCGGCAGGGATGGTGGGGGCAATGGCGCATATGGTGTGCCATGCGTTTATGAAGATCGGTTCCTTCCTCTGTGCGGGCGCCATCATGCACCAGACGGACAAAAAATATATCTATGAGCTGAACGGATTCGGACGGAGGATGCCGGTGGTATTCGGCTGCTTTACCGTATCGGCCCTGGGTCTGATGGGGGCGCCAGGACTGGCGGGCTTCATCAGCAAGTGGAACCTGGCGGGCGCGGCGGTGGAAAGTGAAAATGTGATGGCCTATTTCGGGATCGGATGCCTTCTGATCTCCGCGCTGCTGACCGCCATCTATATGATGTCGATCGTGATCCGGGCATTTTTCCCGGGAAGGGAATTCGATCCCCGGAGCGTGGAAGGGGTAACGGACCCCGGCTGGAAAATGTGCTTCCCGCTGGTCTGCTTTGCGGCGGCGGTGCTCGGTATCGGGCTGTGCTCGGAACCGCTGATCGCCTTCCTGCGGGATATTGCGGCGGGAGTTTATTAGAGGAGGAAGGATAATGTCTTACGATGATATGCCCACGAGCTGTTGGCGAGAGGGCGCTGCATTATAGAGAGAAGGAAGCGTTACATGAATCAGGAGGTGCGGTGCGATGGAACAACAAAGGTTAGCACTTGCCGCAGCCGTGTTTTTTCCGATGGCTGCGGGTTTGATCTCTTATATAATAGGAAGAAAAAGTAAGAAGCTCCGGGACTACGCGGTGAGCGTGACCACAATCGCGGAATTTATCCTGGCGGCAGGGATCGCGGTGCGGTACGGTACGGCCGGCGGTTCCTGTACGATCCCCGGTGTGTGCGGGTTCGGACTGCATTTTACAGCGGACGGCTTTCGTACCCTGTACGGCACGGTGGCTGCCTTTATGTGGATGATGACGAGCCTGTTCTCGGAGGAATATTTTGCCCATTATCGGAACCGGAACCGGTATTACCTGTTCCAGCTGGTGACGCTGGGGGCGACGGAGGCAGTCTTTCTCTCGGCGGACCTGTATACCACCTTTATTTTCTTCGAGGTGATGTCGCTGGCGTCCTATGTGTGGGTGGCGCAGGATGAGCGGAAGGAATCCCTGCGGGCGGCGGCCACCTACCTGGCGGTGGCGGTGATCGGCGGACTGGTCATGCTGATGGGATTGTTTTTATTGTATCAGCAGGCGGGGACACTCACGATCAGCGAGCTTTACGATGCCTGCCGGGGAAAATATGTTTACCCTGCGGCGGCATGCCTGTTTTTCGGATTCGCGGCGAAGGCGGGGGCGTTTCCGCTCCATATCTGGCTGCCGAAGGCCCATCCGGTGGCGCCGGCTCCGGCCAGCGCGCTGCTGTCCGGCATTTTGACAAAGACCGGAGTCTTCGGGATCCTTGTGATCTCCTGTCAGATTTTGTTCCATGACGGAGTGTGGGGCACTTTCGTGCTGCTGACCGGAGTCCTGACCATGGCGGCGGGGGCGGTGCTTGCCCTGTTCTCTGTTGATTTCAAGAGGACGCTGGCATGCTCCTCCGTATCCCAGATCGGATTTATCCTGACCGGTATCGGGATGCAGGGTCTTCTGGGAGAGGAAAATGCGCTGGCAGTCCAGGGCAGTTTTCTCCACATGATGAATCATTCGCTGTTCAAGCTGGTGCTCTTCATGACGGCGGGGGTCATTTACATGAATCTGCATAAGCTGGATCTGAATGACATCCGGGGCTTCGGAAGAAGGAAACCGCTCCTCATGGGGATCTACCTGTGCGGCGCGCTGGGGATCGGCGGGATCCCGCTGTTTTCCGGCTATGTGAGCAAGACGCTGATCCATGAGAGTATCGTAGAATATATCGGGCTGCTCAAGGAGGGGGCGGTGACGCCTGTGCTCCTGGGGGCGGCGGATATGAAGCTGATCGAATGGGTCTTTCTGGTGAGCGGCGGATTTACCGTGGCCTATATGTGCAAATTATTTTTTGCGGTGTTCGTGGAGAAGAACCGGGATCCGGAGGTACAGGCCAGGTACGACGCCATGGGCAGCAGCTATATGAACAAAAAAAGCGCCTTTGCCCTGACGGCCAGCGCGGCGCTGTTTCCGGTGATGGGGCTCCTTCCCCATCTGACCATGGACAAGGCGGCCGGGTTTGTAAAAGGATTTTTCCGGCTGGAGCATGTCCATGAAGTGGCTTATTTCAGCCTTGTGAACCTGAAAGGCGGTCTGACCTCGGTGGCGATCGGCGCCGCGGTCTATGTGGTGCTGGTCAGGCTCTGGATGCTGCGGAAGGAAGAAAACGGGGAGACCACTTATGTCAATTACTGGCCCAGGGTGCTGGATCTGGAGGATTTCCTTTACCGTCCCATCCTTCTGAAGGTAGTTCCCTCTGTCTGCGGCGCGGCCTGCTTTGTGCTGGACCATGCGGTGGACTTTCTTGCGAAGATCCTGCCCATCGCGGGAAGTGTGGAGGCCAGCTTTTTCGATACGCTGGTTGACACGATCGTCGTATTCCTGCGGAAGACGATCTATAAGGACAGCCCCCAGCCCCAGGAACTGCTGGAAGGAAATGCGCTCACATACCGGCTGGGAACCTTTGTGAACCAGGTGGTGGCGGTTTTAAATAAGACTGCCTGGCGGGAACGCCCCAATGAGAAGGATTACACCCATCAGTACGCGCTGGCGTACACCAGCTTCAAGGAGAATACGAGCCTCATCGGGCGGAGCCTGTCTTACGGGCTGATCCTGTTCTGTCTGGGGCTTCTGGCGACGCTGGTATATCTGCTGCTGGTGCTGGCGGGGTGAGATCGGAAGAGGTGGGAAAGGACGTACATTTATTTCCGCAAAGGAACGAGCCAAGTAGCCATGCTTGCATGGATATTTGGCGACTGCCGCGAGGGTTGCTAAGTGCCAGTGGCACTTGTTTAACAACGTCCGAAACGGAGTGTAGACCAAATACCCCGCAGCTTGCTGCGCTAGCATTTTGATGCCCCGTCAGCTTGCTACGGGGTATTTGACTTCATTCCAAGTAATCTTTTACTGCCTGTAAAAACTCTTTTGCGACAACGATCTGCTCTTCTGCTTTTTCTTTTGAAGCAATATAAAAATCATCATAATCACTTTTTTCTCGAAGTCTTTGCAGAGCGCCAAGCTTTTTCCCCAATGCTTTTGGGAAAATTCCTGCAGCCACATATTCTTTGTTGAAATAGGCCATCACATCTTTGTGTCTTCGAAAATCAACAGTCCCTAATGCCAAAACCGCTTTTGTCGCATAAAAAGCAACATAATAGGATCGGTTAACCGCATCTTTGTAAATATGTTCTTTTAAGGAGTATTCTGCAATTTTCAGTGTATCTTCTGCTTGCTTCAATCGATAAGCGCTCAAATCTTTTCCCCTGTCAGCCAATCAGTACACCTTCTTTCAGCACATTATCATAAAATGGGTAAGCGCCAAGCCAATAATTAAAATGCTCCTCGTTTTGCAGAATCGGATTGATGATAAGACCGTATTCCATTTCATAATCAAAGGCTAAATCAAATAATCTCGCTTCCTCTTTTTCAATTTCCCTTCCCTGCAATGTAGTTCTGCCGTGGCTTCCGCTGTATTCGCTTATCTTTACCTTGATGGTGACGGGGGCCGGGATGTATTGCTTTGAGAGAAAAGATTTGAAATAAAAAGATCCGCCTGTGTGGCTCTGGCTCATTGCTTCGCAGGCTCCGCGCCGAGCGCCGTAGGTTTCAGCAGGGAGACGCGGAGCTGAAACATGTGATCACCAACATTTATGAGGTACAGGTCGGCAGGCTGAGCATACATATCCTTTTTCGCAATGGTTAATTTTTCATAAGGAAGTTAAAACCCAAAGACTTTGTAATCAGCCAGAATGATTGAAGAGTAACATGATTATGATGATAAAGAATAGCTACCCGATTATTATGCATATCCCGACAGACACAAAATGGACCCAGCCCCTGATAAATGAATACAGAGACAAACTCATGAATGGTGGAGAGATCATACATTGTGCCTCGAAGTTCTCGGGAGTCACCGTCATGCAGATTCA
The DNA here is from genome assembly GCA_910575475.1 of Lachnospiraceae bacterium. Taxonomy (GTDB): domain Bacteria; phylum Bacillota; class Clostridia; order Lachnospirales; family Lachnospiraceae; genus Schaedlerella. The sequence goes on along the minus strand of CAJTGD010000022.1, from coordinate 34,420 downwards.
TGATTTTGCGTATGAGAGACAAAGGGCCAGTAAGAAAAGCGGTCTTGAAAAGGGGGATACAGAAATCCTTTCCAGACGCGTATATGTTCACATCTACTTCAGCTCGCTAAAAAAAGCGGAGGAAGATATTAAGTTCAGGATGCAGTTCGATGCTGTGAAATCAGATCTTCTGTCAGGGGCATATCTTACTCCAGAAGACCAGAGATTCGCAGACCAGTATATGGAAATCAGTTATTGGGGAGAACGGATAACTGGGATTGAAGTCAAGAAAAAAGCATATGAGAAAAGAGGCATATATCATGGCTTTATAATACTTGTGGCATCGAAGGAAAAGGATACGAATAGGGCACTGGAGAAATATCGGTCACAAGAGTATGTTTAGGAGAATTTCAAGAATAGCAAAAGCCATACCGGAGGAAATCATCCCAGGGTACGGGTTTTAGGTTATATGGTACGCAGCAGAAAAGGGATTGAGATGCTGGTCAATCTGATCAACATTGCCTATTGCGCAATGAAAGTGCGGCCATACCAGGACGAAATTTTTTCCAAATATCAGAATGAAAGTACACAGGAAATCCGCTTTGCGTTGAGTGAACGTATCCGACAAGAGGCATTTTTTGCCAATTTGGTAGAAAATACCGAAAGAGGCAAAAAATCAATAGGGATTATGGATTCGGCAAAACAGTGGTTTCGGAAACAATGTGTACAAATTTAAAAGTTGTAAAGCGGTGATTATTAATACAAATCAGTATAATTACAACCATCAGTCCGATAAAGAGCCGGTTCACTTTTTTCGCGGAAATCTTTTTATTTATGGAGCGTCCCAGCATCCCCCCACCAATCCCGCACAGAACCATCATAACCAGCATGCGGATGGAAAAAGCCGATATGCTTTTCGTCACGATCGAGGAGATCAGGCTTGCAATCTGAGAGAAAAAGATGATATACAGGGAATTCTCTGGGGTTGTTTTGGTATCCATGGAAAAGAAATAAAACAGCACTACCAGATTGATCGGTCCGCCGCCGATTCCAAGGAAAGTGGACATGGCTCCGAGGGCGGCTCCGATCAGGACGCAGAGAACCGTATTGGAAATCCGGAGCGTGCGGATCCGTTCTTTATAAATTGTGTAGAGCAGGGCGCCGGCCGTGACCAGCAGCGGGATTGAGGACTATACGGCACCTGCCCGATCCCGCAGACCGCGCCGATCACAGACGCGAAAAAACAGATACAGCAAGAAAGAAACGTTAAGCTTTCTATCCGCAAGATATTGCGGTAAAGCACCGGGAATCAAGACGATAGAAGTTTTGGTTCCCGCTTTCCTATGAAAAGAACATCTAAAAAAAGCCATAACAAAGACTAAAATCTCCATATTTCAATAAAAATCTCAAATGATAAAATGGAGATATCATAAAAAGAAAAAGGAAGGGTTGAGAGTTATGGTTGCAGCAAAAACGAAACATATCGCCGTAAGGACTTCCGGTCCGAAGAGCCACTTTAAAAAGTACTGGCCGTATTATGTGATGATGCTTCCGGGAATTATTTATCTGATCATGTTTAAATATATTCCGATGATGGGAAGTGTCATTGCGTTTAAAGATTATTCTGCATATCAGGGAATCTGGGAGAGCGCATGGTGTGGACTGGATAACTTCAAAAAACTGTTTCAGTATCCGGATTTTTACAAGATACTTCGAAACACGATCATACTTGGATTGTTAAAGACATTTTTGACATTTCCAATTCCGGTCATTCTGGCATTGATGCTGAATGAACTTCGGAACGCGAAGGTAAAGAAGGTAGTTCAGACAATTATCTGTATCCCATATTTTGTATCCTGGGTTGTTGTCGGCGGACTGGTATTTGACATTTTCGGCGTTGGCGGGCTGTTCAATAATGTGAGAGAATTTTTTGGAATGGAAACACTTTTGGTTATGCAGAAGGAAAGCTGGTTCCGGCCGATTTATGTACTTTCTACGATCTGGAAAGAATCCGGCTGGGGAACTGTTGTATATCTGGCAGCGATCAGCGGGATTGATCCAAGTCTGTATGAATCGGCAGCGATTGACGGAGCATCCAGATTTCAGAAGATGCGTTACATTACATTCCCTCTGCTGATACCGACCATATTGACATTGCTGCTTTTGAACATCGGAAGCTTCCTGACGCTTGGATTCGATCAGGTATATAATCTGTATACTCCGATGACATATGCAGTGGCAGATATTTTTGATACATATGTATTCCGCGTGGGAATTCAGCAGGCACAGTATAGTTTTGCGACAGCAGTCGGTCTGTTCCAGTCGGTAGTCGGCCTGATCATGGTTGTTACATTTAATAAGATCGCAAATAAAATTTCGGATGACGGGGGGTTGTGGTAATGAAAGTACATACAAAAACTTCACATGTGCGAGAGGCGGCGAAGGACAGAATGTTTGGCGGTGTCATAACACTGATATTGATCGTATTCGCAGTTATTACAGCAATTCCGCTGATTTCGGAGCTTGCGGTTTCTCTGAGTTCAAAGACCGCATCGCAGATGAACCTGATCAATCTGCTGCCGGTGGAATTTACACTTGATTCGTGGAAATATTTGCTGGGGAAGGGCGGGATCTGGAAACCATTTTTGATATCGGTATCTTCAACGGTCATCGGTGTAGTCTTTGCATTGATCTTGAATGTGCTGATGGCATATCCGCTGTCAAAGACGGAATTTAAACCTTCCAAATTCGTGATGCTGTTTGTTGTATTCACGATGGTATTCGCAGCACCGAAAGTACCGTATTTCCTGACTCTGCGTTCTTACGGACTGTACAATAATTACTGGGTGTTGGTCTTCCCGCATATTATGACGGCATATAATCTGATCATTGTCCGCACATTTTTTAAGCAGTTTCCAAAAGAATTGGAAGAGGCGGCAATGATTGATGGCTGTGGAAAGTTCCGCATCCTGTTCCAGATTGTACTGCCGGCATCCAAAGCAGTGCTTGCAACAGTCGGACTGTTCTATGGTGTGACCATGTGGAACCAGTATGAGCATCCGATGATGTTTATCCAGAATATGGATTTGTTCCCGCTGCAGATGAAAATCCGTTCTATTGTAGACGGAGGAAGTGAGCTGCAGGCAATTACGATGCTGCAGACAGCGAATTATACACCGGCCACTTTAAGCGCGGTCGCAGTGGTATTCGCGATCATTCCGATTCTGATCGGATATCCGTGGATCCAAAAGTATTTTGCAAAAGGCGCGATGCTGGGTTCTGTGAAAGGATGAGACAGGTATACAAGGTGATGGACGCCATCTGAAAGAACGGGGCGAAAATCTAAAAAATACCACAGCAATACCTAAAATCCCCATATTTGAAAAAATTTTGAAAATGATAAGATGTAATAAAACAATAGACAGAATGAGGAGGAAAAGTATGAAAAACAAATTTGTGAAAAGGCTGTTCAGTGTAATGGCAGTGACAGCAATGACTGTATCTCTGTTGGCTGGCTGCGGTTCTCCGGAGAAATCGGAAGATAAAGCGGCGTCAGGAGAAGAAGCAGCATCGGATGACGACATTGAAATCTGGATGGCTAATACCGGATATCTGCCGGTGGAAGCCGGAAGTGAGCTGTATAATATGTATAAAGAAATGTTAGGCGTTGGCATTGTACAGCCGTATGTAGAGTGGAACGGCGGAGAGACTTATCTGGAGCAGCTGAATCTGAGAATTGCGGCAGGTGATATGCCGGATGTATTTGCTCCGTGGAATGGCATTGAAGCGGAACTGATCGAGAGCGGCGCGCTTTTGGATCTGACAGATCTTTTGCCGGAAAAGGCTCCGCATTTGTGGGAGTGCATACCAGAAGAAATGTGGGATGCTGTGAAAGCAAACGATCCCACAGGAGAAAACAGGATCTATGTGATTCCGCAGGTTTTGAGCTATGGAAGAAACGGCGCGATGATTCGAAAAGACTGGTTGGATAATCTTGATCTGGAAATACCGGCTACCCAGGAGGAGTTTGTAGAAGTGCTCCGTGCGTTTAAAAATGATGATCCGAATGGAAATGGCGCCGCTGATGAGATTCCGACCGGAGGCCGGGCAGAAGCAAGATGGATGGGACAACTGTTCGGGCAGTACGGTATTGCGATGTGGGAAGGATACCCTCAGTGGGATATCTATGATGGCGAATTGACATATTCAGCCGTAACACAGAACATGAAAGACTGCTTACAGTGGATATCCGAATTGTATGCGGAGGGTCTGCTCGATCCGGAGACACTTTTAAACGATAAAGCTGCATGGGATGGAAAGATCAACTCAGGAGTTGTAGGTATATGGGAACACCTTCCCCAGGAATGTTATAACTATGCGGAGAACATTAACAACGGTACAGGCGTAAAACCTGAAATCGCAATCCTGCCAGCAATTTCAGCACCGGGATATGAAGGATTCTATACACATCGTCAGATGAACGGCGGCGCGTTTGTAGTAGCGAATACAGATGATGAAGAAAAGATTGATAAGATTATGAAAGTTCTGGATGCCTATGGGAATCAGGACCTTTGGATGGATTTCTACAATGGAGTAGAAGGCATGCACAGTGAAGTGATTGACGGTGAAACTGTCCGCCTTCCGGATGATCCGTCTACGCAGCAGAATCTGGTACTTGCACCGTATAATAACATTGCAACTGTTGATTTCCAGGTAGATGTATTATCTACCCAGCTGACGGAAGACAGAGAATGGGCTGTCTCCCAGGCGATCAATAATGTACAGGAAAATCAGAAATATGTGAAGACATTTGCAGGAGACGGTATGCCGGAATCTATTTACAGCGACTATCCGGATATTGGAAACAGAACTCTTTATATTGAGTATGCGACAAAAATTATTACAGGTGAATATTCCATTGATAAATTTGATGAGTTTGTTGAAAAATGGAATGCATCAGGCGGAGAAGAAGTGACAAAGCTTGCGAGAGAGTGGTATGCAAACAAAACAAAATAGAGACAGGCAACTGTTCTGTAAAAGCCTGTAAGAGGGAATCTTAAGCTGCAGGAGTCCAGGGGATTTATTTCCTCTGGACTCCTGCTTGATTCAGACGTATTTTTTGTTCTGGAATTTACATACAGTCCGGTAAAAATAAAAGGATGCGCAACAGGAAATATCTGTGCTAAAATAGGCGGGAGGAAAGGAAGGTGCGGCAGCGATGAAAAATATATGGAATAACCTGAATATGGCATCAAAGCTGATACTTGTATTTTCACTGGTAAGTGTTATCCCGCTGATCGTCAGCAGCCTTGTGCTCTATCAGGTATCCACCAGCAGTTTGGAGGCGGCGATGGAGGAGACGACGTCGATATTCAGTTCGCAGATCGCGTCGGATATGAATGGTTTTGTGAGTGATTATGATTCGCTTACCAAGTCGCTGCTGGTCAATGACGGGCTGATGGATAATCTGGCTGAGGATATTCCGATATCAAAGCAGATTGAAAATAAATTGTATTACCGGGAAATGGTTACGAAACTGATGACCATGGATAGTGAGATCCAGTCTGTCATCATTATGAATGAGAAAGGAAATTATTACCAGTATGACCGGAGCGGGAAAAGTCTGGATCATGAGAAACTGACAGAGCAGGACTGGTTTCAGAAACTGCTGGAACAGGATGAAACTTTGTTTTTGACACCGCTTCACAATTGTTCCTATTACGATAAAAATCAGGATCAGATAACGGTTACATTTGGCCGTAAGGTGTATGGTTTTAACGGAAGGTACAAGGGACTGATTTTGATAGACCTGCCGCCGGCAAGCCTGATCAAACTGAGCGATGCATTTTTATTGGAACGAAATCAGTATAATATCAAAATCAATATCACGGATGCAGACGGAGGGCTGATCTATGATTCTGACTTGTCCAGCGGCCGTGTGAATTATAGTGAGATCGATGAAGAAGAACTGCTGATGTATCAAAAGAACCCTGAGGATTATCTGGTGATAGAGGATACGACAGAACAACTGGGAATGAAAGTCAGCACGGTGATTCCGAGAAGCAAAATGTTTCTGCGTGTCAGTTTTATCCAGCGGGTGACAGTTTTGCTTGTGGTCGGGTTAGTATTGATCATTGTTGCTGCATCCATTTTATTCAGCAAGAGGATGGTGCGCCTGCTGAGAAAGCTTCAGGGAAGTATGAAACAGCTGGAGAACGGAAAGTATGAATTGATCATGGATGTGGTGGGAAATGATGAGATCGGCAGTCTGGTGAAAAGTTACAACCATATGGTCGGGAAAATAGAGGCGTTGATCGAGGAGGTGTATGAAGCAGGAATACGTCAGAAAAATGCGCAGTTTCTGGCTCTTCGGACACAGATCAATCCACATTTTCTGTTTAACACATTGGAATCAATCCGTATCAAGGCCATATTGAATGGAGATGATGCGGTGGCGGATATGGTGAAAATGCTGGCAAAGATATTCCGCACAGTATTGGATAGTGATAAGAAGAATTATAAAGTGCGGGAGGAACTGGAAAATATACGCTCTTATATCCGGCTGCAGAATATCCGTTTTGACAATGTCATTACACTGGAGGAGGATATCGATCCGGAAATCTGTCAGGCGAAGATCATGTCGATTCTGTTCCAGCCCGTTGTGGAGAATTGTTTTAAATACGGCAGCAAAGAATGCGGTGTTCCTATTCAGATCACAATTACGGGAAGGCTGACAGAAGAGCGGATGATGGTGTTCACCATACGGGATGACGGACTGGGAATGAGTCCAAAGAAATTGGAAGAAGTGCGGGCATCGCTTTGTACCGAACAAGAAGTGCCGCTTCGGAGAGATACAGGAGAAGAGGAGAGCGGTTCCCATAGAATCGGACTCCGCAATATCGCCGAGCGGCTTCGGCTGCGTTATGGAAGCGATGGAGAACTGCGGATCGTATCCAGTGACAAAAATGGAACCGTCGTCGAGATACGGGTACCATATACAGAATAGCGTGCCGTTCGATAAACAGCAAAATCAATGAACCGGTTATTTGCGAAACGATGTACTGGAGAAGAGGTTGATTTATGGCATATAAAGTATTGATTGCAGAAGACGAGAAAGAAAAGGCGAAAGGAATCGCGTATCTGGTAGAAAAATACAGTCCTGAATGTACGCCGGTTTTACTGGCGCATGACGGGCAGGAAGGATATGAAAAGGCGCTGGCGGAAAAGCCGGATATCATACTGACGGATATCCGGATGCCTGTTATGGATGGGCTGGAAATGATCCGGGCGCTGCGGGAAGCAGAATTCCCGGCAGAGTTTATCGTATTGAGCGGATATGCAGAGTTCAGTTATGCTAAGAGAGCAATAGAACTTGGGGTGAAAGATTTTATTACAAAACCGGTGGATGAAAAGGAACTGAGCAAAACTCTGAGCAAAGTGTGTAAGGAGATCGCAGAGCGGAGGAAAACAGAAGATTCGTTGAGCAGGCTGAATGACGATATGAGAAACTATGCGCTCCGGGATTTCCTAACAGGTGGTATAGACAGCCAGCATAAAGTCGGAGAATATCTGGCACAGATGAACGTATTGGATGTATACGGGCAGTACAGTTGTATTCTGATCGAATGGGAAGGGGGAAATCCGGAAATAGAAGAGGGACTGCTTTCCCAGAACGGGAGATTTTTATATGGAATAAAAATGGGAAATGCACAGGCGGCGGTGATCGTCGGCGGGAAGAATCTGTCGTTAGAAGAAAAGAAAAATCTGCTCAGGAATTATTATGCTTCAGGAGAAGATAAGCGGGGCGAGATCAGTGTGGGGATCGGAAGTACGTATGAAGATTATACCCAGCTGCCCAAAGCCTATGAGGAAGCCAGAGTTGCGTTGAATTATCGGATTTTAAAGGGCAGCAGTACCGAAATCCTGTTTGAAGAATTGTATGATATGGAGAACCGGACCGATCTGCTTACCGAGAAGGAGACGGAACAGTTAAAAGAACGGATAGACCGGTTTGACCAGGATGGTTTCTGTATTGCAGTCAAAGGAATCTTTCAGAGGGTTTTATCGGAAAATAATCTGTCGCTTTCGGAACTGCAGAAGCTGAGCCTGAATATCGTATTGCTGGGACTGCATAATATACCGACGGCACAGTTGCAGCTGAACGAGTATTTTGGGAAGAATCTGTTCACGCTGAAAAGTATTGAGAAATTTAAGACCATTGAACAGTTGGAAAACTGGATCATGAATATGGTGAGCAGTATGAATGAAGTGATGTTGAAAGACATCGTGCCGAAGAAAAAAGATGTGATAGTAGATGCGAAGGAATATATACGGAAAAATTACGATCAGAATATTACCTTAAACGATATTTCCAAGCAGTTTTATATCAATCCGTATTATTTTAGCCAGCTATTTAAGAAAAAGACCGGGGTCACCTATCAGAAATACCTGACAGACTATCGGGTAGACCGTGCAAAGAAGCTTCTGGCGGAAACGGAACTGCGGATTTATGAGGTATGCAGGTTAGTGGGGTACAGTGATGTGAACCATTTTAATCAGGTATTTGAACGGGCTGAGGGTATGAAGCCGAGCGAATACCGGCAGCAGCATTTACAGGAAGAATAAACGGGAGACAAGAGATGAAAAGGAGAGATGGATGAATTCAAAAATAGAAAAATTACTGAATGGACATATGGAAAATTATATTTTTCCGTTTTTCTGGCAGCATGGGGAGGAGGAGTCCGTGCTGCGGGAATATATGCAGGTGATCTATGATGCAAATATTCGCGCGGTCTGCGTTGAGAGCCGGCCGCATCCGGATTTTGCCGGGGCCAGATGGTGGCACGACATGGACATCATTCTGGATGAAGCAAGAAAAAGAAATATGAAAGTATGGATTCTGGATGACAGTCATTTTCCGACCGGTTTTTGTAATGGAGAAATAGAAAAAAAGCCGGATTTCTGCAGAAGATGGTTCCTCACGTATAAGGTGTTGGGAGAAATATCCGAAGGCGAGGAACAGACATGGAGAACCGCAGAATATAAAACACCGGTTCCGTTTGAGCCAGCGTGGATCGAAAATTATTTTCATATGTCATTTGAAACATTTTCGGATGATCAGTGGCTGGGCGCGGCAGCAGTGAAAAAGAATGGAAGCAGCAAAGAAGACCTTGTCATTTTGCAGGAAGAGGGAGGGAAAATATCGTTTACAGCCCCGGAAGGCAGATGGAAGGTGTATTCCTGTCAGCTGACAAGAAACAGGGGGCCTCATCGGAACTATATGAACATGCTGGATAAGGAGGCATGCCGTACATTGATCGAGAGCGTGTATGAACCCCACTATGTACATTATAAGGAAGATTTCGGAAAGACGGTCGCCGGATTTTTTTCAGATGAGCCGGAGATCGGAAACGGACATCTTTATCAGATGGATCAGAAAATCTATGAGCAGGAAGATCAGCCGTGGAGCCGGCAGCTGCAGTCAGATCTTGAACAGCTGTGGGGAACAGATTATCTGAGATATCTGCCTCTTCTCTGGGAGCGAGAATTCGGAGAGGGACTGACAGCAAAGGTTCGTTATGGATTTATGGACCTGGTAACGCGCCGGGTAGAAGCGGACTTTTCAAAGCAGATCGGCGGCTGGTGCAGGGAACATGGTGTGCAGTATATCGGCCATTTGATCGAGGACAATAATCAGCATGCGCGGTGCGGTTCCAGTCTGGGACATTTTTTCAGGGGACTTGCCGGACAGGATATGTCGGGCATTGATGATATCGGCGGACAGGTGCTGCCGCAGGGAGAGGATATCGAATATGTTTCCCACCTGGGCACGAAAAGAGACGGGGAATTTTATCATTTTGCACTCGGGCGGCTGGCATCCAGCGCGGCAGCCATTGACGCGGGAAAACAGGATTGTTCTATGTGTGAGATCTTCGGAAATTATGGATGGAAAGAAGGTGTGAGGTTGGAAGCTTATCTGGCAGACCATTTTATGGTGCGCGGGATCAATCATTATGTGCCTCATGCGTTTTCGGCAAAGGCATTTCCAGATCCGGACTGTCCGCCGCATTTTTACGCTCATGGGCACAATCCGCAGTATCGGCATTTTGGAGAAGTGATGAAATATATGAACCGTGTCTGCAGTCTGATCAGCGGCGGAAGGCACGAGAGTGAAGCGGCGATCCTGTATCACGCAGATGCAGAATGGACCGGTATGAAATGTATGTATATCCAGAAACCGGCACGGGTTCTGACAGAGGCGCAGATCGGATTCGATTTTGTACCGTCAGATATTTTTACGGACAGCTGCTATAAAACGGATTTGAGCAATGGATTAAAGATAAATACTCAGGAGTATAAAATTTTCGTAATACCGGAAGCGGATTATATTACGAAAGAAACCGCAGAAGCAGTCGTGAAGCTCGGCAGGCAGGGATTTCCATGTGTATTTTTAAATGCATATCCGAAGGGAATCTGCAGTCAGATGGATACAGAACTGGAAGCGGTATTGATGAAAACGGTCAGGGAACACTCCGAATCCGTATTGCTTACGGAGCTTGTCTCATACATGCGTAAAAAGAAGATGCCCTGCGTGCGGCTTTGCCCGGAAGACAAGTTTATCCGCAGCTATCACTACTATGGAGAACCGGAGATCCTTTATCTGGTCAATGAGGGGGTGGAAGTTTATGAAGGCGTTGTTCACCTGCAAAATGAATCGGCAGTGTGTTATCGTTATAACGCATGGGAAAACTGCCTGGAAGCGTTGAATGTGGACCGGAAGATCGAGAGTGGATCTACGGAAAACAGATTGGAAATTCAACTTCGGATCGAACCGGGAAAGAGCTGGATCATTGTGTTTGACCGGGAGATCCCGGGAAATCTGAAGAGAAACAGCATCCATATAGCGAACCGGGAAATGAATTTGCCAGACGGCTGGAAGCGTTCTGTCTGTAAAAGTGCGGAATATCCGGTGTTTGGCTGTGCGGAAGAAGTGTCCCTTCCTGATCTTGCGGAACAGGGGATGCCGGAATTTGCAGGAGTGCTGCGGTATGAAAAGCATATCAGCACAGGTGAAAACAGGGAGGCATATTGTCTGGAGATTACAGATGCCGGGGAAGCGGTACAGGTATTTGTCAACGGCATTGACTGCGGAATTCAGATTATTCCGCCGTATCGGTATGAACTGGGAGATGTATTGAAGGCGGGAGATAACCAGATTGTGATCGAAGCTGCAACGACTTTGGAACGGCAGATTCCGCCGAAAAACAAGCCGGACAACTGGGAACCTCAGAACCATGTGGGACTATGCGGAGAAGTCTGGTTGTGCAGACGAGAAAATGTGGACAGAAAATAATTATAGGAGGATGATATGATGAAACAATTTCCAAAGGATTTTTTATGGGGAGCAGCAAGCGCTTCTTTTCAGGTTGAAGGAGCAAGAAATGAGGACGGAAAGACAGACAGTATCTGGGATGCGACCGGTGAGGGTCATATCAAGAGAAATATGAACGGAGATGTAACCTGTGACCATTATCACCGTTATAAAGAAGACGTAGTTCTTATGAAAGAATTGGGATTGAAAAGCTATCGATTCTCAGTCAGCTGGCCGCGTGTGATGCCGGAGCGCGGAAAAGTGAACAAAAAGGGACTCCAATTTTATATTGACCTTGCAGAAGAATTGGTACAGGCTGGGATTGAGCCGCTTTGCACATTGTACCACTGGGATCTTCCGATGTGGCTTTACAATGAAGGCGGATGGGAAAATCCACAGATTGTAAAAGAATTTACCGGGTATGTAAAGGTGGTTGTTGATGCCCTATCTGATAAAGTACGGTATTGGATGACATTTAATGAACCGGCCTGTTTTATCGGCTTCGGGTATTTTGAAGGCCGCCAGGCGCCGTTTAAGATCAATCGTATGGGAAAGAAACAGAAGTTTCGTGACCTGGCACATGTCAGCAAAAACGTATTGCTCTGTCACGGATATGCTGTACAGACGATCCGTGAATGTTCTAAACTGCAGGAACCTCAGATCGGATTTGCATTGAATGCACGGAATTTTGTGGCATATAATGAGACAAAAGAAGGGATTGAAAAAGCGAGAAGCAGTATGTTTGATATTGAAGAAGGGTTCTCAATGGCAGTAAACTGGTGGGCGGATCCAATGATCCTTGGAAAAGCGCCGCAGTATCTGGCTGAGATATTGAATGGAGAAGAACTGAGACTGATCAGTCAGCCGCTGGATTATTTCGGCTATAATGTTTATTTTGCAAATAATTATAATGCGGATGCCAAAGAGAAGGACCTTGGCTGGGCAGGCATGCCGAGGACGCAGATGGGCTGGGCAATCACACCGGAGGTACTTTACTGGTCACCAAAATTTCTTTATGAGCGGTATCACCTTCCGATTCTGATCACTGAAAATGGAATGGCGAATCTGGACTTTGTGATGAGAGACGGAAAAGTACACGACCCACAGAGAATCGACTATATGTATACATATCTGAGCGAACTGCACCATGCGATGGAAGAGGGGATTCCAGTCATCGGATATACTGCATGGTCGATCATGGATAACTTTGAGTGGGCAGAAGGCTTTGATCCGCGTTTTGGGCTGATTTATGTTGACTACAGAACACAGGAAAGAATTCCGAAGGATTCCTTCTATTGGTATCAGAGTGTGATTAAAAAAGGTGGAATTTAAAGAAAAAATCCTTCCGGTAAATATTAGAGTGGAGTATGCCCCGGCCTGGGAGCAGGGAGAATATTTCCTGGGAAAATATGGACTGCGATCTGATCAAGGTTTTGATCGGTCTTAGACGGAGCGGGAAGACGATCCTGCTTTCGCAAATCCGCGATATCCTGATCAAGGAGCGGAACATTTCGAAAGAAAATATAATAGAGATAAATTTTGAATCCAGGCGTTTTAAAGAACTGGAAAATGCAGATGCTTTTTACCGATATGTTACAGATTGAGCATTATAATATCATAGATTTTCTGGTGAACAGAAAAGGAATGGATAAGTGGGTTGGATGATCTCTGGATCATCCAGCCGCACAGCTGGAATCTTTCCGGAGGATAGACTACAGGATTTCCACCACCCCGCCCTCCCGGACGGAAACCGTCATATCGTCCTTCACATACTCCAGAAATTCTTCCCCCAGGGAATCCACCACCGGCATGGTCACGTCGTCCAGCGCGGTTCCCAGCCATTTGTTCAGATCTTTGATATAGGGGACGTCCTCCATCACCTTCATGCCGATGGCTGAACCCAGAAGCTGAGCCTCCGGCTTCCGCTCGGTTCGGACCTCCACGATCCACTGCGCCTTCCGTCCCTCATCGGTCAGCAGGCCGAAATACGGCACATAGCCCACAATGGATCCCATCAGGCCGATGATGCCGGAGTTCCGGTTGCACCGGGCGCCCAGCACCGAATTGGCGTAGACCACCGCCGAGGATTCCGGCCAGGAAAGGACGTCGCCTGGCTCCGGGATATTTCCCACCTCGTCCATATAGCAGGTGCAGGTAAATGCGTCCTCATCCATGAGGCCCAGCTTTTTTAACTGCTCCTCATAAAAATCCTGCTTGCTGTACATAAAATGTTTGAATACGATATCCTGCAGTGGGGAGCTTGGCACATGCCGGTCCAATGGCCTGGGATCCGCGGAAAATTCCTGGGAGGAGACCGCCCCGGCGGCGATGAGCTGCTCCATCAGCTCATACACCGGAGTCAGCGCCTTTAAGCCGAAGGAGGTCACCAGATGGTTGTATTTGCTGGTCACAGGAACCATGTCTCCGCCCCGAAGATCTCCCCGTAGCGGATCAGGGTTTTCATGACCTTTGCCATGGTTTCACCCTGGCTGCCGTTCAGGATGGCTTCCTGCTCTTCTGTTAATTTCATGTTTGTTTCCATATAAAAATCCTTTCCGTTGTCAGATCTTCATCGCAACTTCATACGCCCGCCAGATGACGGTCCTGAGATTTCCTACCTTCATGCAGTCGCCCGCCAGATGCACATGCTTCCCTTTCTGCACCAGGGGCATGGGCACATATCCTGCGGAGCTGATGACCGAATCGCATTCGATCTCGATCTGGCCTCGTTTCCTGGAATGACAGACGATCGCATGGTCCTTCACCTTTTCCAGGGTGGTTTCCAGATAAACCGGAACCTTGTGGAGCGCAAACCATTCCCGCAGATAGGAACTGTTGGCAAGGCACACGCCGGGCTGGGACACCAGGTCGTCCTTCATCTCCACGATGATCGGTTTTTTGCCCTGGAGCGCCAGTTCATAGGCGATCTCGCTTCCGGTCAGACCACCGCCGATGACTGCCACCCTTTCCCCCACCGGGGCGCCGTTGAGGTAATCGCAGGCTTCGATCATTTTCTCATGTCCCGGAACTTTTCGCAGGGTGCGCGGAACCGCGCCGGTTGCGATGACCACCTCACCGCCGGAAAACTGCTCGATCTCCTTGATCTCCGTATTGAGGTGCACTTCGATCCCAAGGACCTCCATCTGCCGCCGATACCATGCCAGCAGATCCCTGAGCTTCCCCTTGTAGGACTCCGCGCTGGCCGGGATAAATGTTCCTCCCAGGCAGTCCTGTTTTTCATAAATGACGGGATCATGTCCTCGAAGCTTGAGCACCCGAGCCGTCTCCATGCCACCGATGCCGCCCCCGATGATATGTATGGTTTTCGGTTTAGCCGTCTTCTTGATGAAATGCTTCGTCCACTGCATGGTTTCCGCATTCACCGCGCACCGGGCCAGGTTCAGGCTGTCGCTTAAGGCCTGGTCATTTGCCACGCCCTTATAATGGCACATGTTGAAGCAGCCGTTATGGCAGAGGATACAGGGCCGGATCTCCTCCTCCTTGCCCTCCATGAGCTTGGTCACCCACTGCTGGTCCGCCAGGAATGGCCGGGCGAATCCTGCTCCGTCGAGCCTGCCCTCGGAAATGGCGTCTGCCGCCGTGCGGGCATCTAGGCGTCCAGCACAGACGACTGGGATATCCACGTATTTTTTCAGTTCCTCCACATCCTCCAGGTTGCAGTTTTCCGGCATATAGATGGGCGGATGCGCCCAATACCAGGCATCGTAGGTTCCGTTGTCGCAGTTGAGCATGTCGTATCCTGCGTCCTGCAGATATTTTGCCGCCTTCTTCGATTCCTCCATGTCGCGCCCGGCTTCCACATAATCCTCCCCCGGAAGCGCTCCCCTGCGGAATCCCTTCGTCTTGGAGATCACACTGTATCTGAGGGAAACCGGGAAATCCCTGCCGCAGGTATTTTTGATGGCCTGCACGATCTCCACCGGGAAACGATACCGGTTTTCGAAGGAGCCGCCGTACTCATCCGTCCGGTGATTTACATATTTCAATGTAAACTGGTCCAGCAGATACCCCTCGTGCACCGCATGGATCTCACCCGCAGCGCCTTGTTGCTGTACAGCGTTTCCATCATCCCGCTGATGGTGAAGGATCGTCCGAAGCCTGCGGTGAGCTGGATGAACAGCTTGGCTCCGGTCTTGTGGAATTCGGGCAGCCATTTTTTCAGATCCTGATACATTTTCTCGTTCTTGTACAGCCACTGCCCGAACATCGGGTTGTAGACCGGCTGGCATCCCGGCAGCACAAGCCCCGCGTTGTTCTTCGCCACCTCCATGATAAAATGCGCCCCGGCCTTGTCAAAATGGTGCTTCTCCATCCACCCGAACAGGTCGGTTCCGCCCATGGAGGTCAGCACGATCCGGTTCTTGATCTCGCAGCTCCCGATCTTCCACGGTGTAAATAAAGATTCCAGTCTTTGTTCCATATTCATCCCTCCAATCGTCGAATATGTGTGAGATCTTTTCCCCGGCTGTGCGGCTGCGGTCCGGAAGCTCGTTTGCATACGCACAGACGGAAATGGTGTGTGTCCGTTCTTAAGGAAATGTTAGTTTTTTTACGGTTCCTTGACTCCTTTGTACTATTTTATCATTATATGGAGGGAAATGCACTGTATTTCTTGAAATTCAAAGGGAATAATCGCAATTCGAAATGCAATTCGGCAGGAGAGTGAAAATTGTTGAAGTATTCTCCGGTTTTGGTAAAATATATTTGAAAAGAGAGCAGGGATATGGAAATTACCTATGTGAAACGGGAGGAATGACTTATGGAATTATATACACAACGGCTGATCCTTCGGCCCTGGAATTTAGATGACGCGGAAAACCTGTATCAATACGCGAAGAACCCCAATGTCGGCCCGGTGGCCGGATGGCCGGTACATACAAGCGTTGAAAACAGCCGGGAGATCATCAGAACTGTATTTGCCGAGGAAGAAACCTACGCCGTATGCCTGAAGACAGATCGTCAGGCGATCGGATGTGTCGCCATTACGATCGGCGCGCGAAGCAATATGAAGCTTCCGGACGACGAGGGCGAGATCGGCTATTGGATCGGGGAGCCGTTCTGGGGGCAGGGGCTCATTCCGGAAGCATGTAAAGAGCTGATCCGCCATGGCTTTGAGGATCTAAAGCTGAAACGGCTGTGGTGCGGGTACTTTGAGGGCAACGAAAAGTCCAGGCGCGCACAGGAAAAATGCGGGTTTGTGTATCACCATACCAATAAAGACATGCATTGGGAGCTGATGGATGATATCCGTACGGAGCATGTTACGGTATTGGAACGGAACTGATGAGTTGAATGATGTAATCATTGTTTTACAGTACTGAATATGGTACTATTAAAAAAGAAGGTATGGGTTAAGTGCCAAGTGTAGAAAAGATATAGGAGTGATAATCAATGAATGTGAAAGATTATATGAAACTGCCGTACACAAGGCTGGTTCAGGAAATGAATGATGAGAGCGGGCATTATTTCTACGGGAGGATTTTAGAGCTTGATGGATGCCAAAGTACAGGAGACACCCTGGAAGAGCTGTATGAAAGTTTAAATGAAGCAATGGAAGGATACTTAGAAGTGAAAATAGAAAATGGCCTGCCTGTTGCTGTACCCGAACGGATGGAAGATTACAGCGGTAAGTTTAACGTAAGGCTGCCAAAATCGCTTCATCAGCGGCTTGCCATCGAAGCAAGCCGGGAAGGCGTCAGCCTCAATCAGTTGGTATTATATAAGCTGGCGCAATAAAAAACTTGAATAAAAATATGCAGCACTGCCATTGAAAAAAACACAAAGGAACGGAAAAAAAGATGATTACAGGTGAATTAAAGAACAAAGTCGATAAAATCTGGGAGGTTTTCTGGACCGGCGGGATCACAAATCCGCTGGAAGTGATCGAGCAGTTTACCTATCTGCTTTTTATCAAGCAGCTGGACGACGTGGAAACGACGAAGGAAAGTGAGGCCGGATTTCTCGGCCTGGAATATCAGGGGATGTTCCCTCCGGACTGTCAGGAGTACCGTTGGAGCAGGTTCAAGAACCTGGGGGATGCGCAGGAGATTTACGATATCGTTTTAAACGGGGTGTTTCCGTTTATCAAAAATCTGCACCAGGACGGGGATTCCGCATACAGCAAATACATGGGCGACGCCATTTTCAAGGCGCCCACTGCGGCCATGCTGACAAAGCTGATCGACGGGATCGATTCCCTGGCGCTGGGAGACTCGGACAGCAAAGGGGACCTGTACGAATACCTTCTGTCCAAGGTGGCGACGGCAGGCACCAACGGCCAGTTCCGGACCCCGAGACATATTATCCGGATGATGGTGGAGCTGGTCAGACCGAATCCAAAAGACCGGATCTGCGACCCGGCCATGGGTTCTGCAGGGTTTCTGGTAGAGGCGCAGACCTATCTGCGGGAGCACGAGGGAGAACTGTTTCTTGATGAGGAATTGAACCGGCATTTTCATCAGGACATGTTTTTCGGATTCGACATGGATCGGACGATGCTGAGGATCGGGGCGATGAATATGCTCCTCCATGGCGTGGACAATCCCGGCATTGAGTACCGCGACAGCCTGTCGGAAAATAATACGGATTTTGAAAAATACACACTGGTACTGGCAAATCCGCCTTTCAAGGGAAGTCTGGATTATGAGGGCGTGTCCGCCGACCTGCTGAAAGTCACCAAAACCAAAAAGACAGAATTGCTGTTCCTGGCTTTATTCCTGCGGATCCTGAAAAATGGAGGAAGGGCAGCAGTCATTGTACCCGACGGCGTGCTGTTCGGCAGCAGCAAGGCGCATAAGCAGATCCGGAAGGAACTGGCAGAAAACCACAAATTGGAGGCGGTGATCTCCATGCCGTCAGGCGTATTCAAGCCTTATGCCGGTGTGTCTACTGCGATTCTGGTATTTACGAAGACCGGCGCGGGCGGGACAGAGAAGGTCTGGTTCTATGATATGAAAGCGGATGGATTTTCTCTCGATGATAAACGCCAGCCCGTACAGGAAAATGATATCCCGGATATTGTCCGCAGATACCATAACCGGGAAGAAGAGCTGGAACGAAAACGGACAGAGCAGAGCTTTTTTGTCGATCTTGCGGAGATCCGGGAGAATGACTACGATCTGTCGATCAATAAATATAAGGAAATCGAGTACGAAGCAGTGCATTATGACCCGCCGCTGGTGATACTGGATAGGATTGAGAAGCTGGAGGAAGAGATCCAGAAAGGGATGGCGGAGCTGAGGGAACTTCTGAGTGCGGAGCAGGAATGAGAAGACATAGCATTTTCTTGCTTTTACAGAGAAGGCAGATATAATTCGGATTTTGCGAATGGATGAGCAGGTTGGAGCATCTTTAGATGATCCAACCGTACAGGTGGAATATTTTTCTGAAATGATTGAAATACGATTTGGGGAAAAGTATAATGAAACTATCTATAACTCTTGTCAGTAAATATGCACCGCTGATTTTTATTAATTCCTGTGACAGTGACAATGGGAAATTGTTTTCTATCCTCCATGAGCTGGCACATGTGTGGGTGGGGGAAAACAGTTTTTACAATGCGCCAATCCATGCAAATCTTGAAAATCGTGAGGTGGAAAAGTTTTGCAACGCTGTGGCAGCGGAGATTTTGATTCCGACGCAAATGTTTTTGCAAAAATGGGACAGTAATCAGGATAAAATTTTGGATAAGCTTGAGAAAATAGCAAAGACTTTCCGATGCAGCCGGTTTGTTGTAGTGCGAAAAGCCCTGGATTGCGGGAAAATAAGTCAGAAGGCATACGAACACAAACAGAAAGACGTTTGAGAAAATCTATATCAGATGAGGATAGAAAAGTATAAAAAGGAAGAGGATTATGTTTCCTAAAGTTGTGCGGGTGATTCCAACGGAGGAATATACAGTATATGTGTATTTTGAAGATGGTAAAACAGTTTGCTATGATGCAAATATGCTTAGATATGTAACAATATCTTATTGCATAAAATGAAAAAATTCTGTTGTACTTTTGTGGTTCATACAGGTTAGGGCTATAGCAACAATTTCTTGATTTTACAGAGTAAGTAGATTAATTCGGATTTGTGGAGAAGGTAAAATGGAAAAGCATCGTGAGAAACTAACCAGTTTGTGTGAGATTCAATATGGGTATGCATTTGATTCTGAAAAATTTTCTAATAATAATGCATACATACCATTAGTACGCATTCGGGATGTAAAACGTGGATTTTCAGAAACATTTTATTCGGGAGAATATCCTGAAGAATATGTTCTACATGCGGGAGATATTCTTATCGGAATGGATGGAGAATTTAATATCGCACGTTGGAAAAGTAGGAATGCTTTATTGAATCAACGAGTTTGTAAGATTACTACAAAAAAAGGTATAGATGATGAGTATTTAAGGTTCGCGCTTGCAAAAGAACTAAAAAAGATAGAAAACAGGACAGCATTTGCTACAGTTAAGCATTTGTCAGCCAAAGAACTTAATAAGTTGGAACTTGAAATACCATCATATGAAAATCAAAAATTAAATTCTGAAGTACTTACAAAGTTAGAAAAAATAATTTGTTTTTATGAAAGACAATTGAAGCAATTAAATCAATTAATCAAATCCCGATTGTGCTTTGATGATTTTTAAGGGAAATATTAGCTGTTATATTTTATTATTAAAATCCTTGCTAACCCTTGAAAACACTAAGTTTATCGCAGATGAACTTTCCCTTAAGGTTTCCCTTGTATTATATCTTCCCACAGGGCATTACGAACCCTGATGAGGGAAAAAATGAGGGAAACAAAATCACATAAAACATTATAACACAAAATATACGGGAATTGGTAAACTGATTGAAATGCTTTCAAAAAATCAATGAAAAGAGGACAGATAAAATGAATATGATTTACGCAACATACAATATCCATCATAACAGCATTGACGTATACACCCATGCAGGCTATTTCTTGCGGATAGACTGCAATAAAGCAGAAGAAGGCTTGAAAACCACTCCCTGTTCGGAATGTGCCTTAAATGCTCTGGCAATAGACGAGCCGCTTGAATACGCAAGGCTCTATCTTGATGGAAATATGCAGATGTGGGTGGATGCGGAAGATTCATTGGAATTGTGGTAATTTTTATAATTACTATATCAATATTTGCATAGTGTAGCTTTTTAATGAACAAATTGAAACAAATTAACTGAACCGATAACTGCTAATTATATATGTTATCGGTTCAGCTTTTTCTAAATTAACACTTATGACAAGAGGTAATAAAACCGTTCATATTTTTATTTGGGAAATGTTACAATAACCGTCGTGCCTTTTCCGACATGACTTTTTACATCAACTTTGGCATTATGGATTTTAGCGGCGTGTTTCACAATAGAAAGCCCAAGCCCGGTTCCCCCTACTGCCTTAGAATGGCTCTTATCAACACGATAGAAACGCTCAAAAATCCGCTCTTGATGTTCGGGTGCAATTCCTATCCCTGTGTCCTCCACTGATAAAACTACCATGCCGTTTTCATTCTGTATGTTCACCATTACTTTTCCGTTTTCGTGATTATACTTAATCGCATTGTCACAAAGATTATAAATCACACTGTATAAAAGCTGGGGT
Source organism: Lachnospiraceae bacterium (assembly GCA_910575475.1). GTDB lineage: Bacteria > Bacillota > Clostridia > Lachnospirales > Lachnospiraceae > Schaedlerella. The sequence goes on along the minus strand of CAJTGD010000022.1, from coordinate 13,439 downwards.
ATACCGTTAAGGGGAGCCGGAACGCCGGAAAGCTCCAATGCAACACATACAGTATCTGCCTGTGGCTCTAAGCTCTGTACCGCCTTTTCTGCCAATGTGTATAAGTCGATATTTTCACTCTGCATATCGTCCGCATCTTCGTCAAGGTGCGAAAGACTGATAATGTCCTCTACAAGCCGTATCATACGTCCGGCTTCATCATAAATCTTTCCGGCAAAAGGTATTTTATCGTTCTCCTTTACCATATCGTTTTTCAAAAGCTCCGCATACCCGGAAATGGAGTGAAGCGGGGTTTTTAATTCATGGGACACATTAGCGGTAAATTCTCGGCGTATCTGTTCCGCTTTTTCTTTTTCCGTCACATTGAAAAAGAAAAGTGCGGCTCCTTTCACAATATTTTCAGAAGTGATCGGATCGGCGTCAATTTGATAGCTTTCTCCATACAGCCGGATAATGTTTTCGCACCGTTCCCCTTGCAAGGCTTTCGTAAGGATTTCCTGCAATTCAAGATTACGGCACAAGGACAGCATATCAGAACCGATACAGTCTGTGTCAGCGTCTAACAGTTTTCTTGCCGCAGGGTTTATACTGATAATTTTTCCTTTTTGATTTAGGAGAATCATGCCCTCATTCATGCTGCCGATAATCGTATTTAATTCATTCTCTTTTTGGAGAAGTTCGGCTTTCTGTCCCCGTAGCTGTTTTTGCTGGCTGTCAATACGCCGTAAAAAAGGGGAAAGCTCATCATAGCCCTCATTTGACAACGGATTATCAAGATCAATTTCATTTAATGGCTTTACTATTTTTTTTGAAACTTGAATAGCCAAAACAATAGAAAGAATCAGCGCGATCACAAAGATAATGCAAATCGGCTGTGTCATGCCTAAAAGGAGCGTCAAGATAGAATTTTGAGATATGGAAAGCCGTAATATGGTGCCATCATCAAGTTTCTGAGCGGAATAAAACGAACGCTCCATCAAAGTAGCAGAATACCGTCTGCTTTCACCATAGCCCGAAGAAAGGGCTTCCCGCACTTCTTCCCGCTCTAAATGATTTTCCATTTCCGAAGTATCAGACGCACTATCAAAAATAACATTTCCCTCTGTATCAATCCATGATATACGGTAATTTTTCACTTTCAAATCATGGAAATAATCAATACCCTCATTTGTAACGCCCTGTGCGGCAAGGGTTGTCTGCATTTTTAGCTGTGCCTGTTCAACATTTGAAAAGTATTCATACAGAACACCCATGAACAGGACAACAGACGCGAGAAAAACAGTCAATGCGACAAGGCAGATCGAACGAAAAATTCGTTTCGTCATACTTCCCCCTCCATTCGATACCCAACTCCCCGTACCGTTTCAATATAGCTCCCACATTCGCCTAATTTTGTTCGGAGTGTTCCAATGTGAACATCTACGGTTCGGGTTTCCCCTATGTAGTCAATGCCCCATATCATTTCAAGAAGCTGATCGCGTGTAAACACCCGTCCGGGGTTTTCCATAAAAATATGGAGCAGCTTATGTTCTTTCAGTGTCAACTGAACCCGTTCGTTGTTTACAAGTACAATATATGTTTCCAAATTCAATTCTAAATTTCCAATTTTTAGCTTTTTTGTTTCTTCTTTCGGGCTTGTACGGCGCAATACCGCTTTCACACGGGAAATCATTTCCATCATGCCAAACGGCTTTGCAAGGTAATCATCAGCCCCCAAGTCAAGCCCGGTTACTTTGTCATATTCGGTTCCTTTGGCTGTCGCCATAATAACAGGAATATCCTCTGTCGTCCCCTGCATACGCAGCTTTTTCAATATGGAAATGCCATCTTCGCCGGGAAGCATTATATCAAGCATAATAAGCTGGGGCTTTTCTGTCTGCAAAGCGTCAAAAAAGCTGTCCGCGCAGTCAAAACCTTTTGCTTCAAATCCGGCAGAATTTAATGTGTATATCATCAGATCACGGATAGAGCTGTCGTCCTCAACACAATAAATCATATAAATCCGCTCCTTTCTTTCCTGTGGCAATATTCCGAACTCAATCATACCATATTACCTGTATTTCATCAACGGCGGTATGCTCACCCCTCTTTATTCCCTGTGATTGAGAACAGAACCCATTTTGCAATATTGACCGCATGATCTCCGATACGCTCAAAATATTTTGCTATCATTAACAGGTCTATGGCATATTCACCGTCTGTTTCGGGTTTACTGAAAAGCTCAATCAACATTTTCTTCACCTTATCAAAAAAGGAATCTACCACATCATCATAATCTATCACGGCTTTCGCCATCTGCATATCCTTTTTCACAAAAGCGTCAATGCTGTCTGTTACCATCTTAATAACAGCAACCGACATATCATGGATAACCTGTGTGTCGTCGGTGGCGTGGATATTGGCTAATGTGATAATTTCCGCTATGTCTGCGGATTGATCTCCGATTCTTGCCATATCTGTCACCATTTTCAGCGCGGACGATACAACCCTCAAATCTTTTGCCACGGGCTGCTGCTGTAAGAGTAGCTTTAGACACATAGTTTCAATTTCGCGCTCCTTGTGGTCTATCTGAACAGAGAGATCGGGAACAGCCTTTGCAAGCGCGGGATTCCCCTCTGTCAGAGCTTTTGCGGACATAGCAATCGCATTTTCACAAAAAGCCCCCATTGTAATCAACTCTTTATTTAATAAATCTAACTGTTCATCAAATTTTAGGCGCATTATCCAAACCTCCCCGTAATATAATCCTCTGTCCGCTTGTCCTGCGGCATGGAGAATAATTTTTCTGTTTCTCCAAACTCCACCATTTCCCCAAGCAGGAAAAACGCTGTCCTGTCGGAAATTCGGAGTGCTTGCTGCATATTATGTGTCACAATGACAATGGTATAGTCCTTTTTTAATTCTGCGGCAAGTTCCTCTACCTTTGCCGTAGAAATAGGGTCAAGTGCGCTGGTCGGTTCGTCCATCAACAAAACTTCCGGCTCCACTGCCAAAGCGCGGGCAATGCAAAGACGCTGCTGTTGACCGCCCGACATACCAAGCGCAGATTTTTTCAGCCTGTCTTTTACCTCGTCCCAAATTGCCGCCCCTTTTAAGGAACGCTCTACAATTTCGTCCAGCGCAGCTTTAGAACGGATACCATGCGTCCTTGCTCCAAAGGCAACATTGTCATAAATGCTCATAGGGAACGGATTCGGTTTTTGAAATACCATTCCCACACGTTTACGCAGTAGGTTAATATCCATATTTCCATAAATATCTTCACCGTCTAAACGGATAGTCCCTTTGATGTGGCAGCCCTCCACCAAGTCATTCATTCGGTTCAATGTTTTTAATAATGTCGATTTACCGCAGCCCGACGGTCCGATCAGCGCGGTAATTTCGTGTTCCTTAAACGCCACATTTATTTTTTTCAAGGCTTGAAAGTTTCCGTAGAATAAATCCAAATCCTCAACCACGATTTTATCCATCTGTGTTTTTACCTCCTATCTTTTTTGCCACAAACCCAGAAAGTGCATTTATCAGAATGACAACAACCAATAATACAACCGCAGTTGCGTAAGTCTGCTTGATATACAGTCCCTCACCCGAAATAGAATACATATGGACGGATAAAGTTCTTGCCGACGAAAAAATACTTGTTGCTATTTCTGCAACGGTTCCGGAAGTAAAGATCAGTGCCGCCGATTCCCCGACGATACGCCCGATTCCAAGAATAACGCCGGACAAGATACCCGGAACGGCGCAGGGCAGGACAATAGAGAATACGGTTCGTAGCTTTCCGGCTCCAAGCCCGAAGCTGCCCTCGCGGTAACTGTCGGGAACGCTTCGCAAGGCTTCTTCTGTTGTCCGCATAATAAGCGGCAAAATCATAATGCTTAATGTCAAAGCCCCGGACAGCAAAGACAACCCCAGCCCAAGATATTTCACGAAGAAAAGGGAACCGAACAGCCCATAAACGATTGACGGAATCCCGGACAATGTTTCAGCGGTAATACCTACGATATGAACCAGCTTATTTCCCCGTCTTGCGTATTCTGTCAGATAAATTGCAGCACCAATTCCTACGGGAACCGCAAACAGCAGGGAAAGCAGCATAATGAACAGTGTATTGATAAGTGCTGGAAGCAGGGACACATTTTCTGTTGTATATTTGCTGTCAAATAAATCCAGCGTTAAATTTGGAATCCCTTTTATCAATATGTATGCAATAATAAAAATAAGCGCAAGCATTGTAATCAATGCTGCAAGGCATACAGAAAGAAAGAGAACAAAAGATTTAGGGTCGCGTCTGTATGCGCACCATTTCCGTTTCAATTTTCCAACCATTTATTTCACCCTCCTTTTGAACAGGGAGAGGGACAGATTGATAATGAGAATGAAAACAAACAGGACAACAGCCGTACCAATTAACGCTTCACGGTGTAAATCCGTAGAATATCCCATTTCCAATACAATGTTTGTGGTCAGTGTCCGAACGCCGGAAAGCATACTGTCCGGGATAACCGCTTGATTTCCGGCAACCATCATAACCGCCATTGTTTCACCGACTGCCCGCCCAATCCCTAATACAACCCCTGCAAAAATACCGCTCTTTGCTGCGGGAAGAACCGTAAAAAATACACTTCTTTCATGGGAAGCTCCAAGAGCAAGCCCTCCCTCATAGTAACTTTCCGGGACAGCCCGGATTGAAGTTTCCGAAACGCTGATAATGGTAGGTAAAATCATCAGCCCCAGCAGGACAGAAGCAGTAAGTACACTCATACCGCGCCCGCCAAAGGCTTCCCGGATAAAAGGCACTAAGACTACCAATCCAAAAAAACCGTACACAACCGACGGAATCCCCGCCATTAGATTAACAGCAGCTTTCAAAGGCGCATAGATACTTCTCGGAGCAAATCTTGCCATGAATACCGCTGTCAATATTCCAATCGGTACGCCAATAATCAATGCTCCGGCAGTTACATAGAAAGAGCCGACGATCATAGGGAGAATCCCATAGAGATTATTTGCGGGTTTCCAGCTTGTACCCAGCAAAAATTTGAAAACGCCTATTTCTTTTATTGCAGGGATACCGCTTGCAAACAGGAATATGCAGATTAGAATTACCGCTGCTATGGAAACAAGGGCTGTCAAGAAAAAAAGCAGTTTCATCACTTTTTCTTTTATATTCTTCATAATCATGCTCCTTATTGAAAAGGGGCGGCGGCTTTCTTACCGCAGCCCCTTAAAATCCTACTGTGATATTTCACTCCAACGAACCGCATTACCCATAAAAATATCTTTTACCTGTTCACTTGTAAGGTTATTTATGGGACAGTCATTATTAACAATCACTGTAATACCGTCCATTGCAATTACGGTAGCGGTCAGTCCTTTTTCCATTTCGGAATCTTTCAGCTCACGGGAAGCCATGCCTATATCGCAGGTTCCGTCTATTGTGTCAGACATACCAGTAGAAGAATCACTTTGCTGTATCTCAATCGTAACGCCCGGATTTCTCTCAAGATAGGCTTCTTTGAGTTTTTCCATAACCGGGGTGACAGAGCTGGAACCCGCTACAATAATTTTGCCCGAATCCATTTCCCCGCTGTAACTTCCCGCGTCAGATACAGAAATATATCCATTTTCTTCAATCACTGCTTGACCGTCCGCACTCATAATGAAGTCGATAAAATCCTGCGCCGTGTCACTTAAACCGTCCTTTGTCGCAATGTTAAAGGGACGCGCAATCTTATATGTACCATTTTTGATATTTTCAATCGTTGCTTCGCAGCCGTCGATCTGAATCGCCTTTACAGTATCATTCATGGAGCCAAGAGAAATATATCCGATAGAGTATAAATCCCCGGCAACCGTTGTCATCATAACAGACGTAGAATTTGTAACGGCGGCGGTGTCTGCTGTATAGTCGATTTTTTCTCCCGCTTCATTTTTCTGCTCGATTCCAAACAGCTCTATGAACGCGCCGCGTGTCCCCGAGCCATCTTCGCGGGTAAGTACATTGATCTCTCTTGCTGTGTCAAATTTGGCTGAATCGCCCTCGTTCTTATTACTGCACCCCGTTAATGCAGACAGCATTAGAACACTCATAAGGGCAAATGCCAAGTATTTTTTTGATGTTTTCATTTTTTGAATCTCCTTTGCTTTTTGTTTTTCTTGAAGTTTACAGCTATATCATACAGGACAAAAATCAAATCCAATATCGCGGCATTGTAAAATAGATGTAAAGTTTTTACAAGCCAAAAATATCTTAATAAAATTTTAGAGGGGCATGTCATCTTGCCCCTCTGTTTCTGCTTTTTGAAATCTGTTTTGTTTGTCTGTCTGCATTTTCCCTTTGATAATTCCGTAACCGTTTGGATATGCTTTCTTCCTTCTTTTGTACTTTTTCCCCGTATTGTTCTTCCCATTTATCCACCTTGTCCCGATATTCGGCATTAGCAGTTTTAGAGACAGAAAAGACTTTGTAGAAATCATGCACCGTCTGGAATCCATATCGCTTGACTATCCCCGACAAACCAATTTTGAGAAGGTCTATTTCCTCATTTTTGCGCTCAATCCTGCTTTGCAGTTCCCCCTTCTTTGTCAATTTCGCAAATCCTTTCAGGCTGTCACGCTCCAGTTCCAACTCATTGCGTTCCCTCTCCGCATCAAAGATAATTCCGTTTTGGCGGTTTAATTCCTTATAAATTTTCAGCAGCTTTGGATATGCGGTGGCTTCAGCGGACATAACAGGCTTTGGTGGAATTTTAGGTTTTTCCTGTTCTGTTGTCTGTGTTTTTGCCTGCAACTCCTGTTTCTGTAATGATGGATTAGCAGTCGGTTCTTTATGAGTGATTTTTTCCTGCATTGGTATTTTATCAGTCTGCGGTATTACTTGTGTCGTTCTTCTCTCGTTTGGCTCTGCAACCGGCTGTATCGTTTCTTTCTCAAATAACTTTGCTGACAGTTCCCTTGCCTTATCCAATACTTTAGAAATCAGCAATGCCAACGCCGTAACAGCGGTCATAATAATACTTCCAAGACGTTCCGGCTGGCTGCCGAATATATCAACCGATTCTCTGATGCGGTCAGTGATATATTTTTTCTTTATCTGTCGTATCTCTGTTTCGGGAACGCCGCTGACAATTGCCCTGTCAACTTCCCTGTTCCAACGCATACGCATTTCGTTATCGGTCTGTATCTGTTCCGCTTTCGGGTTGTTTTTCCCTATCTTCTTGGTGGCAAGATACAATCCGCTGCTGTCGAACACATGAAGTTTTTCTTTGTCGTCTTTTACAAGAAGATTGATAAGGTCGGTATAGAAATGCTTTATCGCGTCAACAAAATTTTCCTGCTTGAACAGCTTACTCTTGGCGGTAAAAAGACTTCGCTCATAGACTTCTCCTTTCTTCACGATTTTACAGCCTTTGCGGACATTTCCGTTTTCGCCGAGTATCTCTTTCTTGGTTCGGACATGTCTCCCGTTTTCGTCATAGAACATATTGCGTGTCGCGGTTTTTTCTATGGGTTCGGGCAACAGTTCCCGTTCAGAAAAAATAAGATGGATATGGTAATTTGTCTTTCGTTTGTTATGGTGCAGTGCTGATACGCACTCCACGCCATATTTTTCTTTGAAGCGATCTGTAAAAAGCTGCAACAGCTTGTTTGGCTCATAAAGATTAGGGAATGATTCGGGCAGGGCAATGATAAATTCCCTCGCCTCAATGCACATTCCCTCTGTGCCGCTTTTTTCAAATTCCTGCCGGTTGCATTTCGCAAGCTCCGTCCAATAGCGGCGGTCTGTCGTTTCATAGACCGCATACAGGTTTTCCTGTTTCGCATGGCTGGATATATAAGTGATCCTGCCCCTGACATCGGACAGTTTGCTCATGCGGATGAATGAATGTCTTTGTATTGTGCTTTGTCCTCCCTCCTGCAAATGGCAGTATCAGATCGGAGTAAGCGGAGGTATGGCGGAACAGATTGTGAGTGGGCGACATAGGCGGTATGTTTACAAACACATCCGCCTTGTGGCGGTCAATTCAAATGCGTCAGCATTTGTAATTCACGCTTGCGTGAATTTGCTCCCCGCAGGGGCGAAATCCCCATTGCATAAACGAAGTTTGTGCAATGGGTGTATTTCGCTCTCAAACGCCGAGGGCTTTAAGAGAAAGGAATTTCCCCTATAGGCACTCGAATTATGCCTGCAAAACGGTTATCATGATAGCAAAAAATGATGGCACTTTTCCATTTGTGATGGCAAAAAACGCTATCACTTCGCCTAAAATGATGCCGCTATGATAGCAAAAAGTGATGATACTTATGATAGTAAAAACTGCCATCATGCTATCAAAAAGTGCTGCCACATATGATAATAAAAGTGCCGGTTCTGAAATTTCTTTCAACTGAAAATGGAGAAAGTCAGTTGAACTTTTACAGTCACTTTATGCTGCATTAGAAACATCGTTAAAACATCAGTTGACTTTTCCAACTGAAAATACAGAAATCAGTCGATTTTTTAAGTCCGTTTTTGCCATATGGACTTATTTTTTCAACCCACTTTCTGCCCATTCCCGCAAATTTCCGCTTGTACCGGAAGGAAGCACATGATATAATCTATTTGCGTGTAGGTATATCATGGCTTCGGTCTGATACATACCTGAGGCGGTTTCGTAAGAAGCCGCCTTTTATACTGCTGATTTTCGTATTACCGCTTTTACATCGCCCTTATCCCGCAGGTTCTTTCCCTCGTTCACTTCCATGAACTTTTCCAAAATATCGCTTTTGATAAGTACCTTTCGCCCGACTTTTAAGACCGGCAGCTTTCCCCATTCCACAAGGTTTCTCATGGTATTCCTGCCGATTCCCGTATACTCGGATGCTTCCTCGATTGTCATTGCAATCTTCGTTTCTGTCATCAACTTCCCTCCTTTTGAATTGCATTACGCAATTTTGTATGTACTGATACTATACTGCTTTTATATTCCCTTGTCAAGCGTTATGATAATACGAAAATTGTTTTTAAGTTGCATATTGCATTATTGCTTTTTGTATGCTATAGTATAAACATACCGACAAAGGAGGCGTATCAACATGAAAGACAAAGAATTGCGCAGGCTGATCGGTAGCAGGGCAAAGCAGCGGAGGGTGGAGTTGGGACTGAACCAGCCTTATGTCGCAGAGAAGATGGGGGTAGCCACTTCCACAATCGTGCGCTACGAGGCAGGGACAATCGACAACACAAAGAAGCTGGTCTTGGAAGGTCTGTCAGAAGCACTTCATGTATCTGTGGAGTGGTTAAAAGGGGAAACAGAAGAATACGAAACAAACATTACGGATAAAAGGGAATTATTCATTCGTGATGTGATGTCCTCCATTCTCGCAAAGCTGCCGTTTGACATGGAACAGGCAGAGTCGGACTTTACAAAGGATTTACTGCTGCTGATGTTGAGGGAGTATGAACTGTTCGTGGATTCTTTCCGGTTTGCCTGTAAGAATTTCAAGGACAATGCGGAAAATGCCGCACTCGCCCGGACAATGGGGTTTGAATCGAATAAGGAATATAACGAGATTATGTTCCTTCGGGAAATCACCCACACCGTAAACATGTTTAATGATATGGGCGATATTGTGAGGATCTATTCCAAAAATCCTGAAACAGCCACCGTAAGGCTTGCAAATCTTCTTTCTATGGTATCGGGGGAAGAATCCGAATCGGTATAGTAAAGCAATCGGAGTCATGATATACTTACACGCAGAAAGCATTTCATCAGTTCCGATTGCCCGTTATCGAAAGGAGAACGGATTATGGCAAAAGGTTCTGTAAGAAAAAAAGGAAAGAAATGGTACTACCGCTTCTATGTGGAGGACGCAAGCGGCAACTTGGTACAGAAAGAGTTTACGGGTACGGAAAGCAAGAGCGAGACGGAAAAGCTGTTACGGCAGGCAATGGAGGATTACGAGGAAAAGAAATTCATTGCAAAGGCTGACAACATCACGCTTGGGGAACTGCTCGATATTTGGGCGGAGGAAGAATTGAAAGTCGGCACGCTTAGCAACGGTACGGTGGAAAATTATCTCGGTGCGATACGGTGCATTAAGAAACACCCTGTTGCTGACCGTAGATTAAAAACCGTAACAGCGGAGCATTTGCAGACATTCCTTGACCTGCTTACTTTCGGAGGGACTTATCCAGACGGAAAAGTCAAAAAAGGATTGAGCAAAGACTATATCCACTCTTTCTCAGCGGTTTTACAGCAGTCGTTCCGTTTTGCGGTATTCCCAAAACAACTGATTACGTTCAATCCAATGCAGTACATCAAGCTGAAACGAAAGGCAGAGGAAGTGGATTTGTTTTCAGAGGAAGATATGGGACAGTCAGGCACGCAGCCTATTTCCCATGATGACTATGAGAAACTTATCGCTTATCTTGAAAAGAAAAATGTCTCTGCAGTTCTGCCGATACAGATAGCCTACTATGCAGGGCTTAGGATCGGCGAGGTATGCGGGCTGACTTGGCAGGACATCAACCTTGAGGAACAGTATCTTACGGTAAAGCGGAGCGTCCGCTATGACGGCGCAAAGCACAAAACGATTATCGGACCGACTAAACGTAAGAAAGTGCGGACGGTAGATTTTGGGGACACACTTACCGCCATACTGAGAAAAGCAAGGAAAGAACAGCTTAAAAATCTGATGCAGTACGGGGAACTGTACCACCGCAACTACTACAAGGAAGTGCAGGATAAAAACAGGGTTTACTATGAGTATTACAACTTGGAGAGCACGCAGGACATTCCGGCGGATTACAACGAGATTTCATTTGTATGTTTAAGACCGGACGGCTGCCTTGAAACACCGAGTACATTGAGTATCGTATGCCGGACACTGGCAAAGAAACTGGACGGGTTTGAGGGCTTTCACTTCCACCAGCTCCGCCATACTTATACAAGCAATCTGCTGTCAAACGGCGCAGCGCCGAAGGACGTGCAGGAACTCTTGGGACACTCTGACGTAAGTACCACAATGAATGTGTATGCCCATGCCACAAGGGAAGCAAAGCGGACTTCCGCAAGGCTCTTAGATAAAGTGGCAGGCAACGATTAAGTACATTTCACAAAAACTTTCCCTTGTAAAATACCCATAAGGGCAAAAACAAGGGAAAATACATATCAATTCACTATATAAGGCTCTAAAAGCCTTGAAAAATAAGGAAAGTTCAAGAAATTCATCTGCAAATCCCGATTTGTGGAGATGTTTGGGGATCCTGCTATTAATGAAAAAGGATTTGTAAAAGCTCCTATGGGAGATTATATGACTTTGTTAACAGATTTTAGCTCAAATGGAAGCTATAAAACATTAGATAGCGGAGTGACAATGTACGATGAACCCAATTATGCGTGGATGGTTAGAACAACTGATCTAGAGTCAGGTGACATGACTTCTATTAAGTATATTGATGAGAGTGCCTACGAACTATTAGCTAAATCCAAGATATTTGGTGGCGAAATAATTATGAATAAAATCGGTAGTGCAGGAAAAATATATTTGATGCCAGAAATTGGCATGCCAGCATCACTTGGAAGAAACGCATTTATGTTTAGATATGATGAACGAATTAATGTGAAATTCCTTTATCATCTTCTTACTTCTGAGTATGGGCAAAGGGAGATTCAACAGTATGTTAGAGGTGCTGTGACAAAGACAATAACTAAAAATGATGCAAGAGCTGTTTTAATAATTATTCCACCAATTGAACTTCAGAATGAATTTGAAGAATTTGTAGAACAAATCGACAAATTGAGATTTGCAACCCAAAAATCCCTCAATGAAACCCAGCAGCTTTTCGACAGTCTCATGCAAAAATATTTTGGATAGAGGAATGGCTATGAAAAGAATAGAGATATACCATGGAAGCTCACAGATCGTTTCGGAGCCGGAAATCAGAATCGCAAAATATCATAAAGATTTTTACTACGGCTTTTACTGCACAATGATTCGAAATCAGGCAGTACGTTGGGCGACAAGATTTGGTGAAGCAGGTTATATTAGTTTCCACACAATCGCAGCTTTACAGACAATTCGTTTTATCGGCGAGGGAAAAGTATATGGATAAGAATAAAAGTGCATTGTTTTTTACATGCAGTTTAATAGAGTTTATAGGCAGGACAACAAAAAATAAAAGGCAGGATATTGTAGACTGCCTTGGCACGGAAGACGTTACCAGAATCTATCGCTATGCAGATGTTTTCCATTGCGAACCGATTGAAAAAGTAGCAGATGATTTCATTCAGAGAAAGCATATTCCAATCGGCAGTTTTGACAATATTATTTCCTGTAAATACGCGGTTCCCGATTATTGGGATATCGGTGAAGTATTCGAACGGCTTATAGAAGATACCTTTGGAGAGGATGATGTTATAGAAGGTATTTTTAAAGTATATCATTCCTGGATTACAGACCATATCATGAATTTTAATTCGGATTTATATTATCAATCTCGGAACTATATTGCCGCTTGCTATAAAGAGGGACAGATGCTTACGACATAGCTTTAACTGATATACTAAAATCAAAAAATATCTGAAAAGATATTTGGGAATGACATTTATTGTGAACGAATATACAGACAAATTACAAATTAATTCATTATTTGCAAATGAGTATGCGGAATCACAATATACAAAACGATTAAGAGGAAGCATGGCAAAAGTTAAAGCAAATATAGTTCAAATTTTACCGCAGCTTATAGAAAATGCAACAAATCGACGTTGGATAGCAAATAAAAATGCTAAACATATTAACAATGCTCGAATGGGATGGTATCGATATGATACATATTTTTCGATTCCAGTAAAGGCTGAAAATGAAAAGGAAGTTAGATGGAATGATTATACAGCTACGATTGTTGTTCGAATTAATGAAAAAGGTCTTTTCCTATATGACATCATCAATATAAAAAAAGAAGCACGTAAGCCGCGAGAATCCTAAAAAGAACCACCCGGTATAAAACTGCCTCTTTTGTAGTTATTATATGGCAGGAAAATCAGTTTGTCAATAAAAATGTGATTTGACTTTTTTCGTAAGAAAGCCCTGTATTCCTGCCCGACTCATGCTCAGAACGCTCTCTATTGCATATCCTAATGCATAGAAAATAAACTTGGGAACCTCATATATACGTTTGGAGCACTCCTTTAATTCTTCCAGGAAAATACTTTCCCTGTGGGTAGACGATGTCAGGCCAATATACCCTGCTGCAAGGGTGGCAAAAAAGTTTAGGCTACGGATAGACTGCAGGGACATTACCCGTAAATCTTCCAGTTCAAACTGCTGTTTCTTGAACTTGAAATATTCCTCGATCCGCCTAATGCCGATATTTTTTTAATGCCGATATTTTTAGATATATGCTGTAGTAATGTGTCCTCACTACAGCATATATCGGCATTAATTATTTA
>CAJTGD010000021.1 GCA_910575475.1 Lachnospiraceae bacterium | reverse complement strand
CCATTTGGACCGCCTCCTATTCTTGAGATTGGCTTGCGACACCTTTCTCATTTTAACATAGGAGGCTTTTTTATAATATCTTCTTCGTCACAACTTACTCTATTCTCCCCAGCATAGCTGGGGGATTAGTGATTTCATTCATCTCGGGAAAATCCAACAGCTCAGATACTGTCATATCTAAACCGATCGCCAATTTGTGCAACGTTTTCAGTTTGGGGTTTCTTGTTTTTCCCTTCATCAAATTATCTACGGTAGATTGAGTAATTCCCGAAAGTGTGGCTAACTTATTTATAGTAATGTTCCTTTCGGCGCATAATGCCGTCAGTCTTTTAATAACAGCGTCAGAATATGTCATAAAATCCCCCTAACTTTGTACGGTTAATGAAAGTATAGAAGGTTTCAAGGCACCGCATTAACGGTGTACGGTTGACTGCATAAATAAAATATGATAAATTAACGGTATGCGGTTATAAAGAAATGGGGAGTGGTTATAGAGTGTGGGAAAGGATAAAGAAAAACTGGGATGACTTTTGGATTGGAGATGAACATGATGATTCTAAGAAGCATCTAAGCCAGTCTGATAAGCGCTCCCTCTTATATGGCTATTTTATAATAGGCACTCTTACGGTTGCTTTTGTGATTTTGCTTATCAAAATGAATGACATTCGGATAAATCGTCGGAATGATGAAGCTATGGAAGAACTTCTGAACATTGTCACATCTTATGTGGATTCTGCAACAGAAGATGAATATGATGAGATTGCCCAGACCATAAGGCACGATTTAGTATTTCACAAGTATGAGAAGGATATCGAAAAATACATCCAATATATCCCGAACACATCTGAGAAGTGTCGCACCTGCAAGGGAATTTATCCGGCACAAGCGGTTCTTGTTAGCTTAAATACCGGAGAATCCTATTCGCTGGATTTATTTGAAAAAGGAATCGATCCAGAGGATTATCATGGAAATACACAGTTGACGTTTGGCTATGATGAAATAAGCCAAGCAAGCATCCACATCTCTAAAAATCCAGGAAAAGGCAAAGGTTTGGCAGAAATAGAACGCGGAAATGGTACTGTCAGTATTCACAAGATGAAAAAATTGTTTTGCGATAGCTGTATCAAAGATATATTGAATACGGTTGAGAATCAGCTTATAGGGGAACTGGTTATTTATGATACGGAGAAGAATGTTTTTTATCCTGTGGAGGATGAAAGCAAGGTACAGATTGGAGTTTATGCATTAGAAATAGAATATAAAGACCGCAATTACGAAATTGCTGCTAAGTCTGTCGATGAAACCGAGTGATTCTGTATCATGTGAGCAGATAAAGGAGACAATACAATGTACGAGGTTCATTTTTATCGGGATGCGAATGGAACATGGATCAACGGCAAGGGAACCATATGTAAAGCAGTTGGATGTGGAAATATGCAAACCGCGCAAAAGGAGCAGAGAAGATGAATCATGAAAAGAAAATTTCCCCGGTGGGAGAAAGCTGGGACGAATACAGAAAGAAACATTATACGGCGGAAGAAATCGCTGAAAATGATTTAATGGTCAAAAAACTGCTGGTATCTATGGGAAAAAAGCTTACAATCGTTCCGCTGGAGCTGTCTGAAAAATAAGATGCTCAAAATCAGTACCAATGCCAGATCCAATAATACACAAACGAAGTGCTCCCCTGCCAGATAAGGAAGAATAGAGTAATAAACCTCCCCCGTTTTTCATACATTGTAAAAACAAGGTTTGCAGGGGGATTTTCTTGAAAGATTATATTGAAGAACGAGCCGTAGAAATCGCCAATTATATCATAGAAAGCAACTCCACTGTACGGCAGACGGCAAAGAAGTTTGGGATCAGCAAAAGTACGGTACATATGGTAGTAACAAAGCGGAACGTATCCGGAAAACAATATTTCGTATAGAATGAATATAACTTTAAATGCAGACTCACGCAATTATGAGAGCCTGCATTTTGCTGTTTATAGATTATATTTCTTTTTTAAATATTTATATAATTCATCTAAACAGGTTGTTTTGCCCTTTGCTGTTAAGTAATCTCTTTTCCATGATAAATCAGAGCGTAGTCCTGAATCAGAAGCATTGTCTACAGATTCAGGTGGTATATTGGGGGCATAAGGATTTTTTTAACGGTATAAAAGAGCATGGATAAAAAATATTTCCGGATGCTTTTCGTTAATAGTACCAATTTTTTGTCTTGCAGAATATACATTCAATACTGGCATCGCAAGTATCTGCTCTATCTCTGCGATCTCTTTTTTGATATCGCATAAATCATATAGGGTTTTTGAATGTTCATATAATTGATTTGCTTTTTCCAAGTTCATATGGATACCTCCGTTTTTCAAATATCTATTCACTTACAACTTTGTGATAAAGCTTCATCAATTCGGCGATACAGTCCATTTCAGATGTCTCATTTACTTTGAAACCGTACGCCTTCATTACAGCAATATCATTTTTTCTATGAGCTTTTTCTAAATCAGCAGGCATCGTAATGGGATCATACAGCACTGCTATTGTAGTATCATTAGAATATTTCTTCCTGACCTCCAGGATATTTTTAGCCGTATCTTCTATTTTATGATATTGTTCTTCAGTGGGGGATGGCCACGGGAACGTATTATACACCAGTTCTTTTGCATATCTATAATCGCCTTTCAAACGTCCACAGACAACACGCATCCATGCCATATGGACATTCGAGGTCAGGATACCAAAGTGATATAGCGTCGCATTTGGAACGATTTGTACAGCGTCAGAAGATATTGTATCAGCATCCATAAAGCCGATAGGAATATAGCGCCTTCTTTCACCGGAAGTACGTGGAATTATCAGACAATTTGCATTATCAGGCTGTGTAATCTGCGCAAATAAATGCGGTACTTTTGCATAGCCATTTGTCGTTTTTGCGCTGGAATTTAGACGGAATTCCTTTACGGCCGCTACTTTCTGATACAAAATTTTGCTTTGGGAGATATCAGCTGGTGAAGCATCTTTCAACCATAGACACCATCGCTGTTTTCCTTTTATAAATTCATCAGCGCCGATATATGGACGCAGCCATTTTTCGAGTTCTGGTTCTTTAGACAGAATTTCCTTCCGCTCATTTTCTTTAATAACAAAATGACCTCCATCCCTGGGCTGATTTCCAAAATTCATTTTAGGCACATTGCAAATGGCATCCTTCTTTGCGCTGATTATTCCAGTATCGGCAGGCAATAAATAAGGATTAATAAACTCAACTATTCTTTTTTCGGGTTTTGATTTTATCGATTTATAAGTATATAATTTTTTGATTTTCTGGATTTCTGCTGCAAATCCTACAATAATTACATAAACATGTGCTTTTAAGTTTGACTCACTGTCCCATTGAAAAGTCTGGTGAGCAAAGTTTATTTTAATGTCAAAATCATTTAACAATACATTCCACAGAATGGGAACTTGTGCGCCCTGGCAGATAGAGTTTGTCGATACAAAACCAACTCATATAGGAGTATTTTGAATATACTGTGCGGCCTTTTTATACCATCCTGTTACGTAATCTAAATCTTGTACATCCTTTATCTTTCCAAATAAATTTTCGATTTCTTTCTTTTGCCTGCTACCTTGCTTCATCATTCTTGCACCAACAAAAGGTGGATTTCCCATGATGAATGAGCAACTGGAATTGGATAAAACATCACACCAATTTAGTATTAATGCATTGCCTTCTACAATGTTAGCATATGATTTGAGTGGGAGGAAATCTGATTTTACTTTTGCAATAGCAAGCGTTTCCTGCATCATCTGAGCTTCCGCAATCCACAATGCTGTTTTTGCAACTGTAACTGCAAAATCGTTAATTTCTATTCCATAAAACTGGCTGATAGAAACTTTAATATCAAAAAAACTATTCACATCAATGAATTCTAATGTCATTTGTTCTGTAATATCAGATTTCAGTTCCCGTAATATTTCATTTTCCAGTTTTCTTAATGAAAGATAGCTTTCTGTCAAGAAATTACCCGAACCTGCCGCCGGATCTAAAAAATGAAGGCTGGCTATTTTTTCTTGAAATGATTTTAAATATCTGGTTCGCCAAGAATCACTTCGGGATCGTTGTTTAATTGTTTCAAATTCTTCATATAAATCATCTAAAAATAATGGATCAATTACTTTGTGAATATTTTCAATTGATGTATAGTGCATTCCGCCGGAGCGTCTGGTTTCCGGGTTTAATGTACTTTCAAAAATAGCACCAAAAATTGTAGGGCTAATTTCTGACCAATTAAAGTTATTTGAGGCCTGATTTACTAAAATATCTTTTAATTCATCAGTAAATTGAGGAATTCTAATTGTTTCATCAGAAAAAAGTCCCCCGTTTACATATGGAAAATCAAGAAGTTCTTGATCTTCATCTGGATCACGTTCTCCTTCTTTTGTATCCAATATTTTAAATAAATCCTGTAGACCTCTTCTTATATGGCGTGGCTCCTTATTTACAAGATAATGATGGAACATGTCTTTTCGCCTGAACAATCCCGCATCTTCCCCCCAAAGGCAAAAAACAAGGCGTACGCAGAGAACGTTTAAGCTTTTCAATGTGTTTTCATCAGGCTCAGCATAGCTTTCATATAATTTATCATATAATAATCCGATCAGAGTTCCAGCTTTAATGGATACATCCATTTCTTTTGTTATTTTTGTATCTTCAGATTTTATCAAAAACTCCAGACGGTAAAAGTCCTTTTGTAAATCTCTCAAATATATTTTTTCAACATCTTTTTCCAGATCTCTTTTATCCATATCATAGATCCATATTTCGTTAAAATTAGATGTTATAATATAGCGCGCTTTTTCGCTTACAGGCAAATAGTTATCATAACGCTTTGCCTGTTCATAGGGTGTTAAGGCAACATCACCAGAATTATGTATTTTTTTATCTAATGCTTTTCCCAAACTTTTTTGCTCAATTAATATTCGGGTTTCGGGGATATAAGCGTCAATTCTCTTTATATTTCCATCAACAAGAACCTTTTTTTGAAACACAATATGATCTGTGGCATCAGATATTCCCAAAATTCGACTCAATATATCGTACCAATATGAATGGTCATCTTCATCCTCTTTTCCTCTTCCTTGCCATTTTAAAATAAATTGTCGTATAGCTTCACGTTGTTCTGTATTTGTCATTATGTCATCTCCCATTGTCATGTTTTTTATATGGTCATAGTTTGTTTTGGTAGGTAATACGGATTGTCATGCTTTTTATTGTATCATATCATAGAAAAATTAGGTAGATATTTGAGAGAAAAAAGGGCAAGTATCGTCCAGGGTTCCATCTTCCGCCCCAGACAGATACTTGTTGTGGAGTGCCTTCCCCAAACCCTGCTTATGAAAAAATCATAGATTTTTAGATTCTCTTCTACATAAAATTCGCCATCCGGTTACAAGAGCCAAATAAATAGAATTATAAATTTTTTCTAAACTGTTTGTATTTTGGTACCGCCAGTCTGCGATTAGTGAAAGGAGTTTTTTTTGAAAAAGATAAAAAAATTTTCTCCAACTACTACATTTTGACCCCGCCAGTCTGCGATTAGTGAAAGGAGAATTTTTAGGAAAGGAAATTTTTGAAAGGAGTGATAACGATAGCTACGAAAAAAACTTACAACACATCTCACCGGGGAAGCATCGTCAAGACAAGGCTGACAGAGGAAGAATAGCAGGACTTTGAAGAAAAATGCAGGACATTTTCCATAGGCCAGTCTGAATATTTACAGCAGGCAATCTTTTTCGGCAAGGTATTCACGGTGCTTGCCATGTGTACGCCAATTTGTTGTTCTGGCGTTAATTTCCGTAAGGAACAGGCGCAGAAGAATATGGAATATCTGAAAGAAATATTGAAATAGTAGAAATGTAGATAAGTTATATCAATTTACGTTAAATTATATGTTGAAAAATGAATGAAAAGTATTGGACTATTTTAATTGGTATTTTCATAGTTATGAAAAAAGAGACAAGCTGGTAAGCAGGAGGTGGTTTCGCTATCGCTAATAAAACAAAGCTTCATTTTCGTTTTCATAATCCAAATTCAGCGGAGGAAACCGCTAATTACATAGCAAAAATATTTATTGAGGTAAATCAGGTTAAAATTGACCATGTGTTACAAGAAACCGCAGAAAAAATGGAAATACAAAGCGAAGAGAATCGGAGTCTTTCTTGTTGAAAGGCTCCATTTTGTCATGGATATGGAGATTAACAAAATAAATATGAGATTTTTTCTCAAATTTATATTGTTAAATCAGAAAAAACGTGTATAATAGAATAAAGAATGGAGGTAGCAGCTATGTTGTGTCAATTTACAGTTAAGAATTATAAAAGTATACGGGACGAGATAACATTTGATATGCAGGCAGCCGCAATTTCAGAGCATGATAATAAAATCATTAAAGACATAGATGGTGAATTGTTTTTGCCAATTTCTGTGATTTATGGACCTAATGGAGGAGGAAAATCTAATGTTTTAGAAGCATTGCATACATTGGATTCCAAAGTGTTAAGACCGCTTTGTGCTACTTGCGATAAGGCTGATTGCGATTATAAAGCCCGTAAAATCCCGGTAGAACCATTTGCGTTTTCTGAACAGGCGAAAGAAGAACCTACGGAATTTGAATTGTTTTTCAGAACGGCAAAAGCAGAATATCGTTACATTCTTCATGTGAAAGAGGATGAAGTTATCTATGAAAGTCTTGACCGGGTGAAAATGGATACCGGAAGGCGTTCGGCGCTTTTCAGAAGAGATACAGAATCAACAGAATTAAAAGGGATCTTTGGGAAATTAAAGATAAGCGAGGATCTTTCGGCGACCTTGCCATTGATTTCTTACCTTGGGATTACCTACAAGAAAAATGAGGTGGTAAGCGATGTACTGAACTGGTTTGAAGATGCTATTGATTTCCTGAATTACGGAAATCCCTATCAAGAGCTGAGAACAGCGATAGCGAAGTCCGAAAATATAAAACGTACAGTGTTAGATATGATTAAAGAGATGGATTTGGATATCGAAGATTTTAGAATCGAAGAAAAGGATGATGACCGCATTGAAATTTATACGAAGCATATTGTGGATGGGTATAGTGCTGAAATCACATTGTCGGAAGAATCCAGCGGAACGAGAAAACTGTTCGGGTTACTTCCGTTTATTGCAAAAAGTTTGTTTTATGGAACTACGCTTGTCATAGATGAATTGGACGCAAAGATCCATCCAGTGTTACTGCAATATGTGATTAAGCTGTTTACAGATATGAGTATAAACAAGAGGGGCGGGCAATTAATTTTCACCTCACATGATTTGTCTACGATGAATAACGAAGTGTTTAGGAGAGATGAAATCTGGTTTGTGGCAAAGGGAAGAGGGCAGAACTCAGGATTATATTC
Source organism: Lachnospiraceae bacterium (assembly GCA_910575475.1). Lineage (GTDB taxonomy): Bacteria > Bacillota > Clostridia > Lachnospirales > Lachnospiraceae > Schaedlerella. The sequence continues at coordinate 104,134 of CAJTGD010000021.1, read as the reverse complement.
TCTGGTTGAGTTTAAGAATGACAAGGGAGAATCTGTTCGCAAGGATGCAAAATATGATAAGCAGTATTTGGAAGGTAAATATGGTGCAGATCCTTATCTGAAGAAAATCATAGATTGGAGTGATGTAGGTGCCTAAAAAAGCTGGAATGGAGGCATGGAAAAAGAAACGCCGCCAAGAACATCTGGAAAAGAAAAAATACCGCTATTATATCTTCTGTGAAGGCGAACAGACAGAACCCCAGTATTTTGCAGGCTTTAAGCGATTGATTGAGGAAAATCCAATCTATAAAGATATGGTGCTGATAGAGATAGAGCCTTGTGCTGCAGAGACAATGAGAGTAATTGGTATGGCAGAGAAGTATGTGAAAAAGAATAAGATACAAAAGGGGCAGATTTGGTGCGTGTATGATAAAGACAGCTTTCCTGCAGGTGATTTCAACAGCGTGGTTTCGCGTGCTGAACGGTTGAACAAGGAGGATCCTGAACTGCAGTATCATACGGCGTGGAGTAATGAGTGTATTGAGTTTTGGTTTCTTTTACACTTTGCTTATTATACATCGAATAACCATAGGTCGGAGTATATTTCGTTTTTGAATGATAAGTTCAGAGAACTTGGAATTGGGAAATATCAGAAAAATATGAAGAATATTTTTGATATACTGATGGAGAAAGGGAATCTAAAGCTGGCAATACGGCATGCAAAACGAATTATTAAGGATGGACAAGGGAAAACACCTGCGGAACTTGCACCGGGGACAAAAGTGTATGAGTTGGTGGAAGAATTGGTGAAATATTTGCCAGATGTAATAAAGAATAACTTCTAATGAAAGGATAATGGGAAGTGAATGATAAAGAAAGCAATAGAATTCTTATTTTAAAGTTGAGCTTATATTTAATATCATTGTGGATATTGTTGTTTATGTTGATAGTTTTAAAAGTAAATTTAGAAAAATTGGTTTGGCCGATGACTAGAAATTTGTTGAAAGAATTAATATTTGTCAATACCATACCGCTTGTTTGTTTAATCTTGATAGTCCTTGGTATTATGGGATATATACTTTTTTTAGACACGTTGAATAATGCTAAAAATTTGCCTGTAGAAATTCAGGAATGTGAAAGTGTAAATTATGAAAACTTATCTTTTTTAGCAACTTATATAATTCCGTTAGTATGTTTCCCTATGGAAACCGGAAGAGAAATATTTGTAATGTTTTCTGTAATCATAGTAATAGGGTGTATTTTTGTCAAAACAAATTTATACTATACGAATCCCTCATTAGTTTTATTAGGATTCAATGTGTATAAGGTAACCTGTAAATCGAAAAGTGCATTTGGGGGAGGAATAGTAATACTAAAGGGAAAATTAGAAAAAAACGACAACATTAAGTATATGTCATTAAGTGATAATGTGTATTTTGCAAGGAGGTTATAATTAGTGACAACAAAAGAAATAAAAAGAGAAGTACTGAAATTAATGGATGAAAAGATAGGTATTAATATGTATGCAGTTTTGAAAGGAAATCAGGAGAAAACTGTTAAAATTATTAATATAGCTGATGAACAAGATGAGCAAGATAATACTGCAGATGAATTATTGAATGGATTTGTAGATATTATAAAAAATAAATTTTCTAATTATGATGAAGATGATGAAGTATTAAGACTTTCATCAGCAGATGAGAGAAAGAATGGACTATACTATTATGATTTGGAAGAGTTGCCGCAAGAAATGAAATTATTAAATAACATATCAAAATTGAATAATAGGGTCAAAACCTTTAACTTCTCAGAAGATATGTTAGAAAGTATTTCGGCTTTTATTATAGTTATAGGAAATGCAGAAGAAAGAATAGCAATGTATAAGCAACAATATCCAGTAAGCCTATTAAAAAGGGATCGGTATATGCTTACACCAATACCACATCAAAATAGATTGAAAAAATTTAACCAAGATATTTTGAGGATAGATTTTAATTTTCAATTTTTCCTCTGGAAAGGGAAGGTATACATATCGGATGTAGACAAAATGGAAAAAGTATGTTCTTTTCGGAATATAATAGTGAATGAAGCTAAAAAGAGTATACGTGCAATTGAAGATATGAAAATTTTGGACAATGTTGAAGTACTATTAGATGAATTAGAAAACACGGGGTTTGCTAGAAAACTAACGAGAGTTTATAAGGATTCTAAAGTTATAGGTCATGTAGATAATAAGAATATTATAGCTTTTGTACAAAGCCATGCTTATTTTCAAAATAATCCATTAAAATTGAATAGCACAGGAGATAAATTTTTATTAGATACAAAAAAGTCGAAAAATATTTTTGTAAAGCTTTTGAATGATGATTTATTAACATCGGAATTAACAAATAATGATTATGAGGCATTGGCAAAAAATACTGTATGATGATTTAGAGAGACAATTAAAATTAACGGAGAGGTTTTTATGAACATAGCCGCATACTGCCGTGTATCCACGGACAAAGAAGATCAATTAAACAGCCTTGAAGCTCAAAAAGCCTTTTTTGCTGAATATACCACACGTACAGGAGATACTCTTATCCGGTTATATGCAGACGAGGGCATTTCCGGAACCAAAATTAAAAATCGAAAGGAATTTCTCCGTATGATGTCCGATGCCGAACATGGGCTATTCGATATGGTAGTAGTAAAAGACATCTCCCGTTTCGCCCGTAACACCGTGGATCTTCTTCAGAATGTCCGTAAGTTAAAATCGTTAGGTATAGAAACCCAATTCCTCACCGCCAATATGACCAGTATGGGCAACAGCGAATTTGTCCTGACTATTTTCGGCGCATTGGCACAGGAGGAAAGCGCCAACACATCCAAGCGTGTGAAGTTCGGCAAAAAAATGAACGCAGAAAAAGGGCGTGTTCCCAACATTGTGTACGGCTATAACAAAACCATAGGCGATTACTTCAATCTGGAAATCAATCAAGAAGAGGCAGTGATCATCCAACAGATTTACCAGTGGTATACCAAAGAAGGCTATGGAGCCGCTAAGATTTCCAATAAGTTAAACGAACGTGGACTAAAGACGAAGCGCAACTGTAGGTGGAGCCAGAATGCTGTCTGCCGTATTCTTACAAACGAGCTTTATACAGGGAAAATCATCAACGGTAAACAGGAGGTGGCGGATTTCCTAACCGGCAGACGTACCGATAAGGATGAAACCGACTGGATGGTTGTAGAACGTCCGGACTTACGCATCATTGAACCAGAAACATATGAAACAGCACAGCAGATACTGCAATCCAGAAACAAGGCATTCAACATGAAACATGAACGCCAGAGCAACAAATATCTCTTTTCCACCCTCATCAAATGTAAGGAATGCGGCTGGTCGTTCCGGCGTACCGTCCGCACGTATAAGAATACCTATGTCCGCTGGGTATGTTCCGGGCATAATGCGCGCGGCGCAGATAGCTGCCCTAATGCTGTAACAGTGGATGAAGAAGAACTGATTCAGGCATTGCGGGAATACTTTGCCGAAATGGTGAAACAGAAAAAGAATGTAATCCAGAATGTAGTCCGTGAGTTTCAGCGTATCTACAAAGCAAAAGACGAAAACATAGAATATGAAAAAGAATTGAACCAACAGCTTGCCAGATTACAGAAAACCCGTCAGAAATACATGGACATGTACACAGATGATTTAATCTCCCGTGAAGAACTGAATACAAAGATTGGCGGTATGCGTAAAGAAATTGAGAGACTTGAGAATGAGCTGAAAATGGTCTCCTATCATCTTACAAAAGGAGAACAGTTAGAGCATATCCTTGGCAACACGTTTAAAGCAGTAGAAGATATCACGGACGTTCACCAGATGACTAACGAGCAGCTCAAACAGATTATTCAGAAAATCGAAGTGGACAAAGAAGGTAACGTGGACATTTTCTTGCGCCTGTTCGGAGATCTGGGACTAGATGAAGCTGTATTGATTGAGAATACGTCAAATACGACTGGGGACATGCCAAATATGGCTGAGAATACGCCCAATACAACTGGAAACACGTCAAATATGGCCGAAAATATGCTAAATGCGACCGGAAATATTCTCAATACAGCAGAAAGCGATACCGTTCCAAATAACAACAACCATACATAAAGATGTTACCGAGCGGCTCCTTCAGATCAATCCTGCACTTGCGGCGCAGACCCGCAGGGTGCTGGACACGAACAAATCCGAACGGCATATCCGGGGCGGACTTGCTACCAGAGAAAAATATCTGCACTTAGAACATCGGTAAAATGAAAAGAGCGTGGAACTTCCTGTATGTTCTGCGCTCTTTCTCATAATATATGGCTCGATACCGCTCCTTACTTCGACGGAATAAACCGCGCGATCTCTCCCGCCACATTGGAGATCGGCATGGTCTGCAGCCAGATATGCCCCGGACCGCTGATGACCGTATTAAAGATCCCTTCTCCACCGAATACCATATTCTTCACGCCCGGCACGGATCTGACATCAATGCCGCAGGTCGATTCCATCGCCGCAAGATATCCCGTATCCACCACGATCTGCTGCCCCGGCTCCAGGTCATACTCCACAATATGCCCGTCAAATTCCAGAAATACCGTTCCCTGCCCGCTCAGGCGCTGCATAATAAAGCCTTCCCCGCCGAACAGCCCGGCTCCGAACTTCTTCTGAAAGAATACAGACAGGTCTACCCCTGCCTCCGATGCCAGGAATCCGGACTTCTGAACGACCAGTTCCCTGCCCGGCCCAATGTCATAAGCCACGATCTTGCCCGGAAAGCTGGAGGCAAACGCAATCATTCCGGAACCGCCCATTGCCGTATACACATTCTGGAACAGGGCCTCTCCCGCAAACATCCTCCCGATTGCCTTTCCGATTCCTCCGTTGGATGTCGTCTCCATCTTCATATTCGGGGACATCCAGCTCATGGATCCTCTCTCCGTGATCATCCTCTCTCCGTTGTCCAGATAGCAGAGAACAACCGGAAGTGTCTCACCTTTAATCTCATAACGCATAAACTACTCTCCTTCCCTCTTTTTTTCATTTTCTGGTAACGATGCAGAACGGCAGACCGCAGACCTGTCCGCTGCCGTTCTGAATCGTTCCGTTTCTTGCTGCTCCTCCATTGTGCTCGCAATTGCCGGGAAAGTCAAGAAAAAGGCGGGGGATAAGTCAGTCTATTTTGTTGATTTCCCATCATTTTTCTGTTGATTCCGTGTTGAAAACTCCTCTGTCCGCTTCGGAAGCCGGATATTGACCTTAAACAGATCCGCCTCCGTTGTCACCTCCAGCGTTCCATAATGCAGCTCCGTAAAGCTCTTCGCGATCGCCAGCCCCAGTCCGGAGCCTTCCGTATTTCTGGACGCGTCCCCGCGGACAAAACGGTCCGTGATCTCATTCGCGTCAAAATCCAGTTCCGCCGCGGACACATTTTTCATGGAGATCAAAACCTCGTTCCCCTCATCCTTCACCTCAATATAAACCCTCGTATGGGGCATTGCATACTTTGTGATATTCACGATCAGATTTTCAAAAATACGGTATGCCTTCTGGCTGTCCAGCAGCATCACGACCTTTTCCCCTGGCAGGCTCCACCGGATATCCAGATGCGCCTCCCGGATCCTGCTGTCATTTTCCAGGCCCACCTGCTTTAATAGCTCTATCACATCCGCCTTCATAAAATTCATTATCACATTCCGGCTGGTGGCCTTGCTGATCTCAAACAGATCCTCGATCAGCCCTTTCAGCCGAAGGGATTTCTTCTCCAGCACCGCCAGATATTCCTTCCTCTTCTGCGGATCCTCCTCCTTTTTCAGCAGATCCACATAAGTAATGATCGCAGTCAGCGGTGTTTTCAGGTCATGGGAAACGTTGGTGATCAGCTCGGTCTTCATCCGTTCGCTCTTCACCTCTTCATCCACTGCTTTTTTAAATCCTTTCTGGATCTTCTGGATCTCCGTCTTCATCGGATTGAATACCCCCAGGTCCCCTTCGATCGGCGCATCCAGGTTTCCCTCCGCCAGCAGGTTCATGGATGCCAGCAGAAGCCGGTATTTCCACTGGATATCGAAAAAATATCGGCGCAGGAACAAAAACAGAATCCCGGAATACACCAGAAGCGCAAAAATCCCGTAAAACCAGAAACAGCTGATCAATGTCAGGACAATGAAATTCACAAGGACAATCTTAAAGATCACATGATTCGCCTGCTCCGTAATATCCACATGCAGAAACCCGTCGTAAATCCGTTTCTGGAGGCCGCGGATTCCCTTCCACATTCTCCTGAACAGCCCCGTAGCCTCTCCTGCTCCCTGCCGCACCTGCTCGCCAAGCTCATCCTTGCGTCCCTCCGCCCAATAAAGGATCCGTGCGGTCAGGGTACGCTCCTTCCAGTACCTTCCCTTCATCGTAAATATCGCCCGCAGACAGGTCGTTCCCCAATAAGCCACTCCAAAGATACAGAACCACATCAGCAGATTCAAAAGCTTTTCCACGCCGTAATTCAATGGATCCGGAATCCCCATATCTCCTATAAAACCTGCCAGGCGATGGTTCAGTGTATTCCACACAACGGAAGCAAAGGACTGTTCCATGGAAACGGCAAATGCGCCCGCAAGCAATACCACCTCAAACGGCATTTTAAAAACCGGAAAGTCTCCCAAATCCCAGTTCTTATTGCAGGGAATCAGAAGCGCGGCCGCCATGACCAGAAAGCATAAGCCCCATTCAAAGACCAGATAGGGCTTCATATTGGACAGGATCTCCACATTGGCATTGTATACGCCGCCGGAAAAATAATTATTCTGCAGAAATCTCTGCAGATTCTGTTCCGTAAACGCATAAATGATCTTTACCGAAGAGGGATCCGTCAGAAAATACTGTATCCGCTCCCCTTCCACATAATCATAGGGCTCATCCAGGCAGTTAAATACTCCCTGCTCCAGACGGTACCGCTCATCCTCGTTTGCGCAGGTTCCATCCACTTCCACGGTATTGAGGTTTTCGTTCCGATCATACTCCAGCACGATCCGAAGCCCATAATCCGTATTCTGCTCCAGGAGCTTTTTCGTGTCAGCAATGCTGCTTCTGCCCAGCAGGCCTTTTTCCCCGTCCGCGTCCTCCGAATCCCTGGAAAATACTTCATAATCCATATATTTGCGCATCAGGAAAAAGTTGTCGCTCCCGAAACGCTGCATCACTTCATTCAGCTCCAGATTCTCATGCACTTCATTATACAGATAATACCCGCCGCGCAGCAGTTCATCCATAGAATCTTCCATGATGCCTGCCGCAAAGTCGCCTTTCAGCTCCGGTTCCATCAGATCCGCAAGCACCGGATAGGAGGATATCATGGCAAATGAAGAAAACAAAAGTACGATTCCTGCCAACAGAATCCCAAATCTAGGACTGTTTTTCAATTTTATAGCCAACGCCCCACACCACCTTCAAATATTTTGGATTTTTCGGGTCTACTTCGATTTTTTCACGGATATTGCGGACATGCACCATGATCGTATCTGTATTGATGGCCTTTTCCTGCCATACCCGCTCATAGATCTCTTCCGCGGAAAATACATGCCCCGGATTCTTTGTCAGGAGCAGAAGGATCTTATATTCGATCGGCGTCAGCTTCACCGGATTTCCGTCCATGGATACCTCCACCGTATCCTCATTGATCTCCAGCCCGCCGATCACATGTACATTTTCCTTGGGTTCCAGCTTTTCCAGAAATTTCCGGTAACGGCGGAGCTGGGAGTTCACCCTTGCCATCAGCTCCATCGGGGTAAATGGTTTCGTTACATAGTCGTCCGCCCCGATATTGAGCCCCATGACCTTATCCACTTCTTCTGATTTCGCCGAAAGCATGATCACCGGAAAATCGTACTTTTCCCGCAGCTTCATCGTCATACGGATTCCGTCCATCCGGGGCATCATAATGTCTACGATCGCCAGATGGATCTCTTCTTTTTCCAGGACCTCCAGCCCTTCCACGCCGTCCGCCGCCTGAAAAACCTGGTATCCCTGACTCTGCAGATAGATCTGCACCCCTTCCCGAATCTCCTTGTCATCCTCTACTACCAACACATGATTAATCTCCATCTCGCCCGTCCTCTCTGCTGTCATCTGTATTTTTTCACTGAACAGTTCCGTCAATAATATTCTAAAATTTTATATAAGCCGGCAGAACTGTTTATCAAATTCACGCATCTGCCGATACCAGTATGATACGAATAAACTGCCGGATTGTCAAATCGTTCAATCATTGTCACGACAGTACATTGATCGCCGCCTCCCCAAAGAAATACCCTGCCCCGATAAATACCAGGTTCCAGAGGAATACCCCCATAGCCGAGCTTACCGTGTACACGCGGAAATCCATCCGCACCACTCCTGCCGGAATCGAGATCAGTGTACGGACCATGGGAAGCAGCTTGCTTACAAACACACCCGCGCCGCCCTTTTCCCGCAGCATTTTTATCTTGTCCTCGATCAGGGGCCGCTGCTTTGGAAATTTTTTGAAATAGAATCCCAGCAGCTTCTGTCCGCCCAGCCGCCCCAGAAAATACAGCACCCAGCTCCCGGCCAGCCCCGCGCCTACGGAGATGAGCAGGACAAGCGGAAAGCTGATCTCTCCCCTTGCCGCCCAGATTCCCGCCAGCGGCATGATCACCCCTGCCGGAAAGCCCGGAAGGTTCAGGTATTCCAGGAACACGATCACGAATATAAAAAACGCGCCGTACTGCAGAAAAAATTGTGTCAATGTCTGGATCGTCATAATGCCAGCCCCCTTTCTTTGATCATCCTTATTCTACCGGACATATCTAAAGCGGACTGTTAGAACAAACAAAAGAATTTCTTAAGAAAATTAAAGAAAAAGTGAATCTGCTCCGCCCCATCATTAAGGCAATTCAATTCCATTATATATTCCTCACATTTTATAAAATTTCCATTAAAAATTTGTTTATTTTTGACAATCCGCATTGCCATCTTACGATCTTTGATATATAATATACACATAAGCAGTCGTTTTAGCTTGTGCCGGAGCGGCTGCATATGTACAAATTTTTAGACACTATATTATGACAAAAGGGGGACGATGAATTATGAAAACTTTATGACCGTCACCAGCAGTCCGGCTGACAGGTCATGTTGGATACGGCGGTATACCATGTATAACGGCCGAATGGCCAGAACGGGATACCCTTTGGGTATACAATACAAAACATAAAACAGGCTGCACCATGATGCGGCTTGCAATCATTATAAAGTACCATAAGGGGATATGGCTATGAGCATCTATACCAAGAAGGGGGACAGCGGGAAGACTTCGCTGATGGACGGCATCAGCGTGTCCAAGTCCGATGACAGGATCGAACTTCTGGGCACCATTGATGAGCTGAACAGTTCCATTGGGCTGGCAAAGGTCATTGCCGATCATCCGCTTTATGACGAACTTGCCAGAAGACAGCAGGAGCTGATGCAGATGATGTCAGGGATTGCCGATCCTCGCAATCCCGACCATCGTTTCAGTAAGGAAGAAACTCTGATTCTGGAAGAAGGCATTGATCATATGGAGAGCTTATTTCCAAGAATCAAGGACTCTGTCCTGTACGGCGGCTGTGAACAGTCCGCACGCCTGGATATGGCACGTGCAGTCGCAAGACGGGCCGAACGGCGATTCCGGAAGACAGCCGTGAATTACGGAGCAGATCCGAAGGCAATGCAGTATCTGAACCGTTTGTCCGATTACCTTTATGTAGCGGCACGCTATGCCGACTATCTGGTTTCCGCACAGGAGGCGCAGACCTCATGACAGGAAACCCTGTGGAAAATCTGCTCCTGGCAGCTTTTCTTCATACTATAACTATATAAAAAAGCTGTCATCGACGGTTTTCTACATACAGAAGCATGAATTTGATCAAAAAAAGCATCCCCGCGTCATTCGCGGGAGATGCTTTTTCATATCTCTTCCCTATGATAGATCTCATTTTTTCAGTACGCTGTAGAAATACTGATTCAGCATTTCCCACGACTTCTTTCCTTCGTCCTTCAGCGCTGAAACATCCTCATCCATCCTGCTGATGCTCTGTTCGATATAGTCGATCAGTTTTTTATTTCTCTGTGCCTTGCCCAGCTCTGACGTAGCCCTCTTCTCCTGAAGAAGCTCTAATATGTAATCCTTCCACTGCTCATCCAGCTTCTGCTTCACCAGTTCTTCAAACAGCATGGGCGGCATACTGCCCTCTTCCAGCAGCCACTTCGCCAGAAGCATCTGCCTGAGCAGGTAAAAATACTTGATCTGCCAGACTTCGTCATCCCGGAAATACGTCCGAAAGTCCAGAGATGCCGTATGAAGATAATTGCGGGCACACTTCTTCACAGAGAAATATTCCGGCAGGATCTTCTGAAGCTCAAGCCCCTCCGGAGTAGACCGGTAAATCGTCGGCGACGCAAACCACTCATGCACCTCCGGCGTGGACCGGTATACGAGACGCAGGACCCTGCGCAGATCCCACCCTTCCATATCCAGGAGGTCGTCCTGCTGCGCATCGATCGAATCCCGGATCTCCTCCAGCCGGAGATATTCCTTCGGATCTCTTACATATATGAAACGCACATCATAATCACTGTTCGGGGAAGAAAATCCCCAGGCTCTGCTTCCGGCCTCTACGGCCCAGATGATCCTGACCTGCTCCCGCTGTTCTATTTCTTTTAATTTTGCCCGAATAATCGCATCCACTTTCATTCCCTCGCATTTCATATTCTGTCCTTCTGTCATTCTAGTATATAGCAGGCAATTTCTAAATGCAATGCTTACATTTTTAAATTTCTGTAAAAAAATTACTCGCTGCTGTTCACACAGCGCCGTACACTTGCTGCACGGCATCCGGCCATTACAGTAACGCACTCTGCTGCCTTTTGGCCGGTCCCCTTATTCTGCCAGTGTCTCCGGCTCCGGATACACTTCACCGAAGGTCTCTACAGTCACTTTTTTCATTACCTGCGCTTCCAGAGGCCGATCCTGATAATCCGTCGCGGTCTCCGCGATCCGATCGACCACGTCCATTCCCTCCGTCACTTTTCCAAAAGCCGCATATGCCCCGTCCAGATGGGGAGACTTCTTATGCATGATAAAAAACTGGGAGCCTGCGGAATCCGGATGCATGGCGCGTGCCATGGACAGCACTCCCGCGTCATGCTCCAGAAGATTCTCAAATCCGTTCTGTGAAAACTCTCCCCGGATGCTGTAGCCGGGACCGCCCATACCGGTTCCATCCGGACATCCGCCCTGAATCATAAAGCCACTGATCACGCGGTGAAAGATCAATCCGTCATAATACCCTTTCTTTATAAGGGAAATAAAATTCCGGACTGTGTTGGCCGCAATCTCCGGATACAGCTCTGCTTTCATGATATCGCCGTTTTCCATCTCAAATGTAACAACTGGATTCGCCATAGTTTTGTCCTCTTTTCCTTTTTATATTTTCTGTAATTTTTGCTGAATAGTCCGTACCTATTGTAACGAAAAATCTGCGCCGCGTCAATTTATGTTTTTCAAATAAAACAATCTGCCCCATGATTTTTGCCTGCTCTGGTTGAAATGTACATATCTTTTTCTTTTTTTTAGTTACTTGTTATATTGCCTGTTTTCCCAATCTCCGATATACTAAGTCCAGTAACAAACGAAAAACATTTTCTTAAGGAGGCTATTTAAAATGGCAAGTTTATCATTAAAGGGGATTCAGAAAATTTATCCGAACGGATTTCATGCAGTACAGGATTTTAATCTTGAGATCGAAGATAAGGAATTTATCATCTTCGTAGGACCTTCAGGATGTGGAAAGTCTACCACACTTCGTATGGTAGCAGGTCTGGAAGATATCTCCGGCGGTACTCTTACGATCGACGGCAAGGTTATGAACGATGTTGAGCCGAAGGACCGTGATATCGCAATGGTATTCCAGAACTACGCTCTGTATCCGCATATGACAGTATATGACAACATGGCTTTCGGTCTGAAGCTTCGTAAAGTACCGAAGGATGAGATTGACAAGAAGGTTCGTGAAGCTGCAAGGATCCTTGACCTGGATAAGCTACTTGACCGTAAGCCGAAGGCTCTTTCCGGTGGTCAGAGACAGCGTGTTGCCATGGGACGTGCCATTGTACGTAATCCTAAGGTATTCCTGATGGATGAGCCTCTTTCCAACCTGGATGCGAAGCTGAGAGTTCAGATGCGTATCGAGATCTCCAAGATCCATGAGAGCCTGGGCGCAACCATCATCTACGTAACACATGACCAGACAGAGGCCATGACCCTTGGTACCAGGATCGTTGTTATGAAGGACGGTATCGTACAGCAGGTAGATACTCCTCAGAACCTTTACAATACACCTTGCAACCTGTTCGTAGCAGGCTTCATCGGATCACCGCAGATGAACTTCCTGGATGCAGTTGTGAATATTTCCGGCAATGATGTTTCTCTGAAGGTTGGCGATTATGTATTGAAGGTACCGGAGAGCAAGAAGCAGGCTCTGATCAAGGGCAATTACAATGGAAAGACCGTTGTTCTTGGTATCCGTCCGGAGGATGTACATGATTCCGAAGAATTTATCGCTGCAAATCCTGACAGTGTTGTAGAGTCTACCGTTAAGGTTTACGAGCTGCTCGGCGCAGAAGTATATCTGTACTTCGATGTAGCAGGAACTCAGATGACCGCACGTGTTAACTCACGTACACCGCTGAGAACCGGCGACAAGGCTGTATTTGCACTGGAAATGGATCGGATCCATCTCTTTGACAAAGAAACAGAGTTGACTATTACAAACTAGTAGTTTAAAATAAGAATAGCAGCTTACGCTTCGGCGTGGCAAAATAAAAGGCTGTACAGTGTACAGCCTTTTTCATATTACGAATTGTTCCAGGCAGGAGGCAGGCCATAAGTCTGCCCGCGCCGAACAGCTGCCCTATGACGAGATCACGGAGGAGGACCATGGAATATACGACACAGCTGAACTCCGCTGTCAATGAGCTGCAGCGGATCACCGGTATCAGGCTGGAAGTTTCGGCAGACTCCGCCCAGGATGAGGAACGTGCTTTAAAGCAGCTCCGATACCTGTGCAATGCCTACAAGGAAAAATTTAATAAAAACCATTTTCTGAAAAACCTCATGACCGGAAGTGTTTCTCCCGTAGAAGCAATGGAGGACGCGCTGCGTCTGCATATCGCTCCGGAGGAACCGCGTATCCTTTTTCTCCTGGAGAAGAAAGGTCCGCTGAATGATACGGTCAAGGAGATCCTGAAGAATCTGTTTCCGTCTCAGACTAAGGCGTATCTGATTCCCATGACAGAATGCGGCGTTGCCATACTCCGCCCGGTGAAAGCCGCGGAATCCGAACAGGATATCTCACAGCTTGCCCACATGATCGTGGACACGCTGAACGCGGAAGCCCTGACTCAGGTGTGGGTGGCATACAGCGGCGTGATCGGCCATCTTACCGATCTGGCCGGTGCCTGGCAGGAAACCAGTCTGGCATTGAAGGTGGGAAAGCTTTTCTATTCAGAGCAGACCGTATTCCCCTATAACCGGCTGGGGATCGGAAGGCTGATCTACCGGCTTCCTGTTCCGATCTGCGAGGGCTTTTTAAAAGAGCTGTTTGGAAACGATATACCGGATTCCATGGATGAAGAAACTACGGCGACCATCAACCGCTTTCTTCATAATAATCTGAATATCGCGGAGACCTCACGTCAGCTCCATATGCACCGCAACACACTGATCTACCGTTTGGATCAGGTGGAAAAACGCACGGGACTGGATCTCCGCAGATTTGAGGATGCCATGACCTTTAAGATCGCATCCCTGGTGATGAATTATTTACAGACAGAAAGGAACTCAGAACATGAATGATGCTTTTTATGAACAACTTGTAACCAGAAAAACCAAACCTCTGGATATACTGATCCGCATCCTGATCATTGTCTTCATTGCTGCGGTCGCAGTTGTAGGGACTTTGTTCATTGGTTTTCTCGCTTTTTTCATTGCCGTACTTCTGGCAATGGGCGCATATTATTTTATTTTTCCGCGTCTCAATGTCGAATATGAGTATACGCTTTTAAACTACGACATTGATGTTGCCGCCATTTTCAGCAAGGAAAAGCGGAAAAATATCACATCCTTTGATATCCGTCAGGCTGAGATCATTGCGCCGAAGGGTTCTCCCAGACTGAATTCGTACCGCCCAAATAAGACCCAGGACTTCTCTTCCGGCAATGCGGACGCAAAGGTTTACGCGGTCATGATCCCGCTGGAACAGGGTGTCAATTGTATCTATATGGAACCGGACCGGAAGATGCTGGATCATATGAAATCCTGGACCGGGATGAAGCTCTACGAAGACTGAGTAACAGGACACGCCTTAACCAGGTGTGACATGCAGCGGCTAATCTGCAGTCTGCAAAGGGGCTGCCGGAAAATTCTGTTTATCCGCAGTCTATTGTTGTGAGATCTGACAAATCGCAGCAATAGATTGCAGGTATACAGCCATTTTCCGGCAGCCCCTTTAGATTATATACGAAAAACCTGGTGTTCCTATTTTACTTCGATCCGGCTCATGATCTGCCCGATCGGCGCGGAGATCGACAGGTCCGCCCTCACCGCACGCCCTGTCTCCGATTTGTTGATGACCGCCAGATATTTTCCCCGGAAGTAATCAATAAATCCGGCTGCCGGATAAACGACCAGCGATGTTCCGCCGATGATCAGCATATCCGCATCCGTGATCGCACGGATCGCCCCCTGTATCACCTGGGAATCCAGCCCTTCCTCATAAAGTACGACATCCGGCTTGACCAGCCCCCCGCACTTCTCGCATCTTGGAGCACCGTCTCCGTTTTTTACATATTCGACATCGTAAAATGTACGGCAGTCCATGCAGTAATTCCGCATGATACTTCCGTGCAGCTCGTAAACCACTTTGCTGCCTGCCGCCTGATGCAGCCCGTCAATATTCTGTGTCACAACGGCGGAAAGCTTTCCGGCCTTCTCCAGCTCTGCCAGCTTCAAATGTGCCGGATTCGGCTTTGCATCCAATATCATCATTTTCTCTTTATAAAATTCGAAAAAGGCATCCGTGTGGGCCATGAAAAAGCTATGGCTCACGACCTGTTCCGGAGAATATTTATATGCCTGATGGTAAATGCCGTCAGCGCTCCGGAAATCCGGGATATTGCTCTCTGTCGATACTCCTGCGCCGCCAAAAAATACGATGCTTGAGCTTTCATCGATCATTTTCTGCAGCTGCTCTATTTCCTTCTCATACATTTTCATTCCTCCTGGAAGTCCTCTTCCACATGTCCGCACTCGATATGCTTCTGAACGATCTCCTTCATACAATTCCATATGGTTTCCGAAGTTTCTTCAATCTTTTCATTCCTCTTATAGATCTGAGACTTTTTCACCTGATGCTCCTGCCAGCTGAGCCCGCCGGACGCGTCATTCAAAAGGAGAGGCTGAAAGTTATCCAGCAGATGCGCATACTTTCCTTCCGGAGACTCGTAGGCTTCAAATTCCTCCCAGAGCTCACGGAAATACTTCCCCTGGTCCTCCGGCAAGAGACCGAAGATCCGGTCAGCCGCGGCCTCCTCCCGTGCCCGCTTCGTCTCTGCCCCTGCGTCATCATATGCATAGGTATCTCCTGCGTCGATCTCCACCAGATCATGGATCAGGACCATGAGCATGACCTTGCTGACATCCACCGGCTTCTCCGCATATTCCTGGAGCAGATATGCCATCAATGCAATATGCCAGGAATGCTCTGCATCATTTTCCTTTCGTCTCGCGTCCGCCAGATAGGTCTGACGGAAGATATTCTTCACCTTATCAATCTCTACAATAAAACGGATCTGTTTTTCCAGCCTTTCCAGCTTCTGATTTTTCTCCATATCTCTATCTCACTTTCATGATCAAAAATACTGAACGGTATGTAACCCACGATATCCTTTTAGGAACTGCCGCAAGATATACCTATTATTTTGAGACAGTTCCTCATCGTACCCCCGGCATATTTCCTTCTGTATAGAAAAAACAGGCCTTTTCAGCCTGTTCGCCTCATAGTTACAGTTCTATCTTACCGCTTGTATCGTCATTTACTACATAGTAAGCAGCTGATTCCTCCGGCTTCAGATAGATCTTCACTTCCTTCATGTCACCGACCTTATTCTTCAGAACCTTGGTCCATACTTCCTTGACCTTCTGGAAGATCTCTTTTTCAGTAAATTCCTTGCCGTCAAACTGAAGGAACATCTCGGTCTTCACTTCCGCCTTTGCAGAAGACTTCTTTGTTGCCGTCTTCTTCTCCGCAGACTTCTTCTCTGTAGTCTTCTTAGCCGCCGGTTTCTTCTCTTCCTTTGCAGGCTTTTCTTCTACAAGGACTCCTGCCTTGGTCTCAATTGCTTTTGTAGTATCTTTCTTTGTTCCGATTGCTTTTGGTACCGGCTTCGGTTCTTCCTTCTTCGGCTCTGCTTTCTTCTTCTCCGATGTCTTTTCCGCTGCTGCCTTCTTCTCCGCTGTCTTCTTTGCCGTTGTCTTCACCTCAGCCGCTTTCGCCTCTGATTTTTCTTCGGTTACCTCTGTTGCCTTTACTTCCTTTGCAGACGAGCTTTCAGCCGCTGCTGTTGTTGATTTTTTTCTCGGTGCCATAATTGCTCCCTCCTAAAAACACTCAAGTATCAACTTCCTTTATAACTGCTGTCACAAAGTCCGTTTGTCGTACTATTACGTTACTTTTAATATACTGAGTAGTAAAACACTCTATGACGAGTTTATTATACATCATTTTTTATAAAAGGTCAAATCCTATGCCACAATTATCTCATATGATTTTATATAAACTTCATTTTTCGGAAGCCGTGTGATTCCCGGCTTCTTTGAGATCTCCTCCGCGAAGCCAAAATTGTCGCATCTTCCTTCCCATGGTTCCAGGCAGACAAAGGGCGCGTCCTTGACCGACCAGATCCCGAAATTCGGAAAACCTTCGCACCGCATGCCCGCATAAGGTGTTCCGTCCTTTCTGCACAGCCATACCTCTTCAATCTGTCCGCCGTCAAAGATCAGCGCGTCCCTCAGGAACATCTCCTCTGTGACCGGACACATCCCGTCTGTCAGCTCCAGTGTATACGTCTGATCCGGCACACCGGTTCCTGTATTCGGATCCACCAACAGGTATGTAAGAGATTCTTTTCCTGGAAATTTCAAAAGATAATCTTCCTTTTTTTCTTCCTTTTCCGCAAACCGAAAAGCCGGGTGTCCGCCGATGGTAAAGTACATGGTCTTTTCGGAACAGTTTTTCACCTTCCACTCCACCTTCAAATTCTTTCCTTTGAGAGTATAATTGATGTACAATTCAAAGTCATATGGATAAACCTTTTTCGTTTCCTCCGAAGAGGCCAGCCGAAACGACGCCGCATCCGCAGAAGATGAAACGCAGGTAAATACGCTGTCCCTTGCAAATCCGTGCTGTACTGTAGGAAATTTATTTCCTTCGATCAGCACCTCGTTCCCATAGGTTTTTCCGACATTCGGGAAAAGGACCGGAGAATGGCGCTTCCAGAAGGAAGGATTCCCTTCCCATAAAATATCTGTGTTCTTCTCTCTGTAAAAAATTTTAGTAACCTCTGCGCCAAGCTCTGCTATTTCTACACAGAGAACTTCATTTTCCAGTTTCATCGTCTTCTCCTCCCTTTTCGCATTTTTATATTTTTTAGTAATCCGTATCTGATTTATACCCAAGTGCATCCCGTTATGGCCATTCGGCCGTTTCATAAGGTATACCCAAGGGCATCCCTCTTGATCTTATCCGATCATTTATCCGAATCTGATGACTGTTCTACCTGTATACTCTTGTCGACCAGATACTCTGCCACTTTTCTCTGCAGAATTGCTTTTCTGAGCAGATCCTCACCCAGACGCTCCTTAAACTCCTCGACATCATCCGCGCCTGCGTCTTCTGCATATTCCTTAACCAGCTTTTCATATTCCGATTCCGATGGCTCCAGCTTCTTTTCTTTAGCGAGCAGGCTGCAGGCAAGATTGGCTTTGACGATGGTCTCCGCAGATTCCTGAGTTTCCTTCTCGTATTCTTCCATCGATTTGTTCATATATTTGCTCAGAAATTCCTCAAATTCAAGACCATATCCATCAGCCAGTTTTTTATAAGTATCCTCCGTTGTCTGATATTCGGCTTTTACCTGATCTTCCGGAAGCTTTTTCACCTCTGTCTCATCCATAAGAGCACTCAATGCTGCAGTTTGAAGAGCGTTGGTCAGCTTCGCTTCGCTGTCTTCTTCCAACTGCTGCCTGATCTCCTTTTTATATTCCTCTACAGTCTTGGATTCTTCACTGTTCTCCTGCACCCACTCATCCGTCAGCTCCGGAGAAATCATCTCATAGATTGCATTCAAAGTGATATTAAAATTGGCGGGCTTATCTGCCACTTCTTCATTCGGGTAGGCTTCCGGAAACTTGACGGTGATGTCAAAATTGTCTCCCGGCTTATGCCCCACGATCTGCTCTTCAAAGCCCTTGTAGTCACCTTCTGCTCCCAAAAACTGACCGGATCCCAGGATCAGAAAAGCTCCTGACGCACTGCCGCCGCTGAATTCCGCACCATTGATAGTTCCCGTATAATCAATATCCACGGTATCTCCATTTTCTGCGGCTCTGTCCGTGATCTCTTCACGCTCCTGAGATAATGACAGATAATTATTGATCGTATTCTCAACGGATGTATCCGTTACCTCTGTCTTTTCCACCTTGGGAATCTCCAGCTTTTTGTACTTCTTTATCGTAATGTACTCATCTGATAATTCCGAACTGCAGCCTGCAAGAGAGACAGCCAGAATACTGCTTATTATCACTGCGAACCATTTTTTCTTCATCTTTTCACCTCATATTTTTAAAAAAACATTTTCGGCAATATAAAAATATCTGCCGATTCCTGTTCAAGTATATCATATTCCAGTCCTGAAAAAAAGTCATTTTTGGATTTAATTCCAATATCTAAAGCAAGGGAGACAGCAGACGGCTGAACTGCTCCTTCACACGGATGATAAATCCTCTCTGGTCATAGACCTTCCTGGTAACATGGGTGCATTTCGTCATATCCGTCTCAAAGATCCGTTCCAGACGCTGCACGGTACGCTCACTGTAGATCACCGCATTGACTTCAAAATTAAGCTCAAAGCTGCGGATATCCATATTGGCAGTCCCTACACAGGCCACCATGCCGTCCACGCTCATCGTCTTTGCATGGAGAAAGCCATTGTTGTAAACATAGCATTTTGCTCCTGCCTGAACCAGTTCGCCAAGATAAGAATAGGTGGCCCAATAGACAAACGGATGATCCGGCTTGCAGGGCACCATGATCCGCACATCTACCCCGGAACGGCTGGCGATCATCAACGCGTCCAGAATCGAGTCATCCGGGATCAGATATGGTGTCTGTATATAGACATGCTTTTTCGCACTGTGGATCAGTCTCAGATAATTATCATGGATCGTTTTGGTCTTGGAGTCCGGCCCGCTGGAAATGATCTGCACCGGGTCATGCCCCTTCCTGACATATGTGGGAATCTCAAACAGATTATCCTGCAGGAACAGATTTTCCTTCGCTGCATAATTCCAGTCCAGCACAAATCTAACCGCAAGAGACGTTACTGCCGCTCCTTCGATGCACAGATGAGTATCTCTCCAATAGCCAAACTTCTTATTTTTCCCCAGATATTCCCTGCCCACGTTGAAGCCGCCCACAAAACCGATCCTTCCGTCAATGACGACAATCTTTCTGTGATTCCGGTAATTCATCCGGAGCTGGAACTGCCCCAGAAGCGCCGGGAAAAATTCCGCCGCCTGGATTCCTTCGCGTTCCAGACGGTGCCAGTCCCGGTTATGCATGGAACGGCAGCCCATGCTGTCAAAGAGGATCCGTATCTCCACACCCTGTCTTGCTTTTTGGATCAGCACCGGCTCGATCTTCTGCCACAATTCATCTTTCCGGATGATATAATATTGGAGATGTATATAGCATTTTGCCTGCTTCATCTCGTCGATCAGGGCCCGGAACTTCTCTTTCCCGTCCGCGTAGATACGCACATCGTTATTATCCGTGAGCACTGCCTGTCCTGCCTCCAGATTATACAGGATCAGATCCTCAAAGCGCCGCAGCTCCGGATTGGCCAGGCGAAGCCGCTTCCGGTAGATCCGTTCTTCCTGCCGGCGGACCGCGTACTTCAATTCCCCTTCAATCTCCTTTGCCTTGAACATCCGGCTCTTATGAAAATCCTGTCCGATCATAAGATACATGACAAACCCGAGAATCGGGATAAAATATAAGATCAAAAGCCACGTCCACACCGTCTGCGGAGACCTTCGCTGAAAAAAAATGATCACCAGAGACAGTAAGATATTGATGATCACCAGATGATCCATAATAAAATGATATGTGACCGCAGTCCCGTTCCAGATCGTTTCCGCCATAAAAAAATCCTCCATCATTCGAAAGCAGCGATTGCCGGATGCCTTGCAGCAAGATGCAGGGCACCGTGAACAGTAACAAGAATACTTCTTAATGTATTGTTTGTCAAGTTTCTGTTCGTATTCACACCGCCATGCGCAAAAAGTAAGCAGTTCGTCCAATGTCTGCTTGCACTTCACCGAAAACAATGTTACAATAGATTACGGAAAAAGAGTAAACAGGAGGATTTGCCGTGAGTACAGTAACGATCGTAATGCTGGTGATCTTAGCGATTTTAATCGCAGCATTTATTGCACTTTATTTTTTTGGAAAGAAGATGGAAAAAAAGCAGGCTGCGCAGAAGGAGCAGATGGATGCCATTGCGCAGACGGTTACCATGATGGTGATCGATAAGAAAAAAATGAAGCTGAAAGATGCCGGTTTCCCGGCTGTAGTTGTGGAGAATACCCCCAAGTACCTCCGGCGCTCCAAGGTTCCGGTCGTAAAGGCCAAGATCGGTCCGCAGATCATGTCTCTGATGTGCGACGCGCAGGTCTATCCGTTGATCCCGGTAGGCGGCAAGCCCATCAAGGCAGTCTTAAGCGGAATTTACATAACCAGTGTAAAGGGCATCCGCGGTTCCCTGGAGAAGCCGCAGCCCAAGAAAAAATTCATGGACCGTTTTAAGAAAGAAAAGAAGGATGACAAAAAGAAATAATCCGTCTGAAAAAGACCAGCGCACATTCCTCAGGATGTATGCTGGTCTTTTATTTATGACAGATTCAGTGAAAAATCTCCGGCAGTTCTGGACATGATATTCATCTTGATCGTACAGTCCGCCATCGGTTCATGATTGACGTCCAGCTCGTAATCCAGTGAAACATCGATCTTCTTGTCTGTCACCTTCACTTCCATATTCTTCGTATTGACGCCTACAAGCATCTGTCCGTAAGGCGTCTGATAATAAGTAAGATTCTTCTTGTTTTTTTCAAAAACCATATGCGAATTCGAAAGCCCCCGCTTAATGATCTCCAGGCTGTCATCCCCCGATATCTTGATCTGATTTTTGGTCACTCCGGGAGTTCCCTCCATCAGCTCATCATAGATCACATAGTGCTTTCCGTTCCGGCAGTAGTAGCTCGCCGGGGTCACCACTTCAATCGGTTCATTCTCCTCCGTCAGATCGGACATTGCATCCTGATGCAGACCTGAGATACTCACCAGCACATCTTTTGTCATACTCCATCCTCCATATATTGCAGCCGTCTTACAGTGTACGGACTGCACAGTGAATGCACAGTCCTGACAATCTTAATAGCTTTCTATATTCACCACATTCGTCTCCGGTACGTCGAAGGGCATCACCGTGTTGGCAAAATGCCGGAACTTCTCAGCCATATCGCTGACATAGAATTCATACCGGCTCCCCGGCATCTCCCTGTCTCCATTGGCCATATCCCGCTCTTCCAGGAGCGCTTTCAGATCCATGGCCGTCTCATAGGCCGGATTGACGATCTGGATATCCTCGCCCATATAAGCACGGATCCGGGAGCGCAGAAGAGGATAATGGGTACAACCCAGGATCATGGCATCTATATCCGTGGCACGCAGGGATTCCAGATAATACTCAATGATCTCCCGTGTCACCTCATGCTCCTTGAAGCCTTCTTCCACCAGAGGAACAAACAGCGGGCATGCCTTTTCAATGACCTGGATCTGGGGGGCCATTCCCTGGATGACCTTTGTGTATACCCCGCTCCGAACCGTGGCATCCGTACCCACGACACCGATCTTCCGGTTCCGGGTCGCCTTCACCGCAGCCCTCGCTCCGGGTACTACCACTCCGAGGATTGGAATATCAAATTCATCCCGCACCGCCTCAAGTGCAAGAGCGCTGGCAGTGTTGCAGGCAATGACGATCGCCTTGACCTGTTTGGTCTTCAGAAAACGGATGATCTGTTCCGAAAAACGGATCACTGTCTTTTGAGACTTGCTGCCGTAAGGTACCCGGGCAGTATCTCCAAAATATACAATATTTTCATTCGGAAGCTGCCGGATGATCTCACGCACTACGGTCAGGCCGCCTACTCCTGAATCAAATACACCGACCGGTGCCCCTTTTTTACACTCCATACTGATTTATCCCCTGGATCTTTACTTTTTTGCAATCATACAGAAAACCTGCCGCCGGCAGCTTTTCTGCATACGATGGTATACAGAAAGCCTGCCACTGGCAAGCCTTTCTGCATACGATGGTATCCGGTGCTGCAGCCTTCCGATTACAGCGCCAGCACCTTGGAGATCTCATACTGATGATTGGAGATCTTCTTCTTCATGCTCAATGCCTCGTTGATATCGTAATCAACGAACTCGCCTTCCTTGTAGCCTACCACACGGTTATACTTGCCGGCCAGGAGCAGCTCCACTGCCATAGCCCCCATGGTAGATGCATAGACTCTGTCCTTGCAGGTCGGGCTTCCGCCGCGCTGCATGTGTCCCAGGATCGTCGCTCTGGTCTCGATTCCGGTCGCTTCCTCGATCCTCTTTGCCAGGTTGATCGTATCGCCTACGCCTTCTGCATTGATGATGATGTAATTCTTCTTGCCGCGTCTCTTGTTCGCCATGATATCCTGGATCAGCGCCGCTTCATCAAAGTTCTCCTTCTCCTCGGGAAGCAGGATCCTCTCCGCACCATTGGCAATCCCGCACCAGAGAGCCAGATATCCTGCGTCGCGTCCCATAACCTCGATGATACTGCACCGCTCATGGGATGTAGAGGTATCACGGACTTTATCAATGGCTTCCATCGCCGTATTCACAGCCGTATCAAACCCGATGGTATACTCTGTACATGCAATGTCCAGATCGATGGTTCCCGGAAGCCCAATGGTCTTCACCCCGTAATTGGCAAGCTTCTGCGCACCTGCAAAAGAACCGTCGCCGCCGATGACCACCAGTGCGTCAATACCGTATTTCTTACAAATCGCCGCTGCTTTCTGCTGTCCTTCCGTTGTACGCATGGATTTACAGCGCGCAGTCTGGAGAAGTGTTCCGCCCCGCTGAATGGTATCTGACACATCACGGGCGGACAGATCGATAATCTCTTCCTTCAGAAGACCATGATATCCCTTGCGGATTCCGCGTACCTTTAGACCGTGTGACAAAGCTGTCCTTACCACTGCACGGATCGCAGCGTTCATTCCGGGAGCGTCGCCTCCGCTTGTCAGGACTCCGACCGTGCGGATCGTGTCTTCCATTTCATCCAATACCTGTTTGTTTTCCATTTCTCCCATGCTTCCTTCCTCCTCAGGTGTATTGAGCGCCAGAAGAATCTGCCGCTCAATATCATATAATTTAAATTAAGTACCCTGCAAAAACTCTGCCGCCGGCAGAATTTCTGCAGCATCAGAATTTACCAGGCACATCTGTTCCCGGCTGCCTCCGCGCCTGAAACAAGGAACCAGGATTCAGGAATTGCACCGCCTGATTTTGTACATTCTTCAATGATTTATTTTATACTATTTATATACGGTTTTCAATAGTCTTTTCGACTACTTTTACCCGCTTTTCCCCAAACTGATTCATCAATCTGCTTAATACCTGAGGAGTGATCAGGATATTCCGGTTCCTGGGCAGTCTTTTGACCGCGCGCTCGGCCTGGCAGTAGATCACCACCTCGTCTTCCCCGTCGGAATCCTTCAGATGTCCGAACAATGTCTGTTCCTGTTCCAGATAGTCCGCCTTGTCCGGAAACTGGATCCACAGCTCCCGTTTTTTCCGGTCAAAGGGGATCACTTTTTCGCAGATCAGCTTACTCGGCCTCTCATCTTCCTCGGACACTCTTCCCCGGATAAATACCTTCTGGTCCACCTCCAAAAGCTCCCGGTTCTTCTCATAGTCCCGCGGGAATACGACCACCTCCACGGTTCCCAGCAGGTCCTCAACGGTCACAAATGCCATCATCTGGTTGGTTCTCGTATATTTTACGGTCTTGTCCGTGATCAGTCCGCCTATGGTTTCCCTGGCTCCGTCGTGAACCTTGGAACGCCCCGTTTCCTCATCCGGCTGAAAATCCGGCGTGACGGCAGAAATATTTTTTCTCCATGCCGCTTCATAAGCATCCAGGGGATGTCCGCTGATGTAGATCCCCAGCACTTCCTTTTCAAATGCAAGCTGGTTCTCTCTCGTATATTCCCCCACATCCGGCAGCCGGATCTCGAACTGACTCTTTTCCTCCTCTTCCACCAGATCAAAAAGCGTCATCTGCCCTGTCATGGCATACTTTTTTTCCTGGTTCACATGGTCCAGGATCTGCAGGTAAATGCTCATGAACTGCTTCCTTGTTCCGCCCAGGCAGTCCAGCGCGCCGGACTTGATCAGGTTTTCGATCACCTTTTTATTCAATACTTCCTTAATAGACATCCGATGAATAAAATCTTCCAGGTTTTTAAAGCTGCCAAATTCCTCCCTGTCCGATACAATGACCTGGATCACCTGCTTCCCGATGCTTTTGATCGCCGCAAGTCCGTAACGGATCTGTCCGGAATCCACGGAAAAATCCGAATAGCCCCGGTTAATGTCCGGCGGCAGGATCTGGATATCCATCCCCCGGCAGGCGTATACATATTCCGCCACCTTGGACGGATTTTCAATGACGGAGGTCATCAGCGCCGCCATAAATTCCACCGGATAATAATATTTTAAATACGCGGTCTGATAGGCCACCACCGCATAGGCGGCGGCATGGGACTTGTTGAACGCGTATTTCGCAAAATCGATCATCTCGTCATAGATCTTATTCGCAACCTTCTCGTCAATCCCGTTCTTTACGCACCCCGGTACATTGGTCTCTTCATCGCCATAGACAAAGATCTGCCGCTCCCTGCGCATCACATCCCCTTTTTTCTTGGACATGGCACGCCGCAGCAGGTCGCTCCGCCCCATGGTGTAGCCAGCCAGATCCCGGACAATCTGCATGACCTGCTCCTGATAGACGATGCAGCCATAGGTGGGCGACAGGATCGGCTCCAGCTGGGGGCAGTCATATACAATGGATCCCGCCCCGTTCTTTCCCTTGATATACTGAGGGATAAAATCCATCGGCCCCGGACGGTACAGGGCGATCCCCGCGATGATATCCTCCAGGCTGTGAGGCTTTAATTCCTTCATGAAGCTTTTCATCCCCGGACTTTCAATCTGGAAGATCCCGTCTGTTTTTCCGGTTCCGATGTAGTCCAGCACGGCCTGGTCGTTATAATCAATGGCATTCAGATCCAGCTCCGGCGCTTTTTGCTTCACCATCTGCACCGCGTTCTGGATCACGGTCAGGGTCCTCAATCCCAGGAAATCCATTTTTAAAAGTCCCAGCTCCTCCAGCGTGGTCATCGTGAACTGCGTCGTAATGGAACCATCCTGAGCCCGGGATAACGGAACATATTCATCCGCGGGCGCCTGGCTGATGACCACGCCGGCGGCATGCATGGAGCTGTGCCTGGGCAGTCCTTCCAGACGTTTGGACATGTCGATGACATTTTTCACCTGCTCATCCGTCTCATAGGCTTTTTTCAGCTCCGGGTTCATCTCCAGCGCCTTCGCGATGGTAATGTTCAGTTCCTTCGGGATCATCTTCGCGATCGAGTCCACAAACGCGTAGGGCAGATCCATGACCCGGCCCACATCCCGGATCACGCCCCGGGCCGCCAGCGTTCCGAAGGTCACGATCTGCACCACCCGGTCCTTGCCGTATTTGCGGACCACATAATCAATGACCTCCTGCCTTCGTTCAAAGCAGAAGTCCACGTCGATATCGGGCATGGACACACGCTCCGGATTGAGGAACCGCTCGAACAGAAGCTGATACCGCAGGGGATCGATATCAGTGATCCCCAGGCAGTAAGACACGATGCTGCCCGCGGCGGAGCCCCTTCCCGGTCCGACAGCGATCCCGTGATCCTTGGCATATTTGATAAAGTCCCACACGATCAGGAAATAATCCACATACCCCATATTCTGGATCGTATCCAGCTCGTATTTCAGCCGTTCCCGGTTCTCCTGAGCCCCTTCACCGTAACGCTGTTCCAGCCCTTCATAGCACAGCTTGTTCAG
This sequence comes from Lachnospiraceae bacterium, assembly GCA_910575475.1. Lineage (GTDB taxonomy): Bacteria > Bacillota > Clostridia > Lachnospirales > Lachnospiraceae > Schaedlerella. The sequence continues at coordinate 77,515 of CAJTGD010000021.1, read as the reverse complement.
ATATTCCCAGGAGGTCATCCCGTCCGGCACGTCATACTTGGGCAGCTTGGTCACGCCGAACTCGATCTCCACGTGGCAGCGGTCGGCAATCTTCTGTGTATTCTCCACTGCCTGCCGTGCATAAGGAAACAGCGCGGCCATCTCTTCCTGGGATTTGACATAGTACTGCCCGCCTTCATAGCGCATCCGGTTCTCATCCGCCAGCTTTTTTCCCGTCTGGATGCAGAGCAGGATGTCATGGGGCTTCTCGTCCTCCGCGTAGGTGTAATGCACGTCATTGGTGGCCGCCAGCTCGATCCCCAGTTCCTCGGACATCTGCAGCAGGCGCTGGTTCACAAGCTTCTGCTCCGGGATGCCGTGGTCCTGCAGCTCCAGGAAATAATTGCCCTTTCCGAAAATGTCCTGGTACTCCAGCGCTTTTTCCTTCGCGTCTTCATACAGCCCCCGGACCAGGTATCGCTGCACCTCCCCGGCAAGGCAGGCGCTCAATGCAATGATCCCCTCATGGTACTCCCGCAGAAGCTCCTTGTCCACACGGGGCTTATAATAATATCCGTCCACAAACCCTTTGGACACGATCTTCATCAGATTGGCATAGCCGGTGTTATTCTCCGCCAAAAGGACCAGATGATAATAACGGTCGTCCCCGCCCGTGATCTCCCGGTCGAACCTGGAACCCGGCGCCACATAGACCTCGCATCCAAGGATGGGATTGATCCCTGCTTTTTTTGCTTCCCGGTAAAAGTCGATCACCCCGTACATGACTCCGTGGTCCGTGATCGCCGCGCTGTCCATGCCCAGTTCCTTTACCCTTGCCACATATTCCGATATCTTGTTTGAACCGTCCAGGAGACTATACTCCGTATGGACGTGTAAATGCACAAACCCCATGCTTCACCTCCCACCTGCAGCCGCTTTTCTGTTTCCGCCAAAAAGGACTGCCGTTTCTATGAAAAAAAACAAGGGTGGCTCCCACAAGAACCACCCAGCCTGCTCCGTATTAGTTGCTTCCGTTCATCATGAATCCGATCAGCCTGTCTGTATCTTCCTTTTCATAAGCAAGGATCTCCAGCTCCGGAATCTCACCATTAGAAAAGATATTCGCCATGGATACGTACTGGGAAAGCTTGGACTTGAGATTCAGTCTGTCCCCTTCTCCTGTCACCAGCTCTACCTTGCCTCTGCACTGATCAACCACCTTAAAAAATCCTTCTATGTCTGTAATGTTCTGTACTTTCATAATTCAATGACCTCCTCAAAAAATATTGTTTTCTGTTTCTAACCTTTTTCTGAGTTACGCTACCATTATACATGATTTTCCAAAGAATGCAATCTTTTTTTATTTTTTGAAAGTTCTTTCTGTCCTCATTTTTTGTCTTCTCTGCAATTTATGTTTGCTGAAAAACAAGGGATATGCTATAATAAGAATTGCGCTGAGGCGCAAGCAGGTCATCAATTTCCTGCGGAAATTGGTGACAAATTATACTAACAGCAGCAGAAAACGGCATAAGTTTTTGTGTCTGATTTCAGAAATTTTATAAAAATTTAAAAATACAAGGAGGAGTTATTGATGAGATTAGTAACACGTTCTGATTTTGACGGTCTTGCATGCGGTGCGCTGCTTTTGGAGGCAGGGATCATCGACAGCTGGAAATTTGCCCACCCCAAGGATATCCAGGACGGCCTGTTGGAGATTGATGAGAATGACTGCCTTGCCAACGTACCATTTGTAGAGGGCTGCGGACTCTGGTTTGACCATCACTCCAGCGAGCACGAACGATTGCAGCTGGAAGGCAAATATAAGGGAGAGAGCCGCATCTGCCCGTCCTGCGCGCGGATCATCTACGAATATTACGGCGGAAAGGAACAGTTCCCCCAGTTCGATGATCTGATGGAAGCAGTCGATAAGGTAGATTCCGGCAATCTGACCATCGATGAGATCATGAACCCCACAGGCTGGATCCTGGTTGGATTCCTGATGGATCCCCGGACCGGTCTGGGACGCTGGAGACAGTTTTCCATTTCCAATTACCAGTTAATGGAAAAGCTTATGGAGGCCTGTCAGACCATGACTACCGAAGAGATCCTGGCGCTGCCGGATGTACAGGAGCGGATCGTGATCTACAATGAGCAGACGGAAAAGTTCAAACAGATGGTGTCCGAGCATACAAGGGTGGACGGTAATCTGATCATCACCGATCTGAGACACGTGGACCCGATTTATACCGGCAATCGTTTTATGATCTACAGTATGTATCCGGAGCAGAACATCTCCGCATGGATTGTCAGCGGCCGGGGCGGACAGGGCTGTTCCGCCGCAGTCGGCTACAGCATCCTAAACAAAACGGCGGATGTGAATGTCGGAAGCCTGATGTTGAAGTATAACGGCGGCGGACACAAGAAGGTCGGCACCTGCCAGTTCAGCAACGAAACGATGGATACGGAGCTGCCGAAGATGCTGGAAGAGCTGGGCGCACTGGCGAACAGATAGAATCCATACATACGAAAAGCTGCCCAAGGCAGCTTTTCTTTTTCTGAACATATCCCCGCAAAGCGGCAGTTTATCTTTTTCCTTATACCAGAGACTGGTTCAGGTAAGCCTCCTGCTCCGCGGTCAGCGTGTCGATCTCTTTTCCCAGGAAGCGGAGCTTTCTCACCGCGACGTCCTTATCGATCTCCTCCGGCACGTCCACCAGCATCTCCGTCATTTCTTTTCCGTGCTCAACCAGGTATTTTGCGGAAAGCGCCTGGATGGCAAAGCTCATATCCATGATCTCCGCCGGATGTCCGTCCCCTGCGGCCAGGTTCACAAGACGGCCTTCCGCCAGGACGAAGATCCACCGTCCGTTGGGCAGCTTGTAGCCCTGGATGTTTTTCCGCATTTCCTTCGATTCCGCTGCCATGGCACGCAGGCCCGCCATATTGATCTCGCAGTCAAAATGTCCAGCATTGCAGAGGATCGCGCCCTCTTTCATTTCCACAAAGTCCTCTTCATCAATGACCTTGTCGCAGCCGGTCACTGTCACGAAAAAGTCGCCCAGTTTCGCAGCCTCTTTCATCGGCATCACGTCAAATCCGTCCATCACCGCCTCAATGCCCTTCACCGGATCGATCTCTGTCACGATGACCCTTGCGCCCAGACCCTTTGCCCGCATGGCAACGCCTTTTCCGCACCAGCCGTAGCCGGCTACCACCACGATCTTGCCTGCCACGATCAGGTTTGTGGTCCGCATGATGCCGTCCCACACAGACTGTCCCGTTCCGTACCGGTTGTCAAAGAAATGCTTACACTGCGCGTTGTTTACCCGGATCATGGGGAACTTCAGATCGCCGGCCTTGTTCATCGCCTCCAGGCGGATGATGCCCGTTGTAGTCTCCTCGCAGCCTCCCAGGATGGCCGGGATCAGTTCCTGCATCTCTGTGTGGACCATGTGCACCAGATCGCCGCCGTCGTCAATGATGATATTGGGTTCTGCGGAAAGCACCGCGCGGATATGGGAATTGTACTCCTCCTCCGTCGCCCCGTACCATGCATGGACCTCCAGCCCCGCCTTCACCAGCGCGGCCGCCACATCATCCTGGGTGGAAAGCGGATTGGAACCCGTCACATACATCTCGGCCCCGCCTGCTGCCAGCACCTTGCACAGATAAGCCGTCTTTGCCTCCAGATGTACGGAAAGGGTGATCTTCTTCCCTGTAAATGGTTTCGTCCGGCTGAACTCTTCTTCCAGCATGCGCAGCAGGTCACAGTTTCTCTTCACCCATTCGATTTTCTGTTCGCCTGACTCCGCCAGGCTGATGTCTCTGATTTCGCTACTCATTTCTTCTCTCTCCTTCCGCCGCACATGCGGCACTTGTGATATCTAGTACAACCCACACTAATTAACCGTACATTTCGCTGGTCTAAATTTCCATCTGCCGCGTCAGCTTCAATCGACGATGCTACCGGCATCGCCTCATTCAGCTTCCTTGCATATGAAAATTTATCCTGCGCGAGAATGTACCGGTAATCAGTGTGGGGTATACTAGCCGAATTTTTATTAACGTGATGGTCGTCTGTCCTATCATCACCTCAGGCCGCAGGTAAATGGGCGGCCTGTAACTTCATCATTATATTATCCCACAAGTGCACGTTTGTCAATCTGCCCCTTTTTATTTCTTCTCCGCCCACGCGCTTACAATATGATAGTATCCTCTGGAGGTGATCCGGTATACCAGCATGTAGAATACCGCGAATACCAGATAACAGCAGACCGTAACGATCAGCAGCAGCTTCAGATTGGTCAGGCTGAACAGGATCAGCAGCTTATGGACCATCGGAAATGCAAAAGCCAGATGGATCCCCGCCATGATCAGGGGAAGGAAGAACACCGTCAGCACCTGAGAATTGACGCTCCGCCGGATATCTGTTTCCGTCATGCCCACCTTCTGCATGATCTCAAACCGGGCCTGATCCTCATAGCCTTCCGAGATCTGCTTATAATAAATGATCAGCACCGCGGCAAAGACGAACACCACACCCAGCAGGATTCCCAGGAAGAACAGGCTTCCGTACAGGCCGTAGAACGTCGCCCGTTCTTCTGCCGCGCACCGGCTGTATGCCAGGAAAGGAGAAGCTTCTTCTGCGCCGTCACTTTCCCCCGTACTGTCCGGCGTGTCCTGCTCTGCCTTCATCCGCGTCATTTCCTGCTCCAGCGCTGCCTGGACCCTGTCGTGGATCCGCATCTGCATCTCATCCCCGCAGTCCAGGTCAAATCCATAATTCCAGTGGAGTCCCAGAATCGGATTTCCCCATTCATTCACAAGCCCTTCCAGCGGACGCGCCGCTTCCGCCAGATCCGGGACGAAGATAAACATGGACGGGATGATCTGCTCCGCATCCACACCGCTTTGTACAAACTCCGGAACCACCTTTTTAATCCGCATTGCCGCTCCGTCATTGATCGCAATGGTGTCCTTCTCATAATCACGTTTCGTTGTATAGATCAGAACCTCTCCCGGCGCCAGAGTTTCCTTCTGATCCATCATACGGTTATAATCCTCCAGCGGTACAAGAAATATCTGCCACGCAGCGGCATAGGCTCCCACTTGAAGCGCAGAGTAATTTTCATCATAGGTATGGATCTGTCCTTCCTCCATGATGCATGAAAAATCCGCGATCGGATAATCCAGCACATTCTCTGCGGTCAAAGTCCCGTCCCCTTCCGCCGAAACGGCCTGCCCGGCCGCTTCCCGGACGTGATCCGCCGCCTCGGATTCCATGGCTTCCATGCTCCGAAAGGTTGCATCAACCATGATATTTCTCGGATAGCGGTTTCGCAGACTGTCCTCGGTGCCCGCATACAGGCACACGGTTCCCGAGAGCATCACCAGTACCATGGTACACAGGATGCAGATGGACGCCAGGCCCGCGCCGTTTCTCTTCATGCGGTAAACCATGGAGGAAATGGACACAAAATGGCTGGTCTTATAGTAGTAGCTTTTGTTCTTCTGCAAAATCCTGCAGATCGTCACAGAGCCTGCGATAAACAGTAAATACGTCGCAACGATGACCATGATGACCGCCACAAAAAACCAGAGCAGCGCCTCGATCGGATTTTCAATGGAAACCGCAAGATAATAAGCCGCCGCCAGGATCACCAGGCCCGCCAGCGCCAGAAGCCAGTTTGCTTTGGGCGGTTTTTCCCCCGCATTCTCACTGCGCAGCAGCTCCATCGCGCTGGCTCCCCGGATCTGCCATAAGGTCTGGAGCAGGATCACCAGAAAAATGATAGAGAACCATTTTAACGTTTCCAGAATTGCCCCTGCTCCCAGCGAAAAGGAAAATTCCGCCTCGCCCTTCAGCAGATTGACCATCCCCAGCTCCGCGAACTTGGAAAATGTGATTCCGGCCAGCAGGCCGCCGCCTATGGAAAGTACGGCGCTCATCACGCTTTCGCTCACCAATATCTTGGCCAGGTTCCATTTTCCCATGCCCAGGATATTGTAAAGGCCAAATTCTTTTTTCCGCCTGCGGTTCAGGAAGGAATTGGTATAGAACAAAAACAGCAGTGAAAACGCAACGATCACATACATCCCAAATCCCAGCATGGACTGCATGACCTCCCCGCCCGGAACAGACTGCAGCGCACTGCTGGTACTTAAAAATGCCACAATATAGTACATCATGACCATACCCATGGATGCCAGGATATAGGGAACATACAGGCGGCTGTTTTTCCGGATCCCCATCCAGGCCAGTTTTGGATAAAACATACCTTTCACCGTCCCTCACCTCCCTGAAACTTTTTTGACGCCAGCGCGGTCAGCGTGTCGGAAATCTTCTGATAGAGCTGTTCGTCTGTGCTGTTGCCCCGGTAGATCTGGTGGAATACCTCCCCGTCCTTGATAAACAATACTCTTCCTGCATGGCTTGCCGCCTTTACGGAATGGGTCACCATAAGGATCGTCTGCCCGTTCCGGTTGATCTCGCCGAAGAGCTTGAGCAGTTCCTCCGTCGCGTTGGAGTCCAGCGCCCCGGTGGGATATGTAAATTTAGTATAAAGCCGCCATGTTCAATCATAAACACGGCGGCTTTTCTTTGAATTTAAAAGATCCGTCAATGAAAAGATGGAATTAGAACCTGCACGCCCTGCCGGGCGGCCGCCGATACCGGCGCACCTTCCCATTCAGTCACTGTCCGGCTGCGGAGCCTGTTTTGCGGTACGGCGTTAAGAACGCTTCAGAACATTCTTTAAATCCTTAAATTCATCCTCCGTCAATTTGATGCTGTCTGTGATCCCGCTGCAGACTTTTTTGATCACATTCTTTTCTTTGCCATTTGTAAAAGCGTGAACAGACTTCCCATCAAAATAATACTGTGTCTTCGTTCCTTCTACTGATAAAATGCAGCCCATGTCTTCTCCTCCTGTCTTGTTCTCCTCTGTCTTATTCTCTGCTGCCTTGATCCCGAATGCCGCCAGCACCCCTCTGGCGATATCGTCCATCCGGGTATTGAAGATCTTTACATCTTCGGCGTTGGTGATGAAGCCAAATTCCACCAGCCGGTACCCATATCCACGCATAGCTGCCCTTTCCGGATTCGCCAGGTTATTCCTTCCCACAATCATCTGGCTCCGTCCCGGTAGGATCTCTGCCAGCATGCTTGCCAGGGCCTTGTCATAGTCATCCGCCTGGAAGCCGCCGAATATGATAACGTGTCCGCCCCTTGCTGTAGGAACGCCCGCATCCATATGAAGCTCCACGATCTGATATTCTTCCGGTAAGTTTACGGTACTGACTCCATTGTCTCTATAGTAATCCCGGGAGAGATCCCCCAGGATTACGTTCCCTCCTCCGAGTTCCTTGATCCTTTTCGCAAGAACCCTTACCCGTTCCGCTTCCGTATACCCATTCCCGCAGGATCCTGGATCCCCGGCTCCATGTCCTGCGATTACAAATATTTTAGACATACTTTTTCTCCCCTTATTCGTATTTCTTCGCTTCAACCTCCGGCAGTCCCGCAACCGAAGTCAGCATTGACAGGATCCCGGCCAAAACCGAAGAGGAAAGCACATATTTCCAATCAACCTGTCCCATAGCTGCTGCTGTTCCGATCCCGGCGATTGCTGCCTGGGCTACAGTCTTTACCGCCCGGACTCTTGCCTTCTTTGTCCATTCCTTCCAATAGTTGCTCATATGTTTCTCCTTTCATATTATAAAATCATAATGATTGCCGTCACGACAGCGCCTACAACCGTACCGACTATGGCCGTGATAATTGCTGATTTGATTTGCTTTGTTGTTTCCGCAGGCTCTTTTTCCAACGCTTCCAGCCTGTCCCCTTGCTTTTCCAGTTCTTTCAGCATATTGCTCATGTTGACAGCCATTTCTTTGACTGAGACGGTCAGTTCGTTTATTTGCCGGACATTATCCTCTAGTAGGCTTATTCTTCTGTTTTGCCGTTCGTTTTCAGCGTCCTGCCGGCGTGCAAACTCATCGTGTTCTTGCCTTGTGATATAGTTGTCCATAGGCATCACCTCCGAATGTTGTTCTATGGATATTATATGATTTTTTGAGACTTTATTTGTACCAAGTTATTATTGATTGCGTCCTTATTTGCATAATAAATAATAATTTCCCTCCAATTAATTCACTAAACTCCACTTTAGAAAATATAGGTGGAGGGTCTGAAACCAATTTACCAAACGGCGCATTTGTATACGTACTTAAAACGAGTAGCATATCATTCGTAAATGCATCAGGAAACACAAATGTGAGGACCGTATATGGTGCATTGGATTACTTCAAAAATGAGATTTCCAAGCACGAAGCCGGATGTATTAATTTTATATATCCAGCTGTTGGATATAACTTTCCAATTATTTTTTCCAAACTGGATACGCAAGGCGCTGTTGGTATGATAATGGACTATACAAATTCGAAACCTCCTGTATTTTTCAATTTTTATAATAATCAATACAGAATATACGATCCACAGAGTGCAAAATCATAATGTATACTATATAATCCTCCAAGAACCTGCGATTTTATTCGATATCGGACATATGGCAATTTTTGTGCTATTGTATCCAAAAAGCATCATTGTTCCTTCGTCGCCGCTTCTTTTGAATAACAAGCCGCACCCGTATTTCCACTCTGTAGTTTGACTCGGAAGCCCAACTGATGATCCTCCACAAATAAATACGTTCAATCCACTCCTACATTTTTCGAAAAGATCAATTACACTTCCCGACATCGTAATTATCTTTATAGGCTCGTCGCCTATATTTTCTAAAGTGGAGTTTAGTGAATTAATTTGCTCCTGTATATCACTCGTCACCCCACTCAAAAACTCGACCTTGCTTGCATCCAAATCAGAAGCCGCCACCTTCCCGTTCGCATCTGAAATCAGTGCCTTGTTCTCCGTCAAATTTTGCCCAAGCAAAGAAGATGCCGCGCCTGCCGACAGGTCGGAAAACCACTTCATAATTTTTCCAAGAATTATTTTTATCGGGTCTGAGGAAGTTATATTCTCCCTCGTTTTAGACTCGGTAAAACTATATATATTTTCATCAATTTTTTTTGTAATCTTCCCCCATAAGGCACTAACCAAAAACAAAATTCCATTCTTATCGAAATTATCAATATTTTTATTATCCATAGTTATCACCCAGTAACACTATTTATTATAGAAAGAATTTCTTCGTTTGTTATTGGTTTTATGTCTGCATGTTTGACATACTCCGATAAATCAATTTGTTTTTGTATAGAACCGATTAACTCGTACTTCGAACCTTCGGCATTCCATATGTATTCATCATAGTTATTATTTCCGTTACCTTTCCCAGGTACAAGATAAAAAACGCCAATTGTTCCTGTTAAAGGCAAATCATCAAAAGATTCTTTAACTTCGTAAGAAATTTGATTTACATTTTCAATTGCATTTGTAATGGCTTCTGTGATTCCCAAGTCGGCAAGTGTTTTGTTACCCGTTAAAACAATTCCATTTACCTGCGGTCTGTTTGTCAAGGAATCATAATTTCCATTAAAAGATGAATCCCCAGCATTTTGAATTTTTTGCAAAAGCTCATCCGTCAAATCATTTGTGGACAATCCTTTTCCTTCCTCTTTTACCACAAATCTAGACAAAATCTGTTGCCATAAAAAGAGTAAACCGTCACTATCAATTACATCGTACTGCTGTTCCATATCATTCTCCTTTGCTTTCTGCTTGATTTATTATTTGTAAAATTTTTTTATTTGTCATTTTATTAATTCCTAAAGAATCGAAATTCCTGTTCCCTATTAACTCAACACCATTTATACTTGGTTTATAAGATAAATCATTATAATTATTTGTTCCAGAACCTCCACCGCCTCCTCCTTTATTCGCAAATCTTACGATTTGTCCGTTTATAACTTTTGATATCACTTCATCACCTTCTTTACAGATTTACATTGTTTGCAATTACCGATGTTGTTGTTTCTTCGATTCCGCTCTGCCAATACGTAGAGCTTCTTGTTGAACTTTTAGTCATTTCCATGGTTGTTGACTGAACAGATTCTTTTACCGATACTGTTGTTGATTTACTGGTAGTTGCGTTTCTTGTTATAACATAACACGGAAATGGAAAGCTAACGGTGCTACCCCAATATGACGTTGCCGCCCCATCTATCCCTCTTGCTGAGGATGTGTGCGTTACCGTGCGTTTAACAATTGTACTAGACGTAGCGCTTGAAGCCATAATCACGGCAACGCCATCCGTTCTAGTTTGGCTGAAAAGCGGTCTGGTGACACGAAGCGTCCCGCTTCCTGAAGTACTTGAACTTCTATTGACATAATTCCCATAGCGAGTCACAACACTATTTCTAGTAGACGTTGTAGCGCTTTTAGATCTTGTTGTGCTTTCTTGCGTTATCGTGTTTGTTTCTGTATAATTGCTTTCTCGGGAATCCACGTATAAGTATGATTGCGTGGTTGATTTTGCTTCGTAATACCTTTGCGCAATATAAGCATCCTTTCCAGCATTTTCCCCGGCATTGTCAGGAATCCGCATCTTAAGTGCTTTATATTTATCATTCAGCGGCGTGGATGTTAAAGCGTACTTTTTCACACCTGCTTCGCCCGATCCGGTGCGCACGCAAAGATGATGAGAGCCTACACTTTCCAATCCGTCAAACTGCGATCCTGTATAATTTACTTTTTCGCCGCTTTTATTCCTGACAGCCAGTCCGCTCATATCCTGAATCCCCATTCGTTGAACTTATATGTTTCTTTGCATTTTAACAGTTCTTCAAACGTCCATGAAAGCTCCTCGCACCCATCCGTAATATATGTATCAAGATCAATCCATGGTTCTGAGAACTGCGCATCCGTACAACAATGCACATCGTGATATTCGTCAATCTTTTCGGTGTATGTATATGTATCGTAATATTCCATGCATTTTTCCCGGAGCATGTTGCAGGAATCCCGCAGCATATACCAGTCCAGTTCCAGCGCCGGGACATACTCTGTTGTTGCCACCCGCCGGATAAAGGACAAAAACGTGAAATACGAATATGTCAGCATATTTAAAACCGTTTTTCGATATACTGATTCAATTTTCTCAGTCCAATCAATCCCGGTCAGCTCTGTATCCCTCATGAAATTCAAGACATTGACGGAACCGTTCATTGTATATCCTGATAGCATGAAACCATAATGCGGGTCTTTTCGGCTTTGGCTATTTTCATTCGGATACCATAGATACATAATTTGATTGTCTGTAAATAATATCCCTTCGTAATCCGGGTCATTATCGAGACAATGAAAAAAGCATGTCATAAAATAATAATCTTCTGCGTGTCTGCTTTGAGCCTTGTTGAATCGGATATTGTGTTCTTCCAAAAACTTTCTATTGTATAATTTTGCGTTTACCCATATCCTGTTAGTAGCCTCTATAATTCTTGTGTGATTATCGTCGAATTCTAAGATAGCTGCCGACATAATTGCGATAGGCTTTTTTGTTTCGTCCAAAACCAGGTTTCCTTCTTCGTCCAAAACAAATACGTTCTTGTCCCCATCATTTTTTTTGTATATGTTATCCTCAATCGAACCAACATACATAGACACAGCTAAAGGACTTGCTAACATATCGTCTTCATCCTGCAGCATGAAATAATCATGGCTGGAATTGTCGATACCCCACTGCCTTGCCAGCCCCTGCCCTGCATTCTCCGGAGTCCGGATGCACCGGATGTCCAGGTATGGCGAAAATTCATCCACCAGATCCTGGTAATCACAGTCCGTATTCGGGGAACAGTCGTTCACAAGAATTACATGGATAAATTCACTCTTCCACTGATTTGCAAGAGCTCTCAGTCCCGGTCTAATTAACTCAGACCTTCCATAGCATGGTATTATGTAATCTATATCAAACATTGCAAAATATCCTCCCTATTCAATCCATATTGCACCGATTTCCGTTGATGGCGTGGTCCCTATAACCATGGTTTTTGCTTTTAGCGTTCCCGTCACCGTACCGCCAGTTTTTTTTATGGTATTTTGTTGTAAAACGTTTATCGCCGCAGTAATCACTTTGTTTTTTACTGCGTTCTCACTTGTTTCTGATAGTTCGTCATCCAAAGCGACCGTCTGTTCAGAAGTATCATCTTCATACGTAAACAAGACTGTTCCTTCGGCAAGCTCTCCTGCTGAAAGTTTTCTTTCGGCTTCTTCCATTGTTCCAACAAAATCCTCTGCCGCCTGAATCCCTGCCAAAACGTCCCACATTCCGTCAGCTGTCCAGTACACGTTATTGCCTGCGCCGCAAAATCTCCCGGCCCCATCCACGAATCTATCATCCGTGACAAAATCATTGCTGATATTGTACATGTACCCAGTCGTTGATGTGATCGGCAAATCTTCAAAACGCCTTGTATCAATAGGAATCAGCGCCCCCGATGAAGAAGCGGATATAATATGTTTTGCTTCCTCCACCAAATCGGCTGCTTGCTTTGAGTAATACTTCGAATTGTCCGTATCTTCTCCCACTCGTGTACCGGTTCCGCCTACAGCCCATGATTCTGACAGTTTGGCGGAGTTGTTAGCAGAATCAGCGCTATTTTTCGCAGCAGCAGCATGAGCTGCGGCGGCCTGTATCTGCGGCATGTATGTATTTACAATATCGTTCCGTATGGCATTGACCGCATCTTTGTATTGCTCCGTTTGTGCGGCCAACGCCTGGACTTGTGCTAAAATTTCCCTGAATGCCGCATCGTACTGCTCGAACACTTCCGCTCCTGCGTTCTCCATATCATCCCGCATATCCTCAAATGTGGAGATTCGTTTCACTTTCCCGGGCCCGAAACAGATATAGATTGCTTTGCCGTCCCGTGTGCTTGGGTCATTGCTCAAAACAACGGCAAACTCCCTGGGAAGAAGTTTGTTCGGGTCAAAATCGTCATATACTCCGCCGCGCATTAGTATAGCCATGGTTAATCCTCCTGCTTGTTTTCATCACTTTCCGGCTGCAAACTCATTGCAATCTGTGTCTGCAAATTGATAAAGTCTGTTGACACCTTTTCCAGATTTTGCTGAGTAAGATTTAAAAGCACATCCTTTACTGCGTGAATCATCAGTTCCGACGGGATCCCGCTTTGCTCCATGTATGTTTCTATGAAAGCATTTAGCTCTCTTGAAGCCTTGTCCATAATAATTGATGCTGGGATTATTACTCTTTTTGGTGAATTATTTTTGTTCATTTTATTCTCCTATCTTTTATTATTAAATAGAAGCCGGAGCCGCTGTTATAATTCCATTTTTCACTGTTACGCTAGAGTTATACCATCTTATGGTTCCGTCTCCTACACTTTCTATTTTTGTAACAACTGGAAAATTCCCACTATATGGTGTATATCCATTGATAGAAACCAAATTGCTGATTTTTATATTCGAAGCGGTATAATTTCTAAAATCTATGTTTGCCGCTAAATTTGAAAGTTTAAAGTTTTTTATTGTGTAATTGTGAAAATCAACATCTGAATATATATCGCAAGTAACATTGCTCGGAATTCGAAAACTCGTTTTCGCTCGAAAATTCACAATCGATCTCGTTCCAAGCATATTTAAATCTGAACCAATATCAACGACTGCATCCAATGCCCTTATATGATTAACAGCCAGTCCATTTTCAGCATTTATTTCACCTTCTACTGTAAGAATGTCGCTAAGAACACTCCCATCATCATTCCCCATAGAAAAAGAAGCGCTTCCCGCAATAAATTCAAGATTTTTAGGGTTGTATATAGTTCCTTTCCTGTATTGGTTTGAACTAATGGTTGTAGCAACATCAGGATATCCCTCTGGATATATTCGAAGTTGCGCCGTACTTCCAAGGCTAACCCCAGAAGGTGGGATGTATGTAATGTCTGCAACGGTACGAGACTGATTGTTTGGCGCATTTGTATTGATCATTTTGTTGCATACGAGCTCGTTGTTGTCCAAATCAAAATACACCGAACCATCCTTAGAGCGTATTATTCCAGTAATAATCCAATCCGCATTTAGTCCATGAGTCGTAATTACATTGAATAGCGCATTCCCGTTCTTATCCACTGCCCATGATGTGCCGCCGTTTGAAGAGACTAAAATGCCATTGCTTGTGTTGGTCACGATATATGAAGACTCTGCCAGCGTAGGCTTGTCATGCATATATGATTTGTAAGATCCATCTTCCTGCAATTCTTTTGTAAAGAACAGCCCGAACCCCTGGCTTATCATTGCAGTCATATCCTGCACTGTCTTATCGTAATCAGATATCTCCTTTTCAGCTTCCTGCCGGGCTAATACGATAGCTTTCACTTCGTTACCGTAGTACTTACTGCTGTTTCTGATCGGGCTGTCCGCAGAACATTTCAGCGTTGTAAAGCCAAAATACTGAAAATCTATATCGGTTATAACCGTCTTATATACATTCCCGTTCCGATCAATCAGAATTGCTAAATCCATGAAATCAGCCAGGGGATAAGCCACGCTATCCCCGGTAAATGGTCGGAATTGCAGACCTACAATCAATTCGCCTATGAGTGCGACAGTTTCCTCCTCTTTTCCGGCCGCAAGCTGGTTTTCCATAGACAGCACATATCCCTCAGAGCCGTAAAGCCACTCTTCCTTGTCTTTGGTCAGCTTCACGCCCGTGATTACCACGTCATCCGTTCCGATCTTAAGGCCGCTTTTAAAGGTCTGGAGGAAATGGATATTTTTCATATCCCTGAAATTTCCTCCGTCAAATACATCTCCTGTATTCCACGGGTTGAAACTGCCGCCGTCCGCATTGTCTCCTGATTGATACCGGGTTGCGTTCAGCTTGTCGAAATATCCCCCGTCAAGTCCTGTTCGCTCAAACTCAGAAAAATCATATGTCTGGATAACCAGCCTGTTGTATTCGTCAAAAAATGCGTTCCCTCCGGCAATCATGGCGCACATGCCGATAAACTGCCGGTGAGTCAGATTTTCCGGCTTCTGCTGGATTTCATATCCGTTATTTGTAAAAACTGTTGAAAACAGGGTTACTCCGCATGTCCGGCAAGAGTCCTGCACTGCGGTCAACAGTGTGGTCGGATATCTTATATTGGTGGTATAATCCTTATCCAATTTGTACGAATCATCCGTTGCGGTAATCTGTATCGTGGTTCCATAGGACTCCGGCGTGATAACGGTAAAATTTCCAACATTAATTGGTTCTGTCAGGCCGCTGTCCAGATCGTATTTTGTTCTAAGGAAGATTTTTGTCCCATAAAAGTCATACTCCGACCACCTGTCATCGTCATTCATCAGGCAAATATTCACTATCCGGGGAACTACCATACCGAGCGGAAAGGTCGTGCTTCCGGCGCTCTGAACTACGGAATTTCCAGATATAGTGAAGTCCTTCTTTTCCAATGTCTTTTTTGTGCCGTCCTGGAATGTAATTTCCGCCACTGCATAAAAGTCCCGGCGGTTTTTCATCGTCTTTATGTATTCGTTGCTTACAGTTTTCAAATCGGATTCCTCCCGATAATGTTCATGCTTAGTTCATCATAGTGACCGGTCACATCGTCAAACCAGCCAATATTAAGAGAGCCCTTACCAACGTAAAAAGTATCAGTCCGCCAGCGCCCATAATACGGTGACATGTAATAGAAGTTGAAAAACTGCCCTTTTGCAACCATCTGCAATATGGTAGACATTTCCCTAAGGGTTAAATATGTAGCCTTGTAAGCAAAACTCTCCACGGTAAACAGGGGAGTAAAGAAACCCTCCCCGGTCTGTACCCTGGTAGAGTCCTCCGTGTATGTTGTCTCAAAGTTATATCCAAGCCCTTCATCGGGTTGCTTTATCACTACTTCATTTATCATGTATCTGTTCATATGTCACACCCCTACGCCATTTCAAACGGGTTCTGGCCGGTTACTGTCTGCCGTAGCTTCCCTTCTTCGATAATCTCATCAAAGAGCACACGCCTGTTGATGTTTGCAGTAAAGTGATAATTGCCGCTGCCTGACTGATTTCCTCTTGCTTCCTCCCGTACAATCTTTCTTAGGAGGGATTCCGGGGCTTCGATGTTGTTTCCGTGCTTCTGGTCTCCCAATACAGCCATAAATTCACGGTTTGGTGGTATTACAGCACCTGTGGCAAGGTAGGGTATGGGAGCCCTTGCAAGAGTAGACATAACACGATTGTATGGAACTTCTGTCACGGAGCGGAAAGACCGCCGGGAAGATGAACTTGTGCGGCCTCCGGAACTTACTTTTGGTTCCTTGATGTTTATATTAAACAAGTCTGCAATCTTTCCGGCAATGTTTGTCAACGAACTCCATATAGACTGTATTCCGCTAACAATCCCGTTTACAATCTTCTTTCCTATGCCCGACATATCATTTTCAATTCCAGAAAACTTTCCTGGAATATCTCCTTTTTTTTGACTTAGAAAACCGTCAAAACTTCCCCATTCTCCGTTGATTCCGTTGCGAATACCTTCGATAACTGCTCTCCCCTTCGGAGCGATTTTTTCTTTGATGTCGTTAAATTTGCTTACCAGATTTTCCTTTTTATCTCCCCAAAACGTGGTGAAATCCCCCCATTTTTCAGAAATACCGCTCTTAATTCCATCAACAACGTTCCGGCCTTTTGTGAGAAATTTTTCTTTTATGTCATTGAATTTTTCAATCATTTGGTTTTTCTTTTCTGTCCAAAATTGAACAAACCCAGTCCACTTGTCGGATATTCCTTTTCGGATTCCATCAACAATAAATCCGCCTTGCTCCTGCATGACGGTTGATGGGCTGTGGATTCCAAATGCTGTTTTAAATCCGTCAATGAATGGTTTGAAAACATGGTCATATATCCATTTTGCAATCCCGGCTATTCCATCTATGATTCCTTTTAATATACCAAGGACAACATTTCCTCCACACTCTTCAATCTTTTCTTGGAAATAATCCTTCGCAGCTTCTACACCGCTCGCAATTAACCCACCGAGAAATTCTGCAAGCCCACCAATTGCAGCACCTACAGCTTCAAAAAACGCATCAGCAACACCAGCCCAATCAATTCCAACAAGGAAATTCTTTACGCTTTCACCGACCATAAACCAATCAATATTTTCTATCGTTTTAGCTATAAAATTGAAAAACGCTTTGAACGCTTCTCCCACCGTTGCCCCGGCCTGTCCCCAGTCAATAGAAGCCCATGCATTAGACAGGTTTGTTCCGAACGCCGCTCCAATTGCACGCCAGTCGGTTGTGGTAATAAAATTGTAAATCATATCAATAGCGCCATTGATTGCAGATACCAATGCGCCAAAAAACGATTGCCCCACGCCCATCCAGTCTATTCCATTTATAAATGATGCAATCAGCGTTCCAATCTCTCCCCAGTTGATGCTTTCAATTGCATGTCGAATGTTATTAAAAGCCATTTTTACAGCTTCGCCAGATATGCTGCCGAACTCCATAAACGCTGCCGGAAGATCGCCTGCTCTAAGCGCATCCGCTGCCCTCTGTATGGCTCCCGGAAGGAAATTGAAAAACTCCACGCCCTCATCTTTTATCTTTTCTATAAAGTCAATCAAGCCGTTTCCAATTTCTTCTGCGTAAGGTTCCAATGCTTGATACAAACTTTTCAGCGCCGATCGTAGCCCTTCCCAGTCCACAGAATCCATAAAGCTGGCCAATATATTGAACAGCCGGGGGAGTCCCTGCTCTGATAAGCTCCAGCTTGCCAGAGGAAGAATAAATTGCGTATAAAAGTCTGCCAGTGTGCCACTGACAAAATCAGCAAACCGAATCAATGATCCGGTCACATTTTCGATTGATGTCAGCAACGGCCTGAAATCAAGCGTTTTCGTCCATTCCACGGTATAGTCTGCAGCTTCCCGGATATTATGGATAATCACGGCAAATATGTCCCGTATATTTTCCAGAATGTGCAGTCCAGTATTGTTATAGTTCCATGCTTCTCGGAACTTTCCAGCCAGGTTCCCGACAATCAAACCGATATCCCCCAGGATGTGCAGCATATCCGCAAGCATGACAATTGTGGCTTCCTGATTCCACACTTTTAGGAAGTCCCGACCGATATCCTTCGCCAGCTTCCAGACTTCTTTCAAGGCGTATTTCCAGGAATCCATGACGAATTTTCCTTCCCGGTTCCATGCTTCTTTCAGCGGGGCGAACAGCTTCTTAAACACGTCCTTAACCTTGTCGGCCAGCTCAACCATGGAATTTTCGACCGGAACAGTTGTGAACATATCCTCCGGCTTCAGTTCATCTTCTTCGTCCTCGTCCTTGTTGCTTTCCCACCTACGGATTTCGTCCAGTCCAGACAGGTATTTATCCTGTTCTTTTGCGGCTTCTTTTTCAGCCTCCGCCGTCCCTTCCAAGCTCTCCCTGTAGTCCTGCTGAACCTTTATTGCTTTTTCAAAAGTTGTTTGACCAGTCAGTGCCGCAAAGAACATTCCTACCTTGGTCGCTGCTTCCGAGATTAGGTCGATAAACCGGGACAATATCGGCGCTACCACATTCAGGATCGGGGCGAAGGCAGTTGCAAGGCTGTTTTTCAGTCTGGTCATGGAGGACATCAGCATCGACATGCTGTCGTTCACCCTGTCAGAGTACATGACAAGGTTGTTGAGCCCTTCCTTCGCACCAGAAACCAGAGAATTTAGTGCGGCACTAATCCGGTTAAAAATCAAAGCAGACAGTAAGAGCTCCTTGATCCTTCGTCCAAAAGTGGAAAATGACGAATTTGTTTTATTCGTTTCTTTTCTCAAGCGTGGCATGTGTTTCTGTGCCAGTGCTTTTATTTTTCCAGAAAGTGCGCCTACAACAGAAGTTGCTTTCTTAAATACACCAACTATAGAGCTTCCTATTTTTTTTAATCCGGAAACCGTTTTTGAAAGCATACCTGTTATGCCTTTTATGGTGGATTGCATTTTATGTAGGAGCCCATTCACAGTATTTATAGCCGCAGGAGCTATGTTTTTTAATGTCTGAATCGGATGCACGATTCCGTTTATGATACTTGCAGCAACGCCGGCAGCCTTTTCTTTTAGTCCGTCCATAGCGGATGAAAGACTGCTTTTCAAAATATTTGATATACCACTTACAGACGTTTTTGTCGCATTCTTTATTGTCTGAATCGGATGAAGAAATGTATTAATCATGCTTGCCGCAAGACCGGCCATTTTTTCTCTTACGGTCAAAACCGCAGAGTCTACGGCTTTTCCAATAGAATCTCTCATGCGCCAAAATAGAGCGATTGATTTGGAAATTCCATTTCCCAGCATGTCAACCATATTCCCCATGGCTGAAATGGCAGCAGCATTCATTTTGTTTCCAATATCCAGGGCCGCCCCCGCACTTGCCGATATTGGATTTTCCTTTAACTCTGAGAATGATTTTTTGACAGAATCCGAAGCACGCCTTGCAGTATCTTTTAAATCATTCAGCGAATTTTCCAGCCTTTCATATTCGCTCTGATCTACATCATGAAACGTGAATGCATCTTTAAATTTCTGCATTGGAGAAATAGATTTTGAAAAAATACTTTTCACATCTTCCAATGAATCTCTCAATCTTTCATATCCATCACTGGATGATTTTATATTGTGCTTTTCCTCAAATTCTGCCCTTCTTTGGATTAAGACTTTGTAATCATTTTCCAAGTACTTTAACTGCTGGCTTAATTTCTTGTAATTTTCCGTATCAGAACCAAGTGTAAATGCTTTTCCTGTATCTACAAGGTCTTGCAATTCTGACTGCGCAAAACTAATCGTATTTCTAACCTCTCCCATTTTTTCGTTAAGGTTATCCCATGCAACACCGTTGTCTTTTCCTTCCTGCTGCATCTTTTCTTGTTTTTCTAGTAATTTATCAAATTCAGATTCTGCTTTTTTTATCTGATCGGATATCTCTTCATATTCCTTCGTTGGTATTTTTGCATTCTTCAAGGAATCCATTTTTGAGCGAAGAGCAGCCATTTTGTCAGCAGCTTTTACAATTCGATTTTCTAAAGACATAAGCTGCGCAGATGCCTTTTTACTATTTATCTCCGTATTTATTCTGACACTTCCATCATATTGCGCCATAAAAAAGACACCTCCAAATAGCAGAGATGCCGTGTCTCTGCCTGTATTTTTTTCAGGTTAGCGACTGAATCCAATTATCAGCCGGGGTTTTATTTTCATTATATCATTTGTGAAAAAGAAATTTGTACCAAATTAAAATAGCAGTATTTCTACTGCCCTTTCAGCTCGTCAAATCTGTTGTGAAACGCTTTAATCTGCACGATATTCCCCTCGCATTCCTCCAGCACCTTACCGATAAATAATACCACTTCCGGTTGCAATCTGTCCATCATTTCATTATATCCTGCCAGAAACAGCGCTTTCTTTACCTTGCTATTTGCCGCACCTACACTTGATACCGCAACCACGCCGCCTATTGGCTCCCCGTCAAAGCACCATTCAAAGCTGTCAGGCGTACTCCATGAGATTGTCGGAATCACATTCACACCATTCTCTTGCAGATATGCTCCCACCCAGTGCTTCCGGTAATGATTGTATATCTGTATGGCTTTCGGAAAGTCAGTGTATGTAGAAAAGTCCGGGGACATGACGTGAGTGAATTGCCGGAACATGTCAAGGTACTTGTCTGGATTCTGCCAAACTACGGAGAATTGATAATCGTCAAGGAAGAAATGCACTCCCTTGCCGGCTCTATTCTTTTCGCTTCTGGCGTAGTTGAAACCTATCCATTCGCATTTTTTATACTGTGTCGGTTCTATCTGTGGTATGCCGTATTCTCCCACGCCGTCAAATATGCGTTTTTGGAGATTTTGATAATTCTTTGTCTGCCGATACATTATCTTTCCTTTCTACAATAAAAAAATTGCCAATCATTTATTGGTTGGCAATCTCTAAAATCCATATTCGTTCTAAAAGTTTTGGTATGTAGTCGGGCGGTTTCCTTTGCCCTATTTCCCAACATTGTATAGTCCTTATTGGTATTCCAAAATATTCCGCAAATTGTCTTTGAGACATATTCATTATAACTCTCAATTCTTTTATACTCATATTATTTCCATTTAAAAGTTGTCGTATGTAATCATTCTTTGTGCCCGTCTTACTTTTTTACGCCACCTCTCTCCATCTTCTGCGGTTACTTTTCGATTTGTGCTTTTTGTATAATTTTCTGCTTGTTTTTTGCTTTCAAAAGACTTTACTTTTCCGCTTTGCGAGTAATCAAGAGCAATTTCATCAATCTTTCCTGTTGCTTTCGCAATCGCTCGTATTTCTGGAGAATAATGATGGCTTCCCTTATTGTCTACAGTAACTTTTTCAATTTTTTCAGTTTCTGTATTTACAACATAAAAAGTAAGATTTGGCAGGTTTCTTCTCTTTTCCTTGATTTCTTCGAGTTCAGCATTTAGCTTTTTCTGTTCTGCTGCTATTTCAGGAGATGGGTTCCTTATGCTCCATTCATCGCTATCTCGCAAAATGTCATTTAACTCTTTTTTCCGTGCGCTAATTTCCCGCTCTCTCTCAAATAATTTTTCCTGTGTTGATTGAGATGACAAGCCACTATTTCCTCCACGTCCACCCATCACATTACCTCCTAATCCTTTACAATGTTTGCAAAAGTTTCCACATCGCCTTTACAACGAATATTTCCGTTGTAATCAATTTCGATTGCAATTTCTGGCTCTGCACTGAGCACGTCAATAATGCCTTCAACATCCTCTATTCCCGTTGGGCAATCCCACTGGCAGTCCTCAAAATTTCCCCTGATATAATCTGCTACCTCGTTGATTGTTCCCTCGTATACTGCACTATAAAATTCTGACATTTTCATTTCCTTCTTGATTTATCTTATGTATGCATTATAACGCAATGCGTTATAATTGTCAATAGGATAAGTAAAAATTTTTAAAATTAACAAATTGCCAATCAATATTCAGTTTTCAATGTGCTGTTTCCTTATTCCGATTGACCTCTGCAGTATTGCCCCGATCCGCAATCTCCCGGGACGTCCTGCCGATCTCTTTTTTCTGTCATCCAAACACCTCATCACGAATAGCCTGATTCTCCATTTCTTCCGCAAGTTCAGATTCTGTTTTTGGACTTTCCAGCTTGACAAGTTTTTTGTTCTTCATGACAAATTCCCTCTCGTGTTTTTCTAACTTTTTGTGATTATTCAGCTTATCTCTTATTCCAACAATGAATGAAAAAGTTCCCTCTCCGATCTCGTTAAAATATCCCAGGAACGTCCACCAGTGCAGGTAATCCAATTCCCTTGTCTCTTTCCCAGCAACCTTATTGACTGCAGAGAAAATCATTTGTTCGTCCTGCGTCCAGTTGTATACCGGAAGCTCCACTATGCTCTCCTCTGGCTGCCCTGCAGAGATAAACCATAATATCCGTTCTTGCGCTTCTTCCAAATCGAAACCATCCTGCGCCGCATGGATCACATCGTCAGCGCAGGAAAATTTTTCGAATATCAGATAGATTGCAACGATCCATTTTTCCGCAGGCTTAAGCTCCGGATCCTGGAACGCTTCGAAGGTTTGCAGGATGTTTCGATAATCAGCCCGGACGGAATAATCTTCGCCGCCTACGCTCAATGTTTCCGGTAATGCGCCTATCATTTTGTGCTTTTCCTCTGCGGCTTTTTATGATCCTGCGGCTGATACTTCGCCATACGTGCCTTGCTTGCTTTTTCCTGGCGCTCCATTTTTCGGTTGAAGATATCTTCCATGATTGGGGTCATTTTCTCAAAAAACGCAATGAACATGTCCTCGTCCGGTAGAAAATCGGGAATTGCCTCATACCCGTCTCTGAAAGACTTTTTTGCTGTTCCTTCGCCAAAAATATTATCGATAATGCCAATCGCTTTTTCGCAGAACTCAACACGCACTCTCGACACAGCTACAGATTTCTGAATGTCAGAATCTTCTTTTCCTTCAAACTCCTTTTCAACCGTTTCCATTTTTTCCGGCATTCCGTCTGCCATTTTGATTATCTCGTCAAACCCATTTGCAAATTTATCAAAAAGGCTTGCATCGTCCGCAGAAATTTCTATTTTATCACCGTGCTTGTTTAGGATGATTTCGTCTATTTCTGCGCCTTCTAAGTTTAAGTTATATTTTCCCATATTGCGACCTTTCTTCCCTTAAATTTATACTGCTAAGATGGTCTCACGTTAGAGACTCCGCTTGATTTTGCGTGCAAATCAAAATAAATTACATATATATCCGTAGAAAATAATTTTTCTAAAAAAAGGCATCCCTAAAGCAATAGTATCAGGTGAAAAAGGAGCGTTTTTCATTCGTGCAGTTATAAACGGAATGATATTTCCGTTCACAGCCGATTTTCTCGCAAACTCATTAAAGTCTGTGTCGTTCGCCCTTGCAACATTACTATAGGAATCAAACAAATCCATCTGCTCTTGCACATTCCCAGTCAGTCCAGCCAGGAAACCTACTTCCTCCGCTGTAACCTCGCTGGCCCGCAAAGTTCCGTCCGCACCCGACACCACAGCTTTATTCGGTGTTAAAATGGTTTTGCCCTACCCCCTAAATCAGAGAAGGGGACAAATTTACCATAAATTATTTTTCCAATCATAAGATTCCACCTCAATCAGACAGGGATGATTCGTTATTATCATTCACCGTAGATGCGTTTCCCGCGGTAAATGTCGGAACCTTGTCGGCTACCGATACAGTCCCCTGAGTACGGGCCCCGTCCTCATTGATTGTAAACGGAATAGCATAACCAGATGTAGAACCACCGTCATTATCAACAACAATCTTAACCGGGACGGAATATCCTGATCCGGTCGCTGTTTTTGCTCCTGTTTCACTTACTTCGATGTCAAGAGTCGCCACAATCATGGTTGCCGCCGTGTGTTCATCATCCACCGCCAAATGGTCTGCGATGTACTGGATGTGAGGATAGATCGCATCCTCCCGCCTTGCTATGTATTCGTTGCTCATGGACGGTGTATAACCGTTGTTGACGAAGGTCGTTTCCCCCTGGACGTTTTTGATTGTTTCGGTGTCTGGGTTCATGTCGATTGACAGATCATCAGAGTCTTTCCCAAGGCATGTGTATTTTGCATTATCGAACGTCAGCCACATGGCCCTCTGTCCTCTTAGAATCTTTCCTGTTTTTGTTGTTTCGGGCATACTTTTTCTCCTTTCTACCCCATAACTTTTAGGGGTCAGCGACTTGCTCCAATCGCAAGCCGGTAATTACTTACTCTACTTCATATTCCATCACTACATTAGCAGCAAACACGGTTGACTTATCCCCCTCAACCTCTTCCACATCCGGGAAGCTGCCACTTGCGGTAATCTTTGTTATAGTCCTGTTTCCGGTCAGCCGGGGGAGGTTCTGTATATCCTCCAGCCATCCGGTAATGTTGTCCACGACTGCCTGTGCGTTTATCATCTGTCCGTTGCCTTGCGGAAAACTCTGGTAGGCAACCTGGATAGTCAGTTCTGCCGTAAATCCACCAAGCACATTCCGGCTCTTGATATTCCCCCCGGCTGTTATGATATACACGCACTTGCCGACATCCTTAGAGTTATATTTGATGTTTGCTCCTGCCGGTATATACGGACACTCTGCAATCAGTTCCAGCAGCATTTCGCCGACTTTATCATATTCTGTTTTGGATAGGCGTTCTTTGATTTCTTCGGGCATAGGCTAAATCCTTACTACGCCAGAAGAAATAGAACTGGCAGAAATGCAGCCATTTGAAACAAAATAGCTGTTCTCCATCTTGCTTTTCATCATGTGATACAAATTCACATACATTTCAGCTGGAAGTTTCAGAAGTTCCTTGTGCAGTTCATCAGCATTTGCAGATAACTTCTCTCCGTTTTCAGGTATAATAAATTTAATCTCTTTCATCTTCTTATCTTCCTCCTATTTCAAATCTTGGTATTAATGTATAAACGTCCACTGTATCAACGCTGAACGCATAGCCGTGTTACAATCCGCCCACTTGGAAATGCGGAATCAAATCAAGCTGTGCAAAGCTATTCAAAGAATACACATAACCATAATTCGCTTTCATGTACTCAAAGAAATTACCGTTGTAAAGTTCACTTGTACTGCTTTCTATCAATCCAGTAGGGGGTTCAATGTCAAGGTTAAGTCCTTCTCGCTTTACAATAACAAAGAAATCACCGCCAGTATTCAAAGTGAAGTATTCAAGCATTTCTTCCGTAGTCAGCTTTTCCCACTTTTTAGGGTCTTTGAATGGCTTTGGAAGCGTGCTGTTATTTTTGATTTTCAGCAGACAAGTACTTACATTTTCTTTTCCTGCTTTGGTCTGGTTTTCTTCCTGCGTGAACTCAATCCGCACATTGTCAAACCGTGTGCCGAAATATGTTTCTGTTTCCATCAGTCCGTTTATGTAGCGGTTATAGACAACCACGCTGTCAACATAGCCTATTCCCATATGGCAAACACCTAATCTTCCATTTGCTTCTTTAAAGCCTTAATTGCTTCATTGATTGTGTCAATCTTGATTCTTTTCATCTGCTTTGTATCGTCAGATTCAAATTCAATTTCGGTTTTCATCGAAATAAGGTTATCAATCGCTTTTTGAGTTTCCACCAAAACCACCCTCCTACAAAATATCCAGTTCCGCAAAGACTTTGTAAATCTTCGGGGACTGAATGGCGAACCAGTCAACCATTTCTTCATTCTCTGCCCACGGTCGATTTGTGCAATTTGAGCTTGCGTCCAAACCACTTTCAAAAAGGAACGCATGAAAAATCTCATGCCGCAGAGAAAGACGTTTCCACATCTCGTAATCCTGCAATTCACAGTCAGGCTTTTTCTCACAGATATAAATTGTTCTTGTGGAATTGTCAGTGCAACCGTCACGGTATTTTCCATTCAGCAATTCGCTTTCTTCTTCCTTGCAAGTGACGATTTTCCATTCAGTTCCAAGAATATTCACTTTTTGTTCTTTCATAATTTCTCGCTTTCCTCCGGATTCTCCACCGGCTTATTCTCCGGCGGTCTGCTTATCGGGGCATTGCGGCGTGGGTAGGGGATTCCGGCATACAGAAGATTCACGCCGTTGGAATCAGGCACGAGTGAGAGATATTCCCTCACCGTGTCACGATATAGACGCTCCTGCGCCGCCTTGTCAGACAAAACAGCGTCAATCAGTGTGCTGCTGGATTCTGCCTTTGCCGTGTACGATATGGATTCACTGCCGGAGGAAACGGAAGACACCACTTTCCCCCGGAGTGCGCCGGATTCGTCCGTAATATACCCTTGCCCCTCTGATACACGCTTATTCGCCGCTTCAATCTGCCCGGCAATCTCAATCAGCTTGCAGACACACCGCCGGACGGCTTCAATATCGTCCTCATTGGTGGGAAATGCGAATTTCAGCTTATTCAGCGTGAGTGTGTCCACCCTGCGGCAGGCTTCCCATGACAGCCTATTAAAGTCGGTTTCCGGCATCGAATCCTCGCCGTATATGCTTTTGTAGTAGTCGTAGGTTACATATCCCATAGGCTACGCTCCTTACTGCGCTGTGTAATCCTCAATCACAACATCAATGCCGTACTCAATGGCGCAAGTGTTCTCAATCTTACAGCCCCTTGCATCTTCCCAGCCTTTAGCGAAGAAAGCCACATCAGCCGTAGACAGCAACTCAAGGCTTTTACCAAGAAACCACAGCGGTCTTGCGTCTGCCGGTGCGCTCTGAAAGAAAGAATCAATAACCTCTACCGGCTCGCCCAACTTTTCCTCTGCGCTCTTGATTGCCTTTTCTCTTACTGCCAAAATTTCCTCGTCCGTCTTGCCTTTCATGGGCTGTGAAATAAATAATTTCTTCATGCTTTTATTTTCCTCCAATCTGGTTTCCGGCATGAAATACTTTACATATCCCATGCCGGCTTGCTCCTATTTGTTCCACGGCTTAAAGCTTCGCACTTTTTCAAGCAAAGTTTCTGGGTGTCCGTCAAAGCATATTGCCCGGTCGTCAATGTAGCAAATTGCGGGCGGCTTTTCAGTTCGGACACTATCAACTGTGATTCCATACTTTGTCAGCCACTCATTGATTGCCCCCAGTCCTCCAACATGGGCGCACCTTGTAGACACAATGACAACTTCATACCCGGCGGCTCTCATGCCGTCTATGGATTCTTTTATTCCGGGAACAGGAGGGCCAGGGATTATATCTTCCCTAACCCAGCCGCTTGTATAACTGTGGATTACTCCATCAAAGTCAAATACCACTGTTTGCTTCATTCCGGTTTGCTCCTTATGACAGCTTCGTACTCTTTGCCCTTGTCGTGTCTCCAGATTCCTCTCCGGTTTCGCTTGCGCTGGCTGCACCCGGTTTCTTGCTAAAGAAAATCAGGTCAGGCATAACAACCTTACAGCCGTAGTGGAAAAACATACCGATTGCATACGCATTGGAAAGCTCAATCTGCTTTGCCTGGTATTCGTCTGCCATAACCGGCTCCGCAATCGCCCCGGTACACATAGCGATAATTTCAACGCCCTCCGGCTGATGAACATTGGAGTAAATCCATGCGCCGTGATACCGCCCAAACTCCGCCACGTCTGTCTGAACATTGGCATTTCCTTTGGTGTCGATGTAATCACGCATTTCCTCGTAGGCTTCCGGGGACAGGACAACATGGATGTCCTCTTTCTCAATGCCGTCCACAAACTCATTTTTTGCAGTATGCAGCTTCATCACTACCGCCGTTACACGGTCTTTGATGGTATCGCCAGACACTGTAACCTCTGTACCGCCGGTAACAGTCCCAACAGTTCCGTCACTCTCTTTGCGCTTTCCGACAGCTACAAGGAAGAAATTTTCGTCCAGTTCCCGAACCATGGCACGGGTAATAGCTGTTCTTCTCTCGGACAACAGCCCCGGAATGCCGCCAAGCCGGATGTCTTTTTCCTCGTATTCCTCCATGATTTCCTTGTCGATGTCGATATCAACAGCAACCTCAAATCCCCTGCCGGGCTTTCCTTTTCTTGCCGCCCTTGCCGTACCGTATTCCTCGGACTTCGCAGAAGCAAATCTTTTTGCCACAAGCGTTCCTGCCTGCGGGTCGCCGGATAATCTCTGATTTTTGAAAAGGCTCGAAATTGTCCGCCTGCCGACATTCTCAATAATGCCCTTATATTCCTCTGCAAGTTTCAGCTTTCCATCTTCGGTTCCTGCCAAATCGGAAAGTTTTACAAGATTTAATGAATCAATAGCCATTTTGTTTGTCCTTTCTTTTCTGTTTGATTTAGAAAATCACAGGAGCCGGACTGGTATCTTTTGCCGGGGTCTGCTTCGGCTCGGACTTGTCCGTAAACTTCGGCGCACTTCCGGCGGCTTTCTCTTTGGCTTCGGCTTCTGCCTTTTCAGCTTCGGTCTGGTAGAAGTGGTCTTTTTCATTCTCCTTTGCCAGATAGTCCGACAGCCCCATAAATGCGCCGTCCTTCCACTTCAAACCGTCCTCGCCCATGATTTCACGCATAAGCGAATCCCTGACACGTCCCGATTTGATGCCCAGATTATCGAACTCGCCTTTCAGATAATCCCTCTGGTCACGCTGCAAAATCTTCTTATCAGCCGCTTCCTGCGCTTCTTTCGCCGCCTGCTTATACTTCTGGATTTCCTCTGCCTGCTTCTCCGGGTCGATGTCCTTAAACTTCTCCAGGGTTTCATTTGCCGTGTCAAGCTGCCTTTTGTAATTGTCCAGATCCGCTTCTGCTGCCGTCAGCTTCTTAGCCTGCTTGTCAAACTCGGCAATGGTCTTGTAGTTCTCCGTCACCGCCGCATTGACCGCTGCTTTCTGTTCGTCCGTAACCTCAATTCCTGCTTCTTTCAAAATCTGTTCAATGTTTTTCATGTGTCATATCCTCCTAACATGGTTTTTAACAGCGTGTCCGCTGTATGGATTTAGGCAGATAAACCACTGCCGGGGTAGCTGGCGTAGTTGGATTCGAACCAACGATACAGGAGTCAAAGTCCTGTGCCTTAACCACTTGGCGATACGCCATTAGGCGGAATCTCTGTGTGCTATCCAGTCCGCCATTAGCTATTCCAGTGAGGGTTTTCCTCATTCTGGCATTGTCATTCTTTGTGGGGATAAATCAGCCACGCCCACATCAGCAGTAGCACTCTGCAAATCGGGAAAGTTGGAATCGAACCAACAATGTTTACCGCATGGGAACGGATTTACAGTCCGCCGCAACACCACCAATCGTTGCCGTTTCCCGTGGAGTGCGCCCACCCACAAGGGGCAGACGCTAGGATAGGGAAATACACGGCTAATCCCATGCTTAAACTTTTATTTAATGCCGATACCTGTGCGCTACGGCAACCGTGTAATGCACCCATGCGGAATCAAACCGCCTTTACAGCACCATTACTGACGGATGCACCCTCTTAGGAGGGTTAGGAAATATATCAAAAATTAGATAATGTCAAAATAAAAATGCCAGCAAACACGCTCTCACGTATCTACTGGCACTGAAACTTTGTTACTGGCACTAATTGTATTCTTCAATTTTACATGGGTATTCTTCCCCAAAATCAACTTCTAATAGCTTATATGTTTCTTCGTTCTCGTTCCACTTGTTAATATACTTCTGCCGCCACCGTTCAAATATATCTGCTGTTTCCCATCCCAACTTTGAACATTCCCCCATAATAACGAATGAATATTCTCCATTGATGTAACTTTCCAATATCGGACTTACCATCTGCGTTGAAACATCATACTGCCGCCCAACATCTTCCTCTACCGCTTTTTGAAAATGTTCAATAGCGTCATTACGCATTTCTGTAATAACATCTTTGTTGTAATGATGAATAATCACCATTTTATTTCTAATTATTCCCATTATTGCTCACCGCCTTACTTTCCATATCCTTAATATCCATAACTGTTTCCCTTTTGCACTTCGGGCAGAACACAATGAGGTTTTTCGCCTCGGTGTCCGGTCTGATTTTCGTTCGGGTTTTTCCTCCGCAGATGGGGCAGAGTACCCATTGGTATTGTGTCATGGTTAATCTCCTGCTCTCTTATTCCACTTTTCAATCACAGACTGAACCGCACCGCTTGTCGGCTTTCCCTGTGATTCTCCGTCAACTAATGAAATTGTACCTGTTCCGCAATCCTCGCACATTGCACGAACGCCATTCTTGACATGCAAAACCGCTTTTCCTCCACAAAACGGGCAAGGTTGCAAAATATCTTCCTTTTCTTCCCGAGATTCCTCATTTAGCCAATCATCAAGGCAAAACGATTGTTGCCTTGTAGCACTCCTGTTTTCCGCTGTCGTTATAATAACTTCTTCCCCCGACTGGCAACCAAATTTTATTCCGTCATAAACCGAAAATACTTCTTCTAATTTTTCTTTGTTTGTCATTTCCCTATCCCTCCCGATTTCCTAATGTCTTTTATGCTTATATTGTACCGCGGTTTGGCGGGGTAGTTGTACCAAGTTATTGCAGTTTTTTACCGCATGATGGACAATAAACCAATTTGACAGGTCTATTATTCAAAGTTCCCTTTTCTTTCCCGTTCACTACACTTCTTTCCTGCAATACAGCGTAATAATTATGTTTAATTCCGCTTTCTTCTTCCAGTTCTTTCGCACATTCGTACATATAGCAGAACTTACACATTCCCACATCCTCCCTTTTTCGGTTTCCGAAAAAATAAAATTGTAAGGCGTTCCCGGCTTTATTACCTTACCCACCACCCCGTTTACGGTCACAGTCCGACATGGCATCGCTCGCTATTTTGCGGTTTCCGACAGGGGAAAACTCCCCTATCAGAATTATTTTGTTTTCGACAGGGCAGTGACCGCTTGCTCCTGTCTAGCGTAGAGCGACTACGCAACTGTGGATAGGCAGGAATCGAACCTGCATATCAGGCACACTATAGCCACGGAGATTTGCACTCCTTTTCGTTTCGGTTAGCCTCCTACTCCGGCTCTACCATTAAGCTACTATCCACTGTCCATTTTCTGTCTGCAAGGACTGTGCAGG
Organism: Lachnospiraceae bacterium; assembly: GCA_910575475.1. GTDB lineage: Bacteria > Bacillota > Clostridia > Lachnospirales > Lachnospiraceae > Schaedlerella. Next base: position 46,465 of record CAJTGD010000021.1, on the reverse strand, counting down.
GTTGCTGTTACAGAGGAGTATCTGCCGGAGCTACCGACTTGCGGAATTGAACCGCCCGCCCAAGCTATAAGGACTAGAACACTGCGTTTCCCTTGTCAGCTTTTTCAACCAAATACATCATACCACGACTTTAAAAATTATTTGTACCAACTTAAAGCAAAAGAGCGGCATCACTGCCGCCCCTTGCAATATTACATTTCCGCAATTTCTCTCGCGTATTTTTTGACAATTTCCCTTTCTTCCCTGCAATCGGCATCGCGACAAATCTGCTTTACCATAGACGATACACCACACATGAAGTCCTCTAATGCGTCGAGCATACGCCCCTTGCTCCCTTCGTCCCGGCTGTTGGAATATTCCATCTTTCTGCTACGGTATTCGTCCATGTCCGTATCATCACCGGACAGACGGGAATAGTTCGGGCGGTGGACATATCTGCCAGTGGTAGCACTCCGGCCCCGGCGGTAAGAATTGCCATTATCGTAATCGTTGGAGTAGTTCCCCTCCCGGCTGTAATCGCCGTTACGGGAATAACCGCCACGGTCACGGCTGTAATCTTCCATGTCCCGGCTGTAGCCGTCCCTGGAATAACCGCCACCATCCTGCATCATCTCTATTTTATCAACACCCTTCATGATTTCCACCAGTTTATAGGCGTTGTCCAGATTGGAAGAAGTCAAGCCTTTTTCCTCAATCGCTTTTAACTCTTTTTCTGCGTTTTCTCTCAATTTATGCATAGATTAACCCTCCCTTACTGCAATCAGATTAGCGTTCTGCACCTGGATCGCCTGTGTGGACGTGTTTTCGACTGCCACGGTTGCACAGCACCCTCTCGGTACGTCTATGTAAGCCTGTGCGGACACGTTGAAGAAGTTCTCCACTGCCGCCGGGGTTACAATCATTCGGGTAGACTGTAAAGGCTCGCCGTCAACTGCAATCGCCACGGAAATAGCTTCTACCGTGCCGCCTGTCGGAATCTGAATATTTCCCGAAAAGCTGACAAGGAATCTCGCCTTGCAGTTATTGGTAAGTCCTCTTAATTTTACAATGCCGCTCCCCTCCCTGTGCTGAATACAGTTTGAACCGCACACAGGGGTTTCGGTTAATACAACATTCTGCCCTGCTTCTACGGTCTGCAAGGCAATTCCAGTATATTCTGCCATGTTATTTTCCTCCCAAATAAAAAACTACCAACTGTTTATTAGATGGTAGTTTCTAAACTTCTGGCATAGTCAAATAGGTTTATTTGGTTATCTTCCCAGAAAAACTGTTCTTCTTTGTCATGTATGCTTGTTTGCGTGAGTATGTTCCATATGTTCCCTATGAGGTTTGGCGTTTCTTCCAGTTCTAACAGCTTATCCCACAAATCCCTATGATTGTTCCGCAAATGTCGCAATTCACAATCCCTTGCGTTTGGACAGAACCAACAACCCCCTCTAGGAGCAAAATCATATATCGGGGACAGCAAATCATATTCTTTGCATAACTCAAACGCCATTTGCTCCGTATATCCGTACTTTTGCAGTAATGATATTTGGTTCGTGGTTCTTACTACTCTGTCAATCCTTACTGGTTCGTCAATGGCAATACCTATATATTGCGTATATTCTTCATTAAAAGACTTCCAAAAATTTGCGATCGGTCTTAATTTACAATCTCTCTGAACGTCACAATGACCGGACATTACAAATCCTTTATATTTTCCGATCCGTTCTTTTTTCTTTGATCTATTGACAATATGAAAAAAACAATCTTTATACGTTCTGTCAGAATGAAGTATTTTCGTTTTATACCCCCAACTTTCAAACAGCGGAATACACTTATTTTTAATAAAATCTATATGTTCTGGCAATTCTCCGCTGATACTCTTATCAAACATAACCTCGGAAAATATAATAAGGTCAAGCGGTTCGTTATTTTCATGTGCCAATATAATACTTGCTGTACTATCCTTGCCACCACTCCAACTTGCAATATATTTCATTTCACATAGCCTTTCTGTGTGCCTATTTTGGAATTGTGGCAAGCAGATAGGCTTTTCTGCCTTTCGGGAGCTACCCTAGCCACATATATATTTTCTCACACATTCGGACTTTATTTGTACCATCTTAAAGCTTTCAGAAGTCCACAAACTACCACCTAATATTCAGTTGTCAATGTCCAGTTAATCGCAAAAGGACAGAATCCATGTTCTGCCCTCCCACGTTGTAATAACGGCTCATGCCGAACATTTCCGATGTTTCACGGAAAAGATACTCTTTTTTTCAGTTTTTAGCAGTTGCCGCACTGATTGCAGTTACCGCCCCAACCGCCGCCGTTGAACTGTCCGCAGCAATTTGTCGGGAAAGTCACCTGCGCCGGGGGCTGTACGACATATGCCGGAATCGGGCAGTCGTTGCCGGTTCTGCGGATGATCTGCGCTGTATTAGCGTCCATAGCTGCCATAAGGGTAGCGTTCTGGTTCGCCTGTGAAGCGGCCAGTTTAAGCGTCTGGTTCTCTGCCTGTAAGTCAGAAATCTTCTCCTGACACAGATAGTCAAGAATTGCCCTTGTTCCTGCGTTCTGGCTGTCAATAATGTCGCGTGTGTTTACATTCATGGTATTCTGCAAATCGCAGGTATTCTTTGCCATGTTGTAATTTACGCCGTCAATCGCGCGCTGCGTCTGGCAGCAACAGTCGGAAAGCTGACTAGACAGGTTACAAAATCCACGCTCAACGCCGTTGAATCCCTGCATCATTCCCATCTGCGTGCTGTTAAATCCGCTGTTTACGGCGTTTGTGAGTGCATAGGTGCTGTCACAGATGCCCTGCTGAATGGCGTTGATTCCGCTTTGCAAGTTGTTAAGAGCGAATCCCTCGTTGATGTCTGCACGAGTCAAAGCTCCCTGTAATCCTGCTGTATTGCCGCCAAACCCTCCACCAAAGCCACCGAAACCGCCCCAGCCAAACATTCCAAAGATTAAGAAAAGGATAATCCATGCTCCCCAATCTCCGCCGAAGCCGCCGTTGTTGTTATTACAGCCAGACGGTTCTACATTCATAGTAATAGGTACTCCTGATTCCATCATGTTTTTGCTCCTTCAAATTTATTTACAAACTTTGCGCAAAGTTGTGTACTATTTAAAAAATCCCTTAAACATTCCCTGCATCTGCTGGGCTTGTTGCTGAACTTGATTAAGCTGCTGCTGGCTTACCTTTCCGGATTGAAGCAGCTTATTTATTTCTTCCTGTGGGTTTTTGCCTTTCATCTGCTGCATGAACTGTTGGAACTGCTGCATCATATTTCCGCCGTTTTGACTGCCCATTGCTCCAAAAACTGGACTACTCATTAGCATTCCCTCCCTTATTTCTTGGCTTGCTTGTTCCTGCCGCCGTTCTCTTGGCATCGTCGCCAGTTGGAGTATTGGCAGGAAAGTTATTCAGCTTGTCTAAAATCTCCATGTATTTGCCCTGTAAATCGCCATATTCCGCTCTCGTGACATATTGTCTATCTAAATCTATTTGAGCCGAATTTGGGGCTTGTAGCGAATTCGGCGGCATACTCTGATTTCGTTCTGTGTAATCAAATACCCGAAGTGGCAACGGAATCCCCGAAGCGTCCGCAGATTTGATATAAAACACTGGATTCTCGCTGTCCATCAGCAATACAGACTGACCAGCTCCTACCATCCAGCTTTTAGCTGCTGCTTCTCCCTGCACATAAATCAAGGATTGATTGGACTGTGCCGGCTGCTGCATTGGCTGATATTGCTGCGCCTGCAACTGCGCCAGCCTGTCCATAGGTGGCTGCACCTGTGGCTGGTATGGATTGTAATAATTTGGATTCATAAAAGGTTGTGCCATCTGAACGCCCTCCGATTTCTTTCTATGGGTAAATTTTCGCATAAAAAAAGAGACTCTGAAAGTTCATCAAAGTCTCTAAAAAGTTTCGGAAAAGTATCAGATTGTCAATGTCATTTGCTCGTATTCCGGCACATTTACAAAATTGTCCGGCAACATGATTCCGAACTGTCCACACAGCATTTCAAACGCCCTTGCAATATCGTGAGGTTTGGAGTTCTGCCGCACCATTACCCTGTCCATGACCGTTGACAGCCGGGCAACCTCCCCAACTGGAATATCTGCCTTTGTATACTGCATATCGCCGGGCTGTTGCGCGTACTGCGGAAGAAAAGCCGCCGCCAGTATGTCCTTTGCTTTAAGCTGATACTGCAAAAGTTTGTCCGCTAATTCTGGATTCTCTTTCTTTGTCTTTCCGTTTATGTTTATCTTTGTCAGCCAAATCGGAACAAAATCAATTCTAAGTGCAACGGTTTCATTATTTGGGTCGAATACCCCTGCTTCTAATTTGGTAGCACCCCTTTGCAAAATCTCGTCAGTCTGAACATTCTGCACCTGTTTGTCTTTTTGCCCTTTGGTCATGCCAAGAGCGTTACAGAACCAACTTACACCTGCCCAGATGTTACCCTCTTTGTCCTTAGCCGCCATTACGCTATCTCCAAACAAATCAACGCTCTTTACTACTAAATTGTTCATATGTTTACCTCTACTTTCTATACAGTAGAGGGCAGTGGGAGCATACCCCACCATGCGTCACCCTCTATGAACTGGCATTTCGCCTTTACAAAAATATGGTATCATAATTTCTTCTGTCAGTTGTACCATCTTTACTTCGATATTTACGCATTACTGGATTTCTTCATCTCTGCCAGTGCCGCCCGGTAGCCTTTGGCATAGCCAAAATCGAAAAGCGTTGCGACTACTTTAAACGCTCCGTTAGCGTCATGGGCGGCGAACACTTCTTTCATGCTCTGTTCCATTTCATCAAACGACAAACCATATTCTTTGTTTTTCCTTGTTTTGGCGAAAAATCTTTCCGCATACTTCTTGATTGATTCCATAATAAAAAATCTCCTTTCAGTGTTTGACAACCACACCAAAAAGAGATATACTGATAGGGCATACTCCGTTTGGTGTGTGTGAGTGATAAAAGTAGTCGTCTACCGCCAAGCTGACCGACTGCTTTTATTTTTTGCTCCTTTGCTCGTACTGAATTTCAATCCCCTGTCTGATAATCTTTGACCTATCGGAATTTTGTTCAGATACCAAACAATCCATTTTTCTAACTGTTTCCTTATCCATTCGGATTTCAATCCGTTTGTCTTTTGGATTGTCTGTCAGCTTTTGCCCCATTTTGGGTGACACCTTATCGCCTCCTTTCAGTTTGTCCGTACATTCAATATAGCAGAATGCCCGTACAAAGTCAATACCCAAAATAAAAAAGACGCTCCAAATAGAACGTCTTTAAAAACTGCTTACTTTGAATATTTTGTTTTTCATCCTCCGGCTCAATCTTTTGACGGTTGATACACTGATATTCATTTCCTCGGCGCATCGTTCTAAAGGAATATCCTTGCAACGCATACGGAACAATCTTTCTTCCGGCTCGGTAAAATTACATTCTTCCATGCAATATTCAATTTCCTTCTTTGTAAGACTGCACATCTTCAAGAATGTATCACCTTTTCTTTCTCCGGGCAGTTCCCTTACTTTTCCCGTTTTTCTTAGTTCTTTTCCGTGTCATTTTGGTACTTGCCATCGTTTACAATCTCCATAATCTGTTCTATCTGCTCTGGTGTAATGTCGGAGCTGATTACATTTCCCTGGCTGTCAATCAGCGTATACACTCCGTTTTGCTCAATGGAACTTTCAAAATCATACTGATTCAGATACCATATGAAGCCGGCTATTGTCAGAACTTCCACCGCCACCATAACAAGAAATGCCCGAAACCATCTTCTTGATTGCTCCTTAATCTCCGAAAGTAGCTCCAACACAAACACTTCTTTTTCTTCTTTTTCCTTCACATTATCCCTATTTTCCATTCTCCAAACCTCCGCTCTGTATTTCCCTCATTATATCAATTTTATGGAGGGGTTGCAACAATTAAGGCGCCCAATAATTTCCCTTTAAAGCATTTTCAATACTCCCGCCGATTCCAGAAAAGAAAAATGCTGCTTCATCTTCTTCATCTGTGCCGTTTCCATCATGCCATATTTCACTCCCGATATTTTTACAGATTTCACTTGCTTTTTGCAGTATTTCTTTTTCTTCATCAGAAAAGCTGACACTGCAATTCGCACTTGTTGATATACTTGCCATACTTATCCCCTCTCCCAAAAATAAATAACTTTCCTGTCCGAACTATCCCAAGTGTCGTAGAACATGCCATCAACCACGGTTACAACATGTTCATTAACCCCTAAAACATATGTACCTCTTGGAAAATTACAGCAGAATTTATGTACATCCATCGGGAAGTCTGGCTCTACTCTCACAAATCCATTCCGTTTTAGATATTCTCCCCACACCGCATTGGAGGAATTGCACCCGTCAGCCATGTCAAAAGCTATGTTCGACAATTCCCAGTATACATCATCCCAGCTTTTTCCTGTAGCCTTGCAGCACGCACGAATGGCACAGTCGCCGACACGCCGTTTAAGGGGATTGCTGTTATATTCTACCCATCTATTCATAATATCCACCTCAAAGGTTGTAATAAAATGTCAATTACCTGCAATACGATAAGTGGAATCCACAGCAATGTCATTTTCAAAATAAAGAGAACACCTCTTACTTTCAATTTCTTTCTGTGATGGATAAGACTATGTATAAGATGTCTATAATCAATCCAATGGTGCATTACCCACTGATTCCACCAATATCCATTAACTGTATATTCTTTTCCACATACCGCACAAGTAAATGAATACCTTGTAATCATCTTCCCTACCTCCTACCACAATTTTACAACAGATTCGGGCGGGGGTTGTACCATTTTAAGCATACTCTCCATCGTTCCGCTTATTCCATGCCCTACGTGCCCCGTTCTTGGTGGTATGCCAGTTTCCCATTTTTCCGTATGGATTTTCCCAACAGCACATATATTTATGCTCGTCTCCCACTGTGTGCATATGGGGATAATTGCCGCAATAACGGCATTTTTCAAGCTTTACTTTCACTTTTATATCTCCTTGCCCCTGCATTACTCCGCTTTGTCTGCTCCCTTCCAAAATCAGCTACCTTTATGCGGTCATACTGCGGCTGCAAATCGTTCTGTTTACAGAAATCGTTGTATGCCTTGTTTTTCTGCGTCAGTTGATACGCCATGCGGTCATAGTCTTGTTGTAGCTTGGAAACATCCATATCCTCACGGGGATTGTTTATCTGCTCTTGTTTCTCTATCAGCTTTCGTTTCCATGCCCGCAGGTTTCGTTCCATAGCACGCTGTTTCTGCTGAAGCTCATATTGTTTTCTGTTTTCTTCACTGTTGATTTTCAGATTACCGTTTTCGTCCACATAGGGATTGCGTAAGCGCTTATCCCAAGGCTTGTGTGAATGCCTGCAATTATATCCGTGGAAGCCCCTTGGGTCAACTACTTTTCCCTGCCCTGTTTCCGGATCAATGTCATATCCTGTTGATTCCAACAGATTAGGGTATCCAGGCTCACTCCCTCTTATCCGGTAAACTTTCCCCTGCCAGTTATCATGCCCAGCAAGGTATGGCTGACCTTTCCCCTGCACTCTCGCCCCCAAATGTGCCGATACAAGGACATACTCAATTCCACCCTCAACTATGTATTGATTCGTCACTTGCGCCGCCGTCTGATTCATTGATGTGACAACGCACAATCTAACCGCCGCTTCCAATGTGCGTCTTGCACCGCTCGGATAGTCCACATATATTCCCTGCCCAGCATATCTATCCAAAATATCACACACCGCCGCTGAATAGCTTTGCACTCCTGCCGCCACTCGCAGATCAGCTTCATCAAGCATATTGATGAGGTCAATCTGCGATTGTTTCATGGTCGTGCGTGTGAGGTTTGTCAGTTCTCCAAGGCTTTTCTTATATTCTGCGTCCATAACACGGATTACAGCGGCATTTTTAAGCGGATTGGATAATTCTATGCCTAACTGCCCTAAAGTCGCTCTATCGTCCTCCCATGAGGTCAGAACAGCGTCTTGCAAGAGAGAGCGGAGTTCTTTCTGTGTCAGCCCTGTTAATTTCCGCAATTTCTGTTCAATCGCCGCTTGGCTCTCGCCCATCTGCTTTAACTTCCAGATAAGGCGGTCGGCGGTTGCGGTCATTTCCCCGGCGGAGAGTAGGCGGCGGGTTATGTCTTTGAGGATAAAGTTTTCAAGTTGGCGATATAACTCTAGCAATCTATCCTCTTTGTTTGTGAAGTAATCCGGCAGTAGCATTAGAGCGTACCCATTGAACCGAAATTATCCATTGAATAATTATGCTCGTGATTATTTACAAAGGTTTTTACTAAGCAACCGCCTGTTTCTGTTGAAAACTCGCACTGTTTGCACCTAAATACAAGATCATTTGTTTTGTTTGTTTCCTCACAGTTCATGCACCAATTCTTTGTAAAAATGTCCAGTCCATGAACCGCTGATGTCAAATCGTCTTTATTTCCGATTGTATAGTTCCCTTTAATTTTACTCATATTCCCTACTCCTTTCCTGCTGTCCTCTTGACTAAATCTATCCAGTCACTGATTCAAGTTGTGGAAGATAATACTTTTCTTCTCCTGCTTTCCTTGCCGCAATCGCTTCTTCCTTTGTCGGAAACGTGCCTAAATGAATAGTCTTTCTGTCAACAGTAACTCTTGCGTTCCATGTGCCATACCGCCTATCATGGTAAACGCCTTTGTACCCAGTCTTATTGTTTGATTGCAATCCTCTGTTTATGGAATTTATTTTCTTATCAGCTATCCGCAGATTACATTTTCTATTGTCCAGCTTATTCATGTTGATATGGTCAACAATTTCTCTTGTGGTATTTGTAACTTTCTTGTGGAAAAGAAATACTCCATTTCTACTTGTTCCACCTGCGGCATATCCGACAGCATTAACGTACCAATGATGTTTCTTTAATTTCTCCCAATCCTCAATATCACATAACATATAATCACTATCATTCAGCTTTACTCTTACATAACCGTCAATAATTTCATATTCGTTATGTTTTCTTTGTCTGCGTATGGTTTCCAACTTAAAACAACCACAACTTTTGGTTTGCCCGCTTCTCAATTTTCCCCTATCAACGATTGCAATATTTCCGCAATCGCAACGGCATTTCCAAAATGTGTGGTTATTCTCTATTCGGTCAAGTTCGATAGCTGTCAATCTTCCATATTTCTGACCAGTCATATCAATTCTTCTCATATTGCGCTCCCTTCTGCAATCTCCCTAAATTGTTTTGTGAGGAAGCGGATAGGGAATTTCCGTTTATCGCTCGGCCAAGCTATCCTCACTCTTTAATTATAAAATATATTACATTGGGAGTTGTACCATTTTAGTCTTGCCCTGCTATCTCCTTTACTTTCTTTATCCACTCGTCCTTATGGTCTTTCTTGGCCGCCTCGAAAAATTCTTTTGTTGCTTGTGGATGATGAAATTTTGAAAACTTCATTTCTCTTCCGGTTGGTTTCTTGTTTGGCGGAGACCAGTATCCTGTCAAGTTCCCCTCATCGTCATAAATCGGAATGTTCGGCCCATAAATTTCTGCTCGGTAGACATAATGAGCATACGGAACATCATAAGCAGTACCTCCCCATGCAATTTCTCCTCCTGCGATTCCTTGCGGATAATGAACGCTTCCTGCTAATGCTCCCTGTTGAAATGGTATGTATGGGTCACAATCTGCGGCAATTTGCTCGTTTAGAGCAATTTGAGCGTTTTTCAGATTCTTGTCTATCCTGTCAGTATTCAGTTGTATATCAACATTCCCTATGTGCTGTCTGATTCGCATAAAATCACCCGTTTTCTCGTTTTCTTCTCCGTAATTCTGCTTTTAGTTCGGACGTGCTATACTGTAAAAGAGGGTTCTTTTCTAATTCCTCTCTATACTTTCCGTCCTCTTCTGCCTGTTCCCGTAAATACTTTTCGTATGAATCGGTCATCATTCCCTATTCCTCCCCAAACAATCCATCTTTCGGCTCATTCTCGCTCTTGGCTTCTGCCACAATAGCCCGCGCCGCTTCTTCTGTAAACCCTTCATTATGCACCAGATAATACCACTTAGGATAGAATCCCTTATCCGTCAGCAGCAACGCCCTTGACCGGTCTTCCTCGGCGTTTCTCGTGAGGTCTGCAAAGTCAGCATATATTTCATAGTTCCCAAACTCGCTAGGAGCCGATTCTCCGTTGATAACGTCCATAGCGTCCATTATATAGGCTATGTCATGAATAGCCCCTATGCGCCCATCTCCGTTGCTGTCAGGGCATGATAGAATGTCCCGGTAATCTCCCGCTGTGTTAATCGTCCGCCGCTCCGTAGCTTCTACCTGGGTAGCAGTAGCAACGGAAATAGTCTGACCGTTAAATACAAAATAACCAGGGTCGAAGCCCGTTTTGTAAGAAATAATGGATAACAGAAAGTTGATTCCGTCCGTCCGGCTTGCAACTTGCAGAGTTGGCTGCCACTGCTCAAATGGCTTGTCCGTCATATCATCCAGTCCGGTCTTGAGCACCATTCTAGGAAGTTCAATTCCATTTGCTTCTGCATACTGTATCGCAGACTGCCCAACAATCATTTTCGGTTCGGAGTCCTCTGTTTCCACCCCCAGCGTGGACATTGCAATATCAAGCCAGCGCAGTTCCTCTGTACACTCCGAAAAGCATGATACCCCTAAGGGACTGTCCGGGTCTATTGTATTGCTGTATGGGTTCTTTATATACACAAATAAAGGCTTTTCAAGGTTCTCCGCTGTGAACTCCGGCACAATGTCCGCCCACTTTGTATTTTTTAGGTCTGTCGGTCTGCCGATCTCGTCCTGGTTATCAGAAACAAACGCTTTATTGGAAACTCTGTACACTCTGACAGACACGCTCTCCCCGGCTTCGTCCCGGCGTTCGCCGTCCTCGAACCTGTGCCATTCTGCCCGTGTATAGAATTTCTTTTCTTTCTGGTAGTATGAGAAAAATATCGCCCCGGTCACTTCCCCATTGCTGTCAAATTCAGTCACAAGGAATCTGTCCGGCGGTATGTAGTCCATGCCATCACCGTTCCACTTTGCCATCACACCGCCAAGCCGTATCACCTTTTCCATGTTTTTCTGGGCGTTCTTCAGGAAACAATCATCAATTGCTTTCTGGATTCTCTTGGCAGTTTCCCCGTTCCCATATTTTGACTGCACCTTAATGTCAATATTCTGTGTAATCAGCTTAGCCAGTTCCCGGGCAACAGTATTTGAAAATCGGATTGTCCGGGTATCGCCCTTTACCCAAGGCGGCTTTCCACTCTCCAGCTGCCCCCACAGCTTAATAGCAGCGTCCATTTCCGGCGACAGGTATGTTTCCACACCGAAAGCCTTTTCAGCGTCCGTTTTAAACAGCATTTTGAATTTCTCCTTTATCCATGAAATTAAGCCCATATTATACACTCTCGCATTTCTTTTTATGCTGATAAATGGCATTTGCTACGGATTGCGGATTCATACCCATTTCATCAGCTATTTTTACATTGCTCCACCCTGCATTTTTGAGAGCCATGATTTTTCCAATATCAATACTATTTCTACGCTTCCTCTTTACTGGTTCTGGTTTTGGCGGTTCTGGGACGGATTCCTGCGGCTTTACTGACAACAGAGGCGGCTTTTCGTCACGGTTCAATATGCGCCGCATATCGTCAAGGGAATACATGATAGAATCCACCATATCCGGCACTTGCGTTTTTCCTCTGTCTGATTCATAACCAAGCCGCATAATCTCTGTTACTGCATGATGTATTTTATTGCTGATTTCCGTTTCTTTCAGCAAAAGTAGATTGATAACTTCTCTGTCTTTCACACTTAACCGCCCCTCTCATATTCTTCCAACTCCTGCACCTGCCAAATCATGGTTTCGGCTTCTCCATCCACTTAACACAGTTATACATATACACATTGTCATTTTCTGCACAGAATCCAGTATCGCTTGTTTTGTCCTCGGAAACATAACCCAGAATCATTTCTCCGAACTGGTCGCAACATAAGACTTCTTTATCCGGCAAATTATCCTTATCACATGGAATCCACCCACCGCCGCAATACTCCGCTGACCGTCCCATATCTGCCAGCTTTGCGGAGAGGGATTCTATGGTGTCGGCGGCTTTCCTAAGCAATCCCTGTAATATCTTTGCTTCTGCCCGATTCAGTTCCCACACACTTCCAACTGTATTGTAAATATCAGCTTTATACCGAAGTCCCTTTACCTGTTCGCTAATGCTCATTCTGTCAATCCTCCACACAATTCTACTCTTGTTTTGTACATTTCCAAACTAATATTCCCGGCGCAACGGTCACACAAATGAAGTCCGAGAGTACGGCAGTTAATATCATTAAATGGATAGCCATAATTCAATTTTCCAAGTCTGTAATATTCTCTTTCAATTCCGAAAATATCTTTTTTCTTTACTTTTGGAATTTCTTCTCCGCAACAATCGCAGATAATTGTTTCTATCTTCATTCCCCTATCCTCTCCTTACCACATTGGCAGATGCTTCCTGATATTATTCACCCATCAAAAATTTATGGCATTCTTCTTGTATTTGAAAAAGTCTTTCATTTGCCATTTGAACCCTGTCAATATATTCAGATGGACTTTTCGGGCAGCCAATAATGTCAATAATTTCTTTTGATAGATTGTATCTTTCAATCATTATTTCTTTTGATATTTCACGATTTATCAGACTATTTATATCAATCATATCTTTCCCTTTCTACCACATATCCATTTTAATATTTCCACCGCAACCGCCGCCGCAGGAATGTATAGCAATAATATCTGTCACTATCCATGCAGTGGTCGAACTCCTTTATAACAGCGTCCTCTGGGCTTTCCATATCCCAGGAATACAATCCATACTCATTTATGGTCGCTTCGCAGTCCTTGTAATAACTGATTATCCCTCTGTTTAGGAATGTGGTCTGCACCCTTATTCCGTCAAGCACATCATTTTCCGCACCTTTGGCAATGTATTTGCCATGCTTTTTTATTGTTTCGATGAAAGATGCAGCGGACGGGTCAACGATGATGAATGATACCTTTTTGTCTCCTATCAGCTTGCATATTTCCTGATAGTGTGTTTCATCATCCCGCCGGATTCCCGTTTCTTTGCTGTCATAGTAGTATTCAGACTCCTTTTGCGCCCGTCTTCCATCAAACGCCCACAGCCCGGCGGCAAACGGGTTTACGGTTCCATAGTCCACAGACACAACCCATTCTTTTTCCCCGGTCATGTGTTTGTCTTTGACGTGCTTATCCTCATCAAACATGGAGTAGACAAGCCCCTCTGCCACGCACCACAGCCCCAGGATATAACGTTTAAAGAACACTCCCACATACATTCCCCGGTATCGCGCTTTTATCCGCTCTGACAAGGAAAGATTATCGTCCATAGTGAAATGCAGATATACAAGCCGCTTTTCCTCTGCCTTATCAATCCAGTTGACCTTGAACCAGTGCCGGGGGCTGTCCGGGTTGCAGTTGAACCAGTACTTAGAACCGTCCACCGAACAACGCCCCGTTGCCTGGTTGACAAAGGATTCCGGCATGAGTGCAACTTCATCAAAAAACATTCCGGCAAGCGTAATACCTTGCACCAAATCCTGTGACCGTTCATCTTTCCCACCAAACAGATAAAAGTAATTTGTCGTATCTCCTTTTGATACTATCAGGAGATTATCGGATCGTTTGTCTATTACAGTATATTTCCGGCTTTTGAGCATCAGTTTCAGCCAAAATAAGACGTTTCGCCGGAAAGAGCCGATTGTTTTACCAGCCATACCGAAATTCTGTTGGTTGAAGCTGCTCATAGCCCATAGCACATAAGACAGCGACATGGACAGCGTTTTACCACTCCTGATTGCCCCGTCTGCTATGATTCCGTCCATATCTTTGACTGGGCTTGCAGGACACCACCAGGTGAGGACTTTCTTCTGCTTGGTGGAGAATGGCTTGAACTGGAAGCCTTGCTTCTGCGCCTTTGCTTTCATGGTGGCGGCACGTTTTGCTATGCCTTTGCGGATGTTTTCTATTCTGGTGTTAATGTCCATTTGTTCCACCAGACTTCACTATTTTGATTGCCAAATCAGCGTCTATAATGTTGTCCATATCCTTATTTTCGTTTATCTTTCTGCACACCTTATCCATGTCATAGGCAGTCGGCTGTTTATCCAACAAAGATGAAATTTCTTCATCACTTTTTCGATATTCCGGCATCCTCACAAGCATTTCCATGTATTCAAGCAGTCGCTTCAATCCTTTTTCATTAAGACGAGTGCACAAAGACATAAAATTTTCAATATCTTTTTGCTCTTCTTTCTTCATATTGCTTTTTATTTTATCAGCATCAATCAGTCTCATCTTCCTCTACCTCGCTTTCCTCCCACACTTCCGCCGCCGTTCCGTTCAGAGCGTCCATGAAATTATCCTCTGCTTCTTCCTCCGGCTGGCTGTCCTTGACCTGGCTTTCCAGCTTCAGGAGTTCGATTTCAAGTTTCTGCCTGTCAAGCTGGTGCCTCATTGGATTATTGATAAATTTATCTATCACAATCCCCATTGCAGTAGCAATCTCTGACAGCTTTGCCGCTTCTATTTTCTCTGGCTTTTTCAGAGCTTCTATGTAAGCATCTAAAACATCTTTCGCTTTATCTTTTCTGGATTCCATATAGTCCAGAATGTCAGCGGTATTCTGCTCTCTTTTTTCTGCGCACTTCTGCGCAATCTGCGCATTTTCATTGCAAATCTTTTTTACAGTGTTATCCGACACCCCAAATTTCTTTGCTGTTGCTCTATAGCTGCCAGACTCCACATAATCAGCAATTATTTCTTTTTTCTGTTTATCTGTCAGCCTGGCAGCCACTTTCTATCACCTCAATCATAAATGTTGATACATAATTTCCAATTGCGCCTGTTGTGCCTGTTTAATATCTTCTCTTCCAACTCCACACTTCAATATTTCACAGTTTGCAGAATCACAAGCGCAATGATTCAAGCAACAATATGGCCCACGTTCTGTATCTTCCACAAAATCACAGCCTATTCCACTCCACATATCCTCACCTTTGCTTTCTGCTTTGGAGTTAGCTTATCCATGTTCCACCGCCCATACAATCACTGATTTCATTCAATGCCGCCGGATTTTACGATTTCGATTGCTTTTTTGAATCCTTCTGATACACCAAGCTCTTTCTGATCTTCGTATTCTTCCCCGCTCTCTTTCCATCGCTCGGCTTCTGCCTCCAACCGCTCCAAAACCTTATCCACGTCATAGGCAGTAGGCTGTTTTTGAATCAAATCATCTACTTTTTCCAATACATCTTTTGTGCAATAATCATATTCGTCCGTTGCATACAAAGGACATATTATACTTAATTTATTTCTTAATTCGTCTGCATCAATCAGCCTCATTCTCCCTTACCCCTCTCTAATTCTTTCAATGCGGCTTCGGCTTCTTCTCTGGTGAGGAAAACTGTTTTACCTATACTGTCAAAATAAAAAATCTCAAATTTATCCTCAACAATTTCCCATACCTTTTCATTGTTCATCATGTATGCTGTATTATAAAGGCGGAGTACATACACCGTATCCCCCACCGCACAAGGCAGTTTCAGCAGTCTGTTTTGTTCCTCCAAAGATTCATATTCCTTAATTTTCCACAGCTTTTTTACTGCATTTTGGCAAGCGACATCAAAATCTGCTCCACCGTCTGCCTGTTCCGCACGAATTCCTAATCCTGTTATTTTTATTACTTGGTCTATATCAAATCTATCTCTCATATTTCCCTTCCTCTCCATAATCCCCCCTAAATCCCCTAATTCTATTGTACAGGAGATTTTAGGGGGGAGTTGTACCAAATTATTTCCAATCAACAGCCGCTAAAACGATTCTGTATGGAGATTCATCAATCGTACTGCCCCATTCTGTCATATTGCCTTTTAACCCTGTGTTATAAGGGCATACTGCTTTGTATTTCAGATATGACTGTTCAGCCAATAAACCAATTAAGATCAATCCCTCTCTGCAAGCAAGCATATCATGCTGTCTTTTGGTAGGTTTGGAATGATATTTTTCCAAAAGTTCCTTTTCTTCTGCCCAAATGCCATTCAAAGTGTTTTTCTCGCTATGGCAGACATTCTTTCCCACCAACAAAACAGTTCCAATATTCTTGCTTTTCAAAACAGAATCAGTCGCTTTCACGTCACAGTTGAAATTGAATGTCCGCACCACCTGCTTTCCCTTGAATTTTTCCAAAGGATTCTTCACAATATTGCACCCAACAAAACCGCCATTCATGACAAGATATTCAATTTTGTGGTTAATCAAATGCCTTGCTATCTCCGTCAATGCACCACCAACGAATACATATTTTGTAACGGTCGGCATCCTTTCAGATACTTTCACGCCAATTTCTTCAAGCTGTCTTTTTCGCTCTCTGCCCTCTGCCGTTCTTGGCGTAGGGTCACAAACAACTTCTTTCAATACTCCTTTTCTATGCAGATATTCAGCCGCAATCACATCATCAACATCTGCATCTAATTCTGCTATATAAATTACTTCTTTCTTCATTTCCCTATCCTCCTTAACTCCTTATCAAACAAACTGTAATTTATCCAAGCGACCATTCCGTCTTCTCTTCCGGCTCAATATCATCATCGCAATCCGTTTCTTTGTCCATGACAATATCCACAAATCCACGCTTTAACGTCATAAGGAATACTTCAAAGTCGCTTAGATTCCGCAGGGAGTTAATGTCGATAGAATCCCCGTATCCTCTGAAATTCCAATTTTTCTCGTCTGTGCCTTTGTAAAGTCTAATCTGGCAATTTAATTCCTCGTCCTCTTCACAAATGAATTTTACAATGCAGTTATCAAAACTGGATTTAAACCACCCTTTGTCCTCGTGTTCCACTTCCATGCTTGCGGTCACATGCTCGTAATATGGCTCTCCGTCCTCGCAACACGCTTCCAAATCATATGTGCTGACATTCTCCGCAACGTGCTGACAATACCGTTTGAATATGTCTGACAGCTTTATTTCTCTTGTTTCTGGCTCTTTCATCAGTTCTTTAAAGTTTTCCAACATCTTCTTGTTATCTGTAAGGATTGTATTATTAACAATCTCCGTCAAAACAGAATCCAGTTTTGTGAGATACTGGTTAAAATCGTGTCGCTCAATGACGGGAACAATGGTTTCATTCAGCTTTTTCTCAATCAGCATCTTTCCATCTCCGCTCCAAGAAAATACTTCTTTCAGCGCATCGGACACACCTTTTTCTATGTACTGTTCAACTAATTTTTCCACAGTACCATCATTCAACTTTTCATTTACTGTTTCTGCAATTTTCTGTTCAAATGTTTTCATTTCCCTATCTCCTTCATTTTCTCGTTAAAAAGACTAAAGAAATATCTCCTAATCCCATAAAAATCCGTACGGCAGTACGGAATCCGCTCCATTTCTTTCAGCTCCCATTTCACTCTAAGAGCGTCATAGGACTTGTTTTGAGTGACAGACAGTAAAATGTACTCTGCAATGTCTTTATTCGCTGTATGAGCCGCCTGTGAAGCGAGATGGGCATATCTGCCGGACTGTATGTACTCTGTCAACCGCCTATACCGCTCTTTGGTGATTCCGTAATGCTGCCATGAGTTCCGGGGGACTGACTGATACTGCGGATTGGCTTGTTGCTCGAAAATGCTAAGCTGCCTAAATTCGCTATATCTCTCGCATGATTCTTTCTTCCCCGTGCAGCCCTCACATTTGCATACATTCAAGCATGTCCGGCACAGGCAGGTGTGGCATTTTCTGCGCATGGCATCACCGCCTTAATCATTCCAATCCAACGCCTGTCCGCACTCCATACAATATTTGAGTTTATCAATAACGACATACTCATTGCAATTCGGACAACGCATTACATCGCCACAGCCAAAACCCAAATCTGATAATTCTTCCCATTCTTTTTCTGTCTGCTCTTCATGCTGTTTTATTGGCTTCTTTGGTGTTTGCTTACCGCTTGCTGTTTCGATTGCCCTAAACGCTTGGTCAATTTTTAAGTCAATCTTTGCTATATCTAGCCTCAATTGCAAGATATTGTTTATAATTTCATCTGTTCGGTCAGCTCTCATTTCCCTTATCCCTCCTTTTCCTGCACCACTGCGGGCAGTTTGATGATTTCTGCTCAATCAGATGTGTTCCTAAACTCCGCTCCAAACATCCTTATGATCGGCTCCCATGTGATGAACTGGCACTTACAGAATGAGAATAACTCTTCGTCTGCCCTGTTTCGGTACTGCTCCATCAGTTCCGTCCATCTTTGGTTATATTCCGCCATATCATGGTTATTCAGAAACGTCTTGTATATCTCCCAAATCGTGTTTTGGATATGCGTAATCTTTTTATGCCTTTCCTCTATTTTTTTCTGCATGATAATCTCCTAACGTCTACATGTAACAAAAGTAGCATTTTAAAATTTCTTGTAACAAAATATGTGCTAACTGTAAAAGCATTGATTTTACTTCATTCTCAGCGTGTTTTTGATTGCGGTAACAAAGTAACACACGATTTTTTCTATTTGAATGTGTTGTGTGAATATCATATATACATATACACACTCCTATATATATTCAATTTTTCTCCGTTACCCGTGTTACTTTGTTACCTATTGAAAAGGAAGTTCCTCCTGCACGGATTCATCAACGGATATAAATCCGTTATCATCAACCGATATTCCATCATCCAGTTTTAGACAAACACACCGATTATTCTTTCCATCAATCTTTTTCTGCTTTGTAGGATTTCCCCTACTGTCTGTTTCCACAACCTTTTTCTTTACTCCCCAAGACAGAAATGACCGTTTAGAAAACCCACCGCTTTTACACAGTTCATCAAATGCTTGATTGTAAAAGAACACATATCCATGCTCAATAATGCCCCACTTTTCACAAGCTGTATCTGCGTCAAACCGTGTTCCATTCATGGCAATCTTATCCAGTATGTACCGATAGCACCGCTCATTGTCAGATAGTTCATTTCGGTCAATTAAGACCTTTTTCGCTTCGTCTATAGAAATATACTGCCCATCCTTAAAAAGTGTGTCTGTGGCAATTTTATCCGCTGTCAGGATGATAGAAAGTGATATACTCTGTTTCTGCATTTTTTCATCATCAAATAGCTGCTGCTGAAAGTCTTTTTGTATCTCCCGAACTGCATCCGCTCCCATAGCCTTAATTACTTCCACAAAATCCTTCCCAGCAAAACCATAGTTCTGCTTCAGTGTATCAGCGGTAAGTTGCGGATCCGCATAAACCTTTTCCCCGCATTCAATCTCCAGAATACGGTTGATTGCGCCACCTTGGTTGACATATGAAGTCAGTGGACGTTCGCCATTTGTCAGTATGCAGTTATTCCAGTGGTTTTCCGCATTGATACCAATATCCCGGTTGGAGCGTGTCTTTCCCTTGCCGGAGCAGAGGTCATAAACCACGCCCTCAAAATTTTCCTCAATGCGCCGATTCTTTTTGCTTGTATCGTCCAGAATCATAGGCAGATGGTTCAGCATATTTGCTTTTGCTTCAAGCGCTACATCCGTTGTCTTAAAGTCTCCGATATATGCGCTTTCTGCCGGATTCGCCCATACAGAAGCTGCTAACATCAAGGTCACAGTCTTTCCACCTTCTGTTTCCCCCCAGAGGTCAACAAAGAACGGTAATGCTCCTATTTGGTGGATTAACACACTTGCAAAAGATGCCGCCAACATCAACTTGGTTTCCATTCTGCCAGTCTTCCGCAGTTCCTTCACATGCTCATACCACTTGGCCCGGTTTCCATGCTCCCCGATGCTTTCAAACAACTGCCGGAATCTGGTATCTCCATCAAAGGTAATTTCCGTATCATAGGGCAGAAATTCTTTCTTAATCCACCCTAATTTTGAACTGGAATACTGCACCGCTATTTTCCCCGTATTTCGATTTTCCACGTCAGACAGGTATCTCACCAACAGCTTCGCGTTTTCGCTCGTAACAGCCACTCCACGGCCTGACAGGGCCACTATTTTGCTTGCAGAGGTTATCATGGTCTTTGGTATAATAATTTCCTCCCAACGCCCATTACGCTTAAATGCCAGCTTAATCTGCTCTTCTCCTGTTTTAAGGTTCTTTAAGCGTTCTATTGGAAGTATTGGATGATAACAGGCTATCTGCTCCACCGTAGCCATGTTTTGGGCGTATATGCCCGTTTCCCCTGCAATCCATGAACCGCAGTACATATTCTCATATGGCCCATCAAAATCCGTGTAATTGTTCATGCCGGCTGTTTGCTGCTGTTTCTTTTTTTGTTTTGTTTCCCGATCAACTCGCTTGTATGCTTTCACCATCTGGTCGAATTTTCCTTTAACATGAAACCGTTCCGCCACTTCCTGCGCCGACAGGAGCAGCCTTGCCTTGTATATTTCATCCTCCTGTGAAAATATTTCCTCAAAAACTTCATCCGAAAGGATTGTCTTTTCATTCATTTCGGTTAAATCCATAGTTCCCTCCGGTTATCTTAATTGTTTAATGACTTCATAACATTCCTTTGAGTCGTTTAGCACTTCCCATAGATATTCCTGATACTGCAAAGCGTTATAAGTATTCGCCCAAGCATCAGAAAGCGGTTCCAGCCAGTCAAGCCACTTGCGGTAAACTTCCATCAGGAGATAGTTCATCTCCCGTTTCCGCTTTAGCCTTTCCTCTGTTTTCCGCTGCATTTCCCGCTTCTTCTGCGCTTGGTAGATTTTCAGCCTTGCGGAGAAACTATTTTCATAGTCTCCCCCAAGTGCTGCATATGCCTCTTTGAAAGATATTCCGTCCATCAGCATAACAAAGGTGAATATGTCACCATTTGCGCCGCAGCCAAAGCAGTTGAAATCTCTTTTATATATCTTCATGCTCGCCGTCTTTTCCTTGTGAAACGGGCAGCATATAAACCCCGCCCTGTTCGGCTGCGGCAGTCCGTACCGATCTAAAATATCTTTCATGGAATAAAGGTCTTTTATCTCTTCCTTAGTCATATTCCATCACCAAGGATCCTGATGATCTCCCGGCCAGTATCCTTCTTTTCGCAAAAAAAGAAGCTGCATCCGTATTTCCTCTCCAGCGTACGCAGAACCTTGTACAGCACCTCGCCCTGCATGGCTTTCGTCTCCACTTCTTCATATTTCCCGGTCTTTTGGCTCCTTATCCGTTTCCACCGTCTGGGATTGTCCCACCAGATGACATCCTCCAGTCGGCGGATTCCTTTGCCATGCTCCACCAGGATCACCATCCGTATTTCATTCTTTTGGGCCAGGAGCAGTTCCATCCTGAACCGTTCGTGATCCTGGCAGACATTCGCACATAGTTCGGACAGGTTCTGTTTTCGGTCGATGATCAGACGGGGATTGTCATAGTTCATATAATCCCCGACCATTAATTTTGAGACGGGATGCTTGATGCCCTGTCGGTCAAATTCCTCTACGATCATCTTGATCGCCCTTGCCTTCTCCCTGCTGTCGATCTGTATAACCAAAACACTTCCTCCAATCAGGCAAATGGAAGCTCTTCATCAATTCCATCTGGGATGTTCATAAACCCGTCATCACCCGGGTGTCCTCCCGGATCGCTTCCGTCTGCAGCGTCACGTGAAGACGTTTTGCTCTCCACAAATTCACAGTTTTCTACCACAACATCTGTCGTGTAGACCTTGACTCCATCCTTGTTTGTATAGGATCCCGTCTGGATCCTTCCGTTTACCCCGATGCGCATGCCCTTTTGGAAATATTTTTCGATAAATTCCGCCGTTTTTCCAAACGATACGCAGTTGATGAAGTCTGCCGTCTGCTCTCCATCTTTTTTATATCGGCGATCGACCGCCAGGCTGAACCGGGCAATGGAAAGCCCTCCGTCCGTATACCTCACATCCGGATCCCTGGTGAATCTCCCGACTAACTGTACGCTGTTCATACTTTCCCTCCATCCTGATCTGCTGCTCTGTCCTTCGTGACTTCAAATATCTGCATCACATATTTAAACTCTGCAACAGTCATATCCTCAATCCGTTTTGCTGATATTCGTTTCCGGGAAAGGATCTGCGCATCCGTAACACCGGTCCGTTTTTCTTCCGCACGGATCGTATTCACCATGGCCGCTGTGATCTTTGAATCCGGCGCGGCCTCCTGGCCACTGTTCTCCGCCTGTGTGGAAGCATCCCCTTTTTGCGCTTCCGGAGCCTTGCTGTCACCTTTTTTCGCGGAAGATTTCCCTGCCGTCCCTTTCCTCTTTGCACCTGCCTTCCCATCATTATGCAATTCCAGGCTTTCCGAATCTGGATCCGCCATTTCCTCCGTAGGAATGCAGAACACCTGGAAACAGGCATATTTATAGGCGATTGCCATGGCCTTGTTGGTTGCCTTATCCCCGGTATCCAGCCCTTCCCCAATGATCACGGACTGGATATAGGATCCATCCTCCGCATAAAATGTAAACCGAATCTTACAGATGACAAGTACCATCTGTGTCCCGTTCTTTGTCTGGTGCATCTCCCTGGTCTGTTCCAGAATCTCCGGCACAATGAATACCTTATTCTTTGCCAGGGCAGGATGAAGGGCATTATAGACGTCATCCACGCTCCTGAACTTAAATCCCTGCTGTTTGTTCACCTTATCTTTTCCAACAGCCCCCACATCTGCGATCACATCCGCGATCGCTTTGTAAATTGCAGGGCGGCTCTCCGATGCTACAGACACTCCCGCCCTGGATCCGGATGATACCCCTGATACTACAGCTGATATCTCGGTATCTTTCGCTGTCAATGCTTCGCTCATGACTCTTTCCTTTCAAAACAGATGCCCATACCTGCAAGCGTTTCCTCTACCCGTTCCAGTTCCTCAGGAGTTCCGACAATCTTGTAAAGTACCGTGACGGTTTCCGGCGTAGTAAAGGGCAGAAGATCCTCGGCATCCTCCGCAGATTCGCAGACAGTCATATCTGATTGAACTTCCGGATCCTTTCCCGGTTCCGCCAGCGCCTGCTGTTCCAAGCGCTGTTTTTCGATGGCCGCCTCCTCTGCTTCCTTCCGGATCCGCTCTTCCCTGGCAGCGGCTTCGCGCTCTTCTGCTTTCACGCACTCGATTTCTGCCTGGTGTCGGCGCTCTTCTTCCAGTCTGCGCCGTTCCTCTTCCCGCCGCATGATCTCCGCTCTCTGGCGTTCATAATTGTTTATGTAGGCAATCGCTTTCGCCATATCCATTGAATCCTTATAGATGGTAAGCGCGTCCGCCACAGCTTCTGACTGCATGCCGCGGATAGTCTCTACGGCAATCCGGGCACTGTCTGCAGATGACTCAATGCTCTCCCTGATTGATTTCATGGATACAGTCGCATTTTCCCACCGATTGTCATATATCCGGGCAAACGGAAGGTATTCCTCAATGTCACCGGCCAGTTCGTCATATGCCTTTCGGATCTCCACCCTCTTTTCGTTCCTGCGCTTTTCTTCGAACTCTTTTACCTGGCCATCGATCAGTCCGATCGGTTCATCTACTTTGGCAGACAGCTTTTTCATTTCCTTTTCAAATGTCTCATACGGCTTCATCCATTCTTTTTTCGCAGCTGTCCTGGCAGTGTCCACATCTTTTTTTAGCTTGCGAAGTGAGGCAAGCTCCCTCTTCGCAATATCTTTCGTTTCCTCTGTGAATACAGTCCCTTTGTATTCTGCCAGCTTTTCGTCCATCTGCTGGTTCAATTCAGCAAAATTCAGTTCGATCGTTCCCGGGTTCTGTTTTACCCTCAGTGTTAATTCATTCATCTTGTCAGTCCTCCTGTTATCCTCGTTTTCCATGTTTAAGTTTCCTATTCCTTGATCCAACAGCCAGAATAAAACCAATCCACAAATTCCTTCCGCTCCCGTGCTGCTCCCTGGCCGACTCTTTCAAGTGCGTAATCAAACGCATCCTCCTCCGGCACAAAAACCGATGTGGAAGTTGACACATACCCAGACCCGTTCAATTTTTCCTTGACCAGCTCCGGTTCCTCTGGTGGAGTCGTTTTCCACTCGTCATATCCTGGTATCATAGACACCACCTCACTGGAAGAATCCTTCCGCTTTTGTTTTCAATTCTTCCAAGTGTCGCAGGCATGTATCATATATTTTCTGGCTTGTATCTCCTATAAGGTTAAATACATACCTGCCGTCACTCGGATCTAAGCCGTCACAAATTCCGTTATTGTAAGCGGCTATTTCAACCTTGCCGTCAACGCCGTCAGAATTAACAAATATACAAGGAAATCCGTTTTTTCCTTTTCCCATTTGCGATATTTCCAACGAGAGACCGACTAATTTTAAAATTTTTTCTCGTTCCATTTACAAAACCCTCACTTTCGGTTAGAATATATTTGATCGATTTTCTGAGCGCACAACAGGGCGGCTACCCCGTGCGCTCTTTTATCTGCATACCAGCATGAGAATAAGGCAGGTGATATTGCCAAGCAGAAACCCGATTGCTATGCAGAGAATCCTAAGTTTCATCACTGCGACTTCCCTTTTCCTCTTTCGGTACGATTCCGTTTTATGCGCAGTCAATCCTCCTCCTGTTCATCCTCTGGGAATTTAAAATTGATTATCACCCCGTATTCATCAACGAACGCCCTACTCAAAAATTTAAACCCGGCCCGAATATCGAGCGTGCCGTTTACTTTTACGCCTTGCTGTCTCAGCCTTTCTTCTACACTCATGTTTTACCTCCCTGCAAAATAGATCACCATGTACAGCGCAATGAATCCGAGAACCATTGCCGTCATCCCGGCAACAAAATTCAAAATAAATTTGAGCCGTTCAAAATCCATTGGATGTCTTTCGTGGCGTTCGATATGCGCTGCCCGGGTAAGCCCGGTAGAATCATCCTCATGGTAACTTACTGTTTCTTTCTGCATAAATTTCCTCCTTTTAGAACATTCGTTTGTTTTGGTATTGCCATTGTCGGAAACCTATGCTATAATAGTTTCTGCAACGGCTACCGTGTTTAGCTTGTTGCCTTGCCCTGGAGTGGTCGGACACTGCCGGGGCGTTTTTATTTCTTTCCCTTCTTATCATTGCGGATTGCCCATACAACAGAAGCGATTACTTCAACGATAATCGTGGCCGCTACGCCACATACAAATTCTGGAATGTACATATCTCACCTCTTATTTGTATTGAACCGAATTACGCTGTCTTTGCCGACCACAGTTTGATTAACGATCAGCTTCGCCGTGAAAACTGCGCTCCTGAACTCTTCAACTGTAAGACTTGCTTCTGCGGCAGACCTGATAATCTGTTCCGCAAACGCTTTTACTTTTGAGTTGTTCATGGTTTATCACCTCCTTATTGAATTTGTTCCCCTTATCTCCTATACTGTAAGTACCAGTTGCCGCTGGAATACGGAAGAAAGGAGAATGAAAACATTGAAATTCCCCGATATACCACCAATAGCAAATGGAACTGCAATCCCAAACGGAATCCTCGAACAACAAATTAAAGAAGCCAAAGAAAAGGAACTTCGTAAAAAGCAATGGAGACACGATTTCCGAATTGCTTTATTTAGTGTTGTTTCTGGTGCTATTGCTGGATTCATATCATCAGCTATCTTGTTGCACATACAAGGACTGTTGTAATCAGGGCGGCCACTGCGCCGCTCAAAGCTGAAAGTAAACAGCAAATGCTATAAAACAATGGTCTATTCTTCGTCTTCCTCACCTCCTTCTATACCGGCATCCGTGGATGCAAAAATTTATCAGTCCCAACATTCACCGCCCCACAAATGAGTTCATATTCATCGAATGTCAATCTCCGTTTTCCATTAAGAGCGAGATTTAACTTCGGGAGCGGAATCTGTGTTACATTGCTGACATGAGTCTGAGATATCCCATTATTATCCAGATATTGTTTTATTTTCATGCCAACGCACATGCTATCATCTCCTTTCACATTTCGATTTGTTCGAAACTAATAACAGTATAATCCGTTTATTTCGAATTGTCAACATATTTTTTCGAACTTTTCGAAATTTATATATTTACAAAATCGAAATATAATGTTATACTTCTATTTGCAAGGGGGTGTAGAAGATGGAATTGACCTTCGGAGAGAAAATAAAAGAAGCTCGAAAAGTTCAAAGATTGACCCAAAAGCAATTAGCCGATGCGATTGGAGCGAAACATAATTCTATTAGTGACTGGGAAAATGATAAAAATAAACCCGACCCTGATACGATAGAATTATTATGCGGGGTTTTAAAAATAACTCCGAACTACTTGTTAAAAACGTCAGAAGATGATTTTTCTCCAAAAGAAAAGTTGATTATCAAGAAATACCGAGACCTAGACCAGCACGGAAAGAAAATGGTTGACTTCACATTAAATGAGGAATGGGAACGGTCGAGAGAAATTATGAAAGAAGGTGAGTATAAAAACAAAATTACAGAATTTTCAAAGGAACTTATTCCAGATGCCGCGCATGCAGACGAATCATTAACAGAGGTCACAGACGAAATGATTCAGAAAGAAGATGACATCATGGATGACGAGAATTTCTAAAAAACTATAATAAGGTGATGAAAGTGCTATATGAGGATTTATTGATTAAATTTAGTGATAGCAATTCCAATCTTATTATCAAGGAAAAGAATTTACCAGTAAACAAAGGAAGAATTAAAGGAAGAAATATTGCTATCAGAAGAAATCTTACATTTAAAGAAAAAGGTTGTGTACTGGCGGAGGAACTAGGACACCATTACACAACCGTAGGGAATATCTTAGACCAATCAGATGCATGGAACCGAAAACAGGAATTGCAGGCCAGGACGTGGGCTTACGATGAAACTCTGGGACTTGAAAGCATAATAAAGGCATATAAAAGAGGATGCAAAAACCTACATGAAATGGCTGAGCATTTGGAAGTGACAGAGCGTTTTTTGGCAGATATGCTAAAAAGGTATGAAGATAGATATGGAACCCATGTGGAATATGGAGATTACATTATAACCTTCATTCCTTCTTTAAATGTTTGTTTGAAATGATTAAAAATGTATCTGAAAAGTGTGGCGCTTTCTATGGTACAGGATGATTTGAAATAAAGGATTTTACAAATGAATATTAACGAAGAATATGCAATAGAACTTTTACTATCTTATCATTCTCGTGGATATGAAATAGGAGAAGGTTACGGAACATGTTTTATGTACGAATGTAAAATAACAAATCCAGAAAGACTTGACAGGTGGTTATTGAACAATGATTTTCTAAGAAAACCAACAACAGAAGAAATATTGGCTAGATATAAAGTTCCGGAGTTAAAGGTATTTCTATCTAAAAAGGGAATGAAAGTATCAGGGAGGAAAGCTGAATTAATTGAAAGACTAATATCTACATTATCGGAAAGCGATATTGAAATTTTATCAAAATCAGACAAGCGCTATTTTCTATCAGAAAAGGGAATGGATAGTTACCAAGAAAATATTGATTTATGCGAATTGCATAGAAATTGGAAATATGGAATTCAGCTTGACAAATATTTTAAATATAGGAAATCAAATGGAGAGATTAGAGAATTTTACGAAACTGCTTATCTGGTATTACAAGAAAAAATAAAAAACGGTGTTATAAGTATTTATGGTAAAAATAAAATAACCATCTTTGATTTTATGAATTTTTCTGAAATCTGTGAAAAATTAGAAATGTATACTGATTCAATTAAAGCTTTGTTAATGGCACTGTACATTGATACTAATTTAGTTTCAGATTCCCATTATTATTTTGATAAAGATTGGATTGAAAATGATGGAGTTAGTGGCTTATGTAATAGAATAGACCAAAATCAATGCATGATTTTTAATACATACGTTACGCAAAGAATAGTGTTGCTTTCTGAATTTTATTCCTCACATATGGTAGATGAAATATTTGAAAATATCAAATTACAGTATGTTTTATTTGATAAAAATAATTTCAAAAAAGCGGTAGATGATATTATACAATCAGCATATTTTGATTCATCTGCATATATGAGAATTATAAAAGATAATTATAGAGAAATTGCATCTCATATTTTGAACGATAAAAATGCAGTAAGCTTTTCAAAGATATTGAAATTTTTGAGAGGGAAGTGATTAATCCGCCTTCTGGCGTTTTAATAAAAGTGGCGACCCGGTACAGGAAAACAAAAGAGGAAGGGGAAGTATTATGGCATGTCCAAGGTGTGGAAGTGAAAATATCACATATCAGAGAGAACAGACGGGAAGTATTGGAGCTGGAACGAATAAAGTGGTGATTCAAAAGCCTAGGAAAAGTAAAGGATGTCTGTATTGGTGCTTTATCGGATTTTGGTGGGAGCCTATGTACTGGTTATGCTTTGGTATTTGGAAGAATTTGTTATTTGGCGGGAAATCCCGTGGAGGATTAAATTTTCATGCCAGTAAGTTCATAAATCGCACTGTGGCCATCTGCCAAAACTGCGGTCATACTTGGAAAGCATAATAGAGAAAACCGCCCGGTGTTACCAGCACCGAACGGTTCGAGGATCGTATCACCCTGAAAGATGATATCAACCATTAACTTTAGGAATTAAGTATATCATCTTTTGGGACAGCTTACAAGCGGAACTCATGTTCTGTCTGGCTGTTATTTTTATACTCATTTTTAAGGAGGATGATATCATGAAGAAGCAAAAAGAAATGTCGACAATCACTCGTGTTGCCCTTTACGTCCGAGTATCTGGCGAAGAACAGAAAGTAAAAGGACTATCTCTGGAAGCCCAACAGGAGCGCCTAGAAGAGTATGCAAAGTCTCAGGGCTGGATTATAACCGGTATATATGTGGACGCCGCCAAAACAGCCAGGAAGAACATGCATAAGCGGCTAGAGTTCCAGCGCATGATGGAATCTGTCAAACGAAACGAGGTGGATATCCTGCTTTTCTGCCGGCTCGATCGTTGGTTCCGGTCTGTGGCCGACTACTACAAGGTTATGGACGTGTTAAACGCCCATAATTGCGAATGGAAAACAGTAGACGAAGAATACGACACTACCACTGCAAATGGCCGTCTATACATCAATGTGAAGCTCTCAATCGCACAAAACGAAGCTGATATATGTGGGGAGCGCATTGACGTAGTTTTTGACAGCAAAATAGAGCACGGAACCGTGGTTTCTGGAAGCTGTCCGTTTGGCTACCGTGTGAATAGCGAAAAACGGCTGGAAATCTGCCGGGAAGAAGCGGAAATTGTTCGGGATGCGTTCAATCATTATGAGAGTTCTGTCAGCCAGCGGGGAACCGTGAAATATATCCGGGAAACTTACGGCGTGAATTGGTGCGACATGACTTTCCGGAGGATGCTGCAGGAAACCTTATATACCGGAATATATGATCGATCCGGGAGAAGAAACGAGAATTTTGCTCCCCCGATCATTACCTCTCAGCAATTCAACCGAGTGCAGGATCTGCTCAAGCGAAATGCCCGTTTTGCCCCTTCTGGCAAGGTCTACATATTCACATCGGTTCTCGTATGCGCAGAGTGCGGACACAAAATGGTGGGCTACAAATCTGCTGATTTTTACTATTACCGCTGTAATCAGCACTTCCAACGTGGAAGATGTACGCACAATCACTCTGCCAGAGAGGACAGGATTGAATCGTATTTGCTGGAAAATGTCGCAATTGAATTTAAGAAAAGATATGAAGAAATCGAAAAAGAAATGCAGGAAGCAAAAAAACGAACTTCTAATTCCCGGCACGAAAAAGCAGCTCTTAAGAATAAATTGCTGAAATTAAAAGAGTTGTATGTGAACGATTTGATTAGCATTGAAGAATACAAGAAAGACTATGAGATATACACCGCAGCCCTGAAAAATATACAGGAGCCAGAAGTCAAAAAAACATATCTTGACATTGAGAAAAACAAAAAATTGCTAAGCGGAGATTTTGTGGATTTGTACAAGAAAATGAGCCGGAATAAAAAGCAGACTTTCTGGAGAAAAATCTTGAGAGAGATAAAAGTCGACAACAACCATAAAATCACAGAAATTTATTTTTAGGGTATGTTGTACAAATTATACATACCCGGTGGGCTCATCCGCCAGCACCAGTCTGGGATTCGTGATCAGCGCCCTTGCCACAGCCGCCCTCTGCTTCTGTCCGCCTGACACCTCATAGGGATATTTTTTCAAAATATCGGTGATCCCAAGCTGTACCGCGATAGGCGCAAGTCTCTCGCTCATCTCCGCATAATGCTTTTCCGACAGCACCAGGGGAAGATAGATGTTGTCCTCCAGGGAAAATGTATCCAGCAGGTTAAAGTCCTGGAATACGAATCCCAGGTTATCCCTGCGGAATGCGGCCACAGCGGACTCCCGGATCTGCGAAAAATCCCAGCCGTCCAGCTTGACCACGCCGCCGGTGGGCTTATCCAGTGCCGCAAGGATATTCAAAAGGGTCGTCTTTCCGGAACCGCTTTCCCCCATGATCGCTACATATTCGCCTTCCTCCACGCTGAAGGTCACCTTTTTTAAGGCTTCCACCTTGTTCCCGCCGAAACGGGTCGCGTACACTTTTTTCAATCCATTGACTTCCAAAATACTCATTGCAATCCCTCCATATGTTTCAATCCTGTCCCATGATCTCTCTGTACCCCGCCGGATATCCAGCGATCAAGGCAGATACGGAAGAGCTTTCATGGGAACCGTTTTTTTCTATATCATTTGCTTCTCCATCATCATACAAAAAAGAGAAATGTACTGCCATCGAATTGACTTACATTTCTCTTTGTTCATCTTACAGTTTTGTAAGATGCTTCCCGAACCGGATCCGGATGACGGTTCCATTTTCCAGGGACGAATTGGCTGTGATCGTATGTCCCAGGTTGCTGCAGATCCTGCGGCACAGGTAGAGGCCGATCCCGCTTGCCTTTTTATCGCTTCTTCCATTATATCCGGTATATCCCTTTTCGAAAATGCGGGGAATATCCTCCGGCGCGATCCCGATCCCCGTATCCCGGATACACAGAACCGAACTGTTTTCCTCTGTGCCCGGCCCATGTTCCATCTCGATCGTGATCCGCCCGGCTTCTGTGTATTTCAGCGCATTGGAGATCACCTGCTCCAGAACGAACTGGAGCCATTTTTCGTCCGTTACGGCTTTGGTATGTAAGGGACGGTAATCCAGCTGCAGTTTTTTCCGTATAAACTGCCCTGCAAATTTTTTCACAGCAGGCTTTACAATGTCATCCAGATCGTACTCCTGAATCACATAATCTGTAAAATCAGAATCCAGCCGGAGATACCCCAGCACCATATCTACATATTGTTCAATCCGCATCAGATCCTCCAGGATCCTCCTTGCGAACTCCGAATCCTGATTCTGCAGGTTCAGCCGCATGGATGCGATCGGAGTTTTGATCTGGTGCACCCACACCGTATAATAATCGATCATATCTGAATAGCGGAGGTTCATCTGCGTCTCCAGCTCCTTCTGCTCCCCGCACAGCCGCTTGATGATCTGCTGGTAATCCCGTTCCTCCGCCGAAACCGGATCCGGAAAATCTTCCTGGAGCACAGAAGGAAGTCTGCTGAGTTCTTCCAGCCTCCGGTGTCTCTGCCGGGCCCGGCGCATATCCCAAATCAGAAAAAGCAGCCCCAGCACCGTACACACGAATGCAGGATACAGAACCGCCCCGGCCGGAAGATGGTACAGTAAAAATGCGCATAAAAATACAAGGCAGAATAAACAAAATACAAAAATCCCTTTTCTCCGCTGTCTGAAATATCCGATGATAAAATTCATAAAACTCCTTTTCACTGGCACAGTTCTGCTAAGGCCGATGCAGTTCCTGATCAACCGTGATGATATATCCCACGCCCACTTTGGTCGTTATAAAACCTTCCAGTCCGGCGCCGTCCAGCTTTTTCCGCAGCCGGTTCACATTGACGGTCAGTGTATTCTCATCCACAAAGCTGTCCGTCTCCCAGAGCCGTTCCATCAGCCGCTCCCTGCTGACGACCTTTCCTTTATTCTCCATCAGCGCCAGAAGGATCCGGTACTCATTTTTCGAAAGGTTGATCCGTTCCCTCTGGTAGACCAGTGTATTGTCGCCCAGATTCAGCAGAGCCCCCCGGTGCTCCATCACCGGAACCGATCCCGCGAAATCATAAGTCCTGCGGAGCAATGCCTGAATCTTGGCGATCAGAACGCTGCCGTCAAAGGGCTTGACAATAAAATCGTCCGCCCCCATGTTCATCGCCATGACAATATTCATACTGTCCGATGCCGAGGAGATAAACATGACCGGTACGCTGGAAATCTTACGGATCTCGCCGCACCAGTGATACCCATTGAAAAAAGGCAGTCCGATATCCATCAGGACCAGATGCGGGGCATATTCCGCAAATGCTGTCATGACATTTCGAAAATCTCTGACGCATTCCGCCTCCAGCCCCCACAGTTCCGCCTGTTCTTTGACTGCCTGCGCGATTCCTTCCTCATCTTCTACAATTAAAATCCGATACACCGTGATCCGCCTTTCCATGTTTTATCAGACGAAGTCCGTCCCGAAAAGGATATGAGTTATGGGATTCCCTCCGGGTATGCCTTGTCAAACTCGGCCCGCCTCTGAACCTCTGTCTGTTTTATATGGTAATGATATAGGAAATGCGGTCAAAAGTCAATGTTACCGGATTTTTGCATTACCGATGCACCTCTTTCTTTTTGCTTTTATAAAAACTGCCGGATCTCCTCCACCAGTTTTTCCTCCAGCTTGATCAGCCGCTTTGCGATATCCTTCGATTTTTCATCCGCCGCCTCGTATTGATTGAGATACCGATTCAAAGTTTTGATTCCCATATTGCAGCCGTCGGTCATCAGATCCGCAACCGTCTTGTCCGATTCATCCATGGCAAGCTTGGCATTGGTCTTGATCCAGGACATTCCCTTTGCCATCGCACCGGGTTCCTTCCCCTCATCATGATATTTCTCGAGAAGCACCTGGATCTCCTCCTTCAATCCTTCATGCTTTGCTTTACACTGCTCCAGATATTTTTTCAGATCTTCACTTTTTACGGACTGCAGCGTCTCGTCAATGGACGCCACCCCCATCTTGATTCCCGCATCACACTCTCTGAGCAGCTTTATTGTATCTTCTTCTATCATAAAAACCAGCCTCCTTATCTTCCTGCATGAACAGTATGCCCGGTTCGGCTGGTTTTCATTACGCTATTTTATAAACTTGTCAATCGCTTCGCTCAGCTTTGTGATCGCATCCTGGTCGTTTTCTTCCACTGCTTCCACAATACAGTGGTTCATATGATTTTTCAAAACGACTTTCCCTGTATTGTTGATCGCGGAACGGACGGCCGCTAGCTGGATCAGAACCTCACTGCAGTCCGCATCCCGCTCCACCATACGCTTGACCGCTTCCAGATGGCCGATCGCCTTGGAAAGCCGGTTCAGTACCGCTTTCTTTTCCGCCTTGCTGTGAACATGCCTGTGCCCCTTCCCATGGCTGTGGGCGATGCCGTTTTCATGCATATGTATATGAAGCTCTTCGTCTAATTTATGTTCTTCTGTCAACTGCTCAGGAAATGTGTCCCCTCCCTCTACAGCCTTGGCGTTCTCCGCATCCAAATTCATAGCTCTGTCCTCTGTTCTTTCTATATTTATTGTAGGAGATACCGCTGTTCTATACTGCGCTCCAGATAAACGGGCCGTGAGTATATATGAAAACCTGCGTGACCTATAACGATTATACTTCGCTTCCAGAAAATCAGCAACATAAAAATTAAAAAATGCTTGCAAACCGACAAAATATATGCTATCATTCAAATTGTCGCTACGATGTCACTTGTCAAGGCGCGTGATACTGGCTCCGTGGTCAAGCGGTTAAGACATCGCCCTTTCACGGCGGTAACACGGGTTCGATTCCCGTCGGAGTCATTCGTTTATCTTGTTTCTGTATTGTATTTGCATCATCAGATACGCAGTGAATGATACGGGTTTATTTTTCGAAGTATTATTTGCCGATGTGGCTCAATTGGCAGAGCAGCTGATTTGTAATCAGCAGGTTATCGGTTCGAGTCCGATCATCGGCTTTGTTCCTATAAGGGACATAATTTGGACCTTTAGCTCAGTTGGTCAGAGCAATCGGCTCATAACCGATCGGTCCTGGGTTCGAGTCCCCGAAGGTCCATTTTCATATAAAGTATTTGAATATTGACAAGATTCGATATTTTATATGTTGCACAATACAGGATAATCTATTATAATGTATTGTATATTTTTCATACGGCCCAGTGGCTCAGTTGGTTAGAGCGCCGCCCTGTCACGGCGGAGGTCGAGAGTTCGAGTCTCTTCTGGGTCGTTCATCAGATAAAACTACTGTTACTTATGTTTTATTTGATATTTTTTAAAGGTTGATGGGGTCTTAGCTCAGCTGGGAGAGCATCTGCCTTACAAGCAGAGGGTCATAGGTTCGAGCCCTATAGGCCCCATACCATATGCCGCAGTGGCGGAACTGGCAGACGCCCGGGACTTAAAATCCCGTGGGTAGTGATACCCGTACCGGTTCGATTCCGGTCTGCGGCAGTTCTCAAAAGCGGAGGAAACGCTGTAAGATGAATGTTTCCTCCGCTTTTTTGTGCGTTATCGCTTGAACACCTTTGAACACTTCGTCCGTTCCCTGCCGATACGGTTATGCTTTGATCCAATCCGCAGATAAAGGCTCTCATCATTGCTGTTTTTGTATATGAAAAACCCACGCAAACTCATCATTTACGTGGGCTTTTGATTCCACATCTTTATACCAGAGTGTTGAGAAGCATACCAACCGCATAATAATTGCTGAGGTTGTAAGCTCCGCTCTTTGCAAAGCTTGCAAAAGATGTAAAATATGCGGACATGGAGTCATCTGATGATAAACCAGAGAAGTCAACGCCTGCTGCGGAAGAATTCTTGTCCTTAGATGTTGAAGAAGATTGTGTCTTAGAACTCCCCACTACAGTGTCAATCGATGAATCCAGGATTGTGCTTGCTTTTGTACCGGTCCGCTGTGCAATGCCGTACTGGCCACCCATCACGTCCTTTACAAGACCATAGCCGCGATCCAGCGATTTCTTCAATTCATCCTTATCCACCTGAAGCTTGCCGGTGGTACTGAGGCTCATTCCCAGAGCTCTCTTCATCGCATCTTCGGTCGGAAGGGATCTCTTCAGAGATTCCAGCTGACGTGTAGCACCTGCGCTTCGGTTTGAATTGCTCTCAAGGAAAGATATTGTATTGTTGTACTTATCCGCGAAATCAGTGATTGCGGATATGATATCTTCCTGCGCCTTATCCACCTTTGCCTGCGCTGCTTTTCTCTCGTCCTCGGTTCCTGCTTTGGATAATGCCGAAACAGCACTCTCATACTTTGAGAACACATTGTCCTTGGCGCCAACCTGCAGCTTCTGAGAAGCGGACTCCAGATCCATAAGGGACTGCTTATAATTCAGCAAAAATGAAGACGCGCTAGTAGCAGCACTGCTGTTGCTGTAGCTGCTGGATGTCTTATTTGTGCTTGAAGTGCTGCTGGAACCTGATGTCTTATCCGTACTTGATGTACTGCTGGTACTGGATGTGCTCTCCGTAGGATTATAGCCAATCTGCTCCGACAAAGCTTCTGTCCGTGAATTTGCATTGTCAACCCAGCCCTGATAGTTAAACATGGGACTATAACTGGATACAGAACCAACTGCCATAATGTCATCTCCTTTCCGGTATGGCAAATAC
Source organism: Lachnospiraceae bacterium (assembly GCA_910575475.1). Lineage (GTDB taxonomy): Bacteria > Bacillota > Clostridia > Lachnospirales > Lachnospiraceae > Schaedlerella. The sequence continues at coordinate 10,608 of CAJTGD010000021.1, read as the reverse complement.
CTTTTTTGTGTTGAAAAGACTAATGCCTTCTTATGGTATTTCGGCATTTTTCCTCTGAATGATAATCAAAGACAGGAAATCAGAGGAAATTTTTTATTCCCGCAGTCCCTGCTTCAAATGAAGCTCTGCCGAATATAAAAATGCTGATCATACCCCATCTCGTACCTCTGTCATTCCTGCCGTATAAATGCTCTTCGGAAATCAGAGATCGTCTTGTACCTTTTTGTCCTATCAGGCTCAACAGCCTTTCGCACCGCAATATATAAGTCTCTGTCCAATGTCCAATTTTCTGCATCGCATGGCAGAAATCGATTTTCCGTATATCTCCTTTCAATTTCCTCCCGGGTATACTTTCCAAAGAAATCGAAGATCAGCGCCCCTAATGTAAATATATTGGTCGTCTCATCAATCACGGCTCCCAGGATATACTCTTCCGGAGCTTTCAGTCTTTTTGTCCCCCAGTATGCCTCTCCCATATCATTGCGGGCAGGCTGCTTCCGGAACAGATCAATATCACAGATTGTCATCTTGTCTGTCTCAAAATCATAGATCAGACTCCCATCGTAAAAATCCACAGCCACATATTGGTTAGCCGCAACGGTTTCCAAAAAAGAGAAAAGGCATTCTACCGCAGAAAGCTTCCGCTCGGACGGCAGGCCTTTGAACCTCTCCGCAGGGCTGGTCAGCCCCGGGTTCCTGCCGTATTTCTCAAAATTCCAGTAATCGAACAGGCAGCCGCCCTCAGCCCATCGAAACACTGCCGCATAATAGTCAGAAACCGGATAATGCTCGATCAGCTCTGCCAGGCTGGGATGCTTTAAGGTCTGATACAGGCCTGCGGCATTTTTCAGGATTTCCACCGACTCCTCCGGCGAGATTTCCGCATCCACAGTATCCACGCCTGCCACTTTGATGAAATACCTGTCATTTTCATCTTCCACACCAAAACAGATGCATCCTGAACCAGTCGCGTCAATCACAGAAAATACGGTTCCGTACTTTTTGATCCATGTGAGATCACGAGGTGTTCTGAGCCTGAATTTTACTTTGTCGATTTCTTGTATCACCATAAGTCTCTCCCCTGCAATCGGCAGGCCATGATGTATTCCTCTTCCTTTTCATCCACTGCTTCAAACCCGGCTTTTCTATACATTTTTACAGCATAATTTGCTTTCTGTACGGACAGGGATGCCTGCTTATATCCTTTGTCCTTCAACAGATGAAGCATGGCTCTCAGCAGTTCCGTACCGATTCCCAAATGCCGGTATCCTTCATAAAGTGACACGGCCAATGAGGGCGTTTCCTCATCCAGATGCCCATAGTCGTTCATGATGCGCGCCCATACCGCCCCCACGATCTGTTCTTTTATTTCCGCCACAAGGCAGGAGTCGTCCACTTTTCCAAAGTCAGCAATATAAACCTGCAGCTCCGGCCGTTGAATGATGGATCTGGGCGCTTTCTCCATTCCTTCCGGGACAAAAATCGCTTCATATAAGAAATCAGATAATACCGGATATTCATTTTCCCGGATTTCCCGGATTTGATAGTCCATATTTGCATCCCCTCACAAATACTAATAACCTGCTTTCAATTTTTTCTCCATGATCTCATAAACCAGCTTTCCGGCTATTCTCCCGACCTGATAATCTTCAATAACTGTTCAATATTCGCAGCAATATTCTCATCATCCAGCTGGTCCACCTGGTCTCTCGCCTCCTTTAATCTCGTCTCTTTTTCTATTGCCATTAATTTGGCAAGTACCGCGTCACTTCGATCCTGCGTTGCTTTGCTCTGATCTGCCTGCTTCCCACCCTTAGCCGCAGTTTTTCCCGGCTGTGTTTTTCCTTTTTTTGCCGCAGCTTTACTCGTCTGTGCTTTCCCGCTTTTAACTGCCGGCTTTTTTGTCTGTGCCTTTGCACTCTGTACAGTCTTCGTATCTTTTTTCTTAAACAAAGGAATCCCTCCTATTTTACATGAAGTAAATCATATTATCTGCCCTTGTGCTTTTTTTTCCTTTTCTGCTGTTTCAGTTCAAACTGACGCTGTTTCTCTGCTTCCCGCTGCTCCCGGCTTATAATCTTGCGTTCCGTTTTCAACTGCTCCTGCTGTAATTTCAAAGCCTGCTGTGATTCGTTCAAAAATCCCTACCCACACCATAATGGTGCGACTGGACTACCTACCAGTTCTGCAAGACTGCCTTGCGTTGTGTTTTTATCTTTGCCTCTATATATTACCACATAGCTGCTTATTTTTCCATAAAATGTGGCATTCTCCATATAGTCCTGTCTTTTCATTATATACTTGAAGCTCTAGCTGTTCAATTATAGATTTTGGCGGCTTGTCCATGCCCTCTGGAATAAAAATTGCTTCATACAGAAAATCAGATAATATTGGATATTCATTTTTTCGAATTTCTCGAATTTTATAATCCATATTTATGTAAAACCTCATATATTTCAATTCATCAAACAAATTTTAATGCTTTTTAAGCTCTGCAATGGCAGCATAGTGTAAAATATCAAATTCACTCAACGCAATTTGTTCAAGGAGCGTCATATGCTCTTGTTCCCACATCGAAATCTCTTTCTCGGTAAGTGAAGCACCGATTCCACGGCAAGCCTTCATTCTTCCATTCCAGCTTTCACGGGTAAACGGTATTCTTAGAGTAAATTCTTCATGATATGCAAGTACAAATTTCTCCTTGTAACAATCCGGTATGTCTATTGGATGTTTCGTTTCTCCTGCGCCACTCCAATTTGGATTATATTTTAATACGAGTTTTTCACTGGCTCCTGCAATCTCATCCTCAAACGGCAGCCATGCCATATATAAAACAAGAATGCTTCCCCCTTGTTTCAGCATACGATAAAGCTTAGGCATAACAGCTTCATGGTCGAAATACCAAAAGCACTGACACGCTGTAATTACATCAAAAGAATTATCCGAAAAACTTATATCCTCTGTTGATATAACATGATAATCTATATCCATACCCTTTGAGAGAATTTCCGCTTGTTCAATTTGGTTTTCTGAAATATCCGCAGCCGTCCACTTCGCCCCATATTGATACATATTTCTAGGAAGAACTCCCGTTCCTGTTCCAATATCAAGGACAGATTGTCCGTCCAAGCATAATTTTCGGTCAACAATTCTTTGATAAAACTCTTGTGGATAAATGTCACGGAATTTTGCATAATCGAAAGAAGTTTTCCCCCAGTCAAAGGGCTTTCCGCTATCTATATTGACTGACATAGTTTACTACAAATTCGGGATTTGTTGCTACTTTTTAGCTTTAAGAAATACCCCTTTATCCTTTCTATAAACCTGTACGGTTTTAAATCCAGAATTATAAAAAATAACCTCTAACTCTTTTTTGCTATATATCCTCACATCTCCACTTTTTGAGAAGGACAGCCAAAATTTATTTGCGAGAAATCTAAGTACTGCTCCAAAGTTAGGGTCAGCTATATACACTGTACCGTTTCTCTTTAAAACTCTTTTACATTCATTTACAAATCCTTGCGGATTATCAAAATGATGAAATGCGCAACATATCGTTATAATATCAATACTTTCATCTTTCCATTCAAGTGGATAACAAGACTTTATCTCAAAATTCATATTAGGATAACGCATTTTTGCGGCATGAATCATGTTTTCTGATACATCTATTCCATTTGCTTGTATTTTTGCTTTTTTCGATAATTCCCTCAAGAGAGTTCCATTTCCACATGCAACATCAAGAACAATATCACCTTCGCTCAAATCTATCATATTAGATAGTTCGCTAATGTGAAAACTGGTATATTGTCCTTCTCTTGACGTATCATACTCAAATGCTATTTTATTGTACGCAATTCTTGATTCTTCTGTTTTCTTATCCATGTCATTTCCCCAAATCATAAGTTCCTACCCACAGCTAAGGGCGTTTCTAATATAGATTTTTTACAGTCATCTAAATTTCTTGCAAATCATTCTTCCACCTATAAACCGTTAGATAGAAAGAATAATCGCACTCAAACGACTGTTATCAATTTGTTATCAAAAGACCTTTCCAAAGCCCGCAAACCCGCATAAGCACTGGGTTTACTAAGCATTTTTATTTACTCAAACTCGGCATGTTCCATCAAAGTCCACCTCATGCACCGTACCACCTGTGGCTTCCATTTGTGCTACAGACTCCTTAAGCCTGGTCATATTTTCCTTCGAATAAAAGGGATCAACAGATACTTCAAACGGTATCCTTTGGCAATCATCACCAAAGGGAGCATTACCTTTGTCACAACCTATTTCCTATAACCATACTCCCCACTCCCCATAATTAAATGTCCCACTTCCATGATGAAGTTTTCCGTCTGCCTTAAGATTTCTAAATGCTTCCCTCATACGAATTAAGATTTCCGGTTCTATATCCAGTGAATGATGTGCCGGAAACACTTTCTTCACAGGCAATGCCGCAACTTTTTCCAAAGAATCAAGGTATGCCTCCGGGTCAGTAGACGGATAATAAGCAAACAGAATATCTTTATATACCAAATCACCTGTAAATAAATATCCCCTGCTTTTTTCCCAAAAACATAGGTGCCCCGGAGAATGTCCGGGTGTATGCAACACTTCAATTTGCCTGCCACCAATATCAATAATGTCATGGTCTGTCAGCACTTTTGCCGGCATACCCTGAAACAATTCATAATCGTTCACGCAAAACCCTTCAGGCAAATCACAGCGGTCTATGACCATCTCTCTTATCGTTTCGATTGATAAAGGGAATTTACCATTCAGCCAATCCAATTCATCAGCATGGGCATAAAAATCCGTAAAATACTTATGCCCTCCAATATGATCCCAATGAATATGCGTTGCTACTGCCGTAATTGGCTTATCGGTAAGCTTCAGCACTTCCTCATAGATATTGGAAATGCCAAGCCCCGTATCAATAAGCAAACTTCGGGTATTTCCATTCAACAGATAGCAATGCGTTTCCTCCCAATGGCGGTATTCGCTGATAGTATATGTATTTGCATCAATTTTATCTATTGTAAACCAATTATCCATTACTCCACACTCCTTAAAATCTCAATAAACTCATAGTTTCTCTATCCCTGCCAAAGAATTTTGAATATCCTTATAGACCAACGGTTGCATACTGTCTGCATAAATAGATATATCCGCTTTTTGCAGTGCGGAAACAATATCACTCTTTAATTCCGGCTTATTCTTCGCAATCATAGGCAATAATTTTATACACTGTCTTGCCGTTATCGGCTTTACATCTTGTATATGCTTCAAATATTCGTCTATGATTTCATCAATTTTATTGTCTTTATCCCATTTAGCGTTGCAGGCAATCAGCGTGAGCCCTCTTGTCCGAATGTAAGAATTATCCTCAATATGTATTTCCATGCCGTTTCATCTCCCATATTTTAAATCCTGCTTTCGATTATAGCACTTTCTCTCTGTACCTGCCACTATAAAAAACAGGGCACAGGAACCGCCACGCCCCACATTTCTTATCGCTCTAACTGCGCCCGCACTCCCTCCCGGCAATCCGGCTCTATCTTCTTATATTCCCCGGTCAGATTGCGAATTGTATTATTGTTTTCCTTTATCCGTTCCGTCATATCCTATCAATCCCCTTTACTATCGGCTCATTTCATAGGCACGTTTCGGGAGTTTCTTTGCCCTTTCTGCCTGTTCTATTCGCTCTGCTCCATGACCTTATCCGTCAAACGACTAATCCACAATTTTTTGTGCAAAAAGTATTGACTTACACGTAACGTGATACTGTATTCTTTTCTCATAGGAGCAGAATAGAAATTAGCCGGCAATCTCTGTCTTGCTTCTTCACAAATTTAAGGAGCTGATAAGAATGCAAACCATAAGCCAAGTTGCAGAATTAACAGGCATAAGCACACGAACACTACAATACTATGATGAGATTGGATTGTTAAAGCCAAGTGAATTGACCGAATCCGGCTATCGCCTATATGATGATGAAGCCTTGCAAAAGCTACAACAAATTCTGTTTTTTAAGGAATTGGGATTTAAGCTGAAAGAGATTAAAGAAATTCTGCAAAAACCAGACTTTGACAGAATTAAAGCTTTTAAAAGGCAAAAAGAGCTGCTTCTGCTGAAGCGCAATCGGACAGACAGACTTATACAGCTTCTTAGCCGTTTAGAGAAAGGAGAACATTGTATGAGTTTTAAGGAATTTGACCTGTCTGATTACATCACAGCATTAGAGGATTTTAAAAATAACAGCACTGATGATGTTATCAAACATTGGGGAAGTATTGAAAATTTTGATATGTTTATTCAGAAAATCAAAGATGATGAATCCGAATTAGCTAAACTCGCCATTCAGCAATTCGGCAGTATTGAAAAATACACCGAAGCCATGAAACATAATTTAGAACATTTCTCTGAGCTCATGGACACACAATTAACGGAAGAAGTGAAAGAAATTGGAAAGCAATCTGATATACTGTATGGCAGACTAACCGCCGATTTGTCAGAAGATGTTTCCTCTTCCAAAATTCAGTCCATTGTTCAGGAAATATGGTCGTTTATACAGGAAAACAGCACTAACGTATCCATATCTTGTAGTAAATCCCACATGAATATGCTTATCAACGCGTATTCAAACGATTATATCAAAAGCATGACTGATAGCAAATATGGAGAGGGGGCTTCTGATTATATCGTAAAAGCGTTCCGTTATTACTCGGAGAATAACGCTTCCGAAAACAATTAGAGCCATTTTAGAGCCAACAGGCATAAAGCAATCCCGGAAACGCCCATTTTATCAGCATTTCCGGGATTTCATCCGTTATTCGAACTCTAGCTTTACGGTAAGCGATTTGAAAAAGAAATAGCGAATTTAAGGCATTTTCAAGCAATATGACACATTATAAAAAGATATTTTAAAATAAAAAAATGCAATAATAATGCAATGAGGTACTCTCGAATTTGCCCAATAGCAAAGGCGATGGAACACCTCAATACCTACTTTAAAACTTAATCATTTTATTAATGAGGCAGATGTACTGATAGTCATCTGCCTTATAATTACGGAAAAGGAGACATTTATGGATAATCAAAATTATCAATTAGAACTGAAGCAAATCGTAGAATTTCCTCGCTGCAGAATTTACAGAGATTTCATACGGTCACTCATCACTAACAAGGGCATCCGGACAAACGGAGGCTCTTTTCTTTTTTATTACATAGTGACTGCTGATTAAGTCTTAAATGCTTGATTTTACTGATTTTTCTTTCAATTAGGCGTATAATAAATGCAAGGTAATGAACCATTGGAATTCGTTTTTCATGCAGATAACCTTATAAAATATACTTGCAGAGGAGTTAAAATGCCATGTACAGACCGCTTGATAAATTGCAACATTCCTTTTTTGATTTTAATCAGCCGCTTGGGATGCATATGAATCCCAAAAACAGGTGGGTCCGTCTTGCTGACCGGATCCCCTGGGATGTTTTCGAAGAAAAATATGCAGAACTTTTCCCCAGTAGTACCGGAAATGTTGCGAAGCCTTTGCGTATGGCCCTGGGTTCTCTGATCATACAAAAGAAACTTCTGTTTTCTGACCGTGAACTTGTGGAACAGATCACGGAAAACCCCTATCTGCAGTACTTTATTGGCCTTCCCGGATATCAGGAAGAGCCTCCTTTTGATGCAAGTACATTGACCCTGTTCCGTAAGCGCCTGACCCATGAGATCATCATGGAAGCAAACGAGTACATTCTGGATCATGATGATGAAAATACGCCGCCCACCTCAGGAGCGGGGGATGCGGAGTCATCAGGAAACAACCCGGACAAACGTGAGAATCAGGGGACATTGACCGTAGATGCTACCTGTGCCCCGGTGAATATCCGCTATCCCCAGGATGTCTCTCTGCTGAATGAATCCCGCGAGAAACTGGAAGTGATCATCTACCGGTTTTGTAAAGCATATAATCTGAAACTGCCAAGGCGGTATAGCCGGAAAGCAAGGAAAGAGTATCTGGCTTTCGCAAAGAGCAGGAAGCATACAACAAAGCAGATACGAAAGGCAATCAAAAAGCAGCTTTCCTTTGTACACAGAGACCTTGGCTACCTGGAGCAATATATGAGTGAAGGTTACGCGCCCACTCGGAAAGAGATCTCTCTTCTGTTGACGATCGGGAAACTTTACGAACAGCAGAAGTACATGTATGAAAACAAAACGCATGTAGTAGAAAACCGTATTGTCAGTATCAGCCAGCCATGGCTCCGCCCGATCATAAGGGGAAAAGCGTAGTTACGGATTGGGGCTGATCGTAACCCGGTTGGAAACAACCCAGCTGACCTCTATTGCGCTGTCTGTAATAACTGCGAATCTTTTTAAAATGCAGAGGAGGATTCTCTGCGCCTTTTTACAGTTTTTAGAGAACTGTAAAAGGGATAGTGATTTGAAAATACATCTGTTAAATTTTATTGGATCGAGAAAAGAATTTTCTATATGTACTTAAAAAATCAATGACTTAATCAGCAGTCACTATAGTAGAATTAAGTGAAAAAATATTGCAACCAGACCATATTTAAAAATTTATATAAAACTCCGTGTTGGACTTTGAAATTCCACACGGAGTTTTCATAGCAATCTGTTTTTTAATTGTTCTATCAATATTTGAGAGTAAAAAGTTCTCTGTAAAAAAAATAACCCTTCCGTATGGATTTGTGGTATCTTTAAGTTGCTACACTTAAGAAAGATACAAACCACCAGAAGAGTTATTCCATGTATGAGTTTACCATACTTTTCGGTGGTTTACCATACGATTATGCTAAATTTTATTGATAAAGTCCTATGCCATTTTGAATCTTGTTTTTCCCGGAAGGCTTCCTTCTGCTGGTTTATCATTATTACAGTAGGCTTAATGCTCCGCTCAGATAAACTTGATATTACCTCCGTTATTCGTGACTTGGCTCTTGCGCCTGGCTGCTACCCTTCCATGATCCATTTTTTCAGATCCTCCGCCTGGTCTCTGGAATCCATTCGCAGCCGTTGGTTCTCTGCTGTAAAAGAGTATTCTCCTCTCTATAAGGAGGGGAACTTCCACATCCTTGTAGGCGACGGGGTCAAACAGCCGAAGGAAGGACGCCGGATTCCAGGAGTGAAGAAATTGTTCCAGGAATCCGAAAACTCTGCGAAACCGGAGTACATCCACGGGCATATGTTCGGCGGTCTTGGCATCTTGGCTGGGACGGTCCGTAACTGGGCCTGTATCCCTTTAAGCATCCGGCTCCATGATGGCCTGCAGGCTGCCAGGGCCTGGAACGGTGCGGCTGTTTCTGGCGCTTCCCATGTAGTACAGATGGTGGAAGATGCTTACCATGCCGCCCTTACCTTTGGGGATTCCCTGCTCCTGCTGGACCGGTATTTCCTTACGGTTCCGGCTCTTGACAAACTGAGGGATCTTAACAGGGACGGGGATGTCCGCATGGGGATCATCACCAAGGCAAAAAGTCCTGCACCGCATATGAAAAACCTGGTCCCCGGAAACCTGGAAGGGGAAGGCCTCCCAAAAAGGGGGCGGCTGTCCACCTGAAAGAATTGTTCCTTTCCCATCGGGAAAAGTTCCAGGAAGCAGAGATCGAACTCTATGGGAAGAAGGAATCCATACATTACCACTGCGTTGATCTGCTCTGGGGACAGAAGCTCTATCAGGAGCTGCGCTTTGTCCTGGTGGAAATGGATGGGATCCAAAGCATCCTGGCAAGCACCAGCCTGGAGCTGGAACCACTTTCTGAAAGCCGTCCGGGCGATCGAAATGCATATGGCTCAGTCCTGCATTGCCATGGGAATCCTCCAGAGCATTTCCGTCAGCTCGTTGGGGAAATTATCGTCCAACCAGCTTCGTTATCAAAGAACGCCTTCCAAAGGAAGGGTATCGGAGGCTGCACTTATGGCCCACCTGCGGAAATATTTTTTCCTGTTTATGGAAAAACAGCCGGAATTACGTATAACGCGAATAATTCGGAAGCAACAAGACTCGTCAGGAAGCTATTGTGATTCCCAGGCTTCTTAATGGTACAAACTTTTTACTCTCAAGTATCAATATTAGATTGCCACATTTTCAAGCGTTTGCGGAAGGATTCGAACCTTCGGTGCGTTGCCGCACACCATCTTAGCAGGATGGCACCTTAAACCGCTCAGACACGCAAACGAAAAGTGGATGGGGCAGGACTCGAACCTGCGGTGTTTCCTTGTAACAGATTTACAGTCTGCCGCCTTCGCCACTAGGCTACCCATCCTGAGATGTGACCAAGGAGAATCTGTCTACATTCCATTTCGACCAGCGCCGGTTCACAATTTGCTGGACTACGGTTATCCTATGACCACAGTGATCCCCATGGGACTTGAACCCAATATCTCCGGCTTGAAAGGCCGGTGTCCTGACCTTTTAGACTAGGGAACCTTACTGCAGGCTTTCACCTGCATATTTTATCTACTCAAACTTCCCACACCGCATGGTGTGTTGAACCTTGAAAAATCAATACTTTAACCCATAAAAAAGGCATAAACCTCTTGTCTGTGGTATAATTGAGTTGCCTAAAAACAATTACACA
>CAJTGD010000020.1 GCA_910575475.1 Lachnospiraceae bacterium | reverse complement strand
AAAGAAAGGGCTTTAGCCCTCATTGCGACTTTCAGTCGCTTAACGGTGGCCTTTAGGCCGCATCAACCCACCGGCTTTAGCCGGTGGTCGTTGAGTCAATATGCACAAGAGCCATTGCTACAATCCCTTTGTCTATTTAAGAAATGACAACGACGTGCAACGGCTTGTGACGAATCTCTTTAAGGCGACCACGCCGAAAGGAAGCCAGTCGCAAGACCCGTTCTGGGACACGGCGGCGAGTATGCTGCTTCTGTCCCTCGTGTTTTATCTGAAATACGAAGCCCCGCCAGACGAGCAGAATTTCCCGATGGTGATGGAGCTATTGCGGGCGGGCGAGGTAAGGGAGGACGACGACGGCTATGTAAGCCCGCTTGACGAACTGTTTGACCGTCTTGAGATGGTAAACCCAGAGCATATCGCTTTGAAATACTACCGTGATTACCACAGCGGGAGTGCCAAGACGCTAAAGAGCATCCAGATAACCCTTGCCGCAAGGCTTGAGAAGTTCAATCTGGAAAGCCTTGCGGGATTGACCGCCACGGACGAATTGGATTTGCCGTCTTTGGGCGAGAAGAAAGTCGCACTGTTCGCACTAATACCAGACAACGACACCAGTTTCAATTTCCTTGTGTCGCTGTTATACACGCAGCTATTCCAACAGTTATTCTACCTCGCCGACCACAAGTACGGCGGGAGCCTGCCCGTCCACTGCCAGTTCATTATGGATGAATTTGCCAATGTTTCGCTGCCCGATGACTTTGACAAGATTTTGAGCGTCATGCGGTCAAGGGGCGTGTCCGTTTCGATTATCCTGCAAAATCTGGCACAGCTCAAAGCCCTGTTTGAGAAACAGTGGGAAAGCATCGTTGGCAATGCCGATGAGTTCCTCTATCTCGGCGGCAACGAGCAGAGTACCCATAAGTTTGTAAGTGAGCTTCTTGGAAAAGCCACGATAGACACGAACACCTACGGGAAAAGCTCTGGGCGGAGCGGCAACTATTCCACCAACTACCAGATTTCGGGGCGTGAGCTTTTAACCCCAGACGAGGTGCGTATGCTTGACAACCGCTACGCATTTCTTTTTGTGCGTGGGGAACGCCCCGTTATGGATTTGAAGTACGACATTTTGAAACACCCGAACGTGAAACTGACCGCCGACGGGGGGAAGCCGCCGTATCTCCACGGAGAGCCGACGCAGGCGGTCGCAACCCTTGTGTTTGACGATGCTTTGCTGATGGATGCAGAGAGCATGGAAACGGTCAGCACATCCTACGAACTTCTGTCCGATGAGGACTTGGAAGAAATATTCAATTTATAAGGAGGATTTACCCTATGAAACTTTTTCAGAAAAACGAGAAGAAAGCAACTCAGAAACTGCCGATGACAGGCAAGGTAAAAAGAGGTTTCCGCTTCTACTGCGTGGCGGTACTGGCTGCGGCTCTGATGCTTGGGACATCCATGACCGCCTTTGCCGCAAATGACCCGATTGCCGTTGTCAACAACCTTTCCAATTTCATCTTCGGTCTGATACGGGCGGTCGGAATGATTATGCTCGGCTTCGGCATCGTGCAGGTCGGCTTGTCGCTGAAATCCCACGACCCGTCCCAGAGGGCGAACGGCTTCCTCACACTGGCGGGCGGCGTTGTGATTACCTTTGCGAAAGAGATTTTAACCCTTATCACGGGCTAATAAGAAACTAAGACAACAGACTGACACAAGACAGGGCAACGGGGCAGATCCGCTCTGCGGGACTTGCCCCGCTGCCCAATTTTAAGAACGGAGGTGGTCGAATGTCAGACAACTGGGTAGTCCAGAACTTGGAGAACGCCCTTGACACATGGAATGAAAAGTTAGCCGAGATATGGCAGCTCATTACCCAATCCCCAGAAACCTTTAAAGGCGGTGCGATATGGAAAGTCATCGTTGACATCCACGGGGCGTTGCAGGCGATAGGTCTTGCCCTGCTCGTGCTGTTCTTTGTCGTGGGCGTGATGCGTACCTGCGGCGACTTCGCAAGCGTGAAGAAGCCCGAACACGCCTTGAAGCTGTTCATCCGCTTTGCTCTTGCGAAAGGCGCGGTCACTTACGGCTTGGAGCTGATGATGGCTCTGTTTAAAATCGTGCAGGGCGTGATTTCCGCCATTATGAAAGCCGCAGGCTTCGGCTCGGCGCAGAAAACGGTTCTGCCGCAGGAGATTGTGACAGCCGTGGAGGACTGCGGCTTTTTCGAGAGCATCCCCTTATGGGCGGTCACGCTGATAGGAGGGCTGTTCATCACGGTGCTGTCGTTCATTATGATAATGTCGGTGTACGGCAGGTTTTTTAAGCTGTACCTTTATACCGCCATCGCCCCCGTGCCGCTGTCCTCGTTTGCGGGAGAGCCGAGCCAGAGCGTGGGGAAGAGCTTCATCAAAAGCTACTCCGCCGTCTGCCTAGAGGGGGCAATCATCGTGCTTGCCTGCATCATCTTCTCGGTGTTTGCGGCGTCCCCACCCGCAGTCAACCCCGATGCGGCGGCAGTCACGATGGTATGGGGCTATATCGGGGAATTGGTGTTCAATATGCTCGTCCTTGTCGGTGCGGTCAAGATGGCAGACCGTGTGGTAAGGGAGATGATGGGCTTGTAATTATCCAACAGGAAAGGAAAATTGAAATGAAAAAAGAAACGAAATATTACCAGAATTATGATATTCATTTGTTAAATGGAGAAGTCATCGGGGCTTCCGAAGCCTATGACCTGCCTGCTGAAAAAGGACTGGTCGGAAAATTTGAAAAAGCTGACGATAACGAGATATTTGAAATCGGGGATGCCATTTCTGGATTTGCGTATATCCCGAAACGCAGTATCCTCTTTATTTCGACGGGGGATGTCAGGGAGGGGCGGTGCTGATATGGAAGTCAAGATAAATAAGGAAATCCGCAACTACACGGAATCCATGTTCTTCGGGCTGTCGATGCGGCAGTTCCTGTTTTCCGTGCTTGCCTGCGGCGTGGCGGTCGGCTTGTTCTTCCTGCTCCGTGGCAGGTTCGGGACGGAAACAGTAAGCTGGATGTGCATCTTGGGGGCTTCCCCTTTTGCGGTCATGGGATTTGTGAGGTACAACGGCATGACCGCCGAGCAGTTTGTGTGGGCATGGATAAAGTCGCAGTTTCTGATGCCGAAGAAGATTTTATTTGTCCCAGAGAATTTATATTACGATGCGATGAAGCAGGCACTGGACGCACATGAGAAAGGCTTGCCCGCCGTGCAGGATAAGAAACGGAAAAAGGGGAAACGCAGGAAAAAAAGAACAAAGACAGACGGGCGAAAGCAGCCCAAGAAATCAAGAAAGCGCAAGGAGGTAGATTATGATTAAGACGCTGAAAACGCTGTTCAAGCAGGACAGGGAGAAATTCATCGTGCCGAAGTCGGTGCAGGCGGTCATCCCGTTAAAGACCATGTGGGAGGACGGCATTTTCCTCGTGGGCAGGAACAAATACGCAAAGACATTTAAGTTTGAGGACATCAACTACGCCGTGGCAAGCCGTGAGGACAAGGAAGCGATGTTCCTCGAATACTCGGAGCTTCTTAACGCCCTCGATAGCGGGGCGACCACGAAAATCACGATAAACAATCGCAGGCTCAATAAAGCGGACTTTGAGCAGACCATCTTAATCCCGATGGCGGAGGACGATTTGGATAAATACCGCAAAGAGTATAACAAGATGCTGCTCGATAAAGCAACGGGGGCAAACTCCACCGTGCAGGATAAATATGTGACGGTTTCCGTCTGCAAGAAGAACATTGAGGAAGCGAGGAATTATTTTGCCCGTGTCGGTGCTGACCTTATCGGGCATTTTAACCGTTTAGGCTCGAAGTGTACGGAACTGGACGCTAACGACAAGCTGCGTATCTTCCATGATTTTTACCGCACGGGCGAGGAAACGGCGTTCTCCTTTGACATGGTGCAGACCATGCGGAAAGGACACGACTTCAAGGACTATATCTGCCCCGACTCCTTTGAGTTTGAGAAAGATTATTTTAAGATGGGCAAACGCTACGGGCGTGTGATATTCCTCAGAGAGTACGCCGCCTATATCAAGGACAGCATGGTGGCGGAGCTTTGCGAATTAAACCGTAACATGATGCTCTCTGTTGATGTTGTTCCTGTTCCCACAGACGAAGCCGTGCGGGAGGTGGAAAACCGTCTTTTAGGCGTGGAAACCAACATCACGAACTGGCAGAGGAAACAGAACCAGAACAACAATTTTTCCGCCGTCATCCCCTACGACTTGGAACAGCAGAGAAAGGAAAGCAAGGAATTTCTGGACGATTTGACGACCCGTGACCAGAGGATGATGTTTGCCGTGCTTACGATGGTGCATACCGCAGACACCAAAGAGCAGCTTGACAATGACACGGAAGCCCTGCTCACGACGGCAAGGAAGCATCTCTGCCAGTTTGCCGTGCTGAAGTACCAGCAGATGGACGGTCTGAACACCGCCCTGCCGTTCGGCGTGAGGAAAATAGATGCCCTGCGTACCCTCACCACGGAGAGCCTTGCGGTGTTTATTCCTTTCCGTGTGCAGGAAATCTACCATAAGGACGGCGTGTATTACGGGCAGAACGTCATTTCAAAGAACATGATTATCGCCAACCGCCGCCACCTTTTGAACGGAAATTCCTTTATCCTCGGCGTGTCTGGTGCGGGCAAATCCTTTACGGCAAAGGAGGAAATGACGAACATCATTCTGACCGACCCTAACGCCGATGTCTTGGTCATAGACCCCGAACGAGAGTACGCCCCTCTTGTAAAGGCGATGCAGGGCGAGGTTATCCACATCTCGGCGACGAGCGACAACCACACCAACGCAATGGACATGAACTCTGATTACGGCGACGGTGCGAACCCCGTTATCTTGAAGTCAGAGTTTATTTTATCCCTCTGCGAGCAGCTTATCGGCGGGGCAAGCCTTGGGGCAAAGCAGAAATCCATCATTGACCGCTGCACGGCAAGCGTCTACCGCTACTACCAGCAGGGCAACTATATGGGTACGCCGCCGACCTTGCAGGACTTCCGTGAGGAGCTGTTAAAGCAGGACGAGCCAGAAGCGCAGGAAATCGCCCTTGCGATTGAGCTTTTCACGGACGGCTCTCTCAACACCTTTGCCAAGCATACGAACGTGGACACCCACAGCCGCCTTATCTGCTACGATATTCTGGATTTGGGCAAGCAGTTACAGCCTATCGGTATGCTTGTTGTCCTCGACAGCATCTTAAACCGCATCACCCAGAACAGGGCGAAAGGCAGGAACACCTTTATTTTCATTGACGAGATTTATCTGCTCTTTCAGCATGAATACTCGGCGAACTTCCTCTTTACCCTCTGGAAGCGTGTGCGTAAGTACGGGGCGTACTGCACTGGAATCACACAGAATGTGGACGACCTCTTGCAGAGCCATACGGCGAGGACGATGCTTGCCAACAGCGAGTTTATCATCATGTTGAATCAGGCGTCCACAGACCGCATCGAGCTTGCGAAGCTCCTTAACATCTCCGATTTGCAGATGAGTTATATCACGAATGTCGGTGCGGGGCAGGGGCTTTTGAAAGTGGGCAGCTCCCTTGTGCCTTTCGTCAATAAATTTCCACGCAATACGGAACTGTATAAACTGATGACGACGAAATTTGGGGAGTGCTAAAAAGATGGCATTTTTGGAAAGGAATTGTGTTTATCCTGCCGACTGTCTGGAAGTGCTGCGGGAACTTCCAGACAGAAGCGTGGATTTAGTGATTGCCGACCCGCCGTATTACCGTATGAAAGGGGACTTTGACTTTGTGTTCCAGACAGTTGCGGAATATCTGGAATGGTGTCTGGCGTGGGCGGGGGAATGCCACAGGATTTTGAAGCCCACGGGTGCGTTTTACTGTTGGGGGAGCTGCCAGATGATAGACAAGCTCTCCACACACGTCTTAGACAAGTTTGGATGGATAAAACGGAATCTGATTGTCTGGAATTACAGGACGGGGCGACCTGCGAAAGCGACCTATCGGAATGAAGCGGAGTTCTTGTGGTTTTACAGTAACCCCCTGCATGAAATCAACATTGACGCCGTCCGCATCTCGTATGATGAGGGCGGCGAAAAAGACAAGCGGAAAAACCCAAAGGGGAAATCCTGCGGGAACGTGTGGGAGTTTCCGAGGATTATGCCCAACTATAAAGAAGCGACAGGGCATCCCACGCAGAAGCCAGAGAAGCTGGCGGAACGGATGCTACTTGTAAGTAGCAGGGCGGGCGATTTAGTGGTAATCCCCTTTGCAGGCTCTGGGAGCGAGGTAGTCCAGTGTATCAAAAACGGGCGTGATTTTATCGCTTCTGAAATCAATGAATCCTATGTGGGGAATATCATTCTGCCACGGCTGCAAAAAGAAACAGATTGCAGCGTATCGGTGCAGGAGAAAGGAGGATTTTTATGTCAGAGATAAGGTTTCGCAACGCAGCCCACCGTGATTTTTTTCTGGAAAGCATGATGAAATGCAGGGTAAACGACTGTTACCACAGGGCATTTTTCTATGTGATGGGGATTGCGGGGGAAACAAGGCAGAACATCAACGCCATGTTCGATTTTAAAACGGACTGCATCAATCCAGAGGGGATGCACGGCGGATGGCAGACAAGCGGCACGGTCAAGGTCTGCCACCTTGCCTTTAACCTCTGGAACGGTTACGCCGAGGAGGGGCGTGAGAAGCTGTTCACGCCAGAAGAACTGTTCTGCTGCGAGTTCGCCCCGTATTTCATAGAGGGCATCAAGGCACGGTATCCCGAATATTGCAGGGATTTACCCACGCCCAAGAAGCAGACGGAGCATACACGGTAAAATTTTTAAATGAAAGGAAAAGCCTATGAATTTTAAGAACTATAAAACCATTCTCTGTATAGTCGCCGCTGTTACCTTTTTAGGAGCAGCGGTTTTTTGCGGCTTTAAGATTTACAGCCATTACCAGCAGATAAACGAGCAGACGGAAGCCTTTGCGGAGATTGCCGAGGTCGTAGAGAACGCCGAGCCAGAGGAAGAACCGCCAAAAGATAAGGATACGCCCGTCAGCGAGGGCGAGGATATATTGGAAAAATACAAAGAACTGTATTTGCAGAATGAGGATATGGTCGGGTGGATTGCCATTGACGGAACAAGCATCAACTACCCCGTCATGCAGAGCAGGAACAATCCCAACTTCTATCTGAAGCACAGCTTTGAAAAGGAATACAGCGACTTAGGCGTACCGTATATCCAAGAGGACTGCGACATCCCCACAAGCGACAATCTGGTTATCTACGGACACCACATCAAAGGCGGCAGGATGTTCGGGGCGTTGGAAGATTACAAATCCAAGAGCTTTTATGAGAAGCATAAGACCGTCCAGTTTGACACCCTCACGGAGCAGGCAGAGTATGAAATCATCGCCGTGTTTAAAACCGTGGCGTACAGCTCGGAGGGCTACCGCTACTATGATTTTGTCCATGCGGAGAATGAAAAAGAGTTTGATGCCTATATCGGGAAGTGTAAGGAACTTGCCTTGTATGATACGGGCGTGACCGCTGAATATGGGGATAAGCTCATTACCCTCTCCACCTGCGAATACTCGGCACAGAACGGCAGGCTTGTCGTCGTGGCAAAAAAGGTAAATTGATATGACCGCAAATCTTCTGGGAAAGGAGGTCGGATTTTATGGCTGATATAAAGACCAGAGATGCGGTCAAAGGGACGATTAAGACTTTAGACAAAGCCGCCATAGCAGGCAGTCGAATGAAATCCGCTTACGCCAAAACAAAGGATAAGGCGGAGCAGGGATATTATGCGGAGGAAAATTCCCCCACGGAATATGCCGCCGACAAGGTTTCCCATGCTTCGGGGCGTATCAAGGACGAGGGCATCCACCAGTTTAATAAGCAGGGGCAGAAAAACGCCCAGATTACAAAAGAAAATATCGGTAAGGCGAAAGATAAAATCGCCGATTTTAAGGCAAAGCGGGCGAAGAAAGCCGCAGAGCAGAAAACAATGCGGAACAAGACAGGGCAAAACGCCGTGCGTACAATAAGGCAGGACGGCTTGCAGGAAATACAAGGGACTGCAAGCCGTCCCGCTGTTTCCGCTACTTCTGTTGCTTCTGCCAAGACCGAAACGCCCCAGACGGCGGCAAACTCACTGATAAAGACCAGACAGCAGGGAAAGCGGATGATAAAGACAACCGCCAGAAATGCGGAAAAAACCGTCAAGACCACAGCAAAAGGGACAATCAAGGCGACGGAAAAAGGCGTGAAAACCGCAAAGGCGACATCCAAGACGGCGATTAAGACCACGGAGCAGACCGCAAAGGCGGCGCAGAAAACGGCGAAAGCGTCTGCCAAAGCCGCCCAGAAAGCGGCACAGACGGCGAAAGCCACCGCAAAGGCGACAGCCGAAGCGACCAAAGCCACGGTCAAGGCGACCATTGCGGCGGTCAAGGCGATTATTGCAGGGACTAAAGCGTTGATTTCTGCCCTTATCGCAGGCGGCTGGATTGCCGTCGTGATAATCCTCATCGTCGTCTTGCTTGGGTGCGCCGTTTCCCTGTTCGGGGGCGGCAGCGACAGCACATCCTATACCCCTGTCAGTGCGGAGGTGGAAGCCTACACGCCGCTGATACAGAAGTATGCGAAGCAGTACGGAATCCCCGAATATGTGGAGCTTATCAAGGCGGTAATGATGCAGGAATCTGGCGGCAAAGGCAGTGACCCGATGCAGGCGGCGGAGGGGAGCTTTAACAAGAGATACCCCCATGAGCCGAACGGCATCAAAGACCCCGAATATTCCATCGAGTGCGGCGTGCAGGAACTAAAAGCTGCCCTTGTTTCAGCCGAGGTGGAGAACCCGATTGACATGGAGCGCATCAAGCTCGCTTTGCAGGGCTACAACTTCGGCAATGGGTATATCTCATGGGCAAAGACCAACTACGGCGGCTATTCCTATGCAAATGCGGTGGAGTTTTCCGCAATGCAGGCACAGCGGCTCGGTTGGGAGAAGTACGGCGACACACAGTACCCCGCCCATGTTCTACGGTACTACCCATACGGGCGGGCGTTCACAAGCGGAGGAAACCAAGCCATTGTGGAGGTTGCTTTGACACAGCTCGGCAATGAGGGCGGGCAGCCTTATTGGAGCTGGTACGGCTTTGGCGGGCGTGTGGAATGGTGCGCCTGCTTCGCATCGTGGTGTGCCGACCAGTGCGGCTATCTGGAAAGCGGTATCATCCCGAAATTCTCTCTCTGCTCGGACGGCGTGAACTGGTTTAAGGGCAAAGGACAATGGCAGGACAAGAATTATGAGCCGCAGGCAGGCGACCTTATTTTCTTTGATTGGGGGAGCGACGGCTCAATCGACCATGTGGGAATCGTGGAAAAATGCGAGAATGGGACGGTCTACACCGTGGAGGGCAACTCTGGGGATGCCTGCAAACAGCAGAGCTATCCAGTCGGGAGTAGCTCTATTTACGGTTACGGATGCCCTGCCTATTGATGGCAGAATGGGTGAAAGAAAAACCAGAGGTTAATCCTCTGGCTGCTCTTTTGCCTTACATATCCCCTGCGCTTTCCCTGCTATGATAGTTAGTTCCGCATCATCAAAAGTATCAAGAAGCACATCTAACCGCCGACGTAAAGTTGTTTTCCCTATCGGACTCTCTGGGTGTATGTACTGGTCTACGGATATGTGGAACATTGTAACAAGCTGAATAAACAGCCGAAAGCTCGGATACTGCCCCTCTTTTTCAATAGACTGCAAATGCCTTGCCGAAATGCCAAGCTCCTCGGCTAATTCCTCTCTTGTAATTCGCTGCTTCTCACGGGCTTTTTGGATAGCCTGCCCCAATTCCATAAAGTCAAGGTTTCCTACGGCTTCGTTCATTTTTTCACCACCTGTTCATTAATTTTTCCCTTATATTTTACAGAAGTGAAAGTTCTGCTTAAACGATGTGAAATTTCCATACATAAGAAACTGTACTTCTTGTTTTAGAAAAAATTATCTCTTGCTTTTCTCAATAACACTTTTTCGATAATTGTATTATTCGCTTTGACGCATTATAATATCAGTTATGAAGGAGGTTATTTCAATGTTTGATTACATGAATGTAAAAGAAGCGGCTGAAAAATGGGGATTATCCGAACGGAGGATACAGGTATTATGCGCTACAAACCGAATCCCCGATGTAATGCGAATCAGCAATGTGTGGCTGATTCCAAAGACTGCATCAAAGCCCAAAGATGGGCGTTTTAAGAAAAGAGATAAGGAGGAATCGGACAATGAGTAAGATTTTATTGGTTGAAGATGATATGGAAATCAGTACCATGCTAAAGAATTTTTTGACCACAGAGAAATTTGAAGTAATTACAGCGTATGATGGCAAAAGTGCCCTCGACAGGTTCTTTTCGGATAGTTTCAGTCTGGTTTTGCTTGATTTGATGATTCCTCAGATAAGCGGAATCGAAGTCATGGAAAAAATCAGGGAAAACAGCACTGTCCCGATTATTATTATATCGGCAAAAGATACCGATTCTGATAAAACGCTTGGTTTAGGTCTGGGAGCAGATGATTATATAACGAAACCGTTTTCTGTCACAGAAGTATTGGCAAGGATAAAAGCAAATATCCGAAGAACTACACAGTATGCTGCAAGTGCAACAGAACAGCAGCCAATACTTCAAACGGGAAGCCTTGTTATGAATCTGAATGAGTATTCTGTAACAAAAAACGGCTGTAAAATAGAGCTTACATCAAAAGAATTTGAAATTTTAAAGCTGTTATTGCAGAATCCAAAGAAAGTATATACGAAAGAACAGATTTATTCTCTTGTCTGGAATGATACCTATTATGGTGATGAAAATGCTGTCAATGTCCATATCAGCAGATTGAGGAATAAAATAGAGGATAATCCCCGTGAACCGCAGTATGTGATTACGGTATGGGGAATCGGATACAAATTGGGGGAGTGAAAGGATGAGCGAAAAAACAATCATATTCTTTTTGGCAGTTGTTGTCTGCTTATTACTCCTTGTGGTTTTATACCAGCGTTTTGTTTTTGGCAGGGGAATACAGGCAAAGATAAAACGGATGAATAAAAAGTTAGAGGAAATTTTAGAAACTGGTAGCGACGAGAAAGTAATGGTATTTACGGACAACCCTGTTTTGATGGAATTAGGGGGACAAATCAACCGCCTGCTGATAGACCGACAGAAAATAAGGGCAGATTTTAAAAGGGAAGAAATTTCTTCTAAAAAGATGTTGGCGAATATCTCCCATGACATAAAAACTCCTCTAACGGTCATATTGGGTTATCTGGAAATTATGCGTTTGAACCATGCAGATCATGAGATGTTGAAAAAAGTAGAAACAAAAGCGAATCAAGTTATGAATCTTATCAATCAGTTTTTTACATTAGCAAAACTGGAATCTGGCGATACAAATATAAATCTTGGCAAAGTCAATATCAACGAGATATGCAGGGAGAATGTTTTGGAGTTTTATGATATTTTATTGCAGAAAGATTTTGATGTTGATTTGTTTATTCCAGAAACAGCTATTTTTGTGCAGGGGGAGAAAGAAGCCCTGCAAAGGATTTTATACAATTTATTGTCAAATGTAATACGCTACGGCTCCGACGGAAAATATTTAGGAGTTTTTTTGCGTCAGGACAAAGGCAATGTATATATTGATGTGGTTGATAAAGGGAAAGGGATTGAACAGGAATTTGCATCGAATGTGTTTGACAGGCTCTATACAATGGAAGATTCCAGAAACAGGGAAATACAAGGGAACGGATTAGGCTTAACGATTGCGAAGAACCTTACAAAGCAGTTAGAGGGCGATTTGTTTTTAAACAGCATACCGAATGTCAAAACAACTTTTACAGTAAAGTTGAAAAAAATAACTTATTAAATTCCCTGCGAAAGAAATTCGTAAGAATTAGTCAAGAGTTTTGAAAATCTATATCGCTATAATGATATTCATAAAACACCTTTGGGCGTATTGTTACGTCCGAGAAAGGCGTTACTAAGGAAAGGAGGCAAAAGATGTCTTATATTTTGCAAACAAGCCATCTAAGCAAAACGATAGATGGGAAACAGTTAGTCACAGATGTGAATATCCATGTAAAGAAAGGTGAGGTATATGGATTTTTAGGACCGAACGGCGCAGGAAAAACCACGGTGATGAAGATGCTTACCAACCTTTGGAAACCGACAAGCGGCACGGTTGCGCTGTTTGGGAAAGCATTGGAAAAAACCTCTTACGAGGTGCTGAAGCGTATGGGAAGCATCATTGAATTTCCTACATTTTATGACCATATGAGCGGAAAGGACAACTTACAGCTTCATTGTGAGTATATGGGGTATTACAACAAGGGCAGCGTGGAGGAAGCTCTTCAGATGCTTGGGCTTTCTGATGCGGCGGATAAGCCTGCGGGTAGCTATTCTTTAGGAATGAAGCAGCGTCTGGGGATTGCCCGTGCCATATTGTGCAAGCCAGAGTTAGTTATCCTTGACGAGCCGACAAACGGTTTAGACCCCGCAGGAATGAAGCAAATCAGAGATTTGTTTCGGATGCTATGTACCGAGTATGGCATGACGCTTATGATATCCAGTCATCTTCTCCCAGAGATAGAAAGTATTGCCGATACAGTTGGCGTTATCCATCATGGAAAGATGATGAAAGAAATATCCATGAAAGAAATTGCAGAAACAAATACGGCGTATATTGAGCTTGCCGTAGAGGATACAAAGAAAGCGGCATATGTTTTAGCTGAAAAAATGCAGTTAAGTAATTTTAAAATCGTAAACGATTCGGGGATTCGTATTTATGAGCAGGGTGTCACCACACAAAAGATTTCGAGGGAATTGATGGCAAATGATGTAGAGATTGCTTCCATCAGCCAACATACCGAAACATTGGAGGACTATTTCTTAAAAATCACATCGGAGGTGGGAAAATCATGTTAAAGCTTGTCAGACTTGAATGGAAAAAGAATAATATCGGGAAATATATCAAAGGCGTAATCATTATGGCGGCTCTGCTTGGCTTATTTGTTTTTGCGTTAGCGTTTTTGGGCATTGCCAACGACCCAGACGGAACACTGGATGCTGCGCCTGGGACAGATGTAATCTCCGCTCCCATTGAATTATTTACCAGCATGGCTTTTCTTATTTACACCAGTGTAATGTTGGCATCCTTTATTGTAAGCGCATACAAAAACAAGACAATGAATCTGATGTTTTCCTACCCTATTAAGCGGCAGAAAATCTTAGCTTCCCAAATGATTGCGGTCTGGACTTTTAATTTTGCCGCACTCATTTTAACAAAACTGGCAATTTATATGTGCGTGTTCTTTGGGGCAAAATTTATGCAGTCATCTTTTACTGTTGATTTTTCAATAGGCAGCCTGTCATTTTATATACAACTGATACTAAAATCAGTGGTAATCGTCAGCATGAGTTTTATCGCCCTGTTTGTCGGGATGGCGATAAAATCTTCAAAGGCAACGATTGTCACCTCATTTTTATTGATTTTTCTCACGCAGGCGAACATTGGCGATTTCACAATGGCAAGCAACGCAGTATTCCCCGTTATTTTGACTACTATTTCTTTGGCTTTTGCCGTTTTGTCAATTGTAAATGTGGAAAGCAAAGATTTAATGTAGGGGGCGGATTATGAATATGAAAAGAATACTGTTAGCAGTGGTTTTAGTGATAGCTTTTGGCATATGCGGATGCGGGAACAAGGAAAAAATAGATTCTAATGAGGAATTTTCGACGGAAGGTATTTCAGAAATTGTATTGGATATTTCCTCTTGGAATTTAAAAGTGATGGCTTCCAGTGATGACAAAGTACACATAGCCTGCGAGGGAAAAGTCGAAGATGACCGTGATATGCAGGTTGTGCAGAAAGATGGAAAACTAATGATACAGCAGGATGATGATACGGACAAAAATCTGGCGGAGCAATTCTCATTTGGCGAAGCAGGGAAGATAATATTGTATATTCCTAAAGATAATGCTGTTTCCTTAGCCATTAACAATGGTTCGGGAGAGATGGAGTTGGAAGCGGTCAGCATTTCCACTTTGTCCTTGAACAACCAGTCTGGCTATGTAACGATGTCTGATTTCATAGCTGAAAGTGCAAAAATAAAATCTCTTTCAGGCGATATTAAAATAACAGATGCTTCATGCACGGATTCTAATATCAATACAGAATCCGCATATGTTACCATGAAAAATACAGTTGTTGGAAAGGCTGCTGTTTCGACAGATTCTGGCGAAGTGAATATAAGCAACATAAACAGCTATGATTCCCTGTCTGTAGAAACGGGTTCGGGAGATATATCATTGTCCCATGAAGCGATGCCAGATAATTTATCCTGCCATATATCCAGTGGCTCGGACGATGTAACCGTACAGCTTAAGAATACGGAATTCAGTACCGATACGGACGGATGCAAGGATGGGAGCATCGGAAAGGGCGAAAACAGTTTATCTATCATGAGCAACAGCGGAACAGTAATTGTAAAATAGTTTTGGAGTGTAGAAAGATATGGAACGGTATCATTGGATATATTGCCCTATATGCGAAAATAAGACACGCATGAAAATAAGGGAAGATACAGAAATAAGGAATTTCCCTCTATATTGTCCGAAATGCAGGCAAGAAAGTTTAATCAATGTAAAATCATTAAAAGTAATTGTTATGAAAGAGCCAGACGCACAGACGCAGAGCCGATGAACTTGTGGGAAACCTCACAGCTCATCGGCTCTATTTGTCAGAAAGAATAAATATTTAGTCGTTGTCTTTCGTGCTTATTGCGGAAGTTTGTTTCTGCATAGCATTCAGCTTTTTGTGGAGCGGTATCGCCATGAATACTGTTATGACTGCGGAAAGTACATCGGCAATCGGCTGGGCATACATTATTCCATTTAGCCCCCCAGACCATCGGAAGAAGCAGGATAACGGGGATAAAACAAATCCCCTGCCTGCAAGCTCCGAGGATAAATCCCTCTCTGCCTTTTCCCAAAGCAAGGAACAGGGAGGAATACACCGTATAAAATCCAAAGAGCATAATGGAAATGCCGTTTGCCCTCAAAGACGCTGCCCCGATACGAATCATCTCAGCATCGCCCTTTGTGAATTGGGAGACGATAGCCGTAGGGAACAGAGCCAGTATCACACCGAAAATCACACAGAAGACCGTAGACCATAGGATGGAAGTCTTGATTGCTTCACGCAGACGGTCAAATTTCTTCGCCCCGTAACTGTACCCTGCAATGGGCTGAAAACCTTTGATGAACCCGAATACGGACAAGCTGCCCATTGAGATAAGGCGGGTAACAACGCCCATGCCTGCAATGGCAGAGTCCCCGTAATCGCCAGCGGCATTGTTGATTAAGGAAATAGACACACTCGTTAAAATCTGGAATACCAATGTCGGGATGCCGATTTTGAAAATCTCAGACATGGTTTCTTTTGTGTATGTGCAGTCCTTAACCCGAAAATGGAATACGCTTTTTTTGCGAAAAATATAGGTCAGATATACGCAGGTTGAAACGACTTGTGAGATTGCGGTCGCTATCGCCGCTCCTGCCACGCCTAAATCAAACACATAGATAAACAGCGGGTCTAAGGCGATATTGAGTACCGCACCCGTCAGCAAGGCACACATGGTTGTTTTAGCGGCTCCTTCGCTAGTTACAATGTTATTCATTGTGACATTGAATACATTGAAGATGCAGGAAACAATGTAAATGCCTGCATATGTGGCGGCATAAGGCAGGATGCTGTCGGTTGCCCCTAAGAGCTTCAGTATGGGATGCAGGAACACCATAGAAATGATAATAATGACCGCCCCTACGGATACGCTGCTGTATAAAGCGGTACTTGCCACTTTATCCGCATTTTCCTTATCCCCACGACCTAACAATCGGGAAATGTAAGAAGCCGCACCGTTTCCGAACAGCAGACCAAGACCGACAACGACCTGTCCGAGCGGGTAGACCACGGAGATTGCCCCCATCTGGCTCTCCCCTAACCCGCCGACAAAGTAAGCGTCAACAAGGTTGTAGAAAGCATTTACCAACATGCCAATCATTGTTGGGATGCCCATTGCTAAAAGTGCTTTTGGTATGGATGCACTGCCGAGTAGCTCCATCTTTTTGCTTTGACTGTTCATTTTGAACTCCTTTCTCTTGACAAATAGTGTTATTTATACTACTATAAAATATAGCAGTTGAGTTGCGGGAATTATAATACTATAATTTATAGTAGTTGTCAATAGAAAAAGGAGGGATTTTAAATGGCGACCATTGACTTGATTGTATTGGGAATGTTGAAACGGGAATCCTTGAGTGCATACGATATTCAGAAACTGGTGGAATACCGCAACATTTCAAAGTGGGTAAAAATCAGCACACCATCCATCTATAAAAAGGTTATCCAGTTGGAAGAAAAGGGGCTTATCACAAGCCGCACGGAGAAAGAGGGAAAAATGCCCGAAAAGGCAGTATATTCCTTGACGGATGCAGGAAATAAGGAATTTGAGAAACTGATGCTTGAAATATCCTGCAAGCCGATTAACATATTCTTGGATTTTAATGCGGTTATCGTTAATTTAGAAAGCATGGAAAAGGAACAACAGAGGGAATGTCTGGATAACGTTGAGAGTAATATCAATGTGCTGAAATCCTATCTTGAGGAGAACGTAGATTTAAAAGAAAATGCCCCCGATATTCCTGCCACGGGCATGGCGGTTCTGCATCAGCAATTTCGATTAGTGCAGGCAATCGAAGAATGGATAAGGGCATTGAAAGAAGAACTGCTGTAAATGTGGATGATTTAAAACATAGCAAGAATGATGAAAAGATAGAAAACTCCTTGTGCTACAATATCTCATTGAACCCCTGATTTGACATTTCGTAATGTTAAAAAAATGAGGGTGAAAACGAGGAAAGGAGGTCGCAAAATGCAAGGTCAGACAGTACGCATTGTTTCACAGGCTATCCGCTATATCGAAGAACATCTGCATGAAAAGATGGATTTAGATATGGTGGCATCGGCACTGCACTATTCCAAATACCATCTGCATCGGATTTTTACAAATACCGTCGGCTTGACTATCCATGACTACGCAAAACGGCGGCAGCTTACAGAAGCGGCAAAACTTCTGGTGTTTTCTGCAAAACCGATTATTGAGATTGCCCTTATGAGCGGGTATGAAAGCCAGCAGGCATTTACGGATATTTTTAAGGCGATGTATAAGACTTCCCCTGCGGAATTTCGGGAAACGGAAAACTTCTACCCGTTACAGCTTGAAATTTATCTGAAGGAGGAGCTTGTAAAAATGGATTTGACAAAAGACAATATTAAATTTGCCACGCCCGAAGATGCGGATGACTGGATGGAACTGGTAAGCCTTACGATTGACGGCTATCCATGTCTGGATAAGGAAGATTACGCCGCAAACCTGCATCGGTATATTGCGGATAAAAAGGCTCTGATATTGCGGGATGACGATATGGCTATTGGCGTGATGGGATTTTCGCCCGACACAGGCAGCATAGACTTTCTGGCTGTCCATCCGCAGTATCGGCATCTCGGCATTACAAAGCTGTTCCTTGATAAGCTGGCAGACGAGTTGCTTTATGGGAAAGAGATTACGTTGACGACATACCGTGCAGGCGATAAGGCAGATACGGGCTGGCGGGAAGAATACCGCCGTCTTGGATTTGCAGAACGGGAACTGCTTGTGGAATATGGCTATCCGACGCAGCGTTTCGTGCTTCCACCGAAAAACAAGGAGGAAACAAGGAATGACCGAAACACAGAAAAACCCGTTGGCAGAGAGCTTTAACGCCCTATCCCTTATCAGATTTGCTTTCCCAAGCATGGTGATGATGCTGTTTATGGGATTATACACCATTGTAGACACGATTTTCGTCGCACGGTTTGTAGACACAAACGCTTTGTCGTCCATCAATATCGTCTGCCCCGTCATCAATCTGATTGTCGGTCTGGGGACGATGCTTGCGACAGGAGGAAGTGCGGTTGTTGCGAAGAAAATGGGGAATGGAAACACAGAGGAAGCCCGAAGTAATTTCACGTTGATTGTCGTAGCAGGGGCGGTTATCGGTCTGCTGATTACAGCGGCAGGGCTTTTCTTTTTGGATGAAATCATCTGGGGATTGGGGGCAAGTGAAATATTGTTCCCATATTGCAGGGATTATCTGACGGTACAGCTTATTTTCGCTGCCTTTAACATGATGCAGGTGCTGTATCAGAATCTGTTTGTGACGGCGGGGAAACCGACATTAGGCTTAGTGCTTGCTGTTCTGGCGGGGATTGCCAACATTGTTTTTGATTATGTTTTTATTGTTTTGCTGCAAATGGGAATCAAAGGGGCTGCTATTGGGACAGGCATCGGATATATGATACCGTCAATCATCGGTACAATATTTTTTCTGATGAAAAGAAGTGAATTGCATTTTTGCAAGCCTAACATGGACGCATCTGTTCTGTTGAAAAGCTGTTCCAATGGTGCGTCGGAAATGGTAAGCCAGTGTTCGACTGCTGTAACTACATTTTTGTTTAATGTAACAATGATGAAATTGTTGGGCGAGGATGGTGTAGCCGCGATTACGGTACTCATCTATTCGCAGTTCCTTTTAACAACGCTTTATATTGGCTTTTCTATGGGAACAGCCCCCGTCGTAAGCTATAACTATGGGAGCGGGAATGTAAAACAGCTAAAAAAGACCGTCCGTATTTGTTTCAGCTTTATAGCGGGGATTTCCATATTTGTATTTTTATTTCCCCTGCTTGGTGGAGAAAGCATTGCAAAGGTATTTGCGGAGAACAACAGGAATGTTTTTGAGATTACAAAGAATGGATTTAGCATTTTTTCATTCAGCTTTCTGTTCTCTGGATGCAATATTTTTTCATCCGCATTATTTACGGCATTGTCCAATGGGAAAGCATCTGCAACCATATCTTTCCTGCGGACATTTGGATTTATTACGATATTCCTTTTGGCATTGCCGAAATTTTTAGAGGTAACGGGCGTATGGCTTGCAGTACCGCTTGCGGAGCTTTTCACGCTTATGCTGACGGTATATCTGTTATGCAGGCATCGGAAACAATACCATTATTTTTGAAAGAAAGGCAGGCAAGAAATTGAAACAGACAGAATGGATATTATGCCCTGTCTGCGGGAGCAAAACCCGCAGCAGAATTAGGGAGGATACTATTCTGATAAATTATCCTCTCTACTGCCCGAAATGCAGGCAGGAAAGATTGATAGAAGTGAGAAATTTACAAACAATAGTCATCACAGAGCCAGACACATTAGATGCAGAGCCGATGAACGTGTGAGCAATCACAGTTTGTCGGCTTTTCTTTTTACATAACCAGAGGTAGGCACGTCCACCAAATTAAAAAAAACGGCGATTTGGTGGGCGGTATTGCTATGCCCGAAAGACTTAACAAGCACTCTCCAAACCTGTTTCAAGTTTGGAGGGATTTTTATTGCCTGCAAATAGCAATTTTCATTTACATATATCATATCGGGGATGGGTGGACAGCCTGTTAAAAAAATCCTTGTCAATGCAAGGGGGTTTTCTACCCAAGAAGTAGAAGTCAAATCTCTACATATAAGAACAAATATATCTATAAACCGTGAGGGTGTAACAGCCTTTGCGGTTTTTCTTTTGTCGTTTTTTGTTGGAATACGTTGTAAGGCTGTTTCTAGGATTGGATGCCGTTCTCCGCCCGTCAATCTGGATTTTCAAAAAAATTCAGATTGATTGGAGGAAATTGCAATGCTTGAAAAGCATCCAAACCGAAAAAAGGACAAGTATAATCCGTACACTTTGACGATAACCGAGGGGCATTATTACCTCTCTTTTAAGGACGGGCGTGGAAAGCAGCAGAGTATTGAGATTGATGAAATGCTGTACCAGACGTTTGACAGATTTGAGCTTGAGGACATATCCCATTTGAACAGGGTGAGCAGGCACATTGAACACTCCGAGCTGACCGATGAAACGCTGAATGACAGAGCTTTTTATAAGGCAGAACGGATTGAGGATATTGTTTCAGAGAGCATCGAATACGAGCAGTTACATAGGGCGGTTTCCGAACTTCCCGAAGTGCAGCGTCGCAGGCTGAAGCTGTACTTTTTCGGGGAGCTGACCTATGAGCAGATTGCAAAGATGGAGGGCTGCAAATATCAAGCTGTCCAGTGTTCCATAAAAGCGGCATTAAAGGCGATAAAAAAATTTATGAAATAATTGCCTTGTGTTGTGGCAGTTGAGTGAGCAAACAGGTGAAGGGGTTTAAAAATCCTTTCACCTGTTTTCCTTTATGGCAAAAACGGGACGGCTCTTTGACAATGGAATAGCCATTCACCAAATACATTCTCTTTGTGACTGAAATAAGCATAAGCGTGTGTAGCGGTACGCCATGACCCGCCGAAAGGCAGTAAGCGAAAAAATACCGACTGAAAATATCGGGCAGCTCCCGATTCCGCCATGACACACAAAGAGGACAATGATACTCCCGTCCAGCCACAGTCCGAACGGTAACCAATCCGCCGCAGGCAATGGGGGCGGCTCTGTCAGACCGACAGTTGGGGTGCAATTCCCGTGGCGTCAGTTCGCTGCTGACCGTTTGGTGACTTCCCTTGCGTTATCACGCATCAACATTTTCGGGGTGTCGGGGACAAATAGAAGATGCTTTTTATCATAAAGCCAGATGCAGGGTGGTCTATTAGAACAGGGCTTGTTTTATGTTCTCCCGACCTTAAATACTTCCTTGCGTCTGGCTGTTACATAGGCAGGGTATTCCTGCCTAAATCCAGATAGGAGGTTCTAAAGAATATGGAAAGAACAATTAAGCGTGGCGACATTTACTACGCAGAGCTTAATCCCGTTGTCGGTTCGGAGCAGGGTGGCATACGACCCGTACTTATCATTTCTAATGATATAGGAAATAGCCACAGCCCGACAGTCATTATCGCTGCCATAACAGGTAAAACACAGACAAAGGCAAAATTACCGACACATACCGAAGTAAAGGATGTTGAGGGGCTTGACAGGGACTCTATCATCCTGCTTGAACAGATACGGACGATTGATAAGCGACGTTTGCGGGAATATATGGGAACTCTTGACAGGCGTTTTCTTCCTGCAATGGACAAAGCGTTGGCAATCAGTATTGGTTTAAACGGATATTCGCAATGCCCGATGAGGCAGGGCAGGCTCTCGGCTTCTTTACCTGCTCATGAATGTTGTCCGCTGCATGATGACAGCGTTCAAAAAAAGGATTAGCCCCCTCGTTATATGGTACAATCATTCGCTCATACATTGAGAATGAGGGAGGTGTTGCCTGTTGAAGCATAGAGAATTTAGATATGTTGGCGAGCCTGTTCCAGAATTGAATGAGCAGGAACACGCAGCATTTCTTATGAATTTTCAAAGGTCAATCCTTTTATCATTAGAAAAACGGAATCTGTTGACCGCATCACAGCGGGAACGCTGTTTGCTTGAGCTTGAAAAACAATATCGTTTAAATTAGAAAAAAGCAACGTCAGGCATAACCGCTTGACGTTTTTACATAGTCAAGTGTGAGAATTACAAATTTGCACATTCGACATACCATTTTCAATTAACTATACTGAAAATACGGCAAGGGATTGTCGGGAAAGGAGATATTCTTATGTCAATAGATAAATACGAAACCCTAAACCAAGAAAGGAAGATACAGCACACAAAGAGAAAGGTTGCCGCATACTGCCGTGTATCTACGGACAACGAAGACCAGGCAAATTCATTTGAAAGTCAGCAGCGTTATTTCAGACAATATATAGAACGTAATCCCGATTGGGAGCTTTATGAAGTGTTCGCAGATGAAGGCATCTCTGGTACGAATACAAAAAAACGGAAAGAATTTAACCGCATGATTGCGTGTGCAAAGAACGGTGATTTTGATTTGATTGTAACAAAAGAAATCTCCCGTTTTGCGAGGAATACCCTTGATAGTATATTCTATACCCGTGACCTCAAAAAGCACGGCGTGGGTGTTATCTTTATGAATGATAACATCAACACTTTAGACGGCGATGCCGAGCTTCGCCTTGCCATTATGTCCTCGATTGCACAGGAGGAAAGCCGTAAGACTTCCGAGCGTGTGAAATGGGGGCAGAAACGCCAGATGGAGCAGGGAGTTGTGTTTGGGCGGAGTATGCTTGGCTACGATGTGAAAGACGGCAAAATGTATATAAACGAAGATGGGGCAAAAGTTGTCCGTCTTATCTTCCATAAGTTTGTAAATGAGGGGAAAGGAACTCATGTGATTGCCCGTGAACTTCGGGAGGAGGGCATTAAGCCCATGCGGGTAAAGGAATGGCAGAATACAGTTATTCTCCGTGTTATCCGCAATGAAAAATACTGCGGTGATTTGGTGCAGAAGAAAACCTATACGCCAGACTTTTTATCCCATGAAAAGAAGTATAACCGAGGGCAAGAGGAATTTGTGATTATCAAAGACCATCATGAGCCGATTATCTCCCGTGAGCTTTTCGATAAGGCAAACCGCATTTTGGATGAAAAGTCGCTTTCACAGGAAGGAAAAGCGAAACACAGCAACCGTTATCCATTTTCTGGGAAAATCAAATGCGGATGCTGCGGTTCAAGTTATGTGGCGAGATATAAAACCCGAAAAAATGGAAGCCGCTATAAGGCGTGGCGGTGTCTTGAAGCTGCAAGGCATGGAAGCCCTCATGTGGACAAAGCAGGGAATCAAGTTGGATGCAGTGGACTTAGCATACGCAACGAAGATGCAACCCATATCATGTACCTTGTCACGAGCAGCTTAAAGTATAATAAGGAGAAAATCACGAATAATCTGCTTGCTATTATCAAGTCTATTATCGCAATGGATACCGCAGGTACAGACAGTGAGAAAATAAAGTCACAGATAAAAGCCATTGAACAAAAACGAACAAACCTCATTGACCTTTATACATCTGGTGATATTACCAGAGATGAATTTTCAGCAGCAAGAGCAAAATGTGAGAATGAGATTGCCGAACTGCAATCCGTGATAGATAGCATAGACAAACAAAGGGAGATGATTGAAAAACAGCAAGAGCTTGTCGCTGAAATTACAGAAGCGATGAATGAACTTATAAACGGCGTGGAATATGAAGATGATTTTTACAAAGAAATCTTAGATAAAATGGTTGTGAATGATAAAGACCATATTGACGTGTATTTGAACCTGCTCCCCCTCAAATGGAGCTACACGGTTGCAAAAAGTGTAAACTGTCCGCAGGGTAGACCGCTAAAAAAAGCGCAAGCCCCTGAGATGGAACATTTCAGGGGCTTCTCTACCGATATCCGTCAAAATTCCAGTCACTTCCTTATACGGCATCGTATACCTCTGCGAAAGATACCGCATGGATGCGGCAAGTTCCCCGTCAGGACCACCAAACTGCGAGATAATGACCTGTGCCATCTCCGGATTGGTCTGGGTGATCTTCACCGGATACTGCAATCTTTTTTCATAATTCCACATAAATTAGCATCCCCCTTCCTGCCATGGCCATGGCTCATCGATCCAGCTCCACTTATCACAATCCGAAAAGACCGCGGTGTCTACTGTCAGAGGTCCGAAGTTCTCCGCGTATTCCTTCAGTGCTTCGTTGCGCATGCAGCTGTATTTCCGGAAAAACTCCATTGCCTCTTCATCGCACGGATGGGTGTCCAGATAAAGCTTCACGTCATCGACCGCAAAGCTGACTTCGTTGATGTGGTTCAGCAGATCTGCCCTGCAGGTGAAATTTTTCATCGTTTCCAGCCCCCTCTCCCAAGAAACGGTTTGTTCAGTTCTTCAAAGATGGTGCCTGCGCAGAAACCCTCGCAGATATCGGAAATTCCGCACCAGGTCTGCCAGGGGACATATGCCATGGCAATGGGCATGCCGTAAAGCGGGTCATCCATCATACAGGCACAGCTTTTCGGGATCTTGCGTTCCCGGCATTCGGCTGTCTCTCTGGGTTCCGGGGCAGGCGCGCAGCATCCGCAGTCCTCCCTCTGCATGGGCTCCATTCTGGGCGCCGGCTCACAGCAGCGTGTATCCATCTGCGGAGCGGAGGTCTGGCATCCCGTATGCATGCCGGGGCTGTGGCGCATCGGACGCATATTGCCCTGGCGTCCATAACGCATATTGTTCTGATAATTCGCCATTTGCGATTACTCCTTCCAAGATTCGGTTTACAATAATATACTATGGAAAAAAGACAAAAAAGGTTCCTTTCAAAAAATTACGTTGTTTTTATAAATAAAAAAAGCTATAATAATGAAGGATTGATTTCTGTTTCCAGTAAAAATCTAATGACAGTCTTGTATGGTTTGTCGTGGAAAACAGAATTTATGGGAATAATAATATCATAATTTTACGAATGAAAGATTCAGGCCAGATTACGGGATAAAGGAGATAAGAATTTATGTGTGGGTTTGCAGGATTTGTCGGGGAGGTTGAGAACCGGGAGAAGGTACTTGTGGATATGATGAATACCATCATCCACCGGGGACCGGACAGTGAAGGAAAGTTCGTGGACGGAGACGCGGCGCTTGGGTTTCGGCGTCTGAGCATCATCGACCTTTCGGAAGTCGGGGATCAGCCTTTATATAATGAAGATAAAAGCAAGGTGCTGGTGTTCAACGGGGAGATTTATAATTATCAGGAGCTGCGCAAAGAACTGGCGGAAGCGGGGCATGTGTTCGTATCCAATACAGATTCGGAGACTCTGCTCCACGGATACGAGGAGTGGGGGGAAAAGCTTTTGGACCGTCTGCGGGGCATGTATGCCTTTGCGATCTGGGACAGAAAAAAGAAGCGTCTGTTCGCGGCCAGGGACATTTTCGGGATCAAGCCCCTTTACTATGCGCAGATGAACGGGACGCTGCTGTTCGGTTCGGAGATCAAGTCCTTTCTGGAACACCCCCGGTTTGACAAGATTTTTAATGAGGATGCCCTTGGAAATTATCTCTCCTTTCAGTTCGTGCCCACCAACGAAACCTTTTTTAAAGGCGTGTTCTGCCTGCAGCCCGGACATTATTTCCTGTATGAGAATGGAAAGCTGGAGATCAGGCGGTACTTTGAACCTCACTTTACCGGGGACTGCCAAAAGACCTTCGAGGAAGTGGTGGAAGAGGTCGAGGCGGTCATGAAGGAGTCTGTGCAAATGCATAAGATCAGTGATGTGGAGGTGGCTTCCTATCTTTCCAGCGGCGTGGATTCCAGCTATCTCACCTATCTGGGACAGGTGGACCGCACCTTTACGGTGGGATTTGACGAGGGAAAGTACAGCGAGATCCGGGATGCGAAGGAATTTGCGGCAAGCATCCATATGCAGAATGATGCCAGGGTCATCACCCCGGAGGAATACTGGGACCGGCTGTCAGATATCCAGTACTATATGGATGAGCCGGTGGCGGACCCGGCGGCCATCGCGCTCTTTTTCCTGAGCGAGGAGGCGGCCAAAAAAGTCAAGGTGGTGCTTTCCGGGGAGGGATCAGACGAGCTGTTCGGCGGGTATAACATTTACTGTGAACCGCTGGAGCATACGGCCTTCAACAGGATTCCCATGCCGATCCGGCGTGCCCTTGGAAAATTTGCGGAGTACTGCCTGCCGCGCCGGATGAAGGGCAGAGGCTTTCTGATGCGCCACGGCAAGACACTGGAGGAACGGTATTTTGCGAATGCCACCAATATCTTTACGGAGCGGGAGGCAGACAAGCTTCTGAAAAAAGGATGCGCGCCGGGGATCCAGCGGGTGACAAAGCCTTTGTATGACCGTGTGAAGGGCAAGGATCCTGTCACGAAGATGCAGTATGTAGACCTTCACCTCTGGCTGGTCCATGATATCCTGATGAAGGGGGATAAGATGGGCATGGCAAATTCTCTGGAGGTGCGGGTGCCGTTTTTGGATAAGAAGGTGCTGGAGCTGGCACAGACACTTCCGCTGGATTATAAGGTCCGGGCGCCGAAGACGAAGGTTGCGCTACGTGGGGCTGCGGAGAAGGTCATCCGGAGCAAGACCGCGGAAAAGAAGAAGCTGGGCTTCCCGATTCCGATCCGGGTATGGCTCAGGGAAGAGAAATATTACCAAAGAGTGCGGGAGACGTTCACTTCGGAAGCGGCAAGGAAATTTTTCAATACAGAGATCCTGCTGAAGATGCTGGATGGACATAAAAATGGAAAGAAAGCAAATGAAAAGACGGATGACAGCCGGAAGATCTGGTCGGTATATATCTTTCTGGTATGGTATGACAGGTTTTTTGGGCATGAAAAGCCGGTGCATCCGGCCAGGCTGTCGGCGGTCTGAGCAGGATCGCATGCCGGGAAAATTCCACCTGTACGGTTGGAGGAGCTTTAGAGTATCCAACCGCATAGATGGAACAGATTCAGCAGCCGTTTAGAAATGAAAAGGTTCGGCAGCCATTTATAAAGGGGAGAGAATATGAGAAGCAGAACTGTACGACCGCTACGGCGGCGGGATCAAGGGGCAGGCGCAAGACAGAACGGTTACGGGCATTCGGGAAGCCATGCTCAGGTACGGCAGGAACGGCGGAACAAACAGCCCGTTCTGTATGCGGACCATTCCTATGGCATGCAGCACTCCGTCTATCATATGCCTTATGAGGAAGAACGACATCCGGAGGAAGAAAAGGACGGACGGAAAAAAGGGGGGATCCTTTCCAGAATCTTTGTTACGGATGCACAGTATTTTGATTATGATCTGCTGCTGGTGATCATTTTTCTGATGTGCCTTGGCCTGATCATGCTGTACAGTACCAGCTCCTATGAAAATGGGACCTACTATTTCAGCAGACAGGCATTGTTTGGGGCTGCCAGCTTTGCTGTGATGCTCTTTGTATCCAAGATTGATTACCACATTTACGGGGCATTTTCGTTTGAATGTTATCTGCTGGCGATGTTTCTGATGGCGCTGGTGCAGACACCTCTCGGACACAGTGCCAACGGCGCCAGGCGGTGGATCAAGATCACGGAGTCTCTGACCTTCCAGCCGGCCGAGGTCATGAAGATCGCGATCATTCTGTTTATTTCCTATGAGCTCTGCCGGCTGGGGAATAAAGCACATACGAGGGAGGGGGCAGTCCGCGTTTTTGCGTTCGGCATCGCGGCGACTCTCGGGGTGAGGTATCTGACGGATAACCTGAGTACGGCGATCATCGTACTTGCGATCACCTGTATCCTGTATTTTGTTGTACATCCAAAGCTGAAGCCTTTCCTGGCCATGCTGGCAGGAGGCGTTGTCATGATTTTCGTGATGATCAGCTTTCTTTCTGCATCCATCTCGGAGAGCGACAATTTCCGGCTTTCCCGCATCATTACCTGGCTGGATCCGGAAAACCATACGGACACCGGCGGATTCCAGGTCATGCAGGGATTGTATGCCATCGGCTCCGGAGGATTTTTTGGGAAAGGGCTGGGAAACAGCACCCAGAAGCTGGGAGTCATCCCGGAGGCGCAGAATGATATGATCCTGGCCATTGTCTGTGAAGAATTGGGAGTGTTTGGTTCCATCATCATCCTTCTTATGTTCGGTCTTCTTTTATACCGGCTGATGTTCATCGCGAGAAACGCACCGGATTTATATGGTTCTCTTGTTGCAACGGGGATTTTTGCACATATTTCGCTGCAGGTGATCCTAAATGTCATGGTTGTGACCAATACGATCCCTACAACAGGGATCACGCTGCCATTTATCAGCTATGGGGGAACTTCAGTCCTGTTTCTTATGGTGGAGATGGGGATCGCGCTGGGAATTGCGAGAAAAATCAAGATCAAGGAAGCATAATATCAGACATCATATGGAAAAATATATCTTTTCAGACAGGGTAAAATATGATATAATCAGATGTAGTAATGAAAACTATATGAAATAGAATCATATTTGAAAGGCTTGGGACAGATTATGAGTTATAAAGTGATTGTTGACAGCTGCGGGGAACTGACCGAGGAGATGAAAGCGAGCGGGAACTTTGAGACGGCATCCTTAACGATGGAGGTCGGAGGCGTCAGGATCATAGATGATGCATCCTTTGACCAGGCGGATTTTCTTAAAAGGGTTGCAGAATGCCCGGAAAGTCCGAAGTCATCCTGCCCGTCACCGGAGGATTATATGGAGAAGTACCGCTGCGAGGCGGAGCGGGTCTACGCGGTGACACTGACGGCAGAGCTGAGCGGTTCCTATAACAGCGCGGTACTGGCAAAGAACTTATATATAGAAGAATATGGAGATAAGAATATCCATGTATTTAATTCACGCTCTGCATCTATCGGAGAGACGCTGATCGCTTTGAAGGTGCAGGAGTGCGAAGCTGCGGGGATGCCATTCGAACAGGTGGTGGAAACCGTGGAGCGCTATATTGATGGACAGCATACGTATTTTGTGCTGGAGAACCTGGACACACTCCGCAAAAACGGACGGCTCACCGGGATCAAGTCCCTGGTGGCCGGAGCGCTGAATATCAAGCCTGTGATGGCGGCCACGCCGGAAGGGACCATCTGTCAGATTGGCCAGGCCAGAGGCATCAAAAAGGCACTGGCGAAAATGGTGGACCAGATTGCGGAGGAGACCCAGGAAGCAGAAGAAAAGGTTTTGGCGATTTCCAACTGCAACTGCAGGGAACGCGCCCGGGAGGTAGAGAGAATGCTGATGGCCAAGATGAAGGTGAAGGCCAGCTTCGTTATTGATACAGCGGGGATTAGCAGCATGTATGCCAATGATGGAGGAATAATTGTTGTAATTTGAAAAAAATATGTTATACTGTATTAGGTGAGTACTTCAATCCTGTAAAAGGAAACTGTGAACAGGCAGAATCTTTTTGCCAAGCTGGGACAATTCAGGGAAAGTACTTAAGGATAAACAAGGAGAATGAAAGATGAGTCAGGAAAAGATAGACCGTTATAAACAGGAAAAAGCAAACCGGAAAAAGAACCTTAAGAAGCAGCGTACAATGAGTCTGATCCGAAAAGGCGTACTTGCTTTAGCTTGTGTGGCATTGGTTGGCTGGCTGGGGTATTCTGCATATGATTCCTTTTCTGAGAATAAGAATCGGGAGATCACAACGGTAGATTATGGTGCGATCGATTCCTATTTGATCGATCTTCAGGAGTAAGGAACGGCTAAAGAATGACAATCTCAAAAAAAGAAGGATATGGTTCTTGTGAACTGTATCCTTCTTTTTTGAGCAGATTTAAAACAATTCCAAACGAATTCCTGGAATTTATGGTCATACAAATTATAAAGTCTTTTTATCCATGAGCATGGGCATAAAAATCCCTCCTTGCACACTGCGTGCTATAAACTGACAATATTCACCGCTGGCTGTATCGTACCAGTCGGAAAAAGGAACCCGGCTGTTTGTGTTTTTCAGATATTTTGCAACAGGAGCTATGAAATCACGCCGCTGAGAAAGATCTGATGTGAGCGAAACACACCAGAGGATCCAGTCACTTTTTGTATAGGCGGCACGGCTGTCTAAAGGAACACCATAGGCGTTTTGCTTTGAAAGATAGTGGGACAGTTCTTTTTCATACACATTCTTACTAAAAAGGCGGGAATGAAAAAGCTTATCCCAGACAAGGTTATACTTCAGGCTCCATGAATTTTCCTGATCAAACGCGAGTTTATAGTGGTCTCCTGTCATGGCGGATGATTCCCAGCCATGAGCCATTTTCATAGCTTGGGCATGATAGTTCCTGTAGTCTTCCAGATTTCCCAAAAGGCGCGAAATCTGTGCAAAGCCTTCCATTCCCAATATGGCTTTCAAAGATAGATTTGTGTTGTGTGCAAGATGTCCCGAAAAATCGTCGGTACAGAGTTGATGATCGGGATTGGCGCCATATTTGAGCAGATAGTCGGCCCATTGCTTCAATATTTTATGATACGGGAGCGCAAATGCGGCAGACTCTTCATGCAGGCATATGGCAGCTGTTAAAATAATCATATTGCCGCACTCTTCTGTCGGCATTTGTTCGTTAATATCGTATATATCATATTCTTCCGGAAATTGATAGAAAAATGGATATATGGCATGATTGTCCGCAGCGTAAAAGGAATCGTCATTTTTTTTAAGACCGTAGACCTGTCCGTTCGCATAGGGATAACGCCCAATATCATGAGGGGCAAAATCAAATTTCCAGACAGGGCATTTCGCAAAATGGAAAACTGGACGCAGCATTCCCTTAAGAAGCTCCGGATTATAAAGCATAAAAAGTGGCGCGGAAGGGTAGGTAACATCTACGGTTCCGATACAGCCGTTAGAATCATTTTCTTTTGACAGAAAGAGCAGTTCGCCATTTTCACCGCTGATCAGCTTATGGGCGGCGATGGTGTGCCTATAGCTCATGCAGCACAAAAATGCATAATCATTGCCTCCTGACTGAAAGGCATCCTTTTCTAATTGCCGGTCCAAAAGGTTACATTTGTCCATGATTTCTTCATATTCGGCAAAGCTTGCCTCAATCGCGTCCAGTATGGAGTGATATCTGGTCGTCCAATATGCTTTTTTCCATTCCCCGAAATAGCAGATGGAAAGAAGGTCATCATAAGCGACGATCCAGTTGACGGATGCGGTATGCCCTGTCATATCCGGAGATGAAAGCCTGGCCATACCCTGCAAAGATTCCGAATCAGAACAATAAGAGACCGAGGCATCAGGAGAATCGGAAGCAAGGTACAGGTATCCCCAATCAATGGTTGTATGATCTCCGCTGTGTCCCATAGGATGCTGGAATGCTTTTCCCATAAAAGAGTAACGGAAATCCTTGTAAGTGTGGGAACCTCCGATTATTTTTCCTGGTGTTTCCCGAACCAGGTCGGCCGATAACTGGAAAATCATGCTGATGCTGGCGGGGACTTTTTGTACAACGCGCATTTCAACATAGGAACATGGGCGGGAGACTAAAACAGGGTCGTCAAGAAGCAAAGGTGAAGTAAATGTGATCGTAAAAGAAGCTTTTTCATGCTCAAATACGTACTGTGTACTTGTTGCTGTAACATAGACCTCCGTCTGGTGAAGCCTCTGAAAAAAATCACATTTTCCAAGAAAACAATATGGGATGTCATCAATGACCAGATAGCCTCTCATCTTCTGCCTTGTTTTAGTCCAGTGTACAGGATCGGAATCATTCAGACGATCTGATGCAGACCAGATACTGAAATATGGGTCATGCGTTAACAGCGGGATTGCAGCAGCTTTTTCAATTTTCATTATAAGTTTCCTCCTGTGTGCTTCGGATATCCGGGGATTTTTTTGATTCCCTGGAAAGATATCCGTTGACTTTTTTGAATGTTTGTATATAATAAATGTATTATATAATTTGAAAGTATTCTACAAAATAGAAAAAACAGGATAAAAAGTGAGGAATATTATTTTGAAGGAGGATATTCGATATTTTTTGCAGGATGAAGGGGCGCCATTTGAAATCATAATTTCCGGAAGGTC
This sequence comes from Lachnospiraceae bacterium, assembly GCA_910575475.1. Lineage (GTDB taxonomy): Bacteria > Bacillota > Clostridia > Lachnospirales > Lachnospiraceae > Schaedlerella. The sequence goes on along the minus strand of CAJTGD010000020.1, from coordinate 82,028 downwards.
ATGGTGTGACGGGTCATATCGTATTTTTCGGGAGCATTCGGAATTTTGGGTAATCGAATATATTTCCTCAGGTATGGGAAGTATTGAGATGAATGGGAAGGTTTATTATCCCCAGAAAGGGGATGTGTATCTTTTACCTCCGGGAAGCAGGCATTGTTATTATTCTGACGCGAAAGAACCCTGGATCAAAACATTTGTTAATTTTCGAGGCGCGGTTGCGGATAGCTTGGCATCTGCATACCATATGAAGGGAGTCGTCTTATTTCAGGATGTGGATCAAGAAGCGGCAGAACGTTTTTTTCAAATATATGCGATGATGCAGGACAGGAACTTAGAAGATGCATATGTGGTTTTTAAGACAGAAATATTGATTCACGAGATTTTTCATATTCTTGGACAGGAAGTAAAGTCTACAAAAGGGATCAGTGATGAAATGGAAAAAATCAAAGATTATCTGGAAACACATGTATCTGCTTCTGTCACGATAGATGAGCTCTCTGCGCTGATTTATCGTTCTCCGGATTACCTGATCCGACATTTTCGTGAAGAATTCGGAATGACTCCATACAAATACTTTATTGAAAAGAAAATGGAAGCGGCGAAAACAATGCTGAGAGATACAACTCTGTCTGTGAAAGAAATCGGAGAGCAAGTCGGATATGAAGATGCCCATTATTTCTCAAATGTTTTCCGGAAAGAAAGTGGGATGCCGCCTTTGCGGTATAGGAAGCATCAACGGGATATTCAGGCTGTAAAATAGATTCACGGCCGATGAAATCTGCCGTGAGATCGATCAAAGAGGAGGATGGCGCTATGTACGACAGAATGAGACAGGTAATGGGAGATGAGGAAGGAAACTATGTATTTCCCTTTTTTTGGATGCATGCAGGTAATACAGAAGGCCTGACCGAGCGGGTAAAAAAGGTATACGAGAGCGGATGCAGGGCATTATGTATAGAATCAAGACCACATGAAGAATTTTGTGAAGAAGGGTGGTGGAAGGATTTAGATATCATATTGAAAGAAGCTCGTCGGTATGATATGAAAATATGGATACTGGATGATAAGCACTTTCCGACAGGATATGCAAATGGACGGCTGCAAAAGGAAAAACCGAAGCTTAGACGATGGTTTTTGAGGGAACATCATGTAGATGTGGTCGGAGTGATGAAGGAGACGGCGGTTATGGTACCTGCCCTTGGGGAAGAGGAGGAGATTCTCGCGGCTGCCGCATATCAGCGCGGAGACAGTGGGGACAGGTTGGAAGGAAAATACATTGACCTGTCAGACCGGATGGTTGATGGATTTTTATATTGGGACGTACCGGATGGTTTTTTCAGAATTTTCTTTTTAATCAAAACACGTAAAGGGAGTCCTGAGAGCCAGCAGTATTATATCAATTGTTTATCCAAAGAATCTGTCGGTGAATTGATCCATGCGGTATACGAACCCCATTATCAGCATTACTCAGAATATTTCGGAAATACACTGGCAGGATTTTTTTCTGATGAACCGGGATTTTACACGCGGCATACGGAACATTGGGGGTATGACCAGGGGGACTATAATCACACAGTCGGACAGCCTGGATTGGCACTGCCGTGGGATGACGCGGTTGTATCAATGATGCTGGAGCATGAGTCGATGCGCCAGGAGGATGAAGAGCAGATAGAGAATCTTGGCAAAAGGCAGGTGCTTTGCAGGCTTCCTGAATTATGGTATGCGGCGGAGAACAGTCCGTATATCCGCCTGGCCTATATGGAGGCGGTCACAGAGCTTTGGAAGCGCTGCTTTAGCATGCAGATCGGGGACTGGTGCAGGGCGCATGGTGTGGAATATATGGGACACATTATAGAGGATATGGATGCGCATCAGAGGATCGGATCCGGTGCAGGCCACTATTTCCGGGCTCTCGGAGGACAGGATATCAGCGGCGTGGATATTGTGCTCCATCAGGTCATGCCGGGGTATGCAGATTATGATGTGGCTTCTGTGGCGGAAAGCGGAAGGGCTGACAGGAGATTTTTCCACTATGTTCTGCCGAAGCTGGCCGTATCTCTTGCAAGGATGGAACCTGGAATGAAGGGGCGCGCAATGTGTGAAGTGTTTGGGGCATATGGCTGGGCAGAAAGTGTGACAACGATGAAATGGATGATTGATTTTTTGCTGATCAGGGGAGTGAATCGGTTTGTACCCCATGCGTTTACGGATGCTTTTCCTGATAATGATTGTCCCCCGCATTTTTATGCCAACGGAAATAATCCGCAATTCTCCGGCTTTCAACAGCTGATGCGCTATACCAACAAAGCCTGCCATTTACTGGAAGGGCTGGATCTCCAGACAGACGGAGCGATTTTGTATCCGGCGGAAGCGGAATGGATGAGCTCTCCCGAATATGTCAGCATGAATGATGCTGCAAAAGCATTGTATGATGCGCATATAGACTTTGATATTCTGCCGCTGGAAGCTGTAGAACATGCGGAAAAGATGGAAAAGCGATTTCAGGTAAACGGGCACTCATACCATTTTTTGATCATTCCCGCCGCGGGGAAGTATCCGGAACAACTATATCGGAGCCTTACGGAAATACTGGAAAACAAGATTCCGGTATACTGGTTTGAAACCAGGGAGGCAGATAGAAATAAAGCGATAATGGGTTTACAGACCATGACAAAGCAAACGTTGGTCCATGAGATCAGAAAGTGTGTACCTGTGCATTGCTATACCGAGAATTCCCCCTATTTACGGATCGCGCGTTTTAAAAAAGGAAAAACTACCTGTTTTATGCTGTTTTGGGAAGATGTCCGCAGGAGTGTGAAAACGGTGATACAGCTTCCATGCAGAGGAAGATTTGTCAGATGTGATCTCTTGAATAAACAGATCATAAAGGGCGAAACGTCAGATGGAACCATAGAGGTGTCTTTGAGGCCTTATCAGTCAGAATTACTCTTTTTTGATGTGTTCGAAGAAGAATGGTGGAAATCGCTGCCGTGCATGGAGACATGGTACGGCGAAACGATGCCTGAACTTTTGTGGGATATCTATCTGATGGAACAGGGAAACGAAAAAGAGTTTAGAAAAGTACGGGAAAAAAGCAGATTATTTTCCATTACAGGAAAAGACGGCTGGCCGCGTTTTTCGGGGAAGATCCTCTATAAAACGACAAAGTGCTTTGCTGAAACGAACGCAATGGGAATTGATCTTGGAAATGTTGGCGGTACGGCAAAATTAAGCGTAAACGGAATGAATCTGGGAATGCGTATCAGTCCCCCGTATCGTTGGAATATTTCGGAAGCCGTGCGTCAAGGTGAGAACAGGATTGAAGTCGAGGTCGCGAATACGCTGGCGCACCGCATTCATGACAGATTTTCAGAGTATATGCAGATTGCTCCGAGCGGGGTTACCGGTCCTGTAAAATTATGGAAGATTCTTAAAAATGGAGAGGGGAATGGAAAATATGATAAAAAGGATGGACAATTTGTTTGAAAAGACCTATATGGGCAGAGAATTAGAAATTTTTATATGAAATCATGTAAAATTGTCCATGTAAGAAAAATCGCTGCCATGCTATGATTATGCCAACGAAAGACAAGGAGGAGCGCATGAATGAAAAGAAAAAAATTAATGTCCATTTTACTTGTTTCAGCCTTGGCAGCCGGCATGGTATCAGGGTGCGGAAACGATAAGAAAGAGGAACCGGCAGAAAATCCTGAAAACAGGAAACCTTATGAAGGCGTGGAGCTTAGCATGCTGGTAGATAACGCGACCGGTAAAGAAGGGTATGAAGCTGTGTTTGATCTGGCCGAAGAGGAACTTGGAATGAAAGTGAAGGTTGAAGTAGGCCTTTCCGGAACAGAACAGCAAAACCTTATGAAAACAAGGCTTGCGGCAGGAGAAGCTCCGGATATCATCTATTATAATACAGGGTCTTTGCTTTCTTCTGTCAATCCGGAGCAATACTTTATCGATCTGACAGATTCGGATGTATCATCATCTTTGGATGATGGATTTGTCGAGGCCGCAAGTGTAGATGGAAAACTATACGGAGTTCCGTACCAGTGCAGTAATGTCGGCGGGGTATTTTACAACAAAACGATTTATGAAGAGCTTGATCTGGATGTTCCGGAGACCTGGGATGATTTCATTGCGAACTGTGATAAGATTAAAGAATCAGGACAGACGGCGGTAATCGGATCCTTTGGAGATGTATGGACGACACAACTCCCATTTCTGGCAGATAACTATGCCATGATTTATGAAAATCCGGATTTCCCGAAGCAGTTTACAGAAGGGACGGCAAAATTCGCGGCTACAGAAGCCGGAGTAAGAAGCTTTGAAAAGCTGGCGGCACTTACACCTTATTATAATGAAGATTATCTTGCATGTACTTATAATGATGCCTGCGATATGCTGGCCAATGGTGAAGGAACCCATTACTTTATCCAGTCGAATTGTCTGAATACGATCAGCAGCCTGTACGGACAGGAAACAGCAAATGGAATCGGATTTTTTGCGACACCGGGCGATACGGCGGAGGAAACAGGAGCAACCGTATGGTGTTCGAACGCGCTTTATGGGAATAAAAATAGTGAGAATGTGGATGCTGTAAAAGCTTTGCTTGAATGGTGGATCTCTGATCAGGCTATTACGGCGTTTGTGAAAGCAGTTCCTGCGGTAGGACCATATCACAATGGATATCAGCTTCCGGATGAGACCTTTACGGCAGTGAAGGAAGAGATGCAGAAATATTTTGATGAAGGAAAGACTGCTCCGGCACTGGAATTTCTGACACCTGTAAAGGGAATCAACTGTGAATCTCTCTGTCAGGAACTGGGAAGCGGACAGTCTACACCGGAAGAGACTGCCCAGGCATATGATGAAGATTGCAGGAAACAGGCAGTACAGCTCGGACTCAAATGGGACTAATTTATAGATGAGCAAAAGAAACCGGTACCCGATCATGCGGTATTGGTTTCTTTTTTTCAGGAGGACTCTGAAATGGATAAAAAAAGTCAGTATTCTATATGGTTTTTATTTCCTGCAATGTCAATTTTTATCATATTTTTTATTATTCCAATGCTGATGTCGCTTTTTTTCAGCATGACAGTCTGGAATTTCGATAATTATACGTTTGTGGGCCTGGATAATTTTAAAATGTTTTTAACAGAAAGATCTTTAAATATCGGGATCAGGAACACGCTGGTGTATGCGGTGGTTACTTCCGGCGCGAAGGTCGTTTTAGCGTTTTTTATTGCGGTTTTTCTTACCGGAAAAATACGTACAAAAAATCTGATACGTTCGATTGTTTTCTTCCCAAATCTGGTCAGTACTGTGGCAATAGGGCTGACATTTACGGCACTGATGCATCCGACAAAAGGGGTTTTTAACCAGGTGATCGCGTTTTTTGGAGGAAAAGGACCGAATTGGCTTGGAAATGTTGATCTTGCTCTTTTTTCGGTAGCAGCGGTAGATATATGGAAAGGGATTTCGATCGCGACGGTCATTTATATAGCAGGAATCGCGTCGATTGACAAGACATATTATGAAGCGGCGTCGATAGACGGGGCGGACCGGTGGCAGGAGCTTAAGGCCATCACCATGCCGTTGTGTCTTCCGGCTATGAATTCAGTGATCATACTTTCCTTTATAGGCGGGCTTAGAAGCTTTGACCTGATCTGGTCAATGACCGGCGGAGGACCGGGATTCGCGACAGATGTTATGGCTTCTATTATATATAAAGAATATGCGGCAGGGTATTACGGCCTGTCCACAGCGGGCAATGTGATCATGTTTTTGCTGATCGGAATCCTGGCATTTCCGCTCCGGCGTTTTCTATCATTGAAGGAGGAAAAATTAGAATGAAATATAAAAAAGGGTCAACACTTTTAGAAGATATGGCAGGTCTCTTTATATCAGTCCTGGTGTTTGTATTTCCATTTCTCTTCATGCTTTTTAATTCTTTAAAAGAGAGAAGGGAGGCGAATCTTCTGAGCTTCTCCATCCCGCGGGTATTTCACTGGGAAAACTATGTGGAAGTATTTCAGACAAACGATTACATTTTGCTGAAAGCTTTCAAAAACAGTATGATACTGACATTTTTTTCGGTGTTCGGCCTGATTGTCGTCTCGTCTATGGCAGGGTATATCATACGGAGAAGGGATGGCAGGATTATCAGAATCGTAAATGTACTGCTGATGCTTGGTCTTATGATTCCTCCGGCAGTAATTCCGACCATCTGGGTCATGCAGGGCCTGCATGTATATAGGACCATGTTTGGAATGATCCTCGTCGAGATCGCGCTGCAGATTCCATTTGACATTATGCTGTACCAGGGATTTGTAGGAACGATTCCGATTGAGCTTGAAGAGGCGGCACGCATTGACGGCTGTAAAAAAGGACGTCTTTTCTTTCAGATTGTGTTTCCGCTGCTGAAGCCGGTCACTTCGACGATCGTTATTTTAAATGCGGTAACCATTTTCAATGACTTTACAAATCCTCTTTACTTTTTACCTGGTACGGAGAACGCAACTGTACAGCAGACCCTTTATAATTTTACAGGACAGTTCGCGAGCTCCTATAATCTGCTGTTTGCGGATGTGATTTTAATTACATTGCCGATGCTGCTATTGTTTGTTGTTTTTAATAAAAAGATTGTGGATGGTATGGCAGCAGGATCCATAAAAGGATAAATTGAGGGGATGTCCATGACAGAGCGCGTGAAAGGATTTATAATGGTAGAGGGGGATGACTCATGATTGTGGAGGGGAAAAGGGAATGGGATTTCTTGACAGGCGCCGTATGAAGTTTCAGAAGAAGATGTTCTTTGTATATGCTGTATTTGGAGTTTTGATCTCCGTGACCGCGGGCGGTATATATTACTATGTAAGCGCTTCTAATGTTAAACAGCGGGAATATCAGAATTTGAATTCCGCAGCACGGCAGGCCGCAGAGCAGTATAGTGATCTTTTGCGGTCAATGGAAGATGTCAGCAGATATCTTCTGAGCAATCCGAGTGTGCTGTCATCCATTAAAATTTTAACTCAGGAAGCAAGGGATCTGGAAAATCCAAAAGTCATTATGGAAAGTAAAAATTCGATCCGGATACTTATGAATTCGGATTATTTACTGCGGAAATTTTATAGGATCATTTATTTTAATGATCGGGGCGACAGGATCTCAACGGCAGATTTTGGCGACAAAGCGACAAGGGAGGTTCCAGAACTTGAAAACTTTGAATGGTATGCCCAGGTAAAAGACAATAAAGGAAAATTGATCATATCCGGAATGCACAAGGATGAATGGGGAAAGTATACATTTCCAGAGGTGTTTTCCACAATCAAGAAAATCCAGGGAGACGCAATGGGATTTTTTGAGGTTCAGGTAGCGCAGGCAGAAATGGATAAGCTGCTCGAACCGTCTGAGGAACAAATGATGATCTGCCTTATAGATGCAGAGGGGAAGATTCTGTACCATTCTCATCCAGAATCAGATATGGGATATTATCAACAGTTTTTGGGTAGAACAGAAATTCCTACCGGGGAATTTGAAACAGATACAGGAATGCTGCTGGCATCGGTAAGGTTTGATGAAGCAGAAGATGTCTATATCATCGTTTCGGAAGATATTTCTGTGTTGAAAGCAGAACTTGGCAACATCTATCTATTGACCGTATTGCTGGCGGGAGGATTTCTGCTTTTGTCGTTATCTTATATTTTGTTTGCTTCGAAGCAGCTTACCAGACCCGTATTCCAGTTGTATCAGATGATTCGGGATACAAGCCTTGAAACATTGGGAGATCCGGTTGAAATCCCGGATTCATCAGATGAATTTCGGGATTTGGGAAAAGCCTATGCGGACATGCGGGAGAGATTGAATGAGGCGGTGATCCGTGAGACTAATATATCTGTCCTGCAGCTCCAGGCACAGTTTGACCTTCTTCAGGCCCAGGTCAATCCGCATTTTATTTATAATGTATTAAATATTATCTCTGCCAGAGGGATTAAGGATGGGGACGAAATGATCTGCGATATCTGCGATGACCTGGCCTGGATGCTCCGCTACGCGACAAACACCAGGGAAAAATTTGCAACGATCGCCCAGGAGATCAGTCACCTTGACAAGTATTTTGCCCTGCTGAAGTACAGATATGAGCAGAAGCTGAACTGTACGGTACGGATCAAAAAAGAACTTCATCTACAGAAAGTTCCAAGGATTTTTTTGCAGCAACTGGTGGAAAACAGTGTTTTACATGGATTCCAAAATACCGTTGGGGTAATGAACATTATGGTAGAAGGATGGGTGAATGGTGAATTTTGGTATATCAGGGTCAGAGATAATGGGGACGGTTTTTCGAAGGAGACGCTTGAAGCTCTCAGCCAAAAACTTTGGAAAGCAAAGCAGGACCTGGGGGAGGAACGAAGCTATATTGAATTAGAGATCGGAGGCATGGGACTGGTAAACCTTTATGCCAGACTCTATCTCCTGGAACAGGAAAATACGATATTTATGCCGGGAAACTGGGAGGACGGAGCAGAGGTTCTGGTAGGAGGAAAAATACTAAGCGCGGAGGAAAGGAATGGTAATGCTCATAGGAAGGATGGATGAAAATGTATCGCGTTTTTGTAGCTGAGGATGAACCGGCAGCGTTGAATCATATTCTTACATTGATCGAATTGAAATGCCCAAGGTTTGAAGTTGCAGGTACAGCAGATAATGGAAGGACTGCATTTGAACAGTTGGAAAAGCTGCGTCCTGATGTATTGATCACAGATGTCAGAATGCCGTTGATGGATGGGATTGAACTGGTTTGCAAAGTGAAAGAAAAATATCCGTCTGTGTTATCTGTTATTATCAGCGGCTATCAGGAATTTGATTATGCGCGCGCGGCAATTCAGGCCGGCGTGTGTGATTATTTGTTAAAACCAGTAAAGCCGTCTGCGTTTCAGGACTGCATGAGAGCAATACGGGGAAAGCTGGATAAGTCGTATTATACATTGCGCAACAGGATGCTTCATAAGATGTCAACAGTTGATACGGACATGATAGATAAAATGGAGTTTTCAAGAATCTTTTCAGAAGAAGGATATTATGTGGCCCTGTTTCGAAAAAATGGACTTCCTCAGAGATTTGTGAATACAGGAGAAACAGAGATATTTTCCATTCCGGAGGAACAGCTCATGGTATATGGAAGAGATGAGATGGAGACACTTTGCATCTGTCCGAAAGAGCTGATGATATATGGAAGCTTTTATGAACTGATGCAGCATATCATAGAAAAGGAAAGACGGTCTGCTTTCTACTATACGCTTGTGCTTCAGGCAGAAGTGATTCCTCCGGAAGAACTGCCGTCTGCCATCCAGCGGATTTATCAGAAACTGGATTCGTGTCTGGTGATTGGAAAAAACAGAACGATCATGCTCCCGGAGCAGGAAGAACAGCAGACAGGATTTTTAGAAGAAGGAAACGACCTGGAATACCTTCGGCTCCTGCTCAGTCATGGTGAACGGCGCAAAGCTATAGAGGAAGTCGAGCGCTGCTTTGCGGAGTGGGAGAAACGGGAGTACACACAATTGGTAATAGAAGATAAGGTTCGTGAAATTTTCGGTTTGTTCCGGAGACAGCATATGTTGGAGGAGTCAGTAGAAGCGTGCGGTTATTATATGGATGAAGCATTTTATTATGCGGAGAATATGAAAAGGCTTACGGAAAGTATTTTACAGATACTGGGGAAAAACAGCGATCAGGAAATGACAAGAGGAAAAATGGATACACAGGAATATTTTGAACGGATCTTATGCTATATGGAAGAGAATCTTGCCAATCCGTTGTCCCCCCAGATGATATGCAGGGTATTTGGAATTTCGCAGACATATCTGTGCCGGTTGTTTCGCAGCTATTCATCGAAAAGCTTTAGTAAGATGCTGAATGAGCTCCGGGTTGGAAAAGCCTGTGAGATCATGAATAGCAGAAGTGAATTGTTTGTAAAAGATATCGCGGTTATGGTAGGGTATTCGGATCAGTTTTATTTCAGCAGGATATTCCGTTCCGTTAAGGGAGTCAGCCCTTCCGAATATATGGAGAAGCTGTCTGGGGTGTAAGCACTCGGGACAGCTTTTTTTCATATCAGTGTATGCAGAATAGAGAGTATTCACCCACATTTTTGACTTGCCTATGATACCGGCATCTCAAAAAATGAAAAAAAGGGTTGAAAAAGGGAGTGATGTGGGGTACAATGGATTCAAGTGGTAGAAAGTGGTGAACAGTGGAGCGAAATGGGGTGGAAGTGGAACCCGTTGACAGAAGGAGTTCTCAATGTTACTAGGGGAGTTTAATCACAGCATCGATGAAAAGGGCCGACTGATCATCCCCGCCAAGCTGCGGGAGGATCTGGGCGACAGCTTCGTGATCTGCAATGGTCTGGAGGGCTGTCTGTTTGTGTATTCCCAGGAAGAGTGGAACAAATTCGTTCAGGAACTGGAAACCCTGCCACGTATGAACAAGGATGCCAGAATATTTAAGCGCTATTTCTTCGGAAGTGCTTCGGAGGGCAGTTTTGACAAGCAGGGGAGAGTGCTTGTCCCGCCTTCGCTCAGAAAAGCGGCACATCTTGAAAAGGACGTTGTCCTTGTGGGAGTTCAGGATCGTGTGGAGATCTGGGATAAGGAGCTTTGGGAAGAGAAGAGCATGGTCAGTGAAGAAGACCTGGATGCGATCGCGGAACGCATGGAAGCGATCGGGATCCGGATATAATGCGGTCAGCACACTAGGAGGATAGGATGGCATTTCAACACACTTCAGTCTTACTGAAAGAGACAGTAGACTCTCTGGCGGTGAAGCCGGACGGGATCTACGTAGACGCCACACTGGGCGGAGGCGGACATGCCTTTGAGGTGTGCAGGCGTCTAAGCGACAAGGGGAGATTCATAGGGATAGATCAGGACGCTGCTGCGATCGAAGCAGCCAGTGTCCGCCTTCAGGGCTTTGGGAAGATGGTCACGGTCATTCGGAGCAATTATTGTGACATCGGCCCTCAGCTTCGGGCTGTCGGAATTAAAAAAGTCGATGGGATTGTTCTTGATCTGGGAGTATCCTCGTATCAGCTGGATAAGGCTGAACGGGGATTTTCTTACCGATTAGACGCACCTTTGGACATGCGGATGGACCAGAGGCAGGACCAGACGGCAAAGGATATCATTAATTCTTACAGTGAGCAGAACCTGTACCGTATCATCCGTGATTACGGGGAGGACAGGTTTGCGAAAAATATTGCAAAGCATATCGCAATGGAGCGGGAGAAGGCGCCGATCGAGACAACGGAACAGCTCAATGAAGTGATCCGGCATGCCATCCCCATGAAGATCAGAAAGGCTTCCGGCCATCCGTCCAAACGGACGTTCCAGGCGCTTCGGATCGAACTGAACCGGGAACTGGACGTACTGGAGGGAACGCTGGATGAGATGATCGACATGCTGAATCCGGGGGGAAGGATCTGTATCATCACCTTCCATTCGCTGGAGGACAGGATCGTGAAGCGGACATTCCGCAGGCAGGAGAATCCCTGCACCTGTCCCAGCCATTTTCCGGTCTGTGTCTGCGGGAACGTTTCAAAGGGGAAGGTGGTCACGAACAAGCCGATCCTTCCTGGAAAGGAGGAGCTGGAAAATAACAGCCGTTCGAAGAGCGCGAAGCTGCGCGTTTTTGAACGGTTCTGATGACTTGGGGTAATTAGAAGGAGTATATAAAATAGATTTTATCAGGAAGGGGAGAATCCTGGTAAAAAAAGGAAAGGGGCGTAAGAACGATGGCATCGACAAAGACGACCACATATTCGATTTACGGAAGACAAGCTTATGAGAATTCTTTTCATGGAGATACCGTGAATCTGGATCTGTCTCAGATCAGAAGCAGCGTATCCCGGGGAACCACCCGCATCGGGTCGGCCGCGGATGAGCTGCAGCGTGGAAGTCAGGGCGGACAGGCATATGTGTACGACAACATTGCCCGTCAGCCAGAAGTTCCGCCCGTACACATGCCGGTTGGGGAACCGGAGTACAGACAAAAGACAAGCCGTCAGGTCCTTAAGAACCGGAGGCGGGCGCTGAGCATGAATACGGCTTATGCGGTATTTCTTGCGTCTGCGGCGATCTTTGCCGTAGTGATCTGTTTTCTATATCTCAGACTGCAGTCGGAGACGGTTGCCAGATCGGAGAATATTACGGCGCTGCAGAGGGAGCTTGCGGAACTGACGGAGAAGAACGATGCCGCGTATCAGGCGGCGGCAGATTCCATCAACCTGAACACCGTAAGGGACAGGGCGTTGAATCAGCTTGGGATGGTGTATGCGTCTCAGGGAAGAGTCGTATCCTATCAAAATCCGACAACAGACTGTGTGAAGCAGTATAATGACATTCCGGACAACGGCGTCCTGGCAAAGTCGGGAAAGCTGGCAGAGTAGGCTGCCGGCAGAGATATCAGTGAAGGGCGGCGGACGGGAACAAGCAGGAAGGAGTATACATACAGCGGCAGATGGCGGTACCAAAACGTAGAAACAGATTTGATTTTCTGACAAAAAAATTTCCAAAGAGGATGCAGGAAAAGCTGGTAATGGTCTTTATGGGAGTCGTACTGGCTTTTGTTGCTTTAATCGGAAAAATTACATATATCAATGCCTCGAAAGGAAGCGGCTACACGAAGATCGTGCTGGAACAGCAGCAGTACGACAGCCGGGTCATCCCCTACAAGCGGGGGGATATCGTAGACTGCAACGGAACCAGGATGGCAACCAGCGAACGGGTCTACAATGTGATCCTGGATGTATATGTGATGCTGTCTGAGGAAAAATATAAAAAGCCGACCATGGAGGTGCTGGAAACCGTATTCGGCATTCCTCAGGGAACGGTGCAGGAGATCATTGAGGAACGGCCCGACAGCCGGTATGAGATCCTGGCCAAAAAGATTTCCTATGAAAAGGCCCAGGAATTTGATGCGATCGATGAGGACGATGAGAATTATCCGGACGTGCGGGGCATCTGGCTGGAGGAGGATTACCAGAGAAGCTACCCTTACGGCCGTCTGGCAAGCGATGTGGTCGGTTTTGTGGTAGGCACAAATGAAGGCGCGATCGGCATCGAAAGTGCCTATAATAACATCCTGAACGGGACAAACGGACGGGAATACGGATATTTTAACGACGACGCGACCATTGAACGGACTGTGAAGGCATCCAAAAACGGCAATACGGTGGTATCCACCATTGATGTCACGCTGCAGAGCATGGTGGAGCAATGCATCCGGGAGTTCAATGAGGAGCATGCCGGGGAAGCCCGCCCGGGACAGCTTGGCAGCAAGAATACGGCGGTCATGATCATGAATCCGAATACCGGGGCGATCCTGGCGGAGGCGTCCTACCCGGATTTTGATCTGAACAATCCGAGGGATCTGTCCATCCTGTATTCCGGGGAACAGTGGAGCGCCATGTCGGAGGAGGAACAGCTGACGGCCATGAATGACCTGTGGAGAAATTTCTGCGTCAGCGATACCTTTGAACCCGGGTCCACGGTCAAGCCGATGACCGTGGCGGCAGGACTGGAATCGGGGATCCTGCAGGGGGACGAAACCTATGCATGCTATGGGAGTCTTCATGTGGGGGACTATGACATCTCCTGCCACCAGAAGACCGGGCACGGGACCGAGACCGTACAGGATGCGGTGGCCTACTCCTGCAATGTGGCGATGATGCATATGGCGGAAAAGATCGGGGTGGATCATTTCCTGCGGTATCAGCACATCTTCGGCTTCGGAGAATATACAGGGATCGACCTTCCGGGAGAAGCCTATACGGAGGGACTCCTGTTTAATAAAGAAAATATGCTGGATGTGAACCTTGCCACCTGTTCCTTCGGACAGGGGTTTAATGTTACCATGACCCAGGTGGCGTCGGCTTTCTGCTCCCTGGTAAACGGGGGATACTATTATCAGCCTCATGTGGTGAAGCAGATTCAGGACGGGGACGGCAAGGTCGTGGAGATCAAGGATCCGGTCCTGCTGAGAAAAACAGTATCCGCCGAGACCGCAGAGCAGTTGAAGCCTTATCTGCGCGCGGTGATGGAATACGGGACCGGGATCAATGCCCAGGTTCCGGGCTATGACATCGGCGGCAAGACCGGGACTGCGGAAAAGCTTCCCAGGGAAGCGGAGAATTATGTGCTCTCCTTTATCGGCTGCGCGCCGCTAGAGAATCCGGAGGTGGTGGTCTACGTGGTGATCGACGAGCCCAATGTGGCAAGGCAGGAGACCAGCCAGTATGTGCTGGAGCTGTCTCAGAAGATCATGGCTCAGGCATTTCCATATCTGGACATTCCTAGAAAAGAGGATTATGTTCCGGAGGAAGCGCCGGAAGAGCAGCAGCCGGAAGACAATGCCGGACAGGAAGAATATACATCCTATAACGAAAACTACGAGGATACCTATTCCAATCCGGACGGCGCTTATATCGACGAGGACTACAACCCGGATCTGGACGGATGGGCAGAAGGGATGCCGCTGGAATACCAGGTGCCTTATCCGGAAGAAGAAATCCAGTGAGCCGGCTGGCAAAAATGGGATATCTTTTGGGTATTTGGAATCAGAAACGCATGCATAACCTTACAAAAGAGATAATATGTTATAAAAATATCTTTTGTAAGGTTTTTCTATGAAAAACAGGACATATAATAAGAAGAAGATGCTTGTCGTATTCTGTGCGGCCTGTATCATTATTTTCGCTCTCATTGCCCGGCTGGTCTACCTGATGATCTTCGACGCCGGGTATTACCAAAAGAAAGCGGAGGCCCTTCATGAGAGGGAGCGTGAGATCAAGGCGGCCCGCGGCGAGATCGTGGACAGGAACGGCAACGTCCTGGCAACCAACAAGACGGTCTGTACGATCTCGGTCATCCACAGTCAGATCGAAGATCCTAAGGCTGTGATCCAAACTCTGGCCCGGGAGCTGGAGATGGAGGAAGCCAGCGTGCGCAGGCGCGTGGAAAAGGTCTCCTCCATGGAAAAGGTAAAGACCAATGTGGACAAAGAGACCGGCGACCGGATCCGGGGATATAACCTGGCAGGCGTGAAGGTAGATGAAGATTTCAAGCGGTACTATGTCTATGATGAGCTTGCCTCCAAGGTGCTTGGATTTACAGGGGGCGACAACCAGGGCATCATCGGGCTGGAGGTCAAATATGAGGAGAATCTGAAAGGAAAAAACGGAACCATACTGACGGTGACGGATGCCCGGGGCATTGAGCTGGAGGGCGTGGCGGAGGACCGTGTGGAGCCGGTGGCGGGCAATACGCTGCAGATCAGCCTGGATTATAATATCCAGTTCTTCTGCACCCAGGCGGCTTACAAGGTGATGGAGGAAAAGCAGGCGGACAGTGTGTCGGTGATCCTGATGAACCCGCAGAACGGAGAGATCCTTGCCATGGTCAATGCGCCGGAATTTAATCTGAACGATCCCTTTACTCTGAACACGGATGCTTCCGGAGTCACCGATGAAGAGAAACAGAACCTGCTGAACCAGATGTGGAGAAACGGCTGTATCAACGATACCTACGAGCCGGGGTCCACATTTAAGATCATCACATCCTCGGCCTGTCTGGAGGAAGGGGTGGTCAGCCTTTCGGACAGCTTTTCCTGCCCCGGATACCGGATGGTGGAGGACCGGAAGATCCGATGCCATAAGGTGGGGGGACACGGTGGGGAGACCTTTGTCCAGGGACTGCAGAATTCCTGCAATCCGGTATTCATCGACATCGGCCTGAGACTGGGAGCGGACCGCTTTTATGATTATTTTAAGCAGTTCGGCCTGATGAGCCTGACCAATGTAGATCTTCCGGGAGAGGCCGGAACGATCATGCATAAGAAAGAGGATATCGGGATCGTGGAGCTTGCGACCATGACCTTCGGGCAGTCCTTCCAGATCACTCCGATCCAGATGCTGACAACCGTCAGTTCGCTGATCAACGGCGGAAGACGGGTGACGCCCCACTTCGGGATGGCAGTACTGGACCGCGACGGCACGCAGATCAGGGAGTTTTCCTATAAAGAGAAAAAAGGAGTGGTATCGGAGGAAACGTCGGCCACCATGCGGACGCTCCTGGAAAGTGTTGTGACCGAAGGCGGCGGAAAAAAGGCCTATATTGAAGGGTATCGGATCGGCGGCAAGACCGCGACCTCCCAGACGCTGCCCAGAAGCGCCCATAAGTATATCGCTTCCTTCATCGGCTTTGCGCCGGCAGACGATCCCCAGGTCATCGGCATGGTGGTGATCCACAATCCCCAGGGCGTCTACTACGGCGGGACCATTGCGGCTCCGGTGCTGCAGAGCATCTATGACAATGTACTCCCTTATCTGGGCATCCAAAAAGAGATCGTAGAAAAAGAGGGAGATCGTGAAAATGCGGAATGAAACGCCAAGATAACTCATGATTGAAAAAGGGGACAGAATGCGGTATACTGTAAACGGTTAGACAAAAGAGATGTGAGGTGGATGTATGGCAGAACATATCGTGATACCAGTGTTGATTTCATTTGCGCTGAGTGTGATCATGGGACCGGTGGTGATCCCATTTCTTAGAAAACTGAAGGTCGGGCAGACAGAGCGTGCGGAGGGAGTGAAGTCGCATTTAAAGAAGGCGGGGACTCCGACCATGGGCGGTGTGATGATCCTGGTCAGTGTGATCATCACGTCACTGTTCTATGTGAAGGATTATCCGAAGATCATTCCGGTGCTGTTCCTGACAGTCGGATTCGGGCTGATCGGATTTCTGGATGATTATCTGAAGGTGGTGATGAAGCGTTCCGACGGGCTGTATCCGGGACAGAAGATGGTGCTGCAGGTGGCGGTCACGGCGGTATTTGCGTTCTATCTTGTGAAGATCGCGGAGGTTCCGCTGGTGCTCTTGATCCCATTCTCCGGCGGGAGCTATCTGGATATCGGGTGGGTGGCTGTGCCACTCTTGTTTGTGGCAGTCATCGGAACGGTCAACGGAACCAATTTTACAGACGGACTGGATGGGCTCGCATCCAGCGTGACGGTACTGGTGGCGACCTTCTTTACCGTGGTGGCGATCGGATCCAAAAGCGGGATCGAACCGATCACCTGCGCGGTGGTGGGGGCTTTGATGGGATTCCTTCTATTTAATGTGCACCCGGCCAGCGTATTTATGGGGGACACCGGTTCTCTGGCGCTGGGCGGCTTTGTGGCAGGGACGGCTTATATGATGCAGATGCCTTTATTCATCATCATCGTGGGCCTGATCTATGTGGTAGAAGTGGTATCTGTCATGATCCAGGTAACATATTTTAAGAAAACAGGCGGAAAAAGATTCTTTAAGATGGCACCGATCCATCATCATTTTGAACTGTGTGGATGGTCAGAGACACGGGTGGTCGCCGTATTTTCCATTACGACCGCGATCCTGTGCCTGATCGCATTGATGGGGGTATGATGATATGAGCATGGAGATCAAAGGAAAAAAAGTACTGGTATTTGGTTCGGGGATCAGCGGTGTGGCGGCAGGGCAGCTCTTGCTCAGCGAAGGCGCGGAGGTGATCCTGTATGACGGCAATGCGTCCCTGGACAGGGCAATGCTCCGGGCGGAGCTTTTAGAAGGCGCGGAAGGACTGCTCTCTTCGCCGGAGGAGAAGGAGAAGTTGCCCCGAAGGGCGCGGGTGATTCTGGGAGATTTTCCGGAGGAGGAGCTGGATACCCTGGCTCTGGTGGTGATCAGCCCCGGTGTGCCGCTGGACCTGCCGGTGGTAAAACGGATGCATGACATGCAGCTCCCGGTATGGGGCGAGATCGAGCTGGCCTATGTGTACGGGCAGGGCGATGTGCTGGCCATTACCGGGACCAACGGGAAGACGACGACCACAGCGCTGTTAGGCGAGATCATGAAGAATTATAAAGAAAGCGTCTACGTGGTGGGCAATATCGGCAATCCATACGCCTGCGTAGCTTCGGAGACGAAGCCGGAATCCGTCATCGTGGCGGAGATGAGCAGCTTCCAGCTGGAAACGATACATACCTTCTGTCCGGTGGTCAGCGCGGTGCTGAATATCACGCCGGATCATCTGAACCGCCATCATACGATGGAAGCTTATATTGAAGCAAAGAAAAATATCCTCCGCAACCAGACGGCGGAACATACCTGCGTGCTGAACTATGAAGACGAAGTGACCAGAAGGTTCGGAGAAAATACGAACGCACGGGTTCTATATTTCAGCAGCCGGCGTAAACTGGAAAGAGGGATCTGTCTGGACGGCGGCAGGATCATTTACCGGGATAAAGAACAGGTACAGCTCTGCCGTACAGATGAGCTCCAGCTCTTAGGGATCCATAACTATGAAAATGTGATGGCTGCTACGGCCATGGCGATCGCATACAGGGTTCCCATGGAGATCATCCGGAAGACTGTAAAAAAATTCAAAGGTGTGGAACACCGGATCGAATTTGTGGCAGAGACAGCCGGTGTGGCGTATTACAATGATTCCAAGGCCACCAATCCGGACGCGGCCATCCGGGGCATCCAGGCCATGAACCGGCCCACGCTCCTGATCGGCGGTGGCTATGACAAAAATTCCGATTATGAAGACTGGATCCGTGCCTTCCGCGGGAAGGTCAAAAAGCTGGTGCTGCTGGGGCAGACCGCAGAAAAGATCGCGGCTGCAGCGCACAGGCTGGGATTTGAGGAGACGATCCTGGTAGAGACCTTTGAGGAGGCGGTAAAGACCTGCGTGAGATTTGCCATGCCGGGTGATGCGGTACTGCTTTCCCCTGCCTGCGCAAGCTGGGGAATGTTTAAAAATTATGAAGAACGGGGAGATAAATTCAAAGAGCTTGTGCAGCAGCTGAGTACGCTCTGAGCTGTGAAACATCTATCGTTAAGGAGTGGATTTATATGCCCAAAAAGCAGGGCCGACGGCGTTATGATTACACGATGCTGACGGTGGTGCTTGTTCTGGTCGTGATCGGTCTGGTGCTCCTCTACAGCACCAGTACCTACAACGGGCAGGTCAAGTTCCACGATCCGTTCTACTATCTGAAAAAACAGGGATTTGCGACGGTGCTTGGACTGGCGGGGATGTTTTTTGTCGCCGGGATCGACTACCATAAATGGGTGCCTCTGGCCAATCTGGGTTATCTGACGGCAGTGCTTTTGTCCGTTGCGGTCATGTTTGTGGGAGACGAATACAATGGGTCCAAAAGATGGCTGTCTTTGGGCCCTGTTTCATTTCAGCCTTCGGAATTTGCCAAGGTGGCGATCATCTTTTTCCTGGCCTGCCTGGTGACGAAGCATGTAAAGACCATGGGAAAATTCACCACACTGATCCGGGTGATGCTTCCCGTGCTTCCAGTCGTGGCCCTGGTGGGGGCCAGCAATCTGAGCACCGCCATCATCATCCTGGGGATCGCGGCAGTCCTGATCTTCGTGGCAAGCCCGAAGTATGTGCAGTTTATCGCGATGGGAGCGGCAGGCATCGGATTTATGGGAATCTTTCTGGCGCTGGAAAGCTACCGCCTGGAGCGTCTGGCAATCTGGAGAAACCCGGAGCAGTATGAGAAGGGATATCAGACTCTGCAGGGGCTGTATGCCATCGGTTCGGGAGGGCTTTTCGGCAGAGGGCTGGGAGAGAGCGTACAAAAGCTGGGCTTTCTGCCGGAGGCGCAGAATGACATGATCTTTTCGATCATCTGCGAGGAACTGGGGCTGGTGGGGGCAAGCTTCATCGTGCTCCTGTTTCTGATCCTGATCTGGCGCTTCTTCGTGATCGCCACCCGGGCGAAGGATCTGCTGGGCGCTTTGATCGCGTCAGGGGCCATGGCTCATATGATGATCCAGGTGATCCTGAACATTGCCGTTGTGACGAATTCCATTCCCAATACCGGCATTACGCTGCCCTTTATCAGCTACGGGGGAACTTCTGTTTTGTTCCTGTTGCTGGAAATGGGGCTTGTGCTCAGCGTATCTGTGGCCTGCGGTTCGGCAGGCGGCAAACCATAAAGAAGAAACAGACGGACCTGACCTTGCAGGCTTCCCTGCAAAAGGCGGTTTTGTCAGCGACAAACCATAAGGAGGAATTTCATGACAGCGAAGAGAAGTCCGGAGGGCGGCACCCGGCGGATTCCATCCGGCGGCCCTCCCGGCCGGGGATTGGACAGAGAAGAAGCATATGACGACCGCCGGAGCATGCGCCGGTCCGGAACAGCTCAGAGACCTGCGGACCGCAGAAATTCCGAAAGCTCAGGAGGCAGGGAGCAGAGCCGTATGTCCGGAAGCCGGTCTGCGCCTGCAAGAGAGCCCGGCCGTCCGTCCAGAAGCCGGTCCGCGCCTGCAAAAGAGTCCGGCCGTCCGTCCAGAAGCCGGTCCGCGCCTGCAAGAGAGCCCGGCCGTCCGTCCGGAAGCCGTTCGGCTCCCGGAAGAGGAGCGCCGCCTGACAGGTCCGGCGGGGCCAGGAGAAGCGGAGGCGGATCAAGCCAGAGCAGACAGGCCGAAAGGCCGAAATCCCGGTGGAAGCTTCTGCTGGTGATCCTGCTGGGGACAGCGTTCATAGCGGGTGTGGGTTTTCTTGCAATCCAGCTGTTTGAGACAAAGAAGATCACAGTCACCGGCAATCAGTATGTTTCAGAGCAGGAGGTCATCGACTGGCTTCTGACGGATGAGCATTCCGGCAATTCCCTGTATTTATTGTGGAAATATAACCAGAATGATGTGCAGCAGCTTCCCGCTGTAGAAGAGACGAAGGTGGGACTCAAAAATCTGGTGGAGGTTCAGGTGCAGGTGAAGGAAAAAAGCTTCAGCGGACGGATCGATTATAATGAGGCATTTTTGTATTTTGACCAGGAAGGGATCGCTTCCCTGATCACCGGAACCGAGATCGAAGGGGTACCTTATATAGAAGGAATGGAGATCAATCCGGAAGAAGTCCTCCTTGGGAGTGTGCTTCCGGTTACGGACGGACAGATCTTTGAAGAATTGAAGACTCTGATGCCGCTGCTGGAAAAGCAGGAACTGTCTCCGGACAGGATCAGCTGTGCAGGGGCGGATCTGACTCTGCATTTCGGGGGTGTCCGGGTACAGATCGGAAGCGGTCAGTTTGCGGACAGGCTGGCCCAGGTGCCGCCGATCCTGGAAAAGCTGGCCGAACTGTATGCGGATCAGACAGGAGTCCTTCATCTGGAAAATTATGACGTTTCCGGGAGTTCCATCCGCTTTGTACCGGATACCGCAGCCCGGCCCCAGCCCGAAAACCAGTGATCAGAACAGAAAAATGGAAAAAAGGTGCATAAATTGAATAAAAAAATCAGAAAATACACAAAAATCTATTGATTATTTCCCGAAAAGACTTTATTATATACTTATTGGATTGTATCATTCAATGGTAAGGAATGCTAGAGTATTGATAATAGATGATAAAGGAGGAAGTACTCTTGTTAGAAATTAAAACCAACGAATCAGAAGCTGCCGCACGGATTATCGTAATCGGAGTCGGCGGAGGCGGCAACAATGCTGTGAACCGTATGATTGATGAACAGATTGCAGGTGTAGAATTTATTGCGATCAATACAGATAAACAGGCACTGCAGTTATGCAAGGCGCCCACTCTGATGCAGATCGGAGAAAAGCTTACCAAGGGTCTCGGCGCCGGAGCACAGCCGGAAGTAGGAGAGAAGGCGGCGGAGGAGAGCGAGGAAGATATCTCTGCTGCTCTCAAAGGTGCGGACATGGTATTCGTAACCTGCGGGATGGGCGGCGGAACCGGAACCGGCGCGACTCCGGTTGTGGCAAGGATCGCGAAGAATCAGGGGGCTTTGACGGTGGGCGTTGTGACCAAGCCGTTCCGTTTTGAGTCCAGAACCCGTATGGCGAATGCGCTTGCAGGGATCGACAAGTTAAAAGAGAGTGTGGACACTTTGATCGTCATTCCCAATGACAAGCTGCTGGAGGTCGTGGACAGAAGAACGACCATGCCGGAGGCTTTGAAGAAGGCAGACGAGGTTCTGCAGCAGGGAATCCAGGGCATCACGGATCTGATCAATGTGCCGTCCCTGATCAACCTGGACTTTGCAGATGTCCAGACTGTCATGAAGGACAAGGGGATCGCCCACATCGGAATCGGTGAGGGACGCGGGGATGACAAGGCACTCGAGGCTGTCAAGCAGGCAGTGGCAAGTCCTCTGCTGGAGACTACGATCCAGGGTGCTTCCCACGTGATCATCAACGTATCCGGCGACATCACTCTGATGGATGCATCGGACGCGGCAGAATTTGTACAGGAGCTCGCCGGAGAGAATGCGAATATCATCTTCGGTGCTACTTATGATGACTCCAAGTCTGATGAAGCGAAGATCACTGTGATCGCTACGGGCTTACATAATGTAGGCGGCAGCTCATCCAAGCTCAAAGCAAGACTGGAAGGACAGCAGAAGATGGGATCTATCCTTCCGTCCGGAGATATGGTGAGCCGGATGCCGATGGACGGAGGCGCAATGAGAAGTGCGGGAACCAGAGCTCCGGCAGGCACACGGCCGATGGGAGGTCCGTCTCCGACGATCCAGCCAAGAACGACTTCCAGCAATGTAAGGGAACAGTCGATCAAGATTCCGGATTTCTTTAAAAAATAGTATGGAAAACCAGCCTGCGGCGGTTTTTCTGCATACAATGGCATTTCAAAACCGCTTTTCTTTTATGGGAAAAGCGGTTTTTTGTCGAATTTTTTTGTCGAAATATATTCTCAAAGTCTCGTCAGCATCTGACAAAAATCCGATATGGTACGGCATATAATATTTTTTGTGCATGAGGACTTGTTCGGCCATCCTGGAGAGGGAAGTGAAGCATGTATTATGAGCTGTACATAGATGTATTGTTTCTGATCAATTTTATGATGGACTCTCTGCTTCTTCTGGCAGTCAAAAAGGTGCTGAGATGTCCGGTAAAAAATGGCCGCGTATTTGTCGGGAGCGGACTCGGAGCCGTTCTCACATGTGTGCTCGTGGCGCTGCCGCTGCCGGCTGCGGTGAAGCTTCCGGCGTATTATGCGGGGATTCCCGGCATGATGATCCGGGCCGGACTGGATATACGTAAGGGAAGGCAATTTTGGAAGGCCTTCGGCCTTTTATATGTATCGGCATTTCTGATGGGAGGAATGCTGCAGATCCTCCGGCCCTGGGTTCGGACAGGAAGTCTTTTTTTTGCCGCGGCAGTGCCCATTTACTATCTGATGTACGGAATCTGGAGATTCCTGACCATGCTGAGAAAACAGGAGGAGCGGCTCTGCGAAGTTGTGCTGTACATAGGGCCGGAAACGTACAGGATGCATGCACTGTTAGACACAGGAAACGGATTGACCGATCCCATATCAGGGGACCCGGTGAGCGTCATCGATCCGGCCTGTGCGCAGAAGATGCTGGAGAAAGAAAGAACAGATACGGGGGTAAGGTATATCCCTTACCGCACGGTTGGCGGGGAAGGGGTGATGCCTGTATTCCGGGCAGAACAGATGGAGGTCTTTCTGCCGGGAGAAAAGGGGGAGTTCAGAATGCAGCGTCCGATCATCGGAATCTGTGAGGGGCAGATTTCAGGACATGAGGAGTATCAGATGATCTTGAATCCGAATGTTCTGGCCGGCTGATCCTTTTGCAGACAGCTGATGACAGGAGGATACGGGAAATGATCCGTATTTGAGATCTGCTGCGCAGATTGGTTACAAATAAGTAGGAGGAAAAAAGAATGGTTGTTAAGGTAGCCGTACCACGACAGTTTAAGCTGAAAATCATACCGGATTTCAGAGGGATTTTCTTTTCCAATCAGAAGGAGATTCATTACATAGGGGGATCGGAGGTGCTTCCGGCGCCGCTCGAGACCGAGGAAGAATCAGAAGTGATCGACAGGCTCGGGACCGAGCGGGATGAGCAGGCGAAAAAACTGCTGATCGAACACAATCTGCGGCTGGTCGTCTATATCGCGAAAAAATTTGACAATACGGGGGTAGGAGTGGAGGACCTGATCTCGATCGGGACCATCGGACTGATCAAGGCGATCAATACCTTTAATCCGAATAAAAATATCAAGCTGGCCACCTATGCCTCCCGATGTATCGAAAATGAGATATTGATGTATCTGCGACGGAATAATAAGACGAAGATGGAGGTGTCCATTGATGAACCTCTGAATGTGGACTGGGACGGAAATGAACTGCTGCTTTCCGATATCCTGGGAACCGAGGAGGACACGATCACCAAGGACCTGGAAAACGAGGCGGAGCGGCGGCTCCTTGTGAAGGCCATCAATAAGCTGTCCAGCCGGGAAAAGCTGATCGTCCGCATGCGTTTCGGACTGGACAATCCGGACGGAGAGGAGAAGACCCAGAAGGAGGTGGCGGATTATCTGGGGATCTCCCAGTCCTATATCTCACGGCTTGAGAAAAAGATCATGCAGCGGCTGAAACGGGAGATGGTGCGCTACCAGTAAAAAATAGAATCAGAGAGCTGTGGCCTGCCGCCGGACAAAAAAATCCTTTACGCTTCACCAATACAATGCTATAATATCCACAGGACTAATCATTTTAATTTGCAGGATCCATATCCCGATACCGGGATATTCAGGCCGGATCTCCCGGGGCCGGGATATGGATCCTGCAGGAGAGCGTGGTGAAGAGAATGAAACTGACATTTGTTGGGGCTGCCCATGAGGTGACAGGAAGCTGTCATCTGCTGCAGGCGGCAGGGAAGAACATTCTGGTGGACTGCGGTATGGAACAGGGGATCGACCTGTATGAGAATCCCGGGCTTCCGATCGCGGAGAATGAGGTCGATTATGTGCTGCTGACCCATGCCCATATCGACCATTCGGGCATGATCCCGAAGCTGGTGAAGGAAGGCTTCAAGGGCGAGGTGGTAAGCACCTTTGCTACATCGGACCTGTGTAATATCATGCTTCGCGACAGCGCCCACATCCAGGAATTTGAGGCAGAGTGGCGCAACAGAAAGGGCAAGCGTGCCGGCTATCCGGAATATGAGCCTGTTTATGTGATGGAGGACGCGCTGAATGCGATCGAGCTGTTCAGGCCCTGCGGTTATGGACAGAGGATCCAGCTCTGTGAAGGGATCGATGTCCGTTTTACGGATGTGGGGCATCTGCTGGGGTCTTCCAGTATTGAGATCTGGGTGACGGAAGGAGAGGAACAGCGCAAGATCGTATTCTCCGGCGACGTAGGAAACCAGAACCAGCCGATCCTCCGGGAACCGTCCTATACGGAGGAGGCGGATTATGTGGTCATCGAATCTACATATGGAAACCGGCTCCATTCCACGGAAAAGGTGGATTATATCGGGACATTTACCCGGATCGTCAAGGAGACCTTTGACAAGGGCGGCAATGTGGTGATCCCGTCCTTTGCGGTAGGCCGTACCCAGGAGCTTCTGTATTTTATCCGGGAGATCAAGGAGCAGAACCTCCTGCCGGAATACGCGGATTTTGAGGTCTACCTGGACAGCCCACTGGCTATCGAGGCTACCAAAGTGTTTACAAAGAACATGAAGGGCTGTTTTGACGAGGCGGCCTTAAAGCTGGTCAATTCCGGGATCAACCCGCTGGTGTTCCCGGGGCTGAAGATTTCGACGGGCAGCGAGGATTCCAAGCAGATCAACTTTATCGAGAGGCCGAAGGTGATCATATCTGCTTCCGGCATGTGTGAGGCCGGGCGGATCCGCCACCATCTGAAGCATAACCTGTGGCGGGAGGAATGTACGATCCTGTTCGTCGGCTATCAGGCGGGAGGCACGCTGGGACGCCGGATCCTGGAGGGTGAGAAGGAGGTCAAGCTTTTCGGCGAGACCATCGAAGTCCGGGCACGGATCGAAAGCCTGAAGGGAATCAGCGGACATGCGGACCTGGACGGGCTGCTGAAGTGGCTGGAAGGCTTCAAAAAACCTCTGAAGCGGGTATTTGTCGTTCACGGCGAGGATACGGTGACAGAGGAATTTGCCCAGACCGTGGAGGAAAAGTTCGGTTTTCCGGCATTTGCGCCGTTCCCTGGCGGAGAAGCGGACCTGATCGCGGATGAGATCCTTTCCGAGGGCGTCCGGATTCCGGTTAAGACCAAGAAGCCGGTACAGAAGAAGGCTGACGCGGCGACAGAACGTCTGCTTTCCGCTGCCAGATGGCTTATGGATGTGGCTGCCAGATGTGAGGGCATGGCCAATAAGGATAAGGCGAAGTTTGAGGCTCAGATCCTGAATCTTGCGGATAAGTGGGAGATCAAATAATAAAAAAGGGAATGTAAACAATGAGAAAGCCATGCACCGGTGCATGAAGGCAGATGCCGGTGCATGGCGTATTATGATGTGAAAAAGAGAGGAATGAAACATGGACAGTACATGGGGGATTTTTGCGATCATTGTCATCTATCTGGTGGGAATGGTCGCCGTGGGAATCTACTTTATGAGGAGAAACAAGTCAACAGGAGACTATTATCTTGGCGGGAGGAAGCTGGGGCCGATCGTGACCGCGATGAGCGCGGAGGCATCGGATATGAGCAGCTGGCTTCTGATGGGCCTGCCGGGAGTCGCTTATCTGACCGGTGTGGCAGACGCGGCGTGGACAGCCATCGGACTGGCCGTGGGAACCTATTTTAACTGGCTCATCGTGGCAAAACGTCTGAGGAGGTATTCCGTGATTGCCGGAAATGCCATCACCATTCCGGAATTTTTTTCCAACCGCTACCGTGATAAGAGCAATATTCTGGTTGCGGTTTCCGCAGTCTTTATCGTGATCTTTTTTATACCCTATACGGCGTCCGGATTTGCGGCATGTGGGAAACTGTTTTCCACATTATTTGACGTGCCCTATTTTACCGCAATGGCTGTCAGCGCGGTAATCATCGTTGCATATACTGTCTTGGGCGGATTTTCCGCGGCGAGCACCACGGATCTGATTCAGAGCATTGTCATGACGCTGGCATTGATCTGTGTGGTTCTGTTCGGCATCAGCACGGTGGGAGGAACCGGGCTTGTGCTGGAGCAGGCGGGAGAGCTGCCGGGCTATCTGTCTTTGACCAGCATCTACAGTGGCGGCGGGGCGTCAGAATATGGAGCCATCAAGATCGCATCCACATTTGCATGGGGACTGGGATATTTCGGGATGCCTCATATCCTTCTGCGCTTTATGGCGATCCGGAATGAAGGGGAGATCCGGCTGTCCAGAAGGATCGCGTCGATCTGGGTCGTGATCTCCATGAGTGTGGCGATCTTCATCGGGATCCTGGGCTACAGCCTGAGCAAAGGCGGCATGATCGAAACGCTGGAGGGGACAGACTCGGAAAAGCTGATCATTGTGATCGCGGCCCTGATGAGCAAAAGCGGGATTCTGGGAATTGTGATCGCCGGCCTGATCATGTCCGGGATCCTGGCGTGCACCATGTCAACGGCGGATTCCCAGCTCCTTGCGGCATCCTCCAGCATTTCGGAAAACCTGCTGAAGGATGTGTTCCATCTCAGGATCAGCGAAAAGGCATCCCTCATCGCGGCCCGCACGACTGTGCTTCTGATCGCCGTCCTGGGCGTGATCCTGGCCGTAGATCCGAACAGTTCCGTATTCGGGATCGTATCCTTTGCCTGGGCGGGCTTCGGCGCGGTATTCGGCCCGGTCATGCTGCTGGCCTTATTCTGGAAGCGTTCCAACCGGTACGGCGCGATCGTCAGCATGCTCTCCGGCGGGATTATGATCTTCGTATGGAAATACATGGTGCGTCCCATGGGAGGCGCATGGGATATCTACGAGCTGCTTCCCGCATTTTTGGTGGCCATCGTCCTCAATGCGGCGGTCAGCCTGGCGACTCCTGCCCCGGAAGCAGAGATCCTGGAGGAGTTTGAGCAGGCTGCAAAGTAAACGGATCATTGCTGCGCATACCGCAGATCGATACAGCAGCTGCGGATCCGCAAAATAAGGTTTTTCAAACACACCGCATTTGTCAAGGGCTAAAAGTTTTTTTAATTCCCTGCCAAAAGGAATAACAAATCACCAGAGTGAGAAAAATCCTACTAGATCATATTTTATCTGGCAGGAGGATTGAAACGATGGCTTTGAGTAAAGTAGAAATATGCGGTGTGAATACGGCGAAGCTTCCGCTCTTAAAAGAAGAAGAGAAGGAAGCTTTGTTCGCGCGTATAAAAAAAGGAGACGAAACGGCAAGGGAAGAGTATATCAAGGGAAATCTCCGTCTGGTCTTAAGCGTGATCAAGCGCTTTACGAACAGCAATGAGAACGCGGACGACCTGTTTCAGATCGGATGTGTGGGGCTGATGAAGGCGGTGGATAACTTTGACCCTGACCGTGAGGTGAAATTTTCTACTTACGCGGTGCCCATGATTATAGGGGAGATCCGGAGGTATCTTCGGGACAACAACTCGATCCGGGTCAGCCGGTCCCTACGGGATACGGCATATAAGGCCATTTATGCCAAGGAAGGCTATATGCGCAAATACATGAAGGAACCGACCATGCAGGAGATCGCGGAGGAGATCGGGATTGCCAAGGAGGATATCGTCTTTGCGCTGGATGCCATCCAGGCGCCGATGAGCCTGTATGAGCCCGTGTACAGCGACGGAGGAGACGCGCTGTACGTGATGGACCAGGTCAGCGATAAGAAAAGCCGGGAAGAGAACTGGATCGAGGAACTATCCCTGGAAGCGGCCATGGAACGGCTCAACGAGCGGGAACGCTATATCATCCGACTGCGCTTTTTTGAAGGCAAGACCCAGATGGAGGTGGCGGAGGAGATCAAGATCTCCCAGGCCCAGGTCAGCCGGCTGGAGAAAAACGCTTTGAAGGTGATGCGGCAGTACCTTCTGGGAAAATAAGTAATTGCGAATCAGCACGAAAAAAATAGGAAATTGAAAAAAAAGAAAAATTTTAGTTGAAATTTCCATGGCTTCATACTATGATTATCTATATAAAAAGAAGGGTATGATCTGCCATGTACAGACTTTGTATTTTTGACTTGGATGGAACACTGACCGATACGTTGGATTCCCTCACATTTTCCGTGAATGAGACCTTGAAGGAGATGGGCCTTCTGCCGGTGACGGCAGACCAGTGCCGGCAGTTTGTAGGCAACGGGGCCCGTGTACTGATGGAGAGGTCGCTTCTGGCGGCAGGAGAGGAGGATACGGGTAGGATTGATGAGGCGATGCAGATATATGGACGTATATTTGACGCCAACTGCACATATCATGTAGTACCTTATAAAGGGATTTCCGGGATGCTGACAGTCATGAAGCAGGAAGGGCTTAAGCTGGCGGTGCTTTCAAATAAGCCGCATCGTCAGACTGTCCATGTTGTGGAGACTGTGTTCGGCAGAGGGGTGTTTCGGCAGATTCAGGGGCAAAAGGAGAACATACCCCGCAAGCCGGACCCGAAGGCGGCTCTGCAGATCGCAGAGGAACTGGGGATAGCCCCGGAGGAGACCGTATATATCGGGGACTCGGAGGTAGACATTGCAACGGGGACCAATGCACACATGAGGACCATTGGTGTGACATGGGGGTTCCGGGGCCGTGCGGTCCTTGAGGAGGCCGGTGCCGGTTATATTGCCGACTCTCCGGAAGAGGTCATAAAACTGATCAGGGAATAGGGAGGTTAAAGAACATGGGTGAATATAGTGAGGAATGTCTGTTGACGTTTCTGGAAAGACAGTCTCAGTTATTTGATGAGCCGGTTGCCGGTACGATCGAAGAGGCGGAAGCGTTTCTGGAGGACTGTATGGCGGTTGTTGTAGATACGCTGGATGATGTAAGAGAATATCTGGATGAGAATGGGATTGATGTGAACAGTATGGGCAAGGATGAACTGGAAGAGGCATCCGAGGTGTTCCCGTTGCCGAACGGACAGTATCTGATCGTAGAAGGCTGAGTAATGAAGTATGGTGGTCTCTGGGCGAGGCCGAGTGGCAAAAGGGCAGCAGAAAAAAGTCGCAGCCTAATCGACTGCGGCTTTTTCTACGGTTTCGGCAATGGCATCCAGGATGACCTGAGATGTATACGGAGACTGTTCGGATAGTGTAATATTTTCCAAAGATTGTGTTTTATAGATTTGTTCGGCAATATCTTCGATGGCCGGCTGAACCAGCGGGAACATCGTGGTGATACTCTCATCCAGATTGGAGAATCGGATGGAGTTGATGCGGGATTCATCTACAGATACTTCTACCTCCAGGTTGGTGTTGTTAAATGTGAGGGCAGAAGTATAGATTCCGGGGGTATATTGTTTCTCCGCATGGGCATCTGCGGGCTGTTTTTTTCCGCCGGGGCGGAACATGACGACAAGCAGGATGATGAGCAGGATGCCGAGTGCGGCGAATATGGCAGTGTAAATGATTTCTTTCATATGCAGAACTATGATTTTTGTTTTAGAACTCATGAAAGTAACCTCCCAAAGTGCATTTTTTATAGTGTATGACAAAGAGGGGAAAAATATACCTTTGTGGAGCGGCCGGGAATTGAAAAAAGAGGGATTCGGACGCTCGTGCGGAAAGAAAATTGGAGGTGTAAGTCTAGATGTTTGTGATTGTGGGACTGGGCAATCCCTCGAGGGAGTATAAAGGAACCAGACATAATGCGGGGTTTGAGGTTATAGATCGGATTTCCGAAAAATATAATATTTCTGTAAATATAAAGAAGCACAGGGCACTGATCGGAAAAGGGATGATCCAGGGAAAGAAGGTGATCCTGGCGAAGCCGCAGACATTTATGAACCTGAGCGGGGAAAGCGTCCGCAGCCTGGTCAATTTTTACCAGCTGGATGTGACGCGGGAGCTGGTGGTCGTCTATGACGACGTCAGCCTGGGCACGGGACAGCTTCGGATCCGGGCAAAGGGAAGCGCCGGCGGACACAACGGGATCAAGAATATCATCTCCCAGATCGGAGGGCAGGTTTTCCCCCGCATCAAAGTGGGGGTTGGGGAGAAGCCTCCGAAGATGGAACTGGCCGATTATGTGCTGGGACATTTTTCAAAGGCAGAGCAGCAATTGATGGAAGAAGGTTATGAGATGGCAGTCTGCGCGGCAGAGACCATCATGGAGGGCAGGATTGAAGCCGCGATGAATGAGTATAATCGAAAAAAGAAGGAAGAGTAAGGATCATGAGAGCTTTATTGGTGCCGCTTCGTGAGCTTGCGGATTATGAAGAGATTATACAGGAACGAAAAAAGGGGGAAGGGCTTCTGCAGATCGCAGGATGCGTGAACTCTCAAAAATCACATCTGATGTATGAATTGGGCGATGGGTATGGATACAGACTCATCGTTTTTTCCAGTGAGGAAAAAGCAAAAAAAGCCTGGGAGGAGTATCGGTTTCTGGATGAAAACGTGTATTTTTATCCGGCCAGGGATCTGCTGTTTTATCATGCGGATATCAAGGGGAAATATCTGCTGAGCCAGCGGATGGAAGTCGTGCGTGCTCTTTTGGAGCATGGCGCCCTTACGGAGGACGAACGGCGTCAGAGGGGGCTTGCCATCATTACCACCATGGATGCCTTTCTGGACGGGCTTCCGTCGCGGAAGGAACTGCAGAACCGTCAGATACACCTGGAAGCCGGCGAGAGCGTAGACTTTCAACGGCTGCAGCAGGACCTGTCAGGCATGGGATATGACCGGGAGGCCGAGATCGACAGTCCGGGGCAGTTTGCCGTGCGGGGCGGGATCCTGGATATTTACCCCCTGACGGAGGAGGTTCCGGTGCGTCTGGAGCTGTGGGGGGATGTGATCGATTCGATCCGTGCCTTTGATGTGGAAAGCCAGCGTTCTATTGAGAATCTGGACTCTGTGGAGATCTATCCGGCATCAGAGCTTGTCGGGGATTCCCGGGACATGGTATCCTTTCTGGATTATTTTCCGGGGAAGGAAGTGATCCTCCTGCTGGACGAACCTGTCCGTCTTCTGGAACGGGCGGAAGGGGCGGAGCAGGAATACCAGGAGAGCCTGAGGAATCGGGAAAAGGCCGGGATGGAGCAGGAGACCGCGAATCTGAAGATCTTTTCCTCCAAAGAGGTTGTGGAACGGATGAACCACCTTTCCGGGATTGGCTTTACAACACTGGAATCCCGGTGCGGCAGCTTCCTGGTCCGTAAGACCTACCGGATCCAGAGCAAGGGCGTGAATCCGTACAATAACAGCTTTGAGATGCTGACAAGGGATTTGAAAAGGCTGAAGCGCAGCGGCTACCGGGTGGTGCTGCTGTCCGGGTCGCGTACCAGGGCCAGGCGTCTTGCAGAGGATCTGAGGGATTATGACCTGAGCAGCTTTTACAGCGAGAACCTGGAGCGGGAGGTTCAGCCGGGAGAGATCCTGGCAGCCTACGGGCATGTGGAGGAAGGGTATGAGTATCCCCTTTTGAAATTTACGGTCATTTCAGAGACCGATATCTTCGGACGGCAGAAGAGGAAAAAGAGGCGGAAAACTTACGAGGGGCAGAAGATTCAGGACTTTACAGAACTGAAGCCAGGGGATTATGTGGTGCATGAGAACCACGGGCTGGGCATTTACCACGGGATCGAGAAGATCCAGGTGGAGAAGGTGACCAAGGATTATATGAAGATCGCCTATGCAGAGGGAGGCGTCCTGTATATCCCGGCAACCCAGCTGAATCTGATCCAGAAGTATGCCGGTGCGGACGGAGCAAAGCCGAAGCTGAACAAGCTGGGCACCAGCCAGTGGGTGAAGACGAAGAAGCAGGTCCGTTCCGCGGTCCAGATCATCGCAAAGGATCTGGTAAAGCTCTATGCGGCGAGGCAGGAGGCGGACGGCTATATCTACGGGGCAGATACAGTGTGGCAGAAGGAATTTGAGGAGATGTTTCCTTTCGAGGAGACGGAGGATCAGATCCAGGCCATCGAGGATACCAAAAAGGACATGGAAAGTCCGAAGATCATGGACCGGCTGGTCTGCGGGGACGTGGGCTACGGCAAGACGGAGATTGCCATCCGGGCCGCGTTTAAGGCCGTCCAGGAGAGCCGTCAGGTGGTCTATCTGGTGCCGACCACGATCCTGGCCCAGCAGCATTACAATACCTTTGTACAGAGAATGAAGGACTTTCCGGTGCGGGTGGATCTGCTGTGCAGGTTCCGGACTCCGGCAGAGCAGAAAAAGACGGTGGAGGATCTGAAAAAGGGGCTGGTGGATATCGTCATCGGCACTCACCGGGTCCTGTCCAAGGATGTGGGCTTTAAGGACTTGGGACTCCTGGTCATTGATGAGGAGCAGCGGTTCGGCGTGACCCACAAGGAGAAGATCAAGCAGCTCCGGGAGAGCGTGGATGTATTGACCCTGACGGCCACTCCCATCCCCCGGACGCTCCATATGAGCCTGATCGGGATCCGGGATATGAGTGTGCTCGAGGAGGCGCCCATGGACCGGATGCCGATCCAGACCTATGTGATGGAATACAATGACGAGATGGTACGGGAAGCCATGGAACGGGAGCTCTCCAGAGGCGGACAGGTCTATTATGTGCACAACCGCGTCAATGACATCGCGGATGTAGCGGCGCACGTTCAAAAGCTGGTACCGGAGGCCGCGGTGACCTTTGCCCATGGACAGATGAATGAGCGGCAGCTGGAAAACATCATGTACGATTTTATCAACGGGGACATTGACGTGCTGGTGTCCACTACGATCATCGAGACCGGGCTGGACATCCCCAATGCCAATACGATGATCATCCGCGACGCGGATCGGTTCGGGCTTTCCCAGCTCTACCAGCTCCGGGGACGGGTGGGGCGTTCCAACCGGATGGCTTACGCGTTTCTGCTGTACCGGAAGGATAAGCTTTTGCAGGAGGTGGCGGAGAAGCGTCTGGCAGCCATCCGGGAGTTTACGGATCTGGGATCGGGCTTTAAGATCGCCATGCGGGACCTGGAGATCCGCGGTGCGGGAAACCTTCTGGGTGCGGAGCAGCACGGGCATATGGAATCGGTGGGATACGACCTGTACTGCAAGATGCTCAACGAGGCGGTGAAGCAGGAAAAAGGGGAGCTGGACATGGAGATCTTCGGCACCTCGGTGGACCTGAATGTGGATGCCTATATCCCGGATTCCTATATATCCAACGAATATCAGAAGCTGGATATCTACAAGCGAATTGCTGCCGTGGAAAATGATGAGGAAATGGAAAACATGGTGGATGAGCTGATCGACCGTTTCGGAGATATCCCGAAAAAGGTCATGCAGCTTCTGCAGATCGCGCTTTTGAAATCACTGGCCCACTCGGCTTATGTGACCAGTGTGGAGGAAAAGAGCGGCGAATTGAAGCTTTTGATGTATGAAAGAGCGAAAGTGCAGCCTGCAAAAATTCCGGAGCTGATCACAGAATGGCGCGGAAATCTGGTGTTTAAGGCAGAGAATCCGCCTTATTTTATCTACCGGAAGCGGAATCGATCGGGAAAAGAAAAGGATGAAGATATTCTGGAACTTGTGAAAAACCTGTTAAATGCAATAAAGGGCTTGTTAGAATAGGAAAAACGGATTATAATCATATTTAGTGCGGACAGGTTCCGTATCTGTATTTCATTTATAAGATACTTTAGGAGGATAACATGAAACTGTTGAAAAAAAGATGTGTAGCTGCAGCAGCAGCGGGAACGCTTGCGGCTGCTTTACTGATGGGCTGCGGTTCATCTGTTGATGACAGCGAGGTAGTAGGGACCGTAGGGGAATCCGAGATTACCTTCGGGGTTGCAAATTTTTACCTGAGAATGGTACAGTCCAGATATGAGGCATATTATACCAATCTGACAGGAGATACCCCGGCGGAATTTTGGCTGCAGCAGTGGGATGGAGGTACTTATCAGGAGTCTATAAAAAGGAACCTGGTAGAGAAGCTGGAGGATCTGTATCTGATGCGCCAGCACGCGGATGAGTATGATGTTGCGCTGACGGAAGAGGAAGAAAAGGCAATTGCCAAGGCTGCAGCAGACTTTGAAGAGGATAATCCACTGGAAGCAAAGGAACTGGTCTCCGGCCATGCAGAGTATATTCAGGAATATCTGGAGCTTGCTACCATCCAGGAAAAAATGGATGAGCCTATGAAGGCAGGCGTGGATGAGGAAGTCTCGGATGAAGAGGCGGCACAGAAAAGCATGAAATATGTCTACTTCCAATATGCCAAGGAGGATAAAGACGGCAACAGCGAAGAGATGTCAGATGATGAGAAAAAAGAGCTTAAGGACAAGGCTGAAAAGTTTGCAAAGGACCTGAAAGACAGTGAAGAAAAGGATATAGATGCTGCGGCAAAAGAAGCAGACCTGGAAGTGGAAACAGTGACCTTCGATTCGGATACCAAAGCACCGAATGCAGATTTTATGAAGGCAGCGGATCAGCTGAAAGAGAATGAGGTTACGGATGCGGTGGAGGCCGATGACGGGCTGTATGTCGGGGTAGTCACAAGCCTTCTGGACCGCGAGGCAACCGATACAAAGAAAGAGCAGATCATTGAAGAGCGAAAAACCGAACAGTATGATTCCTTATTGAAGAAGTGGAGGGAAGAAACAGAGATCAGCTTCAATGAGGAACGCTGGCAGGAGATCGATTTTGCATATCAGGGAATTGCCATCCCGAAGAACGAGGACGACGGGGCAAAGGATGATAAGAAGGCGTCCGATGAAAAGGAGGATGACGCGGATTCTGACAAGGAGGATGCGCAGTCCGAAGAAGAGGACGAGGATTCCGAGAACTGACCAGTGCCGGAAGGCGGGATTCACAGCAGAAATGGAAAATATGGAACCGTGTAATTATATTGCAGTAGATAAAAAGACAGGGGAACGCCAAAAACGCGTCGCCCTGTCTTTTCCTTCCGGAAACAACAGAACTGTGTATGTCCGGATTCATTTGACGTGGATATCTATCGAATGTTAGATATACTCCAGCTTCTCAAAATACTGCATCAGGATATTGGCACAGTTCTCAACCCCTAATTCGGTGGTATCCAGGATCATATGATAGTCATTGACATCTCCCCAGGTCCTGCCGGTGTGTTCGTGATAGTATGCGGCACGCTGCTCATCGGTGCGCTCCAGCTTTTCCTTTGCCTCCTCGTATGAGAGGGATTCCAGTTTCATGATACGCCGGATCCGGTCTTCCTTGTCTGCACAGACATAGATATTGAGGACATTCATCCGATCCTTCAGGATGTTCGAAGCACATCGTCCCAGAATAATGCAGGGACTCTCCGCCAGCCTGCGGATGGCCTCGGCCTCGGATTCGTATTCATGCTCATCCAGCTTATGCTCAATGGATGCCTTATCATATACAGGGATGCCAAGCCTTACGGAAAGCTCATTGGCAATAATGCTGGCGCCCGTACCAAACCTGCGGCTCATCGTAATCACTAACTTCATTCTACCGTCCTCCTTTGTACAAAAGAGTGCTTTTCACAGAGCACTCACAACCCGCTCGCTTCCTTATTATAGCACTAAAAGCGCTTTGGGGGAAGTGGTTTTCGATGGAAGATCAGGATGTTTTGTAGAAGATTTGCAAGATTTTCGAGAAGAAATCACAGGAAAATGGGTTTCTTTGTATGGTATGCTGTAAGCAGTTCTTACGAATAACATTTTAATAACATTTTCTGAAAGGAAGGATTTACGATGGAACTGAGAACAGCATCGTCCCCGAAGGACGTAAAACATTACACGACACAGAGACTGAGAGAGGAATTTCTGATCCCCAGGCTTTTCTTTGCGGATGAGGTGAAGCTGGTGTACAGCCATATCGACCGGATCATCACGGGAGGCGTGATGCCGGTCAAAGAGGTGATCGGGTTAAAGGCAGGAGAGGAGCTCAGGACCGAATATTTTCTGGACCGGCGTGAGATGGGCGTGATCAACATCGGCGGGGAGGGAACGATCCTCGCGGACGGCAGGGAGTATACGCTGGGCTACAAGGACGGCATGTACTTAGGCATGGGCGTGAGGGAGATCTCCTTTGCCAGCAAAGACCCTGAGAATCCGGCCAAGTTCTATCTGAACAGCGCGCCTGCGCACACCTCCTGTCCGACGGTCCTGATCCGGCCGGAGGGACAGCCGGAGGACGGTGTGGTGATCGTGAAGGAGGAGAACAAGGTGGAGCTGGGGTGCCTGGAGGATTCCAATCACCGCACGATCTGTAAATATATCCTTCCCGGACAGGTGGAGAGCTGCCAGCTGGTCATGGGAATGACAAGCCTGGAACCTGGCAGTGTCTGGAATACCATGCCCTGCCACACCCATGACCGGAGAATGGAAGTATACCTGTATTTTGAAATGCCGGAGGATGCGTTTGTGATGCACTATATGGGCGAACCGGATGAGACGAAGCACCTTGTGATCCGAAACGAGCAGGCGGTCATCTCCCCGAGCTGGTCCATCCATTCGGGAAGCGGTTCCAGAAACTATACCTTCATCTGGGGAATGGTTGGGGAGAACCAGGACTTCGATGATATGGACGGGGTGGCGAACCGGGATCTGATGTAGAGAAAAGGTAAGATTCAGGCTTAGATTGTAAGAAAGAAGGATAAAGGAAATGGGGATTTTAGACAGTTTTTCATTGGAAGGTAAGGTGGCTCTTGTAACAGGAGGAGCTTACGGCATTGGATTTGCCATCGCCGAAGCTTATGCCGGGGCAGGAGCGAAGATCGCCTTTAACTGCCGGGGGCAGGAGCACCTGGAGAAGGCACTGGCGGATTATGAGGCCAAAGGGATCCGTGCAAAAGGATATCTCTGCGACGTGACAGACGAGGATCAGGTGCGGGAGATGGTGAAGAGCATCAAAAAGGAACTGGGTGTGATCGATATCCTGGTAAACAATGCCGGTATCATCAAACGGATTCCCATGACGGAGATGAGCGCTGCGGAATTTCGCCAGGTGGTAGATATTGACCTGAATGCGCCCTTCATCATGTCCAAGGCCGTTCTGCCGGACATGATCGAAAAGGGACACGGAAAGATCATCAATATCTGTTCCATGATGAGCGAGCTTGGCCGCGAAACAGTATCTGCTTATGCGGCGGCAAAGGGCGGATTGAAGATGCTGACGAAAAATATCTGTTCGGAATACGGGGAATACAACATTCAGTGCAACGGCATCGGCCCCGGATATATCGCTACGCCGCAGACGGCTCCGCTGCGGGAGACACAGGCCGACGGCAGCCGGCATCCCTTTGACCAGTTTATCATTTCCAAGACGCCCGCCGCACGGTGGGGTGATCCGGAGGATCTGATGGGGCCGGCGGTATTTCTGGCTTCGGATGCGTCTGACTTTGTCAACGGACAGATTTTGTATGTAGACGGCGGGATCCTGGCATATATTGGAAAGCAGCCGTAAGGAGCAGCAGAAAATACCGGAGACAGACTGCGCGGGAAAGGCATACGACGGTACGGATCGTACCGGGGCGTATGCCTTTTTAAAAATCATAGAATAAACAGAACTTTCTGTATCCGGCAGCATTCTGTGCCGGAAATCCAACAGCAGAGCTGCCTTGTTACTGCTCATACATGGCGTATTTCTTTGGGGAGATTCCCACAGCCTTTGTAAAGGCCTTTAAAAAATTGCTGTAATCCTGGAAGCCGCACATCCCGCAGGTTTCCGTAACGGAATAGCCTTCCGCAAGCAGTGCCTTTGCACGGGAGATCCGCTTGGCGGTGATATACCGGTTGATGGTGGTTCCGGTCTCATCTTTAAAGATCCGGCACAGGTAGGAGCTGCTCAGATAAAAATGGGCTGCCAGCTTCCCGATCGTCAGTTCTTCCGTCAGGTTTTGGTTTACATAAGACAAAATGGCATCGATCTGTTCAGAATGGGCTGCCGATGCTCTCTGATCCGTGCGTGGCTCCTGCGTCCGGTCCTCCTCGCAGCGCAGCAGAAAGATCCGGTTCAGATAGACCATGAGTTCCAGAAATGCGGTCTGCTCCAGGAGATCCTGTCCAAAATCTTTCTCTTCGGAGAGCTTGTGAATATAATATAAAAACCGCTTTTTTTCTTCCTGGGACAGGCTCAGTCTGTGGCCGAAGGAGGTATCTCTTTGTGTGAAGCAGCAGTTCAGGTCAGTCTGCTCCGTTGAAAACCTCCTCAGATAATCCGGATAAACGGACAGCACGATCCGCTCATGGGTCACACGGTCGATCTGCGAAAGATAATGGCTTTCATATTGATTGATGAAAAAAATGTCTCCCGGCTGGAAATCATAAAACCGGTTGTCGATCAAAAACTGCTTTCCGCCGGAGATGGAATAGTAGACCTCATAGCAGTCATGAATGTGGATACTCATGGTTTTTTCATCGTTATATAAATGGGCTGCGGCAAATGTCTTCGTGTCGAGACAGGACTGGATGGCGGCCCTGCAGGAATTATGGATGATCATGGATGCACCTCTTATCATACAGGTTATACTCACGGCCGGAACCATCCGGCGCTCAGTATATCTATATCATAAAATGAATCCGGAGAATACGCAAGAGGTTAGATCATGAAATACTTTACTTTATCAGAGGATAATGCTTTCAAGATGCCGGATAATGTGCTATACTGAATTTTAGCAGTATAAGGGAGGGTTCATTATGTGGAACAGAATAGACTTAAAGATGAGAGGAAAGCTTTCCTTTACGAGGAACTACTGGTCGGCTGTGGTTGCGGCGCTTGTCATGGCTATTTTTACAGGAGGTTCCTATTCAAGGTACGGTTCGAAGGCTTCGGATGCGTATGATTCCTTTCAGGATTATGGCAGCCACCATATGAGCGGCTCACAATCCATGGCGCTTGCAATGTTTGCACTCATGGCTGCCGCAGTGGTTGGGATCATCAGCCTTCTTTTTATCATCGTAAAGATTTTTGTGGGAAATCTTCTGCTAGTGGGAGGAAGCCGCTTCTTTATCGAGAACCAGACCGGAAATCCGGGTGTGGGTGTGGTCGGTTCGGCTTTTCAGGGCGGACAGTATATGAACATTGTCGTGACCATGTTTTTAAAAGGACTGTTTATCAGCCTGTGGTCTCTGCTCTTCGTTGTGCCAGGAATCATCAAGCACTATGAATATCTGATGATCCCCTATATCCTGGCGGAGAATCCGGGGATGAGCCGGCAGGAGGCATTTGCGATCAGTAAACGGATGATGATGGGGCAGAAGTGGAATGTATTTGTACTGGACCTGTCCTTTATTGGATGGCGGCTGTTGGAAGGGATCACCTTTGGTATCGTAGGTGTGTTCTATGTAGAGCCTTATTATCAGGCTACCATGGCGGAGTTGTATGCGTTTAACCGGAATATGGCATATCAGCAGGGGTATATCCGATAAAGCCATGTTCCACGCTCTGAAAAAGGAAAGAGCTGCCGCAGGCAATGCGGACAGCTCAGAGAAAAGGAAAATCTATCAAAATTCAGTCAATCGTCTTAAGTAAAATATAAATCATTAGGCGAAGTCCAATGGCCGCGCATGCCTGCTGCATCCGCAGCCATCGTCTTCTGTAAGTATGGATTTATCATAACAGGCATTTGTGAATCGGATGTGACAAGATATGGAAGAAATTATGAAAATTCTAAAATCAAAATAAAGATAGATTTTGCTTTGCATTTACGTTGTCTGGCAGTAAATCTTGCCCGGAACGACCCTGATCAGGGACGGAGCCGGGCAAGCGTCAGAGCTTTTTTGTATTTACGATATGCATGCAGTTCTTTTGGGCACTATTCCAGACCTCTTTTTGGGTCTCATACATTTCGAAAAGCCATGCAATGGCAGCATCCATCCCCTCATCCGACATGGGAAAGGAGGCGGAGGTTTTCTCATCCTCCGGAGTCTGTTCGAAGGACCAGGGCTCCGGGTAGACGAAGACGGTAAAGGTCTCCCTGCTTTCATCCGAGCGGAAAAAATATCGCATTCCATGATGTCCTCCTGAGAAAGGCTCTTTTTTCAGTCCGCCCACGGGGATTAATTTTTTATCGATCATAGCGGCACATCCTGTTCTATTCTTTGCAGTTCAAGTATGGTTTCAGTTTTTCAAAATCTGTCGTCACCACAAGCTCCTCCGGAAAATGACAGTAGTCCAGGAGTTCTGCGGCATATGAGAAATTGCCGGCATCCACATCCGCATGAGCGTCGCTCCCCGTGGTGACGGGAACCTCGTACTGGCGGCACAGATCCAGCATGGTGAGGAGATTTTCCCGGGCACCCTCCCGAAAGCTCTGGGGATGCAGGGAGGAATTGTTGACCTCCAAAAGCGTATGGGTTTCCCTGGCTGTCCTTACAAGTAGTTCATAATCCATCGGAAACCTGCTGTCGTCCGGATGGCCGATGATCTGGATGTATTCCTTCTTCATGGCCTCCACGTAGGCGCTCATGACCTCCTGCTCTGTATGCTCAAGCCCGAAGCAGGGAACGTGGATGCTGGCGATTACGATATCCAGATTTTTGATCGTACTTTCCGGCAGGTCTACCCGGCCTTTCGGATCCATGATATTGAGTTCAGCGCCGAAGAGCATCCGGACTCCGCTCATCTTGCGGGGGATGACGCGCAGGTTTTGAAAATAAAACAGGCTGCAGGTTCCCGGCATTTCCGGTGCGTGCTCAGTCAGGGCGAGAACCTGCATTCCCCGATCGGCCGCCGCTGCCGCCATCTCGCGGATGGTGCTGTAGGCATGGCCGCTGGCCAGGGTATGAGCATGTGTATCTGCAATAATGTTCATGATCATATCATTCCTTTCATTTCTATAAACATAGTCAATCCTCTATCAGTTTACCACATTTTTCCGTGAATACAATTTATTTTTGTCCAAATAATAAAACCGAGGTGAAGAATGATGTTAAATCCGAAAGAAAATGAAAAAATTATTGATGATTATGATTATCTGTCAAATGCGGCTTCCGCCAGGGATTGTACGGGGCTGATCCCGTTTCTCCCCACATCGGAGGAAGAACTGGAATCCTACAATGATGTGTATCA
This sequence comes from Lachnospiraceae bacterium, assembly GCA_910575475.1. Lineage (GTDB taxonomy): Bacteria > Bacillota > Clostridia > Lachnospirales > Lachnospiraceae > Schaedlerella. The sequence continues at coordinate 40,034 of CAJTGD010000020.1, read as the reverse complement.
ATTCGAACCGCCTGTGATTTCCGCAAAAAATTCAAAAACAGACGAAAAGACGAAATAGCGGAAACAGGAATCCTCTTGTCTTTTTCCCATAAATGAGAAACTCCTTATTTTGTCATTGTCCTTATCGGAATAAGATGTTATAATGGTTCTAGCCAAAATCAATGCGGACGTTTTTACCCTTTGAATTGGCGAATACGAAAGAGAGGAAATGCACATCATGAAATGTCCGATATGTGGAAAAGATGTTGAGTTACAGAAGAAGCAGGTTGGTGCCGATGAGCAGGGCGCACCGGTCTTTCATCAATATGCAGTATGCCGTGATTGTAAGAAGCAGTGGGATCTTGACAAGCAGCGCGCCAGGAAAGCTGTTCCGGATACGGCGGCGAATACTGGAAAGGCTGAGACTCCTCCGGTACAGCCTGAGAAGGATCCGGGCGAACACAAAGGGACAGCTCCTGATGCGTCCCATAAAACAGGGGCAGTGAAAAAAGCACCTGCCGGCAGTGCAGCGCCGGAGAAGAAGGAACCGAAGAAACCGGCTGCGGCGCATCCGTCTCCGGAAGGGACGCCCTCCCGCAAAGCAGCAGCGGGAGCGGCTCCTGCAGAAGGAAAGGTTTCCCGCAAGCCTGCGCCGGGCAGCAATCCGGCGGGAGGAGAGGCACCGAGTCCGGTATCCGGGAAGGCTCCTGCGGAGGGAGAGACTTTCCGCAAAGCAGCGCCGGCGAAGGCTGCCGGAGAAGGAAAAGCTCCCCGTAAGCCGGCTTCCTCTGAGAGAAAAGTACCCCGCAGGTCAGCGAATGATACGGCACCGGCAGAGGAAAGAACTCCCCGTAAGTCAGCGGACGGAGCGGCATCGGCAGAGGAAAGAGCTCCCCGCAAAGCAGCAGACGGAGCGGCACCGGCAGAGGAAAGGGCTCCACGCAAAGCAGCAGACGGAGCGGCATCGGCAGAGGCAAGAGCAGCCCACAGGGCGCAGGCAGGCGCACCGTCTCCTGAGAAAAGAACCCGGAAGCCGGATGGCCATAAGCCCTCTGGGGAGAAAGCAGGAACTCCAAGGCCGGCATCCGCAAAACGTCCGCCCTCCGGAGCCTCAGCGGAACAGGCTTCGGAGAAGCATCCATCCGGAAAGCCTCCTGTTAAGAAGCGGGCGGCGGGCGCTCCGGTGAATCCGGCGGCGGAACATCCGGCAGAGGGTGCCCCGAAGAGAAAGGCTGTCCGTAAGAGCATGGCCGAATCCGGGGAACAGCGTTACGGAAACATCCCCCCGGAAAAGGTTCGGACCAAAAAGGAGCATGCAGTCAGAAAAGGATATGAGGACATGCTTTCTACGGATCCGAACTATAAGCCGGTGAAGAAGAAAAGACCGCTTCCGGAAGAGGAAGTGCAGCCGGTGAAAAAGGAACGTCCCGTTCCGGCTAAAAAACGCCCGGATACGAAGGCAAGCCTGGAAGACGAGTACGAAGAGGATGACGAGGCGGACTACGATGATACAGAATATGTTGCAGCAAGATTCCGCATTCCGCGGATCATATTCGGGATCATTTCTGTCCTGGCAGCCGGATTCTTTGCATACGGCGGATTTTTTGCGGGATTGGAAAATATAGCGTCCGGCAGTACGGTTTCTACGGGAACCACATTTATGATCTTTGCGATCTGTATGCTTGTTTCCGGATTGATGCTGCTGATCATGCAGAACCGCAACACGATCCTGGCCTTCATCCTGCCTATGATCTTTTATTTCGGAGCAGCCGTATTTACATTCCTCAAGCGCGGGGACGACAAGATGTTCCTGTTCTGTGCCATCGGAGGGGCGGTGCTCGGCCTGATCTTCCTTGTACTGGGAATTGTGTCAAGAAATTCGAACGGCTATGACGATTCGGATGATTATGACGATCCGTTTGAAGATGAGTATGAATAAAGGAATTTCTTTCCGTTTCCATAAGATCTGAATATGGTTTTTATTGCGGCTCACTCCTGAAACAGGTGTGAGCCGCTCGAAAAAACAATATTTCCGGGCAAAAGGAAAGAGCCACATTGCTGTGACTCAAAGGGGGAAAAAGTTTATGAAAAAGTGTTCTTATCTTCGAACAATTACATTATATCTTTGAGTTGTGGAAAAAATGTGATACATTTTTGAACGGATTGTTAACAAATCTATAATATTTTGTGAAGTCAGGATATGGAAAAATGATAGAAGAAATATAGAAGGACTGCCGCGGGCAGACATCCCCCTTACGGGGAATGTCTCTCCCGGGCTTGCCTTTAATCTTATTTTACTGCTGTCTCAGCATAGGTCGTTGTTACCAGATCTTCATAAGGCGCACGTTTTTCTAATTCTCCGGCGCTTTCCAGAATATCCTGGAGCAGTTCAAAGCTGGATTTTTCAAAGATCAGATTTTCTTTCCATGTATCCTGGTCATAATATCTGGTCACGATCGTAGTAATGGTTTCCAGGTCCGATTCCGGAAACTGAGGTTCGATCGCCTTGGCAATCTCTTCCGGGGTATGGGACTGTACATAATCCATGCCTTTCTGGAGCGCATTGACAAAGTTCTGGATTGTCTCCGGATGCTCCTCCATAAAGCTCTGCTTTGCGCTGTAAGCTGTATAGGGGACATATCCGCTGTCTTCCCCGAGGGATGCTACGACATAGCCCTTGCCTTCTGTCTCCAGGGCGGTTGCTCCTGGCTCAAATTCTACGGAGTTATATTAGTTACTGCACCTGTCAACCAAAAAATCAAACCCGCTGATCTTGTGGGTTTCAGGGTCAATATAAATCTCTGCCAGGATGCTGCGCCAGAAGCTCCTCTTGTGCTCATAATCCAGCTTCTCATACAGTTCTTTCCAGTTCCCGGCTATTTTCTCCTGGATCGCCTGATAGGACTCGACAGTCACGATCTTATGTGCGGCCTGTTCATCCCGAAGCTCCTGCTCCAGCTTTTCATATTGTTCATCGTAGTAATCTATTCCGATCCGGCCCTTCTGGAAGAGGAGATTGAGCCGTTCCATCTCGGAAGTGATCTTCCAGGTATTATCTTTTTTCGGCGTCTGCTTATGACACTGCTGGATCTGATAAATCCGATTCTGTAATTCAGGATACAGATTTTTCAGCATATAGTCCTCAATCCGTTTTTCTGTGATACAGGGACTGCCGGAATGCCGGTCTATCTTCCTGGAACATCGGTAACGCTTGGAGTAGGCTACGGTACCGTTCCGAGACTTGTGCTTGTTTATGAAGCCGGTCATTCCAGCACCGCAATGCGGGCATTTCATGAGCTGACTGAAAAGATAAGGCTCTTTCGTTGCAGGATACGTTTTGGAATCACAGATAGAAAGAACCATATGATGCTGTTCCAGCGTAATATAAGGTTCACAGTATCCGGTCTTTCCATAGCGTATTCCGGCATAGATTTCACTGGTAAGCATGCGGTTGATCTGGTATGCTGTGGGGGAACGATCTCCATAGGTATTCTGTGTATATGCGATGGTTTTTCTTTTTGAGAAGCAGGAAAAATATTGATGGAAAATGTCCTCTGTAATTGGACGGGTATCCTCATCCTTCTGCAGCTTTTTCTCTACCACCTTATATCCGAATGGGATCGGGCCGTTGAGATGCTCCTGATTCCTTTTCTTATGTTCAAAGACGACCTTGATACGCTCTGAGGTCCGGTCGGACTCATTTTGGGCGACTGCAAGCATAATATTGATCTTAAGCTGGCCGTCGGCTGTGGAAGTGTCATAATCCTCCAGGATAGTCTTCCAGTTGCAGTGATTGGCCTCCAGGATCGCCTGGGTATTGTGATAATCCTTTACGTTTCGGAACCAGCGGTCCAATTTTGTGACAAGGATCAGGTCGATCTTGCCGGCCTGGACATCATTTAAGAGCCGGACAAATTCTTTTCGGTTCTGCAGCTTCTTCCGGGCCGTCAGCCCTTCGTCAATATAATAATCTACGATATCATAACCGTGGGAAACGGCATAATCAGTCAGGAGCTCCCTCTGTGTGTCCACAGAGAGCCCATGCCTTGCCTGAAGCTCCGTAGACACCCGGTCATAAAGCCCGCAGCGGATTATTTTTTCAGGGTGGTTGTTCTTCATAGTATCACGCTCCTTGTACAGTATATAAAAATAAGTATAAAAATAGCACCTTGCCAGAACAGGTGCAGGCGTGATATAATCCTTTTGGGTTTTGGGGATTATATCACGTGCACTTGTACATGACATGATTACCAAGGTGAAGACCGTTCCTGTTGGCGCAGGGGCGGTTTTCATTTATTGAAGTAAATCAGAGATTCTGATGGTCAAACCATCAAAAATGTAAACCGGTATTTCATCATCAAAAAAATATACGTCCGACTCTTCTATGCCTTCAAAAGTATACGTCTGGACAACTTTTTTCATCGGGTTTACGATCCAGTATTCACGGACACCCGCAGTGCGGTATTTGAATAATTTGATCGTATAATCATTCTTAGGATTGCCTGGGGAGACGATCTCTATGATCCAGTCAGGAGCCCCTTCGCATCCCCGATCTGACAGCTTATCCTTATCACAGATAACCGAAATGTCCGGTTCTACCCACACTTTATCATTAGCAGTAAGATTAACTGCGAATGGGGAAGGATAAACCTTGCAATCTCCTCTACGATCTTTGATGTGCTGTCGGATTGTTGCGGAAAGTTCCATAACCAATTCCTGGTGGATCCGGTTCGGCGGGGCCATGGCGTACAGCTTCCCATCGATCAGCTCCGCGCGCTGGCCGTCCGGAAGGTTCCAGTAATCTTCGGATGTATAAACTTGTTTTTGTGGCAGTGCCATAATATCACTCCTTCCTATTACAGATTCAATTGCTACAAAGTTTTACTCCTAATTCAGACGCAAGCGTCTCGATTGGGACACCATGTCCATCATTAACCATTTTTGCACGTTCAATCATTTCCAAATCCCATTCATCGGGAGTGACTTCTTCGATATCCTCCCATGATTTGGATGAGAGGTTTTCAACTTCTTTTTTATGCATACATCAACCGTCCTTTAGGCTCCGGAACTTCAAGTCCTCGTTCAATAGTAACCTCAATCCATTCTCTGATAATGATTTCTGCATTGGCAATTGCTTCCTCAACAGTCTTACCATCGGCCATGCATCCGGGAAGCTCAGGGACTTCTACGATAAAAGCATTGTCATCATTAGACCAGTAAATAATACGCTCATCTTATACATATGCTTACCTCCTGACCTTTTCGTCTCCTGGGATGCTTGACTATAGACCATTTACTGAGGGACAATGTAAATAATCAACCAAGGCTCTTTGAAAAAGTTTGGAATAGTTAACACCATCTTCATCAGCCTTAGCAGCAAGCCAGGCTGGAATAGAAATTGTTTTTTCTACAGATTCACTGCTGATACTTTCCCGGATTGGCGGCATAAAGACATCAACCAATACTGGAATCTGATTTGCTTCCAGATGTAAGGAAGTAATAGGGGTTGGTTCTGGAATTTCATCATTGTCCTGTTCCATGCCCCAGATATGAAGTCCAAGGGCCTCTTTGGCATTTTTTAAAGCCATTTCAGTATCATCTTTATCTGCACAGGGATAGCAGCCGGGGAGATCCGGAAATTCGATACTGATACCATCTTCATCATATGAAAATATAGAAACATAGGAATAACGATCTTTTAACATATAAAATCCTCCAATATAAGAATAGAGTTATTTAAAATCAACGCCGGATTGTCTGGAAATATTATTCAGGGTTTTCTGCGGTATATCTTTTTTAGGATGAGTGACTGTAACTTTCCCTTTTTTAACCGGATGTTTAAGCTGATGATGATCACCAACACAGGCGACTTCATACCATCCGTCTGATTTTAGTATGGCGAGAACTTCTCTGGAAGAATAACTTTTCATTTTCATCTCCTAAGGATATCGTTATGATGACTAAATTCTCTTTAAAGTCCGAATGTATGGGCTTGGTTAAGATAAATTTCAAATCGATCATAGTCATCTGTATAAAGATTTATTTTTTCTGTGATTGTCTGTCCAGCAGGTACATCGTATATATCTTGTGGATATTTAACAGTTGTAATTTGCTCCCCTTTATATAATACAGCTATAAATTCTACCTCATCAAGAGACACATCTGAATTATTAACTATTTCAACAATTATTCCTTGGTCTCCTTGATTTGAATTTACAATGACATCATTTGCATGATTTTCATATTTGGGATGTACGCCTAACTCAATAGTAGTCAGAATTTCAAAATCTGTATATGATTCTGGAGCATCCATCCTGGAAACAACAGTACTACCGGGAAGTACCATATCGTGCCCATCTTTACCCATATCAATAGTAGCACCGCTATCATCTTTATAATTTAATTGAACTTCCAGTTCGTCAATAACCGTATCACTATTATTTGTTATAAATACGCATACCAATCCATCTACAGTCGGGATTGCTTTAACATCCAGCTTTTGACGTATACCTTCCGGATCAGCATTTTCATTGGTTCCGGCAGATTGAGGGACTATATTTTCTGAGGGAGTTTGTTGCGTTTCCTCTCCATGCTGTGCTGGCAATTTTTCTTCGCTATTTTTGTGTTTTCCTTTAACAAAGATAACTATGCATATAATTAAAAGTACAAATACGGCCAGAGTGATGCTACCAATAATAATTTTATTATTTTTCTTATGTTTTGAACGATGCTTTGTATTTGATGCTTTCCTTTTTATGGGTTTTCTTTCAATATAATCCTCGTCCTCTTCGTAATCATCTTCATCGTACTCGTCCACCCACTTATATTTCTTCCGGCAGCTGTCGCACAGGCCATAATTGGGGTCTTTCTTGCTACGTCTCAGTTCTTCACCACATCTTGGACACTTCATGGTTTTATCCTCGTTTTTGGTTTACCTGCATTATTGCGCCACTTTATATAATCGCTGATGCGGTTATATTTTCATTTGGCCCCTGTATAAACAGGGGCTGATATCATTTTGCTGGTTTTGGAGCATGCTTTTTGATGTTTTCATGTTCCAGCGTCAGAGTAAGGCTAACAAAATCACAATCTAAAGATTTGCGGATTCTGTTAATGTTATCTTTTGTAACTTGTACTATCTTCCTGCACATTTCTCCATGCCTCCTTTCCAGTAATTCCCGATGGACTTAGAACAGTACAGGAATTACAATTATTTCATGAAGATCCTACTCTCTGAAATAATGTCAAAAAGAAAGCTGTCAATTCGCCAGGTATCCGTTATGACCGGATTATCAAAATCAACGATTCAGAATACTATGGATGAACTATCAAATCCAACAATCCGCACAATGGAAAAGCTGGCAGCAGGTCTCAATATCAGTATCGAAAGCCTTTATGAATCAGATTACAAATAAGTGTCCATTATAATGGACGATTGCCGGTTTTGGCATAAGTTTTTTCGAATCCACTTGTTTACTTAGTATAAATACAAAGTGGAGGTAATACATATGAGTGGCGAAGAGTACAAAAAACTAATTATTGAAATTGTATCAACAAGCCGTGACATAGAATACCTGATCGCGGTTTATACATTTGCAAAACATTACAAAGACAAAAGTAAAGAAAAGGAATAGCTTCGGCTATTCTTTTTTTGTTAAGGTATCTGAGAAATCTTTAAAAAAATTAAGCAAAACATCTTTATTCTGTGGTGTAAGTTTGCTATATGTAATTAATAGCGATTCAAAAAGCTGATCTTTTTCTCCTAAAAGAGCTGCGGCTTGTGCAATAAGGTCATTCTCTTCCGGTGGAAGGAACATAGCATCGAGCCCGCCTTCACCGGTACGGAGCCATTCTATATTAACTTTTCGTTCATGCCAATTGGAAAGCATGATCAGATGTTTTTCAGTGACTTTCCTTCTGCCTGATTCGATATCCGTAACACCAGGACGGGTTATGCCTAATATATGCCCCCATTCTTCTTGTGTTTTGTGACATTCTTTCCTTAGTTGCTTAAATCTATCATTTATGGTTTCCATGATTCACCTCCCTTATGAAAATCAATATATCACAAAAGAAAGAAAATGTAAACAGAAAAAAGACGCAAACATTACAAAAAAGTTATTGACTTTTGAATGTAAGCGTCATATAATAGACGCAAACAAACAGATGAGAGGTGAGAATATGAATAGAATCAAAAAAGTGGAAATGGTGGAAGTGATCAGGGTGATTCACGCAGAGGGGGATGGGACAAAAGAAGACCCAGTAAGGCTAGTGGCACAATACTGGGAAAAAAACGGAAAACATATAGGGAAAATGGATATGAATCAATTACGAGAAATAGATGTAAGATCTTTGGCTTGAAAATAGGCTAACTCAGAGTCAATAAATGTGACAAATGCATTAATAAAAATTTTTTGATCTTCAATTCCGTAATCAGGATGTTTTTTCACATAATGTGTTTCGTCGTTACCAATCCATGTAGAGGCAGTAGCAAGAGTTCGCAAACGTTCGTCTTTAATGAATTGGTTTATACAGGATGACAGAGTAGATTTTATTATTCTTTCTTTTTCGGATGGGTTTAAGTATAGTGCATAGTCTTTAATCAGAAATTCCAAAGACTTTCTATAACCCATTCCACAGATTGATAATAAGCCTGATTTTTCGGCACACAAGGAATCATTATAAACAGACACAAAATCAGGAGATAATTTTTGTATGTTCTCTGAAAAATATTGGTTGTTGGATTTAACTGGGGCAGATGAATGGAAAGAATAAATATCTTTTCTGCTGTTATAAATATGTCGGGAAAGAAAACATTCATCACATTTTGAGCAATAGTTGATGAGGAAAGCTTTATTTTCGTATTCATCATCACTTTCAGTTGTTTCATTAAGCGATACGCTAGACAAAACCTCAGGAACCAAAGTGGTACCGCAAATCGGGCATTCACATGCAAGTTCAACAGTCCCTGTGTAACCGTCCTCTGTTTCAAAAGATGAAAGAGTTATATCTTTTTTCATAAAAAGCTCCTTTCGTATATGAATAAGATTAAGACTCAGCTCTGGCGAGAGTCTGTACTTAGATTATAGGAGGGCTGGAAGATATTTACAAGCAGAAAAAGAAAGTGAGGTGAAAATATGCAGGAATTAAGCGTAAGGAAAACTGTAAGCGAGAAAGAACTTAGAGAGCTTGTAGGAATTTACAAACAGATGACGCCAGCGAACAGATTTTTTCTGGTGTCAGCTTCAGGATTATTGCTTGCGAGCCAGAGTGCTGATGAGAAGATGGTAGAGGGGAAGGAGGAGGTGTGAGGGAATGCATGAAATAGTAGCAACAGCGATAGTGTCAATCATTGCATCTGTTGGAATTTCAGCCTTTATCATAATAAAGATAACAGCTGAAATATTAAAACAGGCAACAGATATGCTAATGAAAGAAGTTGAAGAAAACCATAATGATTGTATGCAGTTTTATAAAAGCATAAATGAAATGCTGAAAAAAATCGGGCTTTAAAACAGCCGAGGATGCCAGAGAAGGAGTTGGTATGAGAGAAGGGTATATAAAGCGGTAATACCCCTTTTCTACATTTATTGAAAGAATTTTACCACAATAGGAAAATTATTTCAATACATACAAAAATAGCAGGAGGTGAGAAGAAATGGTAATTGCAGTAATAGCGGTAGGTATTGTAGCGGTAATATTTGCAATAAACAGTTTGAAGTGGAAGATATCAACATTGGCTTTGGCTTACTATATCGAAAAGAACCAGTACAAGACTCCGGATGAAAAAGACATGAGAGAATGTACTGGTTTTGTAGGACGAAATATGTTTAAGGATGTACTTGGCCGTTTGCGATAGCGGATATTTTTCTTAAAGCACAGATAAGGAGGTGAGAAAGGATGGAAAGAAATAAGACAATGGTGATATCAGTTCCGGTCAGAAGAGAAAACGAACAGGAAAAGTTAGTTAAAAAAAAGGTGATTAATGTAGAAATTACAGGATATAAAAAATGCATGAAAAAAATTAAAAATATAAAAAGAGAGCTTCAAGAGCTCAGAGATTTAATGGAAGAAGTCACTGAGCTCAAAAAGAAATTATGATTCTGATTGGATAAGTATTTCTAATCCACAATGAGGGCAAGTCACAGATTTGCCTATGTCATTGATGGAGATTTCGAAAGGGTTTTCGCATTCTGGACAATCAACCTCAAAATGTTCGAGCTCGTTGGAAATATCGCCAAAAACAGAATCATCAAATTCAAAACCAGCCATTTTATTCTCCTTTCTTTCGTACTCGGCTCTGGCGGGAGCCTGCACTTAGATTATAGGAGGGTTGGAAGATATTTACAAGAAAAACTGGAGGTGAAAAATGTGAAAAGTACAACACAGGGAAGCTACATAGAAGAGCAAAAAAGGGATGCCGAGGAAATGATGGATATATTAAAAATAGTTCCTGAGGAAGAGAAGAAAAAAGTATACGGCATCATAATCGGATTTGCATTGGGAGTTGAGAGCAGGGGAAAGGAGGTAGTGTGAGAATGCTGAAAACCTACGCAGTGGTTTTCCAGAACCAGAGAACCGGAAAAGTAGATATGGACAAGTTCACCGGATTAAATGAAGGAGAAGCTAGAGGGAGCTTCTGGGTATGCTACAGACAAGAAAATTATACGATTCTTGCAACGGTAGAAGTGCCGGAGATCAAAAAGGCGGAGGAGGTGAGATAAAAAATGATTCAGTTCGTAGTTGTTCGGGTTAGTGATGATTTTGTGAAGTGCATAGGGATATGCGCAAACCGCTACGAGGAGGTCGGGTGTGCATATATGTGTGCTTCTGATCTCGTGGATGACTCTGAGGATGGGAAAGGGAGCGTGACGCCGCTCTTTGACCTGGAAGGAGAGACCGGGGAGGGCTTAACAGTTCATTACGGGGAAAATCTTGAAACGGATATTTATATATTGCGTCGTGAGACAAACGGAATGAAGGTGATGTAAGAAATGATGAAAAAGATTTATCAGGAACTGGCAGCGATAAGAAAAGAGCTCCAAGCCATTCGGGGTGACTTGGAGCACATCAGAAAGCATCCGTTTAATGTTTTGACGGAGTTTCCTCTTCCTCGTTCGCCCAAACATGGTACTGACGAAGCAAGCCAAGAACTGCCTGAACAGTGATAAGGACGCTTACCAAGAAATTCAATTTTTGTATAGGAAAAATGTTCTGATACCGCAATGTGAAAAAGGCTGACGATAAGCCAGCCCCTTATTAATCCTTGTGACATGTACGGCAACAGTAGAAGGAGGTGGTGTGAGGAGTGATTTCATCAATATTATTATGGTGGATAGGAATGAAATTGAATGCAGAAGTCTGGTATTACATCGCCGTGATAGTTAGATTTTTATGCGTAGCATGGGACTCTTATAGATCAGTAAAGCGTGACGGTTATATGAGATAGTTTTATGAATGATATCAAAGATGGATTCTATAAGAAGGAGGAGATAAAAATTGAAAAAACGTATAGCAACTATAGTAATGATTTTATCTTTAGGGCTGACCGGATGTACGGAGGCCGACAAGGTTTCGAGCAATGTTTCCGTGGAAGCTGATAATTTCAATGTGCTCCGGAGGTTTGCCGTGATCAATTCCAGGACGGATAAAGTGGAATTTGAAGTGATCGGCGCGTTCTCCCTGGACGCATCAAATGAAAATAAGATCAGCATTATCTGTGAGATGGAAGATGGTACATATAAGAAGCACATCATCGGGCTGAATGAAAATACCATGTATGTGATTGAGGATCTGGGAGGGGCGAAGGTAAACAAGTACAAATATGAGGTCAATTATATTCCGGAGTCTATCGTGCCGTTTACTGTAACGGAAAAAGAATAAGCAACAAGTACAACCAGTGATTCATAAGTATTTGTATGGAGGTGATATGTGTGGATAAAAAGCAGCAAGTCCATCCGGAAGATGATGTTGGAAAAAGGATCATGGATCTGTTGGTGAGCCTTTATGAAGACCAGACAGGGGAAAAGTATGAGTATGAGTTGATCAGTACAGGAGAGGAAACCGCCTGAGGGCGGTAGAAAGGACAAGCCTATGGATAAATACGACCGTGCATTTGCCAGGCATCGGCAGAAGAAACGGAAGCGGCGTACAGTGATTATCATCTGCGCCTGCAGCATTGCCCTGGGGTATGTGCTGGGGAACCTGTCCTGCCTGGCGCTGGTGATGTATTTCAGGGTATGAAAAGGAGGATCAGATCGTGGGGAAGGAAATAGAGAGCTTACCGCTTTTACGGCTGGTAGACGCGGGCATCGAAGCTCATAAGAAGGCTCTTGAAAAGAGAAGAATGCGCTGGGACAAGGGGGATGTGACCGGGATCTGGCGGGATTCGGACGGATCTGTACGGGTCAGCTATGAAAACGGCCAGTGGTTCCATTACTGGGAAGAGGACGGAAGGATCACATGGGAATAAGAAGGACAAGGATACTTAAGGATCTTACATCATGAATATGCAGGTATGCATGAAGGAAGGAGAACAGATGGCAGCAGGTAAGCACAGCAGTCACCGTGGGATGGTATGGGTACCGTGGATCCGGTGGGAGGACAACACGATCCAGTGCGCCCCTGTCGGGCTGGACACCATGGAACAGGTCGAAGAGTACGCGGAGAAGAGATCCATGGAAAATGGGATGCGGTATGTGATCTTATGATCCGCGGAGGAGACAGGACGGAGGATCCGGCGGAAGTATCTTCGTGGATGGCGCCTGTCCTGTATGGATGCAGCTTGAAAACAGCAAAAAAATAACACATCCATTCGCACTGGATGTGTTAAAAAATGGCTTTCGGCCACATGGATATATAGACAATATCAGTATACATCCGTGGGGCCCGAAAGTCAAGGAAAATGGGGATTTTTTGCCCATTTTATCACTTGATAAAGATATTAAAAATAGGACGTGGATGTATGGGTACGGTAAGAAAAATGTACAGGTTTGAAAAGTTCATCGAGATAGAGGAATATCATGACGGAAGGTATGGAGCTCCGGGGAAGAAACGGGAGGAAAAGAAAAAGCCCACACCCGAACAAATGGAAAAGGTCAACCAGATGAACCGGGAGAAGAAAACCAGGTGGCGGATGCGGGAGTATTTCAAAGAAAATGATTATTTTACGACGCTAACCTACCGGAAGGAGGAACGCCCTCCGGATATGGAGCGGGCGAAGGAGGATTTCAAGAAGTTTATCCGGAAGATGAAGGAATGGTATCGGAAGAAAGGGTATGAGATCTTCTGGATTCGGAATATCGAGCACGGTACGAAGGGGGCATGGCATGTTCACCTGGTGCTCAACCGGATCGAGGATACGGACATCCTGCTGACAAAAGCCTGGCCGCATGGGAAAGTGATCAGCCAGCTGATGTATGAGAAGGGAGGCTTCGCCGATCTGGCAGCTTACATGACGAAGACAGAGAAGGCAGGGGAGGCCGGGGAGCCGGAGAAAAAAGGAAAGAAGATCAGGGAAGCCAGCTATTCCGCTTCCAGGAACATGCCGCTGCCGAAGCCGAAGATACGGAGGCTGATCCGCTGGCCGAAGGAGCCCTATGTGAAGAAGGGATGGATCCTGGAAAAGGGGACATGCCATGAGGGCATCAATCCGGTGACCGGCTATCAGTACAGGCACTACACACTGATGAAGCCGGCGAATCCGCACAGGAGGATCTGATATGAAGACAGTGAAGGTATTTGTAAAGACCAGCCTGCAGGGGCCGTGCATCCGGGATGGAAGGTACGCGGCGGTTGTGGAGTACATAAGCAGCAAAGGAGCGGTCACCAGGGAGATATCCGGGGAAGAGAAGGAGACCACCTACAACCGGAGCGTGCTCCTGGCGGTCATCGGGGCGCTGGACCTTCTGAAGGTGGCGTGCAGCGTGACGATCTATACGGATTGTATCTTTGTAAAGAATACGGCGGAGCGGGGCAGCCTGGAAGACTGGCGGAGGAGTGAATGGAAGAAGGCCGGAGGCGGGGAAGTGAAGAACCGGGATCTGTGGCAGCAGTTCACGGAGCTGGCGGACCGTCATGAAATCACGTTCCGATTCAGTAAACACAACGATTACAGCCATCGGCTGACGGAATTACTGGAAGCAGGACAGTGAATACGGGAAAATGCCGCCGCATTCAGTAAATACAAGGAAAACAGGGAATGACAGGCGGGAAAACTGACGGAGATCGGCAGAGGAATGTGGAAAAGTGCTCCCGCATTCAGTAAATCAGGGAAAAACAAGGATTTTTGCAGAAACGGAGGAAAAACACGTGTTTGATAAATTTGGAGAGTTTGATTCCTATGAAGAGATCAATGAGCTGGCGGAAAATCTTTTCAACGAAGGGGATATGGGAAGCCTGAAAGCAATGGCGGAGGAGAACGGGATCCAGAAGGAAGTTGTGGAAATGTATATGCAGGGAGATCTGCCGATGCTCTGCGATCCGCTGACGGCAGCAATCGGCAAGATCGAAGTGGAAGCCGGGGAGCTGAAACCGAAGGAGATCATGGAGGACTGGGTGGAATATCTGAAAGGCCAGTGCATGGAGAATGAAGAAACTGCCCTGGCGGTCCGCAGGAAGGGGAGATCCTTAAAGGGATGCATCGGGGAACTGCTGAAATGGTCCTTCAAGAACCAGATCGGGATTGATAAAGAGATATTGAAGGCAGCAGGCGTAACCGCTTCCAGGGTGACACTCGGGATTCCGGGGATGGGACGGGCAAAGAAGATCATCCGTGACTATTATGTGGGAAAGTAGGCGGAACGGATGAAAAAGAAAGCCATTGAGAAAATACCGTATTTAAGGGTTAAAGAAAATCAGCAGAAAGATGTGAAATATATCGGAGTCACAGCGGTCAAGATTGTGGGGCATGAAAAGCATCTTTTTCTGGAGGTGTATCGGAACCATAAAGGATCGAAAGACACGCCGGCAGTGCGGATCGTGCTCACAAAGAAAGATTTCGGGACATATTGGCCGGAACGGGAGGAATGGACACGCCAGAAAGTGAAAACAGACCGTTACTATGGGGGACTGATATGGGCAGAACGATCAGACACATGGCAGGCAGAGAAGGAAAACGTCCTGCAGAGTACGGAGGATCTGGAAAGGATCAAAAAATTCTGCAAGGCCACCGTCTACAATGAGTCACACTGGTGGCAATACATATACAGGCATGAGGAAGATATTGTGATCACGGACAGACGGAACAGAGAGCACAGAAAATATATGCGCCGTCAGGAGGAACTGGCAGACAGAATGGCACATACTGAGGAACTGCCGGAGAAAAAGATTCTGGACAGAGCAAATAGCGTATATTTCCAAAACGAGCATTACCTGTATTATAAAAAACATGGCAGTTGGGCAAAGATAGCATGCAGCAAATGCGGAGGAGTCACAGACGCGAGATGGAGAAACGGGATCTCCTATGAAAGCCAGTTCCAGAGATGGACGGAAGAACCAAGGGAGGGCAACTATGGAACCTGTCCGATTTGCGGAGCGCGCGGAAAGTATCAATGCCAGGGAAAAGTGAGAGGAGCGCATAGCAGATCCATCTATCTGTTTTTGGGACAGAAGTACAAAGAAAATGGAATGGTCATGCGGTATGTGGAAGTAGAGAAAAGGTGGATGCTGGGATTTATTTGCGGGGATCAAGGCCCGGAAATGTACAATGCCAGTGAAGAACTCTCCGGAATAGAGATTGCAAGAGCATATTTTGAGCCGGGCAAAAAGACCAAGATAGACTATCACAAACATGATCCGTATACGGGGAAAGATTTCTGGGATGACTGCAACCTGAACGGTCTGGCGAATATTACAATAAACGCCGGGCAGATCATGCGGGAAACCTATGAGGAAATGAAAGAGACCATGTTTCGGTACAGTGCATTACAGGAATATGCAGAGAGCATGAGGAAAATCAATCCGATTGATTACCTGGAGCGTTACAGCCAGACACCACAGATTGAGATCCTGGTAAAGATGGGGCTGACCGACGTGGTAGAAAAACTGGTCAAATGCTATTACGGTCTGATTGCTGATCAGAATGCAAGACGGCCGGATCAGTTCCTGGGAATCCGAAAGGAAAGGGTAAAGCAGCTCATCCGAAACAAAGGAGACATACAGCTCCTGAAAGTCATGAAGATGGAGAAACGCCATGGTCAGAACTGGACAGATGAGCAGATCAAACATCTGGCAGAGACTGACCTAAGCGGAGTGCAGGTGGAAATGGCCACCGGATACATGACATTGCAGAAACTGCTCAACCGTATAGAAAGATATGCCGGCTGCAGGTATGGGACAGGGTGCGGGCATGCATCAGAGCGGATCAGGAACACGGCCACAACCTATGCGGACTATCTGAGCATGAGGCTGTCCCTGGGGTATGACCTGAACAATACGGTATACCAACAGCCGCGGGATTTGGGAGCGGCACATACCAGGATGGTACTGGAAACGAACCAGGAGGAGATGGATCAACATCTAAAACAAGCGGCAGAGAAGTATCCGGAGATACGCCGCGCCTATAGAGGCCTGAGAAATAAATATTTTTACGAGGATGACAGCTATCTCATCAGACCGGCCAGGTCGGCGGAGGAAATTGTCATGGAGGGGCGGGTGCTCCACCATTGTGTGGGAGGAGGCACTTATCTGAGTAAACACAACACGGGAAAGACATACATACTGATGCTGAGGTACAGGGCAGAGCCGGATGTTCCATATATCACGGTTGAGATAGACGCCATGAATCCAAGGATCATCCAGTGGTACGGAAATAAGGATGGGAAACCGGATCAAGAAAATATGCAGGCATGGCTGGACGCCTGGCTGATGAAATTAAAAGCGGGAACGCTGACGGTATATGAAAATGACGGATATGAGAGTCAGGAAGTACGGATACGGGTGCCGGCCGCGGTGTCGGCGTAGGAGCCGGAAATGATGGGAAAGCATCAAATCAACGTCATGCTTGGTTAGAAAAATATAAATTATTTGGATGCAGGGAGGTACAGGATGGAATATGTACAGATGACGCTCAATGACTGGGTAGAGATGAAGCAGAGGCTGAGAAGGGAGCTGCTTGGGATCAAGCAGAGCTTCGTGCGGATCGGCTTCATGCTCCGGCAGATTGAGGAGCAGAAGTTGTATGAACAGGACGGATATAAAAGCGTGGCTGAATTTGCCAAGGCGGAGCTGGGGCTGGAAGCATCTACCACAAGCCGATTTATCAGCATCAACCGGGAATATTCCGTGGACGGGTATTCTGAGATCCTGAGTCCGGAATATGCGGAGCTGGGAAGGAGCCAGCTGGAAGAGATGCTGAAACTGCCGGAGGAGGACCGCTGCATGGTACAGCCGGAGACTTCAAGGCAGGATATCCGGGATCTGAAAAAGTTCAATAAAGCGGATCCGGAAACAGGCGTGGCCGATGACCTCCGGGAGGTGATAGAGAATTTTTACAAGGACAACGAAGAGATATTGAACGCAGTATTTTCTGAAAAGAATCTGGGGACTGAGAAGGAAAACATCAAGAGCCTGGCGGAGATCATCAACCCGTCGGGAAACCGATCCTACAAGAAAGGCCTGTTCTTCCTGATCATGTATGAGGATAAGATCGCGGTCAAGAAGTTCGGCGCGTCCCCGCAGGAAATGACCTGGGAGGAGTTCATCAGGGTGACGGTGGATATTTTCGGGGAGTCGGCAGCAGGCAGGAAGACCTGGCAGAGATACTTCGGGAAGGAAGGAGCTGAGAAGAGTGTTCCTGTAGATGCTGCCCAGGCCGGGGAAGCTGATCATGGAGATGCGGATGATCCAGAGAGGGCTGACGGTGAAGAAACGGCGGAAACACTGAATGCGGAGAGGAACCAGAAAGATCAGGATGAAAAAGATCTGGAAGAACCGCAGAAGAAAGATGAAGAGAATCCGGACGGGCAGCAGGCACCCGAGGAAAAAGGATCGGATAGGAAGCAGGAATCTGCCGAAGAAGAATCAGATGGGCAGCAGGCTTTTGATGAAGGGGATCCAGACGGGCAGCAGGCCTCTGCTGAAAAAGATCCAGAAGATTCGTATGAACCGGAGAAGAACGAAACTGACAAGTTGCCGGATGAACAGAGTGGCATCGAAAAAATTGCAGAGAATCATGAGAAAACAGAAGAAGGTGTAATTGCGCCGGCGCAAAAAACGCCTGAAAACACGGAAGCGGAAGAGGATTCTATGGAGCCGGAACCGCAGAAGAATGTGAAAAGTGTTCCGGAGAACATGCCGGAAGATGACGAGATTCCAGGGCAGATGGAACTTACGAAAGATATGCCGGAATATTGCCCGCAGTTCATGAACGAACCGGAAGACCCGAAGTCGGAAGAAACAGGTCAAAACCAAATTGCGCCGGCGCAAAAAACGCCTGAAAATACTGAACGGGAAGCCGATTTCCAGGAGGCGGAAGATCCGGAAAAAATGGACAGGCCGTATGGTACAAGAAAAGCGTACTTGGATAAACAGACAGAATATACAGCGGCGTTATACATAACTGCATTCATAAAAGATCTGCGAAACAAGACATTTACGGAACTGACTGACGCTGGACGATGGGAAAAGTGGCTGAAAGCGGAAGTGGATGATCATGGAGAGGAGATTGATATTGTTGAGTGAAAACAGCGGACTGACGATTCCAAAGCCGCAATGGAAGAAAAAAAGGAAGCGGCATAAGCAAAGCATCCTGAATACAGAAAAGGGCACCTGTTTTCTTTGCGCGAGACTGCACAATGATCACAGGCAGAAATATACAGAAGAGCACCATATCCTCTTCGGATCCGGCCAGCGTGATATTTCCGAGGCTGAAGGGCTGAAAGTAGATCTGTGTCTGGACCATCACAGGGCAGGGCCGGAGGCGGTGCATAACAATCAGGAAATGCGGGAGCTGCTCTGCCGGATCGTCCAGAAAGAATATGAGAAGAGCCATACCAGGGAAGAATGGATGGAGATCAGCAGGAAGAATTATTTGGAGTGAGGGAGGACCGGCGATGGAACCAGGAAGCCTTGCAATCGGGGATCATGTAGAATACCGGAACGGGGACCGGACAGAATCCGGATATGTGACATTTATAACAGGATGGTATGACTATGAATATATCGACATCGGCAGCAGGCCGGTGATGCAGAACGGGCAGAAAAGCATGATCGTAGATATAGAGGATATCATAAGGAAGGTACCTCCGCTGGAATAGGCGTATGGATACACAGGCAGGTATGTCACACAGCGTACAAGCCATCTTTCTTCATCTTCCGGCCTATAGTGCCGGAGGATGGGGAAAAGAGAAAGGAGACCAGATGAAGAAAGAGGGTTCAGCAAGGGCAGAAGATGTGAAAATATGTGAGATATGCGGAAAAATGATTATCGGAGAATACGACTGGATCCAAACAAGGCGGAGAACGAAGTTGTATTTCTGCAAGGGGATGAAATGCAGAGGGAGGAAACATGCCAGCTGAAAATACACGGGAAGGAAAAAAGACTAAGCCGCGGGCGAAGAATACCAGAGCCATCATTGAGCCTTATGTGAGGCAGGGGATTCCGAATACTGAGATCGCGGAAAAGACCGGGATAAAATACAGCACCGTATGGGCGGCAGCTAAGAAGATCCGGGATCAGATGGCGGAAACAAAGGGGAAGAACGCTGACCGACATCTGTGTAAGACCTGCAAATACAGGGCAGCTGCTTACAATCCAAAAAGTTCCGGGATTAAATGCGAATACGCTTTAAAATCCGGGAAGCGTTCCCGGAGATGCAATGTGGAGGATTGCGATAAGTACGAGAAGGGCGCACCGGTCAGGGTGAAGGATGAAATGTGAGTATAGAGGAATACAAGAACAAACGAAACGGAGAAAAAATTATGAAGGGGAAGGATGAAGAGAATGAGTAAGTCAGTATTGATTATAGACACGCCGGCAGATTGCAGGGACTGTATGATCAGGAGTCTGGGTGATGATTGCGTGGCAACGGGAAGACATGTCAAAGAATACCGGGAAAATAAATGCAGGCCGGAATGGTGCCCGCTGGAAGAGGTGAAAGAGAGCAGCATCAAACGCTGCATCTCGTATTTGGAGAGACATGGGTATATCGCTTTGAAATTTACCAAAGCCATGAAAAGGGATGCGGAAGAGTGCGAAGCGATGGAAGGAAAAAGCAAAGACTGTTGTGGATGTTCCTGCTCTGTATGCTTGGTTCAGTAGGGGGGGAATATATATGTTGGAATTAGTGCCAATAAGTCTAAAAGAAGCAAATGCCTTTGTGAAGCAGCACCACAGACATCACAAACCTGTTACTGGACATAAATTCAGTGTAGCGGCGGCTGTAAATGGTGAAATAGTCGGAGTTGCTATTGTTGGCAGACCGGTCAGCAGATATCTCGATGATGGATGGACGCTGGAAGTTAATAGACTTTGTACAGATGGTACAAGAAATGCTTGCAGTTTTCTCTATTCTGCATGCTGGAGGTGTGCTAAGAATATGGGATACAAAAAACTGGTTACATATATCCTTGATACAGAAAATGGGGCAAGTCTTAAGGCAAGCGGATGGAAATGTATCGGAAAAGCTGGAGGAAAACGCTGGACGGGAGTTCGCAGACCAGAGGTTGATTTATACCCCGCACAGTATAAACTACGTTTTGAAATTCAGTAGGAAGGAGAAGAGGATGCGGTCACTATTACATTACCCGGGAGGCAAGAAGCGGATCGCCTCCTGGATCATCAAACATATGCCATCCCATCACAGCTACCTGGAACCATACTTCGGATGCGGGGCGGTACTGTTTGCAAAGCAGCCTGCCCCGATCGAGACAGTCAACGACCTGGATGGTGAAGTGGTGAACTTCTTCCGGGTGATCCGGGATCCTGAAAGCCGGGAGAAGCTGCAGGAGCGGATCGCATATACGCCATACGCCAGGCAGGTATATGACGAAACTGTACGGGAGGATATGGAAGATCCAGTGGAGCGCGCCGCATGTTTCGCAATCAAGTCTATGCAGGGCCACGGCTTCCGGATGAATGGGGACTGCGGATGGAAAAAGGACGTGTACGGCCGGGAAAGTGCATATGCGGTTAGATACTGGAACGAGCTGCCGGAGTCTATCGCGGAGATGGCCGTAAGGCTGAAACAGGTGCAGATCGAGAACTGCCCGGCGCTGGAGCTGATCAAGGCATTTGACCATGAAAATGTGCTGATGTATCTGGATCCGCCCTATGTATGGTCAACCAGGACAGGGAGGAAGCAGTACCGGCACGAGATGACAGACCGGGATCACATAGAGCTGCTGGAGACGATAACCTGCAGCAAGGCAAAGGTGATGATATCCGGCTATGACTGTGAATTATACGACTCTTACCTGGGAAACTGGAAGAAAGTGCAGGTTGCGGCCAGGGCGCAGGACAATCTGCGGCGGGTGGAGACATTGTGGATGAACTACGAGCTGGAAGCGGAGCAGATATCTTTGCAAATTTAGAGGAGGTGAAAACAGTGCCAGTAAGCAGAAATGCAAATTACGATTTAGATACAGCATCGCAGGAACTGATAATGCAGAGGAATATAATGAAATGTCTTGTTGATACACAGGTTATTCTTCAACTGTTAGTAGAAAAGGAAATTGTGACAAGAGAAGAAGTGTCTGTTATGAGAGATGTTGTAAGAAGCAGGGAACCATATAAAAGCACCTCAGATTATATCAAGAAGGCAAGAGAAACGGTGGAGTATTACAAACAAAATCCAGAGCAGCATTTAAAAGATTTGTTTAAAGCAAAGTTAGACGGGAGAATAACATAAATCTGATGGATAGGAGAGGTAATGGAAAGAAAGCCAAGCGAGATCATAACAGAATTTCTCTCTTTCCTTGAAACATCAAAGCAAGAGTATGAATCTGCTTATGCGGATGTTGGGAAAGAGGACAGCCGGACGCAGACATTTCTTCACGATATGGAATTTGCGCCGAATAAAAGTGAGAGAAACAAGGTCGCTACACGTTTCCAGCAGAGCCGACGCGCAAGACGCAAGGCAAAGGATCGGGCGCAGCTGTATGAGTATATAAATAACTTCTATACGGACAAGCAGAACCAGAGCTTTTTGAAGGCATTGAGGCGTCTACAGAACGAGCAGCTTACAAGGGAAAAATACCTGTTTGGGAACAGGGAATTTAAAAACAGGGTAGATTAGATAATGACTGGAAGAAATACAAGAACGCAGGACAACAGGCAGCAGGTGGAAATATTATAAATGAACTATGATCTGGAAGCGGAGCAGATCACGCTGCCCATTAGAAAGGGGACTGAGTGAGAAATGAGATTAATTGATGCGGATAACTTTAAAACTTTAGTTACAGCTGTATCTATTGCAGATGGGTATGATGCCGGATTTGTGAACGAATTTTGCAAATTTATTGATAGCCAGCCTACCGCCTATGACGTGGATAGGGCTGCGGAGAGGCTGACAGAATACGAGGAGACTATAGACAAACTGGCAGCCTATGTTGTAGAAAAAGCAAGTTATTGTCCGGTTGTAGATTACATTGATAGATATAAAATCCGTCCCGGATGCGTGGGTCTCCGGAAGCCTGGGTGTAAAGAGTGCATGCTGAAGCACATGGAGGATTTTAAGATCCCGCCCCGAATAACCTATGTCAAAATATATGAAAAAGATTGAACAGGAGGATAAGAAAAAGATGGAGAAGATAGTGAGATACGTTTTTAGATTCTTAGCCATCTGCCTAACATGCTATATGGCAGTAGAGTATGGGTGGTATTGGATATTTTTTCTGCTTTTCGCTATGCTGAGTTTTTAGGAAAAGCAGGAAAGCGTTCGGGAAGTACAGAGCGGCGGCATAAATAAAAGGGGGAGTGGTTGCATTGGACAAAGATAAAGCAAGGACAGTGGTAGTGAAAGAAGAGAACGAGAAAAAGAAAGAATACCTGAAAAGCTATCTCCGGCATGTCCGCAGGATTCACCGAATCAATGAGGAGATCCGGGAGATCCGTTCCATGAGGGCGTCCATATCATTGAACAATGACGGCATGCCCCATGGTTCCGACCAGGAAGATCTGTCAGGATATGCCGCAGATCTGGATGCCATGGAACGGGATCTGATACAGGAACGGTATCACCGGATCCGGACATACCAGGACATTGCTGCCAGGATCAAGAGGCTGTCAAGCGAAAACGAAAAGGATGTTCTGTTCTATCGCTACATAAAGGGGCTTGACTGGTGGGAGATCGCGGAGAAGATGCGGTATTCGGAGCGGCAGGTACATCGGTTCCATGGTAAAGCACTGGCCCACATCCGTCTTCCTGAAAATCTAAAAGATGTCATAGAATGTCAGTAACATCTGTGATATTATGGTAGCATCGAAAAGCAAGGGAAGAGGGAACTTCCGGAGCTGGACGATCAAACCGAACCCTCATGTTATGAAAGGCGTTCTGCACCAAGATGCAGGGCGCTTTTTGCATATCAAAACAAATGGAAAGGGGGAGATACTATGCCGCTATACAAACGATGCAGCAGATGCGGCCAGCGCATCCCGTCAGGTTCAACCTGCCCCTGCATCAAAGCCAGGCACAAAGAGTACGACCGATACAGCAGGGACAGGAAAAGCAAACAGTTCTATGGCAGCAGGGAATGGATCCGGACCCGGTCAGCAGCAATGGAAGCCGATGAAGGCATGGATGTCTATCTCTTCATGACGGAAGGGAAGCTGGTGCCGGCCGATACAGTACATCACATCATCCCACTGCAGGATGACTGGCAGAAGCGCATGGACATCAACAACCTGATGAGCTTAAGCCATGAGACACACAGCATGATTGAACAGATGTACAAAAAGGAGAAGACAGGAACACAGAAAAAATTACAGAAGATGCTTTCAGAATACCGAAACAGATAGGGGAGGGGCATGCGGAAAAGTTTTGGGCGGCCAGGATCGACCGCACGTCCTCCTTTCTTCACATAAATTTCCGAATACGAAAAATAAGTTGGTAAAAACGGAAAGGAGGGGGATCCAGATGGGGAGGCCAAGGAAGATCGTGGACATGCAGAGCGCCCACAACACGAAGGATGAGAAGCAGAAAAGGAAGCAGGAAGAGCGGTATGTGACCACTGGAAGGAACCAGCTGAAGACCACGCCGAAATGGCTAGTGGATGATGTGGCAAGAAAAGAGTGGCGCCGGATCGTCAAGGAGCTGAATCAGATCGACATTGTAGGGAACCTGGACTACTCGAACTTGGGTGGATACTGCAACGCATACGCCAACTATATCAAGGTGACGGAAGCCATGCGGGATCAGGATTACTGCATAGAGCGTGAGACCAGGACCGGGACGATCACAGTCAAAAATCCGATGGTCGATATCCAGAAGACCTACGCCTCAGAGATGCGGCGATTCGCTTCCCTGTGCGGGCTGACGATAGACTCCCGGCTGAAAGCGGCGGTCAATAAAAGGGACAAAAAAGAGAATGAGATCATGGAGGAGTTTGGTGCGATCTGATGGAAGTATATGAGAATATCAAACAATATGCCAAGAGGTGCATAACAGGGGAAATTATCAGCTGTAAAAAGCACAAATGGGCCTGCCAGAGGTTCCTGGCAGATGCGGAGAAGTTTGAGACAGACCAGGACTATCCCTATTACTGGAGCGAAGATTCCGCAAAGAACATCATAGACTGGTTTGCGCTTCTGCGGCATTCAAAAGGAGTTTTGGCCGGGGAGCCGATCAACCTGACAGACTGGCAGCAGTTCCGGATCTGCCAGCTGTATGGATGGAAGCGGAAAAAGGATGGAAGGCGACGTTTCAAAAAATCCTTCACAGAGGTAGCCCGTAAAAATGCAAAATCTCAGGAAGAGGCGGGGATCGCCCTTTATGAGATCTCTGTGATGGCGGCCAAAAACAAAGAACTCTGTGAATTTTATACAGCCGGTGTAAAAAGGGAGCAGTCCAAGATCGTATTTAACGAGG
The DNA here is from genome assembly GCA_910575475.1 of Lachnospiraceae bacterium. Taxonomy (GTDB): domain Bacteria; phylum Bacillota; class Clostridia; order Lachnospirales; family Lachnospiraceae; genus Schaedlerella. The sequence continues at coordinate 15,030 of CAJTGD010000020.1, read as the reverse complement.
CCGGATTGATGCTCCGTGGATCACCGCTGCGTGGAAAATTCAATGTGACAAGGGATTCCATTACCCATATCAGGTCAGGGAGTTTCATGAAGCCTTTGAGTAAAGAGGACGGGAAGTCCGGGGACGGAACAAACCCTGCCGGTTTAGTATTGGATGAGTTTCACCAGCACCCGACAACGGAATTTTACGACCTGGGACTTGGGGCAAATACCAAGGAGCCGTTGCTGATGATCATTACAACGGCGGGGATGGATCTGACATACCCCTGTTATGTGACGGAATATTCCTACTGCTCTAAAATATTGGATCCGGATGCCGATGTGAAGAATGAGGAATACCTGGTTGATATTTGTGAGATGGATCCAGAGGATTATGAGGATATCAGCAGGCTGGATGATGAAAGCCTCTGGGAAAAGGCGAACCCGATCCGCATGACGTATGAAGAAGGGAAGGAAAAGATCCGGGGAGAGTATAAGATCGCAAAGGAAATTCCGGAGCATATGACGGCCTTCCTGACCAAGTGCCTCAATGTCTGGGTGCAGGCCAAAGAGAACGGCTACATGGATATGGCGAAATGGAAAGCATGTGAGGTGGAAGAAATTCCGATAGACACCAACGGAATGAGTGTATACGTAGGCTTCGATATGTCCGCGAAGACGGATCTGACCTCAGTAGCATTTCTCATTCCGTATCAGTCCGGTGAATTTGATGCCGAGGGAAAGGAGATCGTGAAGTATATCGTATACTCCCATTCCTTCATCCCGAACCGTGAGAAGCTGATGGAAAGAAAGGCCAAAGACAAGGTGGAATATGACGCATGGGAGCGGATGGGCTTCCTGACAGTAACCAATACGCCAATCGTGGACCAGAGCGCCGTTATGAAGTATGTGCTGGAGACCTGCGAAAAGAACGATTGGAAGATCGAGTGCTTATGCTTCGACCCGGCCAATGCTGCCAAGCTGATGATGGACCTGTCTGATGAAGGTTACACCGTGGAAGAGGTGTTCCAGAGCCATAAGTCGCTGAATGAATCGACCCAGGGCTTCCGGGAACAGGTATACTGCCGGAATGTATTGTACACCTATAATCCTCTGCTGAATTATTCCATGAGCAATGCGGTGATCCGGCAGAATCAGGGATTGATCAAGATTGATAAGGACGCAACCACAAAGAGGATCGACCCGGTGGACGCGATCCTGTGTGCGTTCAAACTGGCGCTGTATCATACATTTGGATCGGATTTCCTGGATTCGATCGATGCATTTTTGGAAAGTGAGTGGTGATTATGGGGATGTGGAACAGGATCAGGAACGCCTGGAGGGCAATGACCATGCCTACGGTAAATATGGATGACGAGGAACTGCTGGACTGGCTGGGGATCACAACCAGGGACAAGCGGAAGATCAGTGAGGTGACTTACTTCACCTGCATGAAAATGCTGTCGGAGACGATGGGAAAGCTACCGCTAAAATATTATCAGGACACACCGGAGGGGAAGATCCGGGCGGATCCGACGGATATGACAAGGCTTTTGACAGTCCGGCCGAACCCGATCATGACGCCCACTACGCTGTGGTCTTCTGCGGAATTAAACTGCCAGCATTATGGAAACGCGTATGTCTGGATCCAGAGGAACTTCCTTGCGGATCGGTATGGCGGGGAGGTCATAAACTATGGATTGTGGCTGATGCCGTCCTGTGATGTTACCGTGCTGATGGACGATGCAGGAATCTTTCAGGAAAAGGGAAAGCTGTACTACCAGTACACAGATGCGAAGACCGGGGAGCTGTATGTATTCCCCCAGGAGGATGTCCTGCATTTTAAGACCGGGTACAGCCTGAATGGGATCATGGGGGAGCCGGTCCGGAAGATCATAGGCTCATCCATTGACGGGGCGCTGGAAAGCCAGACCTTCATGAATCATCTCTATGAGCAGGGACTGACTGCAAGCGCGGTGATGTATTTCCCGGCAGGTGAGCTGGATGGAAAGCGGAGGAAGGAACTGCAGAACCGGTATGAAAAATATCTGACCGGGAGCAGGAATGCCGGGAAGATCGTACCGGTCCCGATCGGGCTGGAATTGAAGCCGCTGAACATGAGCCTGACAGACGCCCAGTTCTTTGAACTGCGGAAATATTCGGCGCTGCAGATCGCCGGGGCCTTCGGGATCAAACCGAACCAGATCAACAATTATGAAAAGTCCAGCTATGCGAACAGTGAGACGCAGCAGCTGGCTTTTTTAGTAGATACCATGTCATACAGGATGAAAGCGTATGAAGAGGAGATCAATTATAAATGCCTGAACCCGAAGGAGATCAGGGAAGGGTATTACTACAAATACAATGAAAAGGTGATCCTCCGGACAGACGCAAAAACACAGATGGGGAATCTGTCATCGGCGGTGAATAACGGTATTTACACACCGAATGAGGCAAGGGAATATCTGGATCTTCCGCAGAAGGAAGGAGGCGATATCCTGATGGTAAACGGAAATTATATTCCAATCACAATGGTAGGAAAACAGTATGGGAAAGAAGGTGAAAGAAATGAAGGAAGCGAAGATCAGGGGTGATATCATCAATAATGACACCAAATGGATCTATGACTGGCTGGAATGGGAATCTACCTGCCCGAACGACATCAAGTCCGTGATCGATACGCTGGATCCGGGAGAGGAGCTGCGTGTGATCGTAAACAGCGGAGGCGGGGATGTATACGCAGGGCAGGAGATCTACACGCTCCTGAGAAAATGTAAGAACTCCGTTGCGGAGATCGACAGCCTGGCAGGAAGCGCCGCGGGTGTGGCGGCCATGGGGGCCGCCCGTGTACTGATCAGCCCGGTGGGGATGATCATGATCCACAACGTGACCGGGAGCGGCTACACAAGCGGGGACTATCATCTGTATGAAAAGCGTGCAAAGGCATTAAAAGAGCTGAACGCCGCACTGGCCAGCTCTTACTCGGAGAAGTCCGGGAGACCCCTGGAAGAGATCTTGAAGATTATGGACAGGGAGACCTGGCTGACGGCAAACCAGGCCATCGAGATGGGATTTGCGGATGAAACCCTGGGGGCAGGGATGCAGGTCACCAATGCCTATGACGGACTCCGGCTGACGGAAGAGATCCGGCAGAGGGTCATCCAGGAAAAGGCGGAAGCCGATCATAATGAGAAACTGAAAAATGAAATTCTTGGAGACTTGGAGCTGTATGGCGTCTAAGTCTTTTTTTGTGGAAGGGAGAAACAAAGATGAATAAAAAGTTATTGGAATTACTGAATACGATCAACGAAAAAAAGCTGACAATCCAGAACCTGGTCGAAGCCGGAAAGCTGGAAGAGGCAAAGACGGAAAAGGAGGAGCTGAAAAAACTGCAGGACAAGTTCGACCTGCTCAAAGACCTGGATGATCAAGGCCTGGAGGAAATGCAGAACCGTGCGGCAGCAGGCACCGCGGATACCGTTCCTTCAGGAGGGACAGGCCCGGAAGAGACTGAGGCTCCGAAAGATGCCGTGCATGAGTTTGCCAATGCCGCAAGGAGAAGGTTTCGGGTGTCCGATGATATGAGCGAAGGGAGCAATCCGGACGGCGGGTACACGGTACCGGAGGATATCCAGACCCGGATCAATGAAAGGCGGGAGGCGAAGGCATCCCTGATCAACCTGGTGGATGTGGAGCCTGTCACCACGAACAAAGGATCCCGGACCTTTAAAAAGAGAACCCAGCAGACCGGATTTACCCAGGTCGGTGAGGGCGGAAAAGTCGGGAAGAAAGAGACGCCGCAGTTCGAGCGGATGGATTATGAGATCAAAAAGTATGCCGGATATTTCCCGGTGACCAATGAGCTTTTTGAGGATTCGGACGCCAACATCAGCTCCGTACTGATCACCTGGATCGGGGATGAATCCCGTGTTACAAGGAACCAGATTATCCGTACCGTGATCAACCAGAAGGAAAAAACGGCATTGTCCGGGCTGGACGATATCAAGAAGGAATTGAACGTGACTCTGGGAGCTGCGTTCAAGTCCACTTCCCGGATCGTGACCAACGATGACGGGCTGCAATATCTGGACACACTCAAAGATGCCGAAGGGAAGTACCTGCTGCAGCCGAATCCGGCCGACCCGATGCAGATGCGGCTTTGCGCCGGCGCAACGGTGGTCCCGGTGGAGGTAATCCCGAACGCGGATTTCCCTTCTGATGTAGCTACGGCAAAGAAGAGGAAGATCCCCATGGTCATCGGGGATCTGAAAGAGGGGATCAAGTTCTTCGACCGGAAGCAGCTTACGATCATTTCCTCCAACATTGCGTCAGCAGGAAGCCTGAACGCTTTTGAGGAGGACCTGACCTTGTTCCGGGCAATTGAACGGGAGGACTGTGGGATGAAGGATGACCAGGCATTTGTGAATGGGGAGATCACGATCGACGATGCATCAGTAGCAGGCAGTGAAACGCCGGCAGCAAAATAAGAATGGCCGTCAGGCAGCAGGAGATGAGATATCATGTTAGAAATCGTGAAAAACAGATGCGGGATTGCGGGATCCGTTACAGTCTATGACGCGGACATTGAGCTGTATATCAAAGACTGCCTGGCGGATATGGCCGCCTCCGGGGTTCCGGAACGGCTCCTTGTAAATACGGATGATTATGAGGGTGTGGTCACGGCGGTCAGCCTGTATGTAAAGGCATACCTGGGAAACGACCGCACGGACACGGAGAAGTACCTGCAGCTCTATCGGAAGAAAGTATTCCGGCTTTCCCTGGAAGAAGGTGGTTCCTGATGTGGAATGGAAGTATCCGATTGCTGAAAAAAGGAAACAGCGCCCAGGACAAAGACGGATTTTACCAGCCAGCGGGGGAGCTTTCAGAGAGCATCCCGGCCAGCTTTACGGATGTGACCCGGAATGATGAGATTCTGGCATCCCAGGAAGGGTATACGGCGGATCAGAATATTGAGATCCTGGCCTGTAATTATTCCGGGGAGGGTAGTCTGATGGATGAATCAGACGGAAGCATTTACGAGGTCAGGAGGACATACAGGCGGGACAAGTCCATGACGATGGTCCTGACCTGCGAAAGGAGGCAGAATGGCACAGTTTGAAGTGGAAGGCATTGACGACCTGATGAAGGAACTCTCTTCGCTGGATGCGGAGAGGCTGGCCCCGGTGATGCTGGAAGAGGCCGTTCCCATCTTGAAGGACTCTGTGGTGAAGGGTGCGTCTGCCCATAGGGACACAGGGGCAATGGTCGATTCCATAAAACCGTCCGGGGCATCCAGGAACCAGATGGGGTATTATATCTGCGTGCGCCCCACGGGGAAGGATAAAGACGGAGTGAGGAATATGGAGAAGATGGCAGCTCTGGAATACGGCGTGGGCGGACGGCAGGCGGCAACGCCTGTCCTGACTCCGGCCGTCCACGCTGCGGAAGATCCGGTTCTGAAAAAGATGCAGGAAGTATTTGACAGGGAGACGAAGATATGACGGAATTTGAAAAGATCATAGCGGCGGTCGAGCCCTTTGGATTTCCTCACGCTCCAGATATCTATGAGGGCAGTGAGGAATGTTTTTTTGTGTATAATTACGCAGACGAATGGGCTAATTTCTATGCGGATAACGCCCCGGCAGCAGTCCTGGCAAGCGTGCAGGTACATCTTTACATCCCGGCGGAGGAAAATTTCATCGAACTGAAAAACAAGGTGCGGAGAGCACTGCATCAGCAGGGCTTTACCTATCCGGAGGTTACGGTACTGAGAGAAGCGAAGAAGCGTCACCTCGTCTTTGAGTGTGACATTGAGGAAGAATTGGAGGAATAGGTTATGGCATTTGTAGGATTAGCAAAACCAACGGTAGCGAAGCTGGATGAAAGTATGGGGACTCCGAAGTATACGGACGGCTTCACTTGCGGTAAAGCGATGGCATTGGATATCAGTCCGCAGTATGCGGAGGGGTCGCTTTTTGCAGATAACAAAAAATCAGAATACGATAAGGAATTTAAGTATGCGGACGTAACGCTGGGGACAGATACGCTGCCGATCCAGGCGCATAAGGTCATGTTCGGACATGAGGTGTCCGAAGAGGGGAAAAGCGGTACATCCATCAAAAACAGGACAACGGATTCATCCAATTATGTGGGGCTCGGGATCTATATGGATGAAAAGGTGGACGGACTGAGAAAGTATGTCGCGATGTGGATCTACAAAGTGAAGTTTGCGGAAGGGCAGGAGAGCTTCAAAACGAAAGGGGACAACATCGAGTACCAGACGCCTTCTATTGGAGGACAGGCGATCGGGATTGATGATAACCTGTGGAAAGAAACTATGATCTACGATACGGAGAAGGAGGCCCAGGACTGGATTGATGAAATGGCCGGAATCAAGCAGGCTCAGACACCGGAAGGGGGAGGAGAATCAGGAAGCGGAGGAAACTCAGGAGAAGGTGAGGTTTCTGGTGGCGGAGATGAGAGAGGAAAGCCCGGAGGCGATGGTACGGAAGATGAAGGAACCAGTGGAGGAACAGCCGGCGGTGAATCGGGCGGTGAGGAAACAGGAGGAGAAGAAAACGGCGGGGAGACTGTCTGAACAGGAGGTAAGGCATGTTTGAGGAATTAAAGTATATTGAGCTGTCCGGGGAAAATTATCCGGTCAAGTGTGATATGGTGGTTCTGGAAAAGATTCAGAATGAGTTCGGATCCCTGGATAAATTTGAAACAAAGATTTACCCATGGGTTCCGATACTGGATGCGGAAGGGGAAAAGGTCAGGGATGAAGACGGAAACGTGGAGACAGAATTCCAGATGCCGGATATCCAGACTGTGAACACAGCGCTTTTCTTCATGGTAAATGAAGGCGAGGAGATCGCGGCCGAGAAGGAAAGCCGGGAGCCGCATTCTTATTCCAGGAATGAAATTGCCCGCAAGGTGGATATCAGCCCGGTAAGACTTGCGCTGAAGCTCCATGAGGAATATTACCGGTGTTTTGAACTAAAAAACGAGAAGACCACGCAGGATCAGACGACCCAGAAGAAGGAAGCAGACAGTTAGATTTTGCGTGGCTGGTGTTCATGGGACTGCAGATGGGGTATACAGAAAAGGAAGTTTCCCGGATGTACCTGGGGAAGTGGCTGGAGCTGTATACCCATTTCAAGTGGTTCCATAATTTCAAGATGAAAAGGTGCATATTTAAGGAAAAAAGGAAGGTATCGCTGCTAGACTTATAGCATGGCGCATGCTATAATGGATGAAAAGCAAGCGGGGAGGGATGAAACATGAAAGAGAGAAGAAAAGCCTGGATACAGCTGATTGCGGGGATTATTTTACTGCTGTGCATGTTTTGTACTCCCGAATTTGCGGTACTGGTATTCATCGGGCTGGTTGTTTTCTATATCGGGAAGAGGTTATGGCACGTTCCGATTGGGACGATCAGGAGGAAAAGAAAATAAGTTAAAGTGTTATTTTGGAGGCAAGTATGGCAACAAAGAGTATATTGAAAAATGTGAATATCAGTGGTGAACAATTCGAACGTACATTTGTGAAGGCGCTGAATGAAGCAGAAGATACTAAATATAAGCCTGCGCAACTTACAAGGGAATGTAAAGAAATCACAGGTGATAAAATCAAGGGATTTTTCGGAAAACAGTGAATATATCAGAGATTAATCCAGTTATAGTAGTTAATAAAGAAAGTGAACCATCCGCTCTGGCGGGTGGTTTTTCTTCTCCTTCTTGTAACATCTATGCGTCTAATGTATAATAAAAGTGCGCTTTGATGGGACAGGAAAAAAATCTTCTACTACGAAAGGAGACAATATACTATGAAGAAGCCAAAACGATTTATTGCTTTTTTACTGATGATGATGTTTTTATTGGGAGGATGTGGAGGCGCGGGTAGAAATTCAGAAACAGATTTGAAAGATAAGGGAGTCGAAGAAGATATAGAAAAACTTCCATATGACAATATTCAGTATAACGGAGAAATATTAAAGCTTGAAAGCGTGGATGTGTATACGGAAAAAAGCTCTTCTGGATTTGGTTACTATCCGTATGTGGTTATAATATTAGACAAAACGGGTTTAAGTGAAGAGAGCTTTTATTGGCTGATTGAGGAAAAAGATATTGATGTAACGTGTTATTATACATCTGAAAAAAACGAAGTCGATTTTTCAAGAATGCCATTATTAAAATCATATTACAACGATACTCAGTTGGTGTATATGTTTAATGATTATAATAACAAATACAGACATGATTTTTCTGACATTGAATTAACATTAAGCCTTGATTTAACTCAGGAAGAAAAATACAAATATGAGAATGATGAAGGGGAAATAACAGATCTAAACAAAGTGAATGCGTATACTTGCCGTATAAATACTGGCTTATCTGAAATAGAAAGTGAAGTAAAAGATATTTCAGAACTGAACGAAGAACAAGAAGGAATGCGACAAAAAGGGTTACAAGAAGTAATAGAAAGATATGATTTGTTGTTTGATAATTGATTGAAAGAGGGAGCGGAGAAATTCGCTCTCTTTTTAATTCCATAGGTAGGGTAGAAAATATTTTGAAAAAACCTCTTGACTTTTGGCAGACATAATATATAATACAAATTATGGCAGACAAAAGGAAGGAGGATAGAACAAATGTCACCAAGGACAGGGCGCCCAACTAATAATCCCAAAAAAGAACGTATTACCGTAAGATTAGATGGATGTTCTAGTAATATTCTTAACGAGTACTGTAGGCAAGAAGAATGTGAACGTGCAGAAGCAATTAGGCGAGGGATTAAAAAGTTAGAAGACGACATAAAAAAATAGAGCAATCGCCAACCTACCAAGCAAGTCGATTGCTCCATCAAGAAGTTTCCTTCTGTAAATATTATAATGCAGAGCGAAACTTCTTTCAAGAACAATTTTTGAAAGGAGATTTTTTTATGATAGGACTCGAACAGACATTAGACAGTCGAGAAGTAGCTGAAATGATAAAGAAAGAACACAAAAATTTGATAAGGGATATTAAAAGATATATAAAGCAAATGAGGGAATCCATTGAGGGGCATGAAAGAGAGCTCAATTTTGAGCCCACCGATTTTTTTAGAGAATCTACGTACAGGACAGAGCAGAACAAAGAGCTTCCCTGTTATCGTATAACAAAGAAAGGTTGCGAATTTATCGCCCACAAGCTGACAGGGACAAAAGGAACTGTTTTCACCGCCAGATACATAAACCGTTTCCACGAGATGGAAACAGAACTCTCAACTGGAGCGAATCAGGAGCTACTGCTTTATCTGAAGGACAAGCTGGAGCGGCAGGAGGCAGTTCTGGCAGACATTAAAAGCCAGACGAAGGTACGGGGGTATTTGCAGGCGAGAACGCAGAATACAGTTCATAGCGAGTATAAAAATGAAATAGAAATGAGAGTAGAAGCAAGTATGGATATAGAGTATTTGCGGGCGGTATACACATTTGCAAAGCATTATCCGAATAAAAGTGTTGTTGCGTAAAATATGAAAATGGGAAAGAGAGCTTGGAAACAGGCTCTTTTTCTATGCAGAAAAAAGGTAGGTGATATCATTTGGCGGCAAAAAAGATAGGCGCTCTGATCGCGTTGGACGGTGAAAAAGAATTTAACCAGAATGTCACGAGCTGTAATAAGACATTATTCTCCTTAAAATCAGAAATGGGTCTGGTGAAGGCGCAGTGTGAAGGGCAGCAGAACTCCCTGGAATCTCTGACGAAGAAGCATGAGGTCCTGACAAAGATCCTGGAAGAGCAGAAGAAAAAGGAAGAGGAAGTCCGCAAAGGATTGGTGCATGCAAATGAGGATTATAAAAAGGTAACTGACGGCCTTTCTGTTCTGAACAAAGAACAAGATACTCATAAAAAGAAAGTGGAAGAGCTGGAAGCAGAGTATAAGACCGCTAAGGATCGGCTGGAAGAGATGACAAAGGCCGGGGACGCTTCCGAGGATTCCATGAAGGCCCAGGAAGAAGCGGTGAACGCCCTTTCCCAGGAACTGGAAAAGGAAAAAGCGGCGTTAAAAGAGGTTAATGATACCATTTCCAAAGGAAACCAGAACCTTAAGACTGCAGAAAATAGAATCCGGGACTGGGAGACAAGGCTGAATTCGGCGGAGGCCCAGACGATACGTACATCAGCCGCATTAAATGAAACAGCGGCGTATATGGATGAAGCCCGTAATTCTACAGACCAATGCGCATCCTCTATTGATGAGTTCGGAAAGGAAGTCAAGAAAGCGGAGGCGGTGACCATCGACTTCGGAACGGTTGTCAAGACAAACCTGGTCAATTCGATGGTCAATGTGGTAAAGGATACCGCGGTATCGGCCGCACAGTCCATGCTGAGCATGGAAACAGCACAGAAGCAGTTCCAGGCAAGCACAGGGGCGACCACACAGGAAATGCAGAAGTATAAGTCCGTCATGGATGACCTTCACAAAAATAATTATGGGGAAGATATCAATGACGTGGCCCAGTCTATGGCTTTGGTCAGACAGTATACCGGGGAGCTGGATGCTTCTAAGATCCGGGACATGACGGAGAATGGAATTGCCATGCGGGACGTGTTCGGGATGGACTTAGGCGAGACGATCAAGGGCGTGGATTCCCTGATGGACAACATGGGCGTGACATCGGAGGAAGCATTTGACCTGATGGCAAAGGGAGCCCAGAGAGGGCTGGACAAGTCCGGGGAGCTGGCCGACAACATTGCGGAGTACGGCTCCCTCTGGTCCCAGGCCGGATTCAGCGCGAAGGAAATGTTCGCCATTCTGGAAAACGGCCTGGATTCCGGAGCCTATAACCTGGATAAGGTCAATGACTTCGTGAAGGAGTTTGGGAACAGCCTGGCTGACGGAAGGATCGAGGAGAACCTGGGGAGCTTTTCCAATCAGACAAAATCCCTGTTCTATCAGTGGAAATCCGGACAGGCTACAACGAAGGATGTATTCCGTTCCGTGATCAATGACCTGGCAACTGCAACGAATAAGCAGGAGATGCTTACCCTGGCAAGCAATACGTGGAGCGCCCTGGGGGAAGATAACGCGATGAAGGTCATCACCTCCCTCAACCAGGTGAACACAACGTTCGATAACGTGAAGGGTACCATGGAGGAGATCAAAGAGGTCAAATATGATACCCTGGAATCCAGATTCCAGACCCTGGGAAAGAAATTCCAGACCGATGTTGCCGTACCGATCGCGGAGAAAGCCCTTCCGGCCATGGAAGAGGGGCTGGATCTGGTGGTGGAACATCTGGATGACCTGATTCCGGTTATGGGAGGCGTGGCAGCAGGCGCTGTGGCTTTCAAGACGGTCTCGGCCGCGGTCACTCTGTATAAGACGACCACAGAAGCTGCTACTGTAGCAGCCGAGAATCTTAATACTGTAAGTAAGGCAAATCCATGGGTGCTTGCTGCAACGGCTATAGTGGCAGCAGGCACGGCCCTGGCAATTTATACGGATTCGGTCAGCGAGGCATCTGCGGAGGCGAGGCTTCTGGCGGAAGAAAACCAGAAGATCTGTGATTCTGCGAATGAAGTGGCTGCCTCTACGAAGGAACTGATCTCTGATTATGGGAACGCAAGTGCAGAGATGCAGGCCCAGGGGGAATATGCCAGAATCCTGGTCGGAAGGATAGAGGAATTATCCCAGTCGGCTGACGGGAATAACGAAAAGACCCAGGTCATGCAGGGGTATATTGCGGAGCTGAATACGCTGGTACCGGAGCTGAACCTGGCATATGATGAACAGTCCAGGAGCCTGAACCTGACCAATGAAGCCATTGAGGAATATCTGAATAACAGCCAGAAACAGATTGAGATGCAGGCAGCCCAGGAATATGCGATTGAGCTGATCAAAAAGAAGACGGAGCTGGAGATCGAGAGCATCAAGATTGAGAATGAAGCGGCAGATCTGAAAGATAAGACCAATGCCCTGATGGAAGAAGAACGGGAGCGCGTGGGAGGGCTTTCAAGTGATTATGCGGTGCTGATCGGGATGAACCGGGATCAGAAAAAGACGATCAAGGAACTTTCGGAGGCACAGGAAGAGAATGCGGAGGCAACGGAAAAAAACAAGGAGGCGAAAGAATCTCTGCAGGCACAGATCGATGCCACGTCCAAGCAGTTGGAGCAGTATGGGATCAAATGGTCGGATGTTACGGCGGCCACGGACGCAAACACGGAATCCACCAATACCAATGCGGCGGCTCAGACTGCGGCCGCGGATGTCAACAGTGCAGCGGTGCAGAATATCACGGAGACTTACCTGGGGATGCAGGAGACTGTTTCCGAGGTCCTTGCAAGCCAGATGAACATGTTTGAAGAGTTTAATGCCGGGACCGAGATTTCCAGCGAAAAGCTGCTTGCAAATATGCAGAGCCAGATTGAAGGGGTCACGAACTGGGCGGATAACATGGCCGTCCTGGCAGAGCGGGGCGTCAACCAGGGGATTCTGGATAAGCTGGCGGAGATGGGGCCGCAGGGCTCCTCGTATGTGCAGGCGTTTGCAGGGATGACAGATGAACAGCTGAAACAGGCCAATGAGATGTGGTCGCAGTCCCTCGACATGAAGGATGCCGTAAATGAAAGCGTACAGGGGATGATCGAAGAATACACCAATTCCCTGAACGGAGGAAAAGAGCAGGTCTCCGCGGCGATGGAATCGATTGGTGTGGATGTCAGTACCGGGCTTGGAAACGGGATCCGTTCCGCAATAGAACAGGGGACGATTGCGGTGAATGAAACGGGGGTTGCAGTGATTAAACAAGCAAGGACAACACTTGACAGCCATTCCCCTTCCAAAGTATTTGAAGGGATCGGGCAGGATGTGGTATCCGGGCTTGCAGATGGAATTGGCGAAAGCCAGGAACAGGCAACAACAGCGATCCAGGCACTGGCGGATCAGATGATCGATTCCACAAAGCAGGTATTGAATGCGCCGGATTTTAGCGGGATTGGAAGGGAAGTTGGTTCTGGACTGAAGAACGGGATCCAGTCACAGAAAAACGCGGTGGTCAGTACAATTTCTTCTGTGGGAAGGAGCGTAAGGGATAAGGCAAAGGAGGAATTGCGTGAAGATAAATTCAAAACAATTGGAAGCGCAGTCTCGAAGGGGTTGGCATCCGGGATCAAGAGCGGACAGTCATCTGTCAGGAGCGCGGCAAATACCGTCACGCAGGCAGTAGTCAGTGAAGGCAGGAAGCTGGGAACCAATACTTTATACTCTGCCGGATTTAACGTATCAATCGGACTTGCGAATGGGATTAGCGCGGGGCGTTCCGCAGTGATCAATTCCGTGGCATCGCTTTGTGCATCGGCAGTTGCTACGGCAAATTCAAAGCTGGAGATTAATTCACCGTCAAAAGTATTTATGAGAATCGGAGCAGGAACTGCGGAAGGTTTCGAAATGGGTTACGAGAAAAAGATGGGAGAAGTGAACCGGGTCATCCGGGACAGCATGGATTATTCCGGATATATGGGCTCTGTAGGGACACCAGGAACCGGGGCAGCAGGAACATCCGGAGGGACAGACATCATACAGATGCTGCAGCAGTACCTTCCCTACCTGGCGAATGTAGGGAATGGAGAGGTTTACCTGTACCCCAGCCGGAGGACATTCCGGAAAGAAATCTCTGAGATTGCGAACGAAGGGATCGGAATGAGAAATGTAATGGAAAGGATGCGGTAGGATGTATGTGAAAGGCGCAGTGATCAATGGGAAGCGTTTGTGGGAGGACTGGGGGCTGCGGATTGAAGACTGCGACATAGGCACTCCGGAGGTCAACGACACTTTTGTAGATGTGCCGGGAGGAAAAACACTGGATTTTTCCGAGGCCAACGGCCCCATCAGCTATAAGAAGAGGGAAATCCACCTGGAGTTGGGAGCCATTAAGGAAAAGAACGCATGGCGCACCTTCCTTTCCAGTTTCATGAATGCGTACCATGGAAAGAAAGTGGAAATCACATTTGACGATGACCTGGCATTCTACTATATTGGCCGTGCTTATATCAAGGCAGATGTAGAGAGGACGGCAAGGATCGGAAAATTTGAGATAGAAATCGTTGCAGAGCCGTACAAATACGAACTGCAGGATTCACAGGAGCCCTGGAAATGGGATCTTTTTAATTTATGCACAGGCGTGATCCGGTATCTGGGAGAGGTGGAGATCTCCCAGGATAAAACGCAGATCATCATACCGAAGGGGGATATGCTTACGGTACCGATATTTGAAGTATTAAGGGCTGACAGGCTGAAAGTGCTCTATGGTTCGAAGGCGTATGAGCTACGGGACGGAAGAAACAGATACCCGCAGATCAAAGTTGGCGGGACATCCCAGGTGCGGCTGGACTTTCAGGGAACGGGCCTGGTCAAGGTGAGATACAGAGGAGGGAGTTTGTAATGTATGAGGCATATATGGACGGGAAAGCACTGTATTATCCAGGGGATGAGGAAGATGTGATTATAGAGCCGCAATTGGAACTTGCGTTGAATGATGCGGGTTCGTTTGAGTTCCTGCTGCCTTCCGGAAACCCGGAATATGAAAATATCCAGAACCGAAAGAGTATGATCCAGGTACTGAAAGATGAAAAGGAGATCTTTTACGGTGAGGTCAGGAGATGTGGAAAGGATCAGGATAAAATCAAAGACTGTCTTGCGATCGGCGAGCTGGCTTTCCTCCACGACAGCATCCAGCCCCAGGCGGAGTACCACGACCTGACCACCCGGCAGATGCTGGAAACCTGGCTGAACATCCACAACAGCCAGGTCGAGGAACGGAAGCGCTTCTATGTGGGTATCGTAACGATCCATGACACCAACGACAGCCTGTACCGGTACACGAACCGGGAATCCACCCTGGACGCGATCCGGGAGAAGCTGGTGGACCGCTTGGGCGGATATCTCCGGATCCGGAAGGAAGGCGGTGTGGGTGTAGATAAAATTTCTGAGTAATTATCTGACAATTTAAGCACCTGCATACACAGGTGCTTAAATTAATTCAATATTTTATAGGTTCTATTTAC
>CAJTGD010000019.1 GCA_910575475.1 Lachnospiraceae bacterium | reverse complement strand
GAAGCAAGCATCTTGCGCTTTATTGAACAGTACAATCTTACAGCACACCCATTTAAGTGGACATATGCTGGGATACCATTAGCAATTTAATCACTGATATTTAAGCAATGCTGTACTAGTACTTTGACAAGAAAGGAATCGCTTGAAGCGGTGGATTCTCCAGAACTTTCGATAGTTAAAAGTGTTGCTAATGTATCACATAGAGCTGGAATAAAAACAGCCGAAACGGCTGCGTTGATTGGAGGAAGTGCATCTCTTGTAAGAAATATCGTTGGCATGTGCAGAGGTGAAGTTGAAGCAGAAGATGCAGCTAAAAATTTAATAAAAGATACAGCACAATCTGCGGCAGTAGGGTATGGTACAGGATTTGCAGGAACAGCCATAAAAGCAGCAATGCAGAATTCAACATCGGGGTACGCCAGAGCTCTTGCCAAGACAAATGTTGCAGGTACAATTGTTAGTGTAACGGTCAGTGCGTCAAAAACTCTAAAAAAATATTTTTGCGGAGAGATAGATGGGACACAATGTTTAGAAGATCTGGGCGAACAAGGAACAGGGATGATCGCGTCATCCATGTTTACAGTTATTGGACAAACTGCTATACCAATTCCTGTTGTAGGAGGATTAGTCGGCGGTATGGTTGGCTATGCATTGTCTTCTGCGACATATAGTGTTCTGATGTCCTCGCTGAAAGAAGCAAAGCTGGCACACGAAGAGAGAATTGCTGTAGAAAAGGCATGTGAAGAACATATACAAATGATAAGAGAGTATCGTGCTCAAATGAATACGATCATCGATGAATATTTGTCTGCGGCAATGGGGATATTCAATGAATCTTTTTCAGGGATAAAAGAGGCTCTTTCCATTGGGGATGTAGATTTATTCATTGAAAGCGCAAACAATATAACGGATGCACTTGGCGGTAACAAGCCGTTTGAGACCATGGATGATTTTAATTCCAAAATGTTATGTGGAGAAACGTTTAAAATATAGGGAGGAATGTATATGAATTACAGAGGACAAGCAAAATTATATTATCTTTATATGATGTCAGATGGAAATGTGTCAGACAATGAAAAAAAGCGATTCAATTCTATTTGCAAAGAATTGTCTTTGGATGCTGACGATAAGAAAAGAATCATTGAAGAATGCAGGGAAATATCCACGGAAGAAGGATTAAACTGTATTGAAGTGCTTGAGAAGAATGCAGAAGATCCATATATGTATGGTATACTTGATATCGATTTAGATAAGCATGTTTCAGATGAGGATAAGGCTTCGATTCTATGGAATTTAATAAACCTGGGATATGCAGATACATATTTTACAAGTGACGAAAGGGAAGTGGTAGACTTTTTGAGGGAGTATTGGGAGATGTCTGATTCTTTATATCAGGAGATGATTGATGTTGCAGAAACTTGTCTGGCTTTAGAAAAGCATAAAAAATGGGCAGAAGAATTACCGGAATCTGATTTTAAATTAGAAAAAATAAAACGTATAAAGAAGGATTTAAAATTTACGCAGGAAACGATAAAAACTACTATTTCAGAGATTGCATTTTAGGGAGGATTAATTATGCCAATACCATTTTTATTTATTGCTGCAGGGGTTGGAACGGGTCTATTGGGAGTAGGAAAGGGAATAAAAGCCGGTATAGATCAAAAAGAAGCTAATGATACAAATGATGCCGCAGAATATAAGGTCGAACATGCAAAGGAAAGAGTAAACACAAGCCGTAAAAATTGTGGGAAATCGATTGATGACCTGGGAAAGAGAAAAGTTGCAGTTCTTGATGGAAGTATTAAGACATTTATATCAGAATTTGAAAAATTAAATCATGTTGAACTTAGCGAATCAAGCGGTTTAAATGAGTTACAAAAGATGGTGCTTGATAAAAAAATTTTCAGATCTGAAAGAACTGCAGGGAGTGGCAACATCGCTTGCAGGCGGTTTGGCATCTGGGGCAATGGCGGGAGCATTGACGGCTTTTGGCGCTTATGGTGCGGCGGGGACTTTGGCAACAGCTTCAACCGGAACTGCGATCGCTTCGTTAAGCGGTGCTGCCGCTACAAATGCGACACTTGCATTTTTCGGAGGAGGTTCACTGGCGGCTGGCGGTTTAGGAATGGCAGGCGGTACTGCTGTATTAGGCGGATTAGTTGCCGGGCCGGCGTTGGCTGTATTAGGCTTCGTAGTTGGAGCTAAGGCATCCAAAAACTTAGATGCAGCAAATGCAAATTGGGCTAAAGCAAAAGAATTTGAAGAAGAAATGAAAACCGCAGCGGATCTTTGCAATGGAATTAGGCGACGTTCTGCAATGTTTAACAGGTTTTTAATTCGTCTTCAAACGATATTTGATCCGTTAGTGTATGAAATGACGCAGATTATTGAACAAAAGGGTACGGACTTTAGAACATTTTCGGATGATGAAAAGAAATGTATTGCATCTGCTATGTCATTGGCCGGAGCAATTAAGGCTGTACTAGATACACCTATTCTTGATGAGTCAGGAAATCTGACAAAAGAGTCAGGCGTTATCATTGAGAATACACAAAATAAGATTGAGACGATATTTGTATGATTTTTCCATGTAATAAATGTGGTTTATGCTGCCTACATATAGATTTGATACCTCAGCTGAAAAAATATGATCTTGGTAATGGCCGATGTATAAACCTTACAGATGATAATCTATGCGCCATATATGATAAACGTCCGGAAATCTGCAATGTAAATAAAATGTATGAGTCGATGTATAGTAAGCAAATGAGTGAAGAAGAGTTTTTAAGATTAAATGTTGAAGGATGTAAAGAAATTAAGAAGGCTTTTTCCACTGGCAATACAAATATTTGAAATTCGCTTGAAAAAAGTCATCTAAAAAGAAATGCAATGACAGAATATGTCCATTTTCCCTTGTATAATAAGTAGAAAAGAACACAGGAAGGAGGCCTTACTAAGTAAAGTATGCAAAACCATACACGAATTTTATAAAAAACAGGGGGATTTAACAAATGAAAATATTGGACAAAATGAAAAAAGAACCAAGGATGATCTTAGCGGTTATAAACTTTATCAGTTTCTTTTTACCATGGGTTTCACTGAATGCATCCGGCAGTACGGAAGTATTCGGCGAGGTGATTTCCACGAGAGAGATCGGGGCCGCTGTTACGGGATTCGGAATCATGGAATACTCATCCATCGGAATCATATGCTATATGATTCCTATCATCCTGTTTGTGCTTCCGTTGATGAAAAGCACAAAGAAAATCACACATTATCTGTATATACTGCTGCCGATCATTGCGATCATTCTGATGTTTTTTGTGAGCATCCTGGTGGGGAGTGCCGGAGGACAATACACCAGCGACTTTTTCAGCGTGCAGACCAGTGTACATAGAATGATCGGGTTCTGGATCGCGGGAATCTGTAATATTGCGTTCATTGTATGGACCGCAGTGAAGGATTTCCATATCAAATCAAAGGACGACTTGAAAAAGAGTTTGAAAAATGCGGATGTCGAAACTATAACCTCTCAGTTTTCCGAAGCAGCAAGAGATTTGGGAAGCAATATTCAGAAATCTGCATTAACGACCTGTCCCAAGTGCGGCGGCAAAGTTCCGAAGGGAAAGAAAATATGCCCCAAATGCGGCTGGAGCCGGAAGGCATGAAAAAAATACGCCCGCATACGAAGGAGAAAAACAGTGGAAGATAAAAAAACAGTGAAAGATAAAGATGGAAAAGCAGAAGTCCAGAGAATCCTGGATAGCTATACAAAGCTATGCGAAGGCAGGATTATCAACAAGGAAGAGGCAGCACTCTGCTATGGAGTAGACGAACGCACAATCCAGCGGGATATAGCAGCTATTAATAAGTTTCTGGCAGAAAGAAGGATCACTGGTGCGGCAGACATGCGGGAAGTGAAACATGAGAAGGAAATGAACGGTTATGTCATGACCGGCCTGGAAGACACATTACTCTCCAACAGCGAGATCCTTGCCGTCAGCAAGATTTTATTAGAGAGCAGGGCATTTACGAAGAAAGAGATCAACGGCATCCTGGATAAGATCGTCAGCGGATGTGTTCCGAAGGAAAGCATGAAGCTGGTGAAGGAACTGATCGGCAACGAGAAGATCCATTATGTAGAGATCGACCATGAATCCTACATTGAAGGGAAACTTTGGGAGATGGCAGGGGCAATCGGCCCCGGACTTGAGAAACGCAATCTGCTGGAGATTCTCTATCAGAAGCAGGAGACATCCGCAGAAGCAGTCAAGCGTATCGTTCAGCCGTTGGCGATTTTGTTTTCGGAATATTATTTTTACCTGAATGCAAATATTGTAGAAAAAAATGAAAGGGGCATCTATGTGCCGAAATACGAGTACCCGGCAGTTTTTCGGATCGACAGGATTAAAGAATACCGCAGAATTGAGGAAAAGATTAAGATAAAAGACAGCGACCGTTTCGAGGAAGGAGAGTTCCGCAAACGGATCCAGTTCATGTATATGGGGCCGTTGATCAAGCTGCGTTTTAAATATTCCGGAAAAAGTATCGAGTCTGTCCTTGACAGGCTGCCTACGGCGGTGGTGAAAAGGAAGCCGACCGAGCAGGATCCGGCCTGGGTTCTGGATGCGGAGGTCTATGGAAGAGGCGTGCTGATGTGGCTGCTGACCCAGGGAACCATGGTAGAAGTTGTAGGGCCGCCGTCCGCCCGTCAGGAGATGAAAACCATGCTTCAGGAAATGCTGGCGAAATATGAATAAAGCCATTACCGAAAGAAAAAGTACAAAACGGTTCAGCCGTTTCATTTGGAACTGTAGGAAAATAACTTATACAGACCGCAAAGGATATTTCTTCGTATGCGCAAAAAGAAGAAAAAAAGCCCCCGCATATCTTTAAAATTGAAAAACTTTCCTGTATAATAGAATGGATTTCACGGGATCCATTCTATTTTTAGTGTGGATATAAGGAACTGTCTCAAAATAAGAAGCTGTCATGAAATAACTTTTTATTTTGAAACTGTTTCTAAAGATTGACAAGAAAGGCCGTATCTGTGTATGCTTTGAACAGATACGAGAGGTACAGATTTTTTATGGATATTAATCAAAAACTGACACAGGAACTGGATGTAAAGCTCTGGCAGGTGGAAGCGGCGGTGAAGCTGATCGACGAAGGCAACACGATCCCGTTTATTTCCAGATACCGGAAGGAAGCCACAGGCTCCCTCAATGACGAGCAGCTTCGGAAGCTCCACGAGCGGCTGACGTATCTGCGCAACCTGGAGGAGAAGAAGGAGCAGGTATTGTCCAGTATAGAGGAACAGGGGAAGCTGACCGAGGAATTGAAATCCCATATCCTTGCGGCGGAGACCCTGGTCGTGGTAGAGGACCTATACCGTCCTTACCGCCCGAAGCGGCGTACCCGTGCGACGATCGCCAAGGAAAAGGGGCTGGAACCGCTGGCGGCCCTCATCACCCTGCAGCAGACGAAGGAACCTCTGGAGGAGACGGCAAAGGCATATCTTTCCGAAGAGAAGGAAGTCAGGACCGTAGAGGAAGCCATCGCCGGGGCACAGGATATCATTGCCGAATCCATTTCCGACGAGGCGGATTACCGGAGCTGGATCCGGAATACCACCGCCCGGAAAGGTAAGGTGATCTCCGCGGCAAAGGATCCGGAAGCGGAATCTGTATACGAGATGTACTATGAATTTGAAGAGCCGGTGAGCAGGCTGGCAGGTCACAGGATATTGGCATTGAACCGGGGGGAGAAGGAGAAGTTCCTGACTGTGAAGGTGGAGGCGCCGGAGGAGGACATTCTGCGTTATCTGGAAAAAAAGGTCATCCGTAAGGACAATCCCATCACTACACCGGTACTCAAAGCAGCTGCGGAGGACAGCTATAAGCGTCTGATCGGTCCGGCCATTGAGCGGGAGATACGAAACGAACTGACAGAAAAGGCGGAGGACGGAGCTATTGAGGTATTTGGGAAGAACCTGCACCAGCTTCTGATGCAGCCGCCCATCACCGGGCAGGTGGTGCTGGGCTGGGATCCGGCGTTCCGCACCGGGTGCAAGCTGGCTGTGGTGGATGCCACAGGAAAGGTGCTGGGGACCACGGTCATATACCCCACAGCGCCGACTACCCCGGCCAAGATCAAGGCATCAAAAGACCTGCTGAAAAAGATCATTCCGAAATATAATATCACCCTGATCTCCCTGGGGAACGGCACTGCTTCCCGGGAATCGGAGCAGTTCATCGTAGACCTTTTGAAGGAAATTCCGGAGAAGGTGCAGTATGTGATCGTGAGCGAGGCAGGAGCTTCCGTGTATTCCGCGAGCAAGCTGGCGACCGAGGAATTTCCGAAGTTTGACGTAGGGCAGAGGAGCGCTGCTTCCATTGCGAGAAGGCTCCAGGATCCGCTGGCTGAGCTGGTGAAGATCGATCCTAAGTCCATCGGAGTGGGGCAGTACCAGCATGACATGAACCAGAAAAAGCTGGGAGAATCCCTTACCGGCGTGGTGGAGGACTGTGTGAATAAAGTCGGCGTGGATCTGAATACCGCTTCCGCCCCGCTGTTATCGTACATTTCCGGGATCAGCAGCACCCTCGCAAAAAATATCGTCACCTACCGGGAAGAAAACGGAAGGTTTACGGATCGGAGGAAGCTTTTAAAGGTTGCCAAGCTGGGACCAAAGGCATTTGAGCAGTGCGCCGGGTTCATGCGGATCCAGGGCGGGGACAATCCATTGGATGCCACCGGCGTGCATCCGGAATCCTACGAGGCGGCGGAAAAGCTTCTTGAAAAACAGGGCTTTCGGCTGGAGGACATCATCGGCGGCAAGCTGGTGGGTTTATCCCTGACCATCAAGGATTACAAAAAGCTGGCGGAGGAACTGGGCATCGGAGAGATCACTCTGCGGGATATCGTAAAGGAACTGGAAAAGCCTGCACGTGACCCCCGTGAGGAAATGCCCAAGCCGATCCTGCGGACAGATGTGCTGGAGATGAAGGATCTGAAAGAGGGCATGATCTTAAAGGGCACGGTGCGAAATGTGATCGACTTCGGGGTGTTCGTGGATATCGGCGTACACCAGGACGGGCTGGTACACATTTCCCAGATTACGGAGAAGTTCATCAAGCATCCGCTGGAAGTGGTGAGCGTGGGCGATATCGTGGATGTGAAGGTCATGAGCGTGGACTTGAAGAAAAAGAGGATCCAACTGACGATGCGGGGGATTTCCTAGCAAAAACCCCAGAAAATCCTTGAAATATAGCCATAAATGATGTAAAATACCATAGCAAGGCATACTTTATGCCAACTGGCAACAGTCGGAATAATGTATGCTTTGTTTGTATTTCTGATACTTTATACAGATAAAGTGTTGAAGCGCTGACTTAAAAAGGAACAAGAGAGGAGAAGCAAAAACAGATGGAAACAATTAGTGCGATCATCAATGATATTGATAAGTTTGTGTGGGACTGGTGGATGATCATCCTGCTGCTCGGTACCCATGTATTTCTGACAATTCGGACAGGATTTATCCAGAGAAAGACCATTTCCAAAGGGATTAAGCTTTCCGTGGTAAAGGATCCGGACGCAGAGGGAGAGGTAAGCCAGTTCGGGGCGCTGTCAACGGCCCTGGCTTCCACCATCGGAACCGGAAATATCATCGGCGTGGGAACCGCGGTTGCAATGGGAGGCCCGGGAGCCGTGCTGTGGTGCTGGCTGACCGGCGTATTTGGGATCGCGACCAAGTACGGGGAATCCCTGATCGCGGTAAAATACCGTGTCAAAACAGAGGACGGCAGAATGCAGGGCGGCGCCATGTATGCTCTGGAGCGGGGCCTGAACATGAAGTGGCTGGGCGTGATCTTTGCGGTATTCGCAGGCTTCGCATCCTTTGGGATCGGATGCGCGACACAGGTCAACGCCATTGCGACAGTCTGTAACGAAAATCTGCACATTCCGAAATGGATCGTTGGACTCGTGATTGCGGTTCTGACAGCCATTGTTATTTTCGGCGGGATCAAGAGCATCGCAAGAGTGTGCGAGCGGCTGGTTCCGTTTATGGCCGTCTTTTATGTGATCGGATGTATCATCATCCTGTGTATCAATTATGATTTTATCATCCCGGCCATTGCAACTATTTTCCGGCTGGCATTTACACCGGGGGCAGCGGCAGGTGGTCTGGTCGGCGGTGGGATCAAGCTTGCGATCCAGTACGGGGTTGCCCGGGGACTGTTCTCCAATGAGTCCGGTATGGGTTCCGCGCCCATCGCGGCGGCAGCGGCACAGACCAGGAATCCGGTGCGTCAGGCGCTGGTTTCTTCCACAGGGACATTTTGGGATACGGTGGTCGTATGTCTGATGACCGGGCTGGTTCTGGTGACGACCATCATGAAGAATCCGACGATCAATGCAAATGAGATTGACAACGGCGGTGTGCTGACTTCCATGGCATTTGCTCAGATTCCATATCTGGGGCCTGTGATCCTGGTTATTGGAATCATTTCCTTTGCTTACTCTACCATCCTGGGATGGGCGTACTACGGAGAGCGGAGCGTGGAATATTTTGCGGGGAAGAAGGGACTGATTCCTTACCGTGTAGTGTATATCCTGGTTGCGGCGGTCGCTCCTGTACTGGCACTGGATCTGGTATGGACGGTTGCGGATATCCTGAACGCATTGATGGCAATTCCGAACCTGGTTGCGGTTCTTCTGCTCTCACCGATCATTGCCAGTGAGACGAAGAAATACATCAACAACCTGGATGCGAAGGACGACACGCCGATCCCGGTGGTAAAGACAGGGATCGGAGAGAAATCAGGGAACGGGGAGAAATCCAAGCTTAATTGGTGAGGACTGCAGGGGAGAAGTGATTGAAATATGATTGCGATTATAGATTATGATGCGGGCAATATCAAAAGTGTGGAAAAAGCGCTGCTCCTTCTGGGGGAGGAAGTGAAGATCACGGGTGACGCACAGGAGATCCTTTCGGCGGACAAGGTGGTGCTTCCCGGAGTCGGCGCCTTCGGGGACGCCATGGGTAACCTGGAACGCCGCGGGCTGGTGCCGGTCATCCGGGAAACCGTGGAAAAAGGAACGCCTTTCCTGGGCATCTGCCTGGGGCTGCAGCTTTTGTTTGAGAGAAGCGATGAGGCGCCGGGAGTTGCGGGCCTTGGGATCCTGCCGGGGGAGATCCTGCGGATTCCTTCGAAAGAAGGCTTGAAAATTCCGCATATGGGATGGAATTCCCTGCACCTGGAGCATGGCGGACGTCTTTTTGATCAGGTGTCGGAGCAGTCCTACGTGTATTTTGTACACTCCTATTATCTGAAAGCCGGAGAAGAGGAGATCGTGAAGGCATCCACGGAATACGGTGTACATATCCATGCGTCGGTGGAAAAGGGAAATGTATTTGCGTGCCAGTTCCACCCGGAAAAAAGCAGTGAAGTGGGACTGCGGATACTGAGTAATTTTGTGAATATTTAGAACAGCAGCTGCCATGCAGCGGATAGTCTGCGCGGCAGACGGGTCTGAGGTCTGCTGTTCGTTAAAGGCAATACGATAAAAAAGCAGGAGAAAGCGATGCATACAAAGAGAATCATCCCCTGTCTGGATGTGAATGCGGGACGGGTGGTAAAGGGCGTGAATTTTGTGGATCTCAAAGACGCCGGAGATCCGGTGGAGATTGCAAAGGCTTACGATCAGGCCGGCGCGGACGAACTGGTATTTCTGGATATCACGGCATCTTCCGACAACAGGAATACGGTCGTGGACATGGTGCGCAAGGTGGCGGAATGCGTGTTTATCCCGTTCACTGTGGGCGGCGGCATCCGAACGGTGGAGGATTTCCGGGTGCTGCTCCGGGAGGGGGCAGACAAGATCTCCATCAACTCTTCCGCCATTAATACGCCGGAGCTGGTGCATGACGCGGCGGAGAAGTTCGGGAGCCAGTGCGTGGTCGTTGCCATCGATGCCAAGCGAAGGGCGGACGGAAGCGGCTGGAACATTTATAAAAACGGCGGCCGCATTGACGTGGGGCTGGATGCCGTGGAATGGGCGGAAAAAGTAGAAAGCCTGGGGGCTGGCGAGATCCTTCTGACCAGTATGGACTGCGACGGGACAAAGGCAGGGTATGATCTGGAGCTGACCCGCGCTATTGCGGAGCATGTTTCCATCCCGGTCATCGCATCGGGCGGGGCCGGAACGCTGGAGCACTTTCGGGATGCATTGACGGAAGGAAAAGCCGACGCGGCGCTGGCGGCGTCCCTGTTCCACTATAAAGAACTGGAGATCCGGGAAGTGAAGGAGTACCTTCGGAAGGAAGGAATTTCCGTACGCTTATAAGGAGGAGTACATAAGAATGGCAGGAATCAACGGAGACTGGTACGAAGCATTAAAAGAGGAATTTGGGAAGTCTTATTACAAGCAGCTTTTCCAGACAATAAAGCAGGAATACAATACACGGCTGATCTTTCCTCCGGCCAATGACATTTTCAATGCGTTTCATCTGACCCCGTTAAAGGAGGTCAAGGTGGTGATCCTGGGACAGGACCCTTACCACAATCACGGTCAGGCACACGGGCTTTGCTTTTCTGTGCAGAAGGGAGTGAACGTTCCTCCGTCACTGGTCAACATTTACCAGGAGCTTCATGACGATCTGGGCTGTACCATACCGAACCACGGATGCCTGACAAAATGGGCCGAGCAGGGTGTCCTGATGCTGAATACCGTGCTGACCGTGCGGGCGCACCAGGCAAATTCCCACCGGGGGATCGGCTGGGAGGAATTTACGGACGCGGCGATCATGGCTCTGAACGCGCAGGATCGGCCCATCGTATATATCCTTTGGGGCACGCCTGCACAGAGAAAGGCCAGGATGCTGGACAATCCGCGGCATCTGATCTTAAAGGCGCCCCATCCGAGTCCGCTTTCCGCTACACGCGGATTTTTCGGCAGCAGACCGTTCAGCCAGACCAACGCATTTTTGGAGGAGCACGGTCTGGAGCCTATCGACTGGCAGATTGACTAGACAAAAACAGCAGTGCGGCAGACGGCAGTTTTTACGGACGGTACAGGGATTTTTTACAAAAAAACGGGTTGACAGTCTCCGGCGTGTGTGGTAAAGTTTTTTTAAACCGTTGAGGAAGAGCAAGTACTTTTTGTTTCTGCCGCACAGAGAGCTGCAGGCGGTGGGATTGCAGCGGGCCAGGGCATGGAGGAATGGGCTTCTGAGGGCGAACTGAAGGGGATACTTGTTACAGCGTATCGGATCGCATGACATTGAAGCGGCGGCAGGAGAGCGGTACAGGATCCGCAGTAGGGGAGCCGGAGAGAGTACTCCGTTAACAAAGGCGCATATGTCAGTATGCATGAGAGGGTGTTAATAAGCACCAAGCCGGGTGGCACCACAGGAGCGCGGACACGATGACAGGATTCGTATAGCTCTTGTCCCTGCAATAGTATGATATTGTGTGGGATGAGGGCTTTTTATTATGCAGGATCTGCGGAAAATGAAAGGAGAATAAAACAATGAGTGAGAACAAGATCCCCTACAAGATTTATCTGGAAGAAAGTGAGATGCCCAAGGATTGGTACAATGTCCGCGCGGATATGAAGAACAAGCCGGCGCCCCTTCTGAATCCGGGGACTCACGAACCGATGACAGCCGAAGAGCTTGGCATGGTGTTCTGTGAAGAGTTGGTGAAGCAGGAGCTGGACAATGACAACCGCCACATTGAGATCCCGAAAAAGATCCGGGATTTCTATAAGATGTACCGTCCGTCGCCGCTGGTACGGGCGTACTGTCTGGAGGAAAAGCTGCAGACTCCGGCAAAGATCTACTACAAGTTCGAAGGAAATAATACAAGCGGAAGCCACAAGCTCAATTCCGCCATTGCACAGGCGTTTTACGCAAAGGAACAGGGACTCAAGGGCGTGACCACGGAGACCGGAGCCGGACAGTGGGGAACCGCCCTGTCCATGGCATGCTCCTACCTGGATCTGGACTGTAAGGTGTATATGGTAAAATGCTCCTATGAGCAGAAGCCGTTCCGAAGAGAAGTGATGCGTACCTACGGTGCCAGCGTGACTCCTTCTCCGTCAGAGACGACAGAGGTTGGACGTAAGATCCTGGCAGAGCATCCGGGAACCACAGGAAGCCTTGGATGCGCCATCTCGGAAGCAGTCGAGGTTGCCACCCATTCGGAGGGATACCGTTATGTACTGGGCAGTGTTCTGAATCAGGTTCTGCTCCATCAGTCGATCATCGGGGTAGAGACCAAGACAGCCATGGACAAATACGGCATCAAGCCGGATCTCATCATCGGATGCGCAGGCGGCGGCTCGAACCTGGGCGGATTGATTTCCCCATTTATGGGGGAAAAGCTGCGGGGCGAGGCGGATTACCAGTTTATCGCGGTTGAACCGGCATCCTGTCCGAGCCTGACCAGAGGCGTGTATGCGTATGATTTCTGCGATACCGGTATGGTCTGCCCGCTGGCGAAGATGTATACCCTGGGAAGCGGCTTCATCCCGTCGGCAAACCATGCAGGCGGCCTGAGATATCACGGAATGAGTTCCGTTCTGTCCCAGCTTTACGCGGACGGCTACATGGAAGCAAGATCCGTAGAACAGACCTCCGTATTTGAAGCGGCAGAGCAGTTTGCAAGGGTGGAGGGAATCCTGCCCGCACCGGAGAGCAGCCATGCAATCCGGATCGCCATCGACGAAGCGATGAAATGTAAAGAGACCGGGGAAGAGAAGACCATCCTGTTTGGTCTGACAGGAACCGGATATTTTGACATGTATGCATATGAGAAGTTCCACAATGGTGAGATGAGCGACTATATTCCTACGGATGAAGATCTGAAGGCCGGATTAGCAGGGCTTCCTAAGTTCTGAGTATTTCTGGAGAAGGCAATATAACAGCCGGAACCGCATGCTGTGATCCGCAGCCCCATCCACTATCGGACTGCGGATTGTAACAATGTATTTGAAAGTCCCTGCCGGATACAAGACGAGTTTGTATGGGCAGGGACTTTCTGGCAAGGAGGAAAACCAGATGTCATATTTTCCCATGTTCATTGAGCTGAAAGACAAGCCCTGCCTGATAGCGGGAGGCGGAAAGGTAGCTCTGCGCAAGGCGGAGACACTCCTGGACTTCGGAGCACGGGTCACGGTTGTGGCTCCTTTCATCCTGCCGGAGCTGCAGGCGGAGGAAGGGATTGCATGCCGTGAAAAAAGGTTTGAAAGCTGTGATCTGGAAGGGCAGGAGCTGGTAGTCGCGGCCACCGGCGACCCGGAAGAGAACCAGAGGATCAGCCGGGCCTGCCGGGACAGGAAGATTCCAGTCAATGCGGTGGACCAGAAGGAGGACTGCACCTTTCTCTTTCCCGCTTATCTGAAAGAGGGGGAGGTGGTGGCTGCGTTTTCCAGCGGAGGACAGAGCCCGCTCATTTCCCAATATCTGAAAGCCCAGGCCATGCCGGCAATGACTTCCCTGTTGGGGGAGCTGGCAGAACGTTTGGGAGCCCTGCGGGAAAGGCTGAGGCATTTGGGTTCGGAGAGTATGAGAAAAACGATCTATCAGGAAATTTTGGAGCTGGGCCTGAAAACGGGCGAGGTTCCTTCTTCTGAAAAAATAGATGAGATCATATCACAGAATATGAGGAAAGGATGAACGGATCATGGAGAGAATGAGAAGACTGAGAGTCAGCCCGGCCATGCGGAGCATGGTGAGGGAGAACCATCTTCGGGTGGACGAACTGATCTGCCCGATCTTTGTCATGGAGGGAGAAAACCTGTGCAGGCCGGTGGATTCGATGCCGGGTATCTGCCAGTATTCCATCGACCGGCTGCCGGAGGAGCTGGACCGGATCGTGGAAGCCGGGATCCTGTCGGTCCTTCTGTTCGGGATTCCCGACCACAAGGATGAGGTGGGCAGCGGCGCCTATGACGATCAGGGCATCGTGCAGCAGGCCATTCGTCTGATAAAATCGCAGGAAAAATACAGAGACCTGATCGTGATCGCGGATGTCTGTCTCTGCGAGTATACCTCCCACGGACACTGCGGACTGGTGAAGGAGGGGATCATCCTGAATGACGAAACCCTGCCGCTTTTAGCCAGGACCGCGGTCAGCTATGCCGGGGCAGGGGCGGATATCATCGCGCCCAGCGACATGATGGACAATCGGGTGAGGGCCATCCGGGAGGCACTGGACGGGAACGGATTTGTCCAGATTCCCATCATGGCATACAGCGCCAAATTTGCTTCCGGATTTTACGGGCCATTCCGGGACGCGGCCCACTCGGCGCCGGGCTTCGGCGACCGTAAGACCTACCAGATGGATCCGGCAAACGGCCGGGAAGCCCTGCGGGAGGTGGAGGAAGACCTGCTGGAAGGGGCGGATCTGATCATTGCCAAGCCTGCCATGGCCTACATGGATATCATAAAGGACATTACCAGATCTTATAATGTACCGGTGGTGGCCTACAATGTGAGCGGGGAATATTCCATGGTGAAGGCGGCAGCAGAAAACGGATGGATTGATGAAAGGAAGATCGTCCTGGAGATTTTGGTGGGCTTAAAGCGCGCCGGGGCAAAGATGATCATTACGTATCATGCTCTGGATGCCGCAAGGTGGATTCGGGAAGGAGAATAGAAATGGATACAAGATCAAGAGAGCTGTTTGAAGCGGCAAAACGCCATATTCCGGGGGGAGTGAACAGTCCGGTGCGCGCTTTTGGCTCCGTAGGACGGACACCCCGGTTTATAGCGTCCGCCCATGGAAGCAGGATCGTGGATGTGGATGGAAATGAGATGATCGATTATGTCTGCTCCTGGGGACCGGGAATCCTGGGACATGCCCATCCCCGAGTGATCGAAAAGGTCCGGGAGGCGTGCGGATACGGGCTGACCTACGGCGCGCCTACGGAACAAGAGGTGCAGATGGCGGAATTGCTTGCGGAGCTGATCCCGTCCATGGAGGTGAGCCGTCTGGTCAGCTCCGGCACGGAGGCGGTGATGAGTGCGATCCGGGTAGCGAGGGGGTATACGAAGCGGGATAAGATCGTCAAATTCAAGGGCTGCTATCACGGACATTCGGACGGGCTTCTGGTCAAGGCCGGTTCTGCAGCTCTGACAACCTCGGTTCCGGACAGCGCCGGAGTTCCCGCGGATTATACCAAAAATACCCTGGTGGCCCAGTACAATGATCCGGCTTCGGTGGAAGAACTGTTCCAGGCCAATCCGGAGGAGATCGCCGCCGTGGTGGTGGAACCGGTTGCGGCCAATATGGGGGTAGTGCCCCCTGCTCCCGGTTTTCTGGAATTTCTGCGGGAGATTACGAAACAAAACGGAGCGCTTTTGATCTTTGATGAGGTGATCACAGGCTTCAGGCTGGCGCTTGGCGGCGCCCAGGAGTATTTTCATGTGACGCCGGATCTGACCACGCTCGGCAAGATCGTGGGAGGCGGAATGCCCATCGGTGTCTACGGAGGGAAGCATGAGATCATGGAAATGGTTTCGCCGCTGGGGCCGGTGTACCAGGCGGGAACCCTGTCCGGAAATCCCATTGCGACGGCGGCAGGGCTGGAAACCCTCCGGATTCTCAGAGAAGATCCCGGTATCTACCAAAGGCTGGAGGAAAAGGCGCAGCGGATTGCCGAGACAGTCAGGGAAGCGGCCGGGGAGGCCGTATGCGTCAACCGGATCGGCTCCCTTTTGAGCATCTTTTTTACGCCGGAGCAGGTGACGGATCATGAGAGCGCGGTATCTTCAGATACCGCACGGTATGCAGAATATTTCGGATATCTGCTGGACCATGGGATTTATACGGCGCCCTCCCAGTTTGAGGCGATGTTTGTATCGGATGCCCACACCGGGGAGGACATCGAAACTACCTGCCGGGTCATCCGGGACTGCCTGCGCGGGATGATATAGGAACGGGAGACAGCGGGATGCAATTTGGATTTTTGGGAATCAATTATAAAAATACGGGCCTTGATATCCGCGATAAAACCGCGTTTACGGATGCGATGAAGCTGGATTTTTTTCGAAAGGCCGAAGCCGCGGGAATCCAGCAGTGCATGGTGCTGTCCACCTGCAATCGGAGCGAGGTTTATTATTTTTATATAGAAGAAAGACAATGTGAAGCGCTGCGTCAGATCTACGAGGAAATGTTTCCGGCTGTGGAGGTCAAGGCGTATCTGGTCACGCTCTCGGGGGAGGCGGCTTTGGTCTACCTGTTCCGGATCGCGGCGGGACTGGAATCTCTTGTTCTGGGAGAGGACCAGATCCTGGGCCAGGTGAAGGAGGCTCTGGATTATGCCAGGACCATGGGATACGGGGGCAAGGAATTAAATAAGGTTGTCCGGGACGCCGTTGCCTGTGCCAAGCGGATCAAAACGGAATTGAAGATCAGCGAAAAACCGCTGTCCGTCAGCTATATCGGCATCCGGAAGCTGGAAGAAGCCTGCGGGATCGCAGGGAAGCGGATCCTTGTGATCGGCAGCGGAAAAACAGCGGTGCTGGCTTTGAAATATCTTTATGAATATCAGGATGTACAGGTGTCTGCATGCAGCAGGACAGGAGCGCATGCCAGACGGCTGCGGGAGGAATTTCCTGAAATAGAAATCATTTCTTATGAGGAAAGATATGAAGTTCTGAAAAAATGTGATATTGTAGTATCAGCGACAGCGTCCCCCCATCTGGTCCTCCGCCGGGAGGATTTTGTACCGAAAAAGCGCCTGACCATGCTGGATCTGGCAGCGCCCAGGGATGTGGATACCGCATTTGCAGAGGAACCGCAGGTCACGCTGATCAATCTGGACACTCTGCAGGAGATCGCGGCCAGCCACCAGAGGGAAAGGGAAGCTCTGGCAGAGAAAAGCCGGGAAATGATCAGAGAGGCGCTGCAGGAAACAATGGGCTGGCTTTTGCAGAGCCGGATGGACTCTGCCATTGAGTCGCTGCAGCAGCGGTGCGGGGAGATCGTAGAGGACAGCTATACATATCTGAACCGGAAGATGGAACTTGGGGAACGGGAGAAAAAATTGCTGAAAAAGGTGCTCAACGCCTCTTTGCAGCGGCTTCTGCGGGAGCCGATCCGGGAACTGAAACGCCTGGATACGGAGGAAGAGCAGGAGGAGTATCAGCGGCTGATCCGGCAGCTTTTTCAGATCTGATCTTAGGAGTTGTAGAAAAATTGTAGAAAGAGATGAGGTATCAATGAAGTATACAATCGGCACACGAGGCTCGAAGCTGGCACTGGCACAGGCGGAATATGTGCGGGACAGGCTTGCGCAGGCATATCCGGAGGAAGAATTTGAGTTCCAGATCATCAAAACGAAGGGGGACCTGGTTTTGGACAGGCCCCTTCATGAGATTGGCGATAAAGGCGTATTTGTAAAAGAAATTGAGGAAAAAATATGGTCCGGCGAGGTGCAGATCGGTGTGCACAGCATGAAGGATATGCCCTCCCATCCCGCACCCGGACTTCTGTTTGCAAAGGCATGGAAGCGGGAGGATCCCAGGGATGCGCTGATCCTCCGGGAAAAAGAACGGCTGGAGGACCTGCCGGAGGGCGCCGTCATCGGAACCGGCAGCAGGCGCAGGGAATTTCAGATCAAGCGTCTGCGCCCGGATCTGCGTGTCGTGAATATCCGCGGAAATGTGGACACCAGGCTCCGCAAAATGGAAGAAGAAAAGCTGGACGGCATCATCCTTGCAGCGGCCGGACTCCGGCGTTTGGGAATGGAGGAGCGGATCACAAGGTATCTAGAGCCGGAGGAGATGATCCCCGCCCCGGCCCAGGGAATCCTGGCCCTGGAGATCCGGGAGGGGGAGACGGAGCTTTTGAAGCTTTTGGATGCCCTCAGCGACGAAGAGACGGAGCAGGCTGCTGCTGCGGAAAGGGGATTTTTGCGTGAGATCGGCGGAGACTGCCATGTTCCGGTGGGAGCCGTATGCAGGAAAGGCGCGGACGGACTCTATCATCTGGATGCCATGTTTGGAAATGAGACGGGGAGCAGGCTGGCTTATGCGGCGGTCCGGGGAACTGCTCCGGAGCAGCTTGCAAAAGAAGCAGCAGTTCAGATCCGCCGACAGATGGCAGGAACCGTATCACTGGTGGGCGGCGGCCCTGGAGATCCGGGGCTGATCACGGTGAAGGGGCTGCAGGCGCTTCGGGAGGCGGACTGCATCATCTATGACAGATTGTCCTCCCCGGAGCTTTTGGACGAGGCAAAGCCGGGCTGTGAGCTGATCTATGCGGGAAAGGCGGATCACCGTCATACGATGGAGCAGGAAGAGATCAACCGGCTTCTGACGGAAAAAAGTATGCGGTATGAAAACACAGTCCGTTTGAAGGGCGGGGATGTGTATGTGTTTGGACGGGGCGGCGAGGAAGGACTGTTCCTGGCGGAAAAAGGAGTCCCCTTCCAGGTGATCCCGGGAATCAGCTCCGCCGTTGGGGGACTGGCCTGTGCCGGGATTCCCGTTACCCATCGGGGAAAGGCGCCGGGCTTTCATGTGGTGACGGCCCACAGCAGCAGGGACGGGCTGGCGGAGATTGATTTTGAGGCCATGGCAAAAGGAAAAGAAACCTGTGTCTTCCTCATGGGACTGCGCAAGGTAGAAGAGATCGCATCCAGGCTGATGGAAGCCGGCATGTCTCCGGATACGGAAGCAGCCGTGATCTCCTGCGCCGCCACTCCCGAACAGAGAACCTGTACGGCGGATCTGGCGCATATTGGGGAAAGGGTCAGAGAGGCCGGACTGGTTTCTCCGGCGGTCATTGCGGTGGGGAAGGTGGTTTCTCTCCGGGACAGGCTGAACTTTTATGAGAATCGTCCTTTGTTCGGAAAACGCTTTTTGATTCCGAAAATCGGGGAAAAGTCCACCGAATTGAAAGCGCTTTTGCTGCAGCAGGGCGCGGCGGCGGATGAGGTTCAGGTAGGAAGGATCGTGCGCGCGGAACGGACATTTTCCGCAGAGGAAATGAAGCAGGCGGACTGGCTGGTCTTTACAAGCAAAAACGGGGCAGAAGCATTTTTTGAAAGCCTTGCAAAAAGCAGGCTGGATATACGCTGCCTGGCCGGGTGCAGGATTGCGGCCATCGGCGGAAGGACCGCAAAAGTGCTGGAGGGTCATGGGCTTTACGCGGATCTGATTCCGGATGAATTTCACAGTGACGCGCTGGCGGATGCGCTGAAAAAGCAGATTTCTCCCCGGGATCGGGTCTGGTATCTGAAGGCCGGAAATGCAGACGGGCATTTGAAGGCGGCACTGGAAGGCTGCTGCCGGTTTGAAGAAATTGAAGTTTATGAGAATCAGGCAGTGAAGCCTGACCTGGAAATGCTGCGGAAACCGGAGGGATACGACGGAATCCTGTTTACCTGCGCATCCTCTGCAAGGCGCCTGCTGGAAGCTGCGGGAAACGAGTGGAAGCAGTGCCGGGCATTCAGTATCGGTTCCAAGACGACCGCGTGTCTGAAAGAATGCGGTATGGAGCGCACAATAGAAACGGAGGTTTCGACTTACGAAGGACTGGTAGGGATACTGAAGAAAAACTTATAGAAGATGATCTTATGAATCGGTGATACCCAAAGAGGATTTCAAGCTGTAGAAGCATTCCGTAAATATTTACCAGGTATAATCTGACCTAAAACGTTGACAAAATGATTTTTTTGTATTAGAATGGCCGACGTAATATTTTTGTAATATTTGTAATAAATTCGAAAAAGTATGAATATAATCTATTAGAAAATATTTACAATATTGCAAAAAATAGGAGGTTGGAGTATATGAAACAATATAGAAAGATCATTGCAATACTTACGGCAGTCACAACAGGACTGGTCATGTCATCTGAATTTAAAAGTGAAGCGGCAGACTGGGTACTGACCGGGGATCAGGTGAAAGATCTGGGAGCTTATAAGATCATGCAGCCTTATGCCTTTACAGAGATACCGGAAGAGGCATTGCTGAATACGAAAAAAGCAGTAATGCAGGCAGAGGAAAAATATAAGGCAAAGAAGCGGAAAGAGGAAGAAGAAAGAAAGGCTGCAGAAGAAGCCAGACGGGCACAGGAAGAGGCAGAACGGATTGCGGCAGAGCAGGCGGCGGCAGAACAGGCAGCAGCGCAGCAGGCAGCGGCAGAACAGGCAGCAGCAGAACAGACAGCCGTGCAGGAAGCGGCAGCAATCCAACAGGCGCCAGTCACAGCTACGGCCAGCGATCAGACGCTTCTCGCAGCGATCATCTTCTGTGAGGCAGGAAATCAGCCTTATGAGGGACAGGTTGCCGTAGGCGCCGTGATCCTGAATCGGGTGCGCAGTTCTGTATATCCAAACAGCATCGCTGAGGTGATCTACCAGTCAGGACAGTTTGGACCGGCAATGAGCGGATGGCTGGACTCCGTTCTTGCCAGCGGAGGCTATACGGCCACGGCAATGCAGGCAGCAGCAGACGCATTGGCGGGAAGCAACCCGATCGGAGATTGCCTCTATTTCGGATGCGGTAACTATGGAATACAGATCGGAGATCATTTCTTCCATTAAGTTCAGATAGAGTTTCTTCTATAAATAATGTAAGTAAGTATGAAAGAGAACGTTCCTGTTGAGACAATGGGAGCGTTTTTTAATCTTTAAAAAATCTTAAGAATTTTTTGTGGAGATATCTTTTTTTTCGTTATATAATGAATTGGTAGTAAAAGGAAAGGAGGGGGAAAGTGAACAAGGTAATCGAAGTAAAGAATCTATATAAGCTATACCGGGTAGGCAATTCTGTCGTGCGCGCATTGAATGGTGTAAGCTTTGAGGTGTATCCCGGTGAGTTCTGCGCGATCGTGGGTACCTCCGGATCCGGAAAATCTACATTGCTTAATATGCTGGCAGGACTGGAAAAACCGACAAAGGGTGAGGTCATAGTCGGCGGCCAGCACATGGAAAATCTGAATGAGGACGGCCTTGTAAAGTTCCGAAGGGAAAATGTAGGGTTTATTTTCCAGTCATTTCATCTGATCGGAACAATGAATGCACTGGAAAATGTAGCGCTCCCATTGAGTTTCCGGGGCGAGGCAAAAGGCAGTCGGCTGAAAAAAGCGGATAAGATGCTGGAACTGGTAAACCTGAAAAAGCATAAAAAGCATATGCCCAATCAGATGTCCGGCGGTCAGCAGCAGCGTGTCGGGGTGGCAAGGGCGCTGGTCGTGAACCCGAAGATCATTTTCGCGGATGAACCTACCGGCAATCTGGACTCCCACACATCGGAGGATGTCATGCACCTTATGCAGAAGGTGGTGCGGGAACAGAAAAAAACGCTGGTTATGGTTACCCATGATAACCATCTGGCGACTTATGCCGACAGGATATTTCACATTATAGACGGGGAGATCGTAAAGATTGAAGATAACCGGGCAAACAAGAATAAAGAGGCGTGAATACACGTTATAAAATATAATTACGGCCGATGAAATCTGCCGTGAGTATCGCGCCAGCCGCAGCCGCGAAGCGGCATGTTTCCTTATGCGGCTGTGCGCATCATATTATACTGTGCGGCAGATTTATCTGGCGCGCAGTATAAAACTACGAACACAGGACTAAAGGAAAGTGAGGAAGAAGATTCATGAAGCGATGGAAAAACTGGGCGGGGATTATTCTGAGTCTTACATTGGCAGCTGCATGCATACCGGAAATGAGCGCTCATGCAGGAAATTATGTGACTGCTGAAAAGTCTCTGCTTTTTGGAGCCGTGGCTGGCATGCCAGCAGGAAATTCTGCCGGTGAGCAGACAAGCAAAGAGGCTTCTGGTCAGGAGGGAACGGAGTCCATATTTGAGATTTTTGTAGGAAACGGGCAGTCAATCCCTCAATATCAGGCAGGACAGAACATAGAGAAGCTGACCGTGCGCGTGGTCAATACGGGGGACTCTGACCTGCAGAATGTGAAGATCGTTCCGGTCATTGAGGATACTGCGGACTGGCCGTTTGAGATGGATGGTATCAGACACGGGTATTTTCTGGATGAGATCAAGGCAGAAAAATATGCAGAGGCTACATGGAAAAATCTGCATGTGCGTGAGGATGTGGAGACAAAAACCTTTAAACTGGTATTCCACATTTCTTATGAGGAAGGAAAAGAGAAATCTGAGTGCGACAGATATATTGAAGTGAAAACAGCAGAAAAAGATCCGGGAGACTCTCAGTGTCCGGACAACGGCATATCTGCTCAGCCGGGCGAAGGCCAACAGCCGGATCCGGGGCTGGATGCAGGCGGTGTTTTCAATGGCGATATGTCTGCGGTAGGCGGAGGCGGTTCTGATGAAAAGAAAGGGGTTCCGCGTGTCATTGTGACTGGATTCAACACAGAGCCGGGAGCTGTGAACGCAGGAAGCAATTTCCGCCTGATCGTTCATGTGAAAAATACATCCACAACAACGGCAGTTTCCAACATGCTGTTTGACTTCCAGGCTCCATCCGCAGGTACGGAGGCGGCTGCGGAGGCGCCGGCGTTTCTGCCTTCCTCCGGGGCCAGCTCTATTTATCTGGATCAGATCCCGGCAGGGGAGACGAGGGATGTTGCCATTGACCTGAATGCCAGGGCGGATCTGGTGCAGAAGCCTTACAGCATCAATATGTCCATGCTCTATGAGGATTCCAATGCATCCCAGTATGAGGGGAGCTCCAGCCTTGCAATCCCCATTTACCAGGCAGCCAGGTTTGAATTCAGCGAGATCGAGTTGTCGCCTCCAAGCATTGAGGTGGGGCAGGAGGCAAATCTGATGTGCAGCCTGTACAATACCGGCCGGGTAAAGCTCTACAATGTAAAGGCGAAATTCATGGGCGACGGTATCAGCGCCAAGGAAGTGTTCGTAGGCAATCTGGATTCCGGCGCGACGGGGAACATTGATGGGATGCTGACCGGAGAGTCAGAGATCATGCCCGGGACAAAATGCAAAATGATCGTAACTTATGAAGATGAATCGGGGAATCCATCCTCCAGAGAGGAAGAATTTGAACTCCAGGTGACGGCGCCCATGGAAATGGATATGGGAGACATGGAGATGATGGGGGAGATGCCGGAGGAAGCGAAGGGATTTCCGGTGATACCTGCTGTGATCGCAGCGGCAGTTGTACTGGTGATCGTGCTGGCCGTAGTTCTGACCCGCAGAAGAAAGAAAAAACGGGCACAGGCAGAAGAGGAGGATTTAGCGAATGAGGTGGATCGATTTACTGAGGATGAGTAGCGGAAACCTCAAAAAAAGAAAACTCAGGACCTTCCTTACGATCCTGGGCGTGGTGATCGGCACGGCATCGATCGTAGTTATGATCTCCCTGGGGCTTGGGATGCAGCAGTCCATGTACAGGCAGATCGAGCAGGCCGGAGGCATGACGGCCATTACGGTGACCGGGCAGGATGTGGGCGGAAGCATGTATTATATGTCGTATGGATCCGAAGAAGGTGAAGCGACAAAATATGTCACTGACGATACCATTACTGAGATAGAACAGCTTGAGCATGTGAAAAGCGCCACTCCGTCTCTTACGATGAGATCCACGGTTCTGAGCGGCAATTATTATGGCGATATCCAGCTGGTAGGCATGACACCGGAGGAACTGGAGAGGCAGCATATGGAGCTTGTGGAAGGCAGCCGGCTGCCGGAGACCAATTCCGCAAGCCTGGAGCTGATCATCGGAAATATGGTTCCCATGGATTTTTATGAAAAAGGCTCCAACAGGGGATACTGGGAGACACAGCAGCTTCCGGACATCGACTTTATGAAGGATCCCGTATTCCTGATCCTGAGCTCGGACGATTATTATAATGCACAGTCGGGCGGTAATTCCGGGGGATTTGGTTCGGAAGGGAATACCGCGCCGGTGAAGGCACCGAAAAAGTATGTGGTACAGGCCAGCGGAATGATGTCTGGGGGAATTGAGACCTACCATAACGGCTCTTATGAAGTATACTGTGATATCTGGACACTAAAAAGCTTCCTGCAGAAGGAATACAGGGGAAGGGCCATACCCGGACAGCCCAAAACCCAGACGGGAAAGCCTTATAAGTTTTTTGCATATACCAATGCCATGGTGCAGGCGGATGATATCGATCATGTAGAAGACCTGGCTGCGGCCATCCAGGAGATGGGCTACAGGACCAGCACCAATGCGGAATACCTGAAAAGCGCACAGCAGGAGTTTGCCATGATCGAGGCGGTGCTGGGCGGAATCGGCGCTGTATCGCTGTTTGTAGCGGCTATCGGAATTGCCAATACGATGATGATGTCTATCTATGAGAGGACAAAGGAGATCGGAGTCATCAAGGTGCTGGGTTGCAGTCTGCGCAATATCAAGCAGATGTTTCTGCTGGAAGCCGCATTTATCGGGTTTATCGGAGGCGTGGCGGGCAATATCTTAAGCTTTGCGCTGTCCTTTGCGATCAATGTAGTCACAGCCCACGGCGGGGCCATGGGACTGGACAGTGATATATCCTACATACCGGTGTGGCTGGTGGCCGCGTCCATGGGATTTGCCGTGCTGGTGGGTATGGTAGCCGGTTATTTTCCGGCACTGCGCGCCATGCGTCTGAGCCCGCTGGCGGCGATCCGAAATGAATAAGACGAGAATCGAAAGACATAAATGAAAAGCAAAGGGACAGCGGAACCGGAACGGCCGCTGTCTCTGTCATCGCGGTAGTCAGCGTGCAGATGATTTCTGCCTGCATGATCTTCACATAGCTATTCTTCGATCACCTGGATTTCAAGATAGTCAAAATCAATAGAATCGACAAAATTATCCTGATAAAACCGCGCTTTGCTGTGACGCTTGAATTCCGCGACCGTTGCATCCAGCCAGATGGGCTTGCTCAAGTCAAATTCATAGCAGATGGCATCCAGTGCGTTGAATATCTTATGTGTACGTGTGTCATCGCTTTCATCGCAGATCACCGTGTCGCGGACCATGCGGTTATCCTTCCATTCTTTTCCCCATAAACGGAACATATCGAAAACTCTCCTTTTTATTTCTGTAAGCAAATGCCAGATTCAGTATATCATTAGAAACACAAAAATAAAAGAGCGGAAATCTGATGACAAAAAATAAAAATCGTGATATGCTATTTTACAATGCAAAATTCAATCTGGCATAAAGATGAAAAGTAACCTGTGAAAGAAAGATACGGGGAATGGGGGAAGAAAAATGAAAAGTATATTGGACAGAATTTTTGTAGACGGACTTGGCGGTATGGCACAAGGGCTCTTCGCCACATTGATCATCGGGACGATCATTCAGCAGATCGGTCTGTTTGTAGGAGGAGACACGGGCAATCTGATCTATCTGGCCGGGAAGATGGCAGCTGCTATGACAGGAGCCGGAATCGGAGTGGGGGTTGCAAGAAAATTCCAGGCGGATCAGCTGGTGGTCGTGTCAGCCGCTACGGTGGGAATGATCGGCGCCTTTGCCGGCAAGCTGCTTGCAGGAGAGGTCATGCAGGACGGCGGAGCTATGGTATTTGCAGGGCCCGGGGAGCCGCTTGGGGCATTCGTGGCAGCCTATATTGCGATCGAGATCGGGATACTGATCAGCGGGAAGACGAAGCTAGACATCATCCTGACGCCTTTGGGATGCATCGGCGTGGGAACTCTGGTGGGAATTTTCGTGGGTCCGCCCATATCAAAGTTTATGACATGGCTGGGATCTCTGATCAACTGGGGGACAGAACAGCAGCCGTTCCTCATGGGAATCGTGGTTTCTGTCCTGATGGGAATGATCCTGACACTTCCGATCAGTTCGGCGGCACTGGGGATCATCCTGAACCTGTCCGGGCTTGCGGCCGGAGCGGCCACGATCGGATGCTGCTGCAATATGGTGGGTTTTGCTGTGGCAAGCTTTCGGGAAAATAAATTCGGAGGGCTGCTCGCCCAGGGAATCGGAACTTCCATGCTGCAGGTTCCCAATATCGTTCGGAGACCCCTGATCTGGCTTCCGGCAATCCTTTCCAGTGCAATTCTGGGGCCGGTAGGGACCATGCTGCTGCATATGACAAGCAATGCCACAGGTTCCGGTATGGGGACTGCCGGCCTGGTAGGGCAGATCATGACATGGCAGGTCATGACCCAGACAGAATCAGCAACCGTTGTCCTGGTGAAAATCCTGGTGATCCAGATTCTTCTTCCGGCAGTACTGACATGGGTATTCTCGGAATTTATGCGCAAGAAGAACTGGATCCGCTATGGAGACATGAGTCTGGATCTGTAAGTGTACGGAATAGCAGCCCCGGCAGTTTTATAAAGTTTATTTTATCAAAAATCACCGGATATTTTTGTGCAGATCATATGTCACAAAGCTGTCCGGTGATTTTTATGTGGATGAAAACTGCGGCGGGTGTTCATTATAATGATCAGTATACATAAATATGCATGTATTTTGAATAAATGGAGAATACGGTTGAATAGATAGTCTGTACGTGATATGATAATATTTAAGACTGTAAAAAATAGATTGGCCGTACAAGGTCAGGATGACTACATAAGGCAAGGAGGTGATCAATTGAGGGGAGAACAACAGATGCAGGATGCAATCAGGAATTATGAGGACGTAGACAGTTGGAAGACAGTGATTTTTCTGTATAATGCAGCCCTGAAGGAAGTCGGGACCAAGCTTGAGATATTAAACGATGAATTTCAGCACGTACATAAATACAATCCGATCGAGCATATTAAAACAAGAATCAAAACACCGGAGAGCATTGTAAAGAAGCTGAAGCGTTACGGCCGGGAGACTTCTATCGTAAATATGGTAAAATATATCAACGATATCGCGGGAGTCCGTCTGATCTGTTCTTTCACCTCGGATATATACCAGCTGGCCGAGATGATCGGAAATCAGAGTGATCTGAAGGTACTGTCGATCAAGGACTATATCAAGAATCCGAAGGAAAGCGGATATAAGAGTTATCACATGCTTGTGTCCGTTCCGATTTTCTTGTCTGACAGTGTTGTGGATACCAAGGTCGAGATTCAGATCAGAACAATAGCAATGGATTTCTGGGCAAGTCTTGAGCATAAAATCTACTACAAATTCGAAGGAAACGCACCGGAGTATATCAGCAGGGATCTTCGGGAGTGCGCGCAGATGGTTGCGGAGCTGGATGACAAGATGCTTTCTCTGAATGAGGCGATCCAGGCATGTCTGGATGATATATAAGGCTGTCTTAGCGGCGGCCTTTTTTCT
Organism: Lachnospiraceae bacterium; assembly: GCA_910575475.1. Taxonomy (GTDB): domain Bacteria; phylum Bacillota; class Clostridia; order Lachnospirales; family Lachnospiraceae; genus Schaedlerella. The sequence goes on along the minus strand of CAJTGD010000019.1, from coordinate 92,720 downwards.
ATAGAAATATTCTGCTATTTTCCCAATTGAAAAAATTCAGGAGGTGCGCCGTTCATGCTGTTTGATATGCCCTATAAAGGGAGGATGCCGGGTGACTGATCTCTCAATCCCCGGCATGTATTATGAAAAAGTTTATTCAAGTAATCTTCTGACGTCTGCTCTTAGTATCAAATGCATTCTTCATTTGATGTTTTTAGTATATCCATGAGAAATGAAGAAAACGTGATGATAAAATGAAGGTTTTTTAAATGATAAATGAACAATCTGTGAACTGGATTTTTTTCATGATAAGAGGCAGGCGATTTAGAAAAATGTAAGAAAAGGCAGGAAAAATTTATGCGGAAGGCACTTGGAAAGTGTGGAAGATTGTGCTATCCTAAAAGCGAAGTTTTTTCTGGTGACATGATTTCCAGACAGTGGGATATGAGCGGAAGCTCTGGAAGGATTTCAGGCTTCATAACTGAGGAGGGAATAATATGACGAAGAGTGAATTTCTTGCGCAGCTGAGAAAAGCGCTGCAGGGCAATCTGAACAGCAGTGCGGTGCAGGAGAATATGGAATATTATGAACGATATATTATAGAAGAGACAGCAAAAGGAAAAAGTGAGCAGGAAGTATTGGACATGCTTGGTGATCCCTGGATCCTGGCCAAGACGATCACGGATGCCAGTGACGGGACTGACTGGGAGACCGTGCATGAGTCGGGAAGCGACAGAGACGCTGCTTCTTATGAGAACCGCGGCTATCAGCAGGACCGTAAAGGAATGCATATGTTTGTTCTGAATACCTGGGTACACAGGATTCTTTTAATCCTGTTCGTGGTCATGGTCATTCTTCTGGTCGTTGCCATTGTCAGAGGAGTAGTCAGCCTTCTTGCTCCCATACTTGTTCCGCTTCTCATTGTGATGATCGTGGTTCGCATATTCGGAGGCCGGCGATCGTGAAGCCGGCCATCGGTTGTGGGGCTTTGCATCATGCTATAGCGGATCCGCATATCTGACCGGGATACAGGATTTTACCTCTGTGAAGCGGTGTGCCGGGCAAAGGCTGAGGAAAAAGGCTTGATTAAATTTGATCTGAAAAAAGTAAAAGACCGATGGGGGAGCCATCGGTCTTTTGAGGGGAGTATAAATAATTAATAAGGGGTTGTAGAAAGTATACTTTCTACAACTCTTAGTATAATATATGAAATTGGAAAATGCAAGCAAAAATGAAAAATTCTTTATAAATTTTACAAGAAAATGGCTTAAAATGGGCTAAAATCGAAAATGGGCTGAAATTTGATGCATAAAAAATCAAAATGGAGAGAGAATATGACTGTACCAAATAAATTTCAGGAGGAATTTACTCATGGCAAAGAATACTAACAACTCAAATTCAAACAGCAACAGCTCATATTCATCTTATGCAGATGAGAGCAACAAGAACTCTTCTAACAAGAATGCACAAAACAAGAACAGTTCTAACGCACAGAACAAGAATTGTCATCACAGCAACAGCCAGAACAAAAACGCATATGACGAGAAGAACAACTACTAGTTAATAAGAGACAAGAACAGTATTAAATCAGGGGCGTAGTAAATTCAGCTTTACTACGCCCCTGATTTATAGTAATATAAATATAATTGTTTGGTAAAGGCCGCGGGCTTTCGAACAGGATCATTGGATTTGAAGGAGGTATTCATGGAACGGGTAGAATTGATCGCTCCCTGCCATTTTGGTCTGGAATCGGTGCTGAAAAGGGAGATTCTGGATTTGGGATATGAGATCGTTAAGGTAGAAGACGGCCGGGTGACTTTTCAGGGGGATATGAAAGCGGTCTGCAGGGCCAACATATTTCTCAGGACAGCAGAAAGGATCCTGCTGAAGACCGGGGAATTTAAGGCAGTTACATTTGACGAGCTTTTTGAAAAGACAAAGCGGATTCCATGGGAAAATTATATCCCGGAAAACGGCCGGTTCTGGGTGACCAAAGCCGCGTCTGTAAAGAGTGCGCTGTTCAGCCCTTCCGATATACAGTCTATTATGAAAAAAGCTATGGTAGAGCGAATGAAAACCTGTTATCACAAGGAACGCTTCCCGGAAGACGGCGCTTCCTATCCGATCCGTGTTTTTTTCATGAAGGATATCGCAACGATTGGAATCGATACGTCCGGAGTATCATTACATAAGAGAGGATACCGACAGCTTTCCAGTAAAGCGCCCATTACGGAAACTCTGGCAGCGTCTCTGATCCTGCTGTCACCCTGGAAAAAAGACAGGATCCTTGTGGATCCATTCTGCGGAAGCGGGACATTTCCCATCGAGGCGGCTATGATAGCGGCCAATATTGCTCCCGGCCTGAACCGTTCATTTACAGCGGAGAACTGGTCGGAACTGATTCCGCGGAAGCTGTGGCTCGAGGCAGCAGACGAAGCCAGAGAGCAGGAGAACCTGGATGTGGAAACGGATATCCAGGGCTATGACGCCGACGGGGATGTGATCAGAGCAGCCAGGCAGAATGCCTGCGATGCGGGGGTCGATCATCTGATCCATCTGCAGCAGCGTCCGGTAAGTGAACTCCGCCATCCGAAAAAATATGGATTTATCATTACCAATCCCCCTTATGGGGAACGGCTTGAGGATCAGGAGTCCCTTCCGCAGATCTACCGGGAATTTGGGGAGAGCTTTCGACGGCTGTATGACTGGTCCGCATATGTGATCACCGCATATGAGGAAGCTGAACGGTATTTCGGAAGAAAGGCGGACAAGAATCGGAAGATTTACAATGGTATGATCAAAACCTATTTTTATCAGTTTATGGGGCCGAAGCCTCCCAGACGTGAAAAGCGGGATCCGGGCACGGCGTGAGAGATATGCAGCTTTAAACCGGCCGGATCCATTGCTGTGAACACGGTAGGTAATTCGAATTATAATAAAAAAGTCAGATTGAGGTTTTTTTATCGCAAAAAGAGCAGGTTTATGTTATACTGTTACTGGATTAGATATAAATATTAAAATCAGTAAATTCAAGAAAGATGTAAGAGGAACTAAGAAGGTAGGATTATGGAGAGAAGAATCGTATTTGCGACGGGAAATGAGAATAAGATGACAGAAATCCGCATGATTTTATCAGATCTTGGAATGCCGGTATATTCCATGAAGGAGCTGGGGGTTGAGGCGGATATCGTAGAAGATGGGATTTCTTTTGAAGAAAACGCAGAGATCAAGGCAAGGGCAATTTCAAGGCTTCTGCCCGATGATATCGTTCTTGCAGATGATTCGGGTTTGGAGATTGATTATCTGGATAAGGCGCCGGGAATTTATTCCGCGAGATTTGCAGGCGAGGACACTTCCTATGATGTCAAGAACTGTATCTTGCTGGACAAGCTGGAGGGCATACCGGATGAAGAGCGCACTGCCCGGTTTGTGTGCGCGGTCGCGGCGGCATTTCCCGACGGAAGCGTGGAGACGGTCCGCGGTACGATCGAAGGTACGATCGCAAAAGAGATGCTTGGGGAAAATGGTTTCGGATATGATCCCATTTTCTATGTGCCGGAGTATGGCTGTACAACCGCACAGATGGATCCGGATAAGAAAAATGAACTCAGCCACCGGGGAAATGCGCTCCGCGCCATGCGCAAGATCATAGAGGCAAGATTTGGGAAGGAAGAGGAATGAGGATCTTAATTGTCAGTGATACACATGGCTATCATAGAAACCTGGATCGTGCATTAGAGAGTGCAGGGGCAGTAGACATGTTTATCCACCTGGGGGATGTGGAAGGCGGAGAGGAGTATATCAATGCCGTTGTAACATGTGAAAAGCACATTGTCAGAGGAAATAACGATTTTTTTTCAGAACTTCCGAAAGAGGATGAATTTTATATCGGGGCAAAGAAGGTATTTATCACCCATGGGCATACTTATTGTGTTTCCCTGGATCCGCAGCAGGTGAAAGAGGAGGGCAGAGCAAGGAACGCGGATATTGTGATGTTCGGGCATACGCATCGTCCTTATCTGGAACAGGATCCGGACATCACGGTGCTGAATCCGGGAAGTCTGTCTTTTCCGCGTCAGGAAGGGCGGAAGGGAAGCTATATGATCATGGAATTGAAGGAGGATCAGGCAGAATATCAGCAATGTTATCTGAAATAAGAATTCGCTTGCCCCTTTTTCTGATCTACAGACAAAAAAAGACCGGGAACCCTTGCAAACAGGGCATCCGGTCTTTTGTTGTTCAATGCGGATAACAGGACTTGAACCTGCACGTCATAGACACCAGATCCTAAGTCTGGCGCGTCTGCCAATTCCGCCATATCCGCATGATCTAAAAATAGAATCTAAGATCACAACCTGCAGAATCACTTGTTCTGCGAATGATCCTCTGCTTGATGTCTCTTATATCAGATCCTATATTATTATGGATGAAAAAATATCCGGGAATCAATTCCAGGATATTGTCACCAAATGAGCGTGCGGGGATTCGAACCCCGGACAACTTGATTAAAAGTCAAGTGCTCTGCCACCTGAGCTACACGCCCGTAATCTTATGAAATTCCCAAACCCGGATCATCCGGATAAACTGGGCTAGCTGGATTCGAACCAGCGAATGCAGGAGTCAAAGTCCTGTGCCTTACCGCTTGGCGATAGCCCATCAAAGACTTGGATAAACATCATGTCTCTCTGATGCTTTCTTCTTCCTGCGAGAAGAGGGTGGGTAGTGGGACTCGAACCCACGACATTCGGAACCACAATCCGACGCGCTAACCAACTGCACCATACCCACCATAACGAGCCTGGGGGGATTCGAACCCTCGACCTACGGCTTAGAAGGCCGTTGCTCTATCCAGCTGAGCTACAGACTCATAAATGAAACAGCCCCCATGCACTGTGTAGGCTTCCTTCTTACATTATCAATATCTGTAAGAGAGCGGGTGATGGGAATCGAACCCACGTATCCAGCTTGGAAGGCTGGTGTTCTACCATTGAACTACACCCGCATGTCAAGTCGGGGTGACAGGATTCGAACCTGCGACCTCCTGGTCCCAAACCAGGCGCTCTAGCCAAGCTGAGCCACACCCCGCAACATCAAAACCATACGTCCCACCCGTGACGCAAAACCTATTATATAGTATCCAGAGCACATTGTCAACAAAAATTTTATCGAATTTTTGTAATTGTGTTTACGTGTGGTTATTATTCACCGACACTTTACATACATGTGCAAAAACAGCCGGCAAAGCCTTGACATCTCTGTTTTACCATGCTATTTTGGAAAACAGCATGAATGATCTAAAAATAGGAAAGAGGGCCATACAAGTGAGAAGAGCTGACAGAGAAGTAAAAGATGTGAATGAAATGATCAGGATCATGAAACGATGCGATGTATGCAGGCTTGCGCTGAATGACGAGGGATATCCGTATATACTGCCTTTGAATTTCGGAGTGAAGGTGCAGGAGGGAAATGTGACGCTGTACTTTCATGGAGCGGAGAAAGGAAAAAAATACGAGCTGATCGAGAAGGACAGCCGTGCCTCCTTTGAGATGGACTGCTCGCACAGGCTGGTTTCCTCAGAAGAGAAGGGGTATTGCACGATGGAGTACGAGAGTGTGATCGGAAGAGGAAAAGTAGAGATCGTATCTGAGGAGGAGAAGATGGAAGCATTGACCATCATGACAGACCACTACCACGAAACGCATTTTGATTTTCACACAAAGGCGGTTCCGAGAACGACGGCGATGAAGCTTGTGGTGGAGGAAATGACAGGAAAGCGGAGAGTGAAGGGAGAACATTAAAAAATGAAGTATATCACGTTTGCGATTCCATGCTATAATTCGGAAGCGTATATGGAAAAAGCGATCAATTCTATCCTGCCGGCAGGTGAGGATGTGGAGATCCTGATCGTGAATGACGGTTCTACAGATAAGACGAGGAAGATCGGGAAGCAGTATGCGGAACGGTTTCCGTCCATTGTGAAAGTGATCAATAAGGAGAACGGCGGACATGGGGACGCGGTAAATTCCGGACTGTCCCATGCTTCCGGAAAATATTTCAAGGTCGTGGACAGCGACGACTGGGTAGACGAGGATTCCCTGATGAAGCTTCTGGAGGTGATCAGGGGATTTGTCCGGGAAGGGTCTGAGGTGGACATGATCGTATCCAATTATGTCTATGAAAAAGCAGGGATGGAACACAAGAAGATCATCCATTACCGGAATGTCCTTCCGCAGAACGAGATCTTCCGGTGGGACGATATCGGCAGCTTCCATCTGGATCAGTATATCCTCATGCATTCGGTCATGTATCGTACAGAGATGCTCAAGCTCTGTCAGTTAAAGCTGCCGAAGCATACGTTTTATGTAGACAACATTTATGTCTACTATCCGCTCCCCCATGTGCGCCTGCTGTGTTATCTGGACGTGGATTTTTACCGGTATTTTATCGGCAGGGAAGACCAGTCTGTGAATGAGAAGATCATGATCAGCCGTGTGGACCAGCAGATCTATGTGACAAAGAGCATGATATCCATGTACGACCTGCGCCTGATCGGGAGCAAGAAGCTCAGGAAATATATGATCAATTATCTGGCGATCATGATGACGGTATCTTCCATATTATGTATCCGCTCTAAAAATGCGGAGAACCTTCAGAAGAAAAAAGAATTGTGGAAATATCTGCGGCAGATGGATTATAAGATTTTCCTGAAGATCCGCTATGGTATCCTGGGACAGACCATGAATCTGCCGGGAAGGTCCGGGAGAAAGGTATCTTCCATGGCGTACAGCGTCGCAAGAAGGCTGATCGGATTCAATTGATGCCTTTTGCGGCTTCTGCGGGCCGGATTTTGAAATGCAAAACGGCGGAGTCCCGCCGAATGATAGAAAATATTGGATTTTGAAGTATATTTTTCCAGCCATGGGACAGACTACTTATCGAAAGATAGAAAAAGAAAGGGAGTTTGTTCTATGGCTGTTCATTTTAAGGAAAGCAAGACAAAAGAAAATCTGATGCGGGCATTTGCCGGGGAGAGCCAGGCAAGAAACCGTTATACGTTAGGCGCGGAAAAAGCGCGGCAGATGAAAATGTATTCGATCGCGGATATTTTTGAGTACACGGCAGAGCAGGAACGCGCCCATGCGGAGCGGTATTATGAACTGCTGAAAAGCCTGTCGGGAGAGACGATCTTTATTGACGGAGGATATCCGGTGGACCAGCAGGAAGACCTTGCACAGCTGATCCGGGCTGCGGAGCACAATGAAAAGGAAGAGGCGGACGACGTATACCAGGAATTTGCCAGGGTTGCCAAGGAAGAAGGCTTCCTGGAAGCCGCATCTGCTTTTTCTCTGATCGCGGAAGTAGAACGGACTCACCAGCTCCGTTTTGCGCAGGTGGCCAAGATGCTGGAAAAGAACGAATATTTTGCCAGTGAAAATACCGGGAAATGGATCTGCACAAACTGCGGATACATTTTCGAAGGAAAGCAGGCTCCTTCATCCTGCCCGTCCTGCCACCATGAGCAGGGGTATTTCCTGCCTTATGAGCTTGCTCCATATAAAGGGAAGAATTAGTATATTTTTTGCAGATTGCCGCTGCTTTTGGTGTGCAGTCTGCATTTTATCGGAAAGAAATGAATGCGGTTTCGCTCATTTTCGTTATGCGGAGGATCATTTTGCATCTTGGCAAACCGCGGCATTTGTGCTATCATTTAACACAGGTAGGAAAAGAGAGGCTGGATTTTATGTTCTGGAAAATGACAAATCTGCAACTGAAAAAAGGTAACATTTTACTGCTTTGCGGGGATAGTGCGCCTTTTTTCAGGAAGATTTGCAGAAGAACAGGAATCTATAAGCAGGATTTTTGACAGCTTCTGTTTTTCATTCATCGGATTTATAACAGGCACATTATCTCCTTAACGATTCTAAAATTACAGTTAAGGAGATTTTTTTATGCAGAATCTACAAAAACAAATAACGAGATTGTATCTATCGACTGTACTCGGCAGTCTGTCCCTGACAGGCGCGTGGGTGGCGATTCTTGCGGCACGGGGTTATACATTGGTTGAAATAGGCTTTGCGGAAACTGTATTTCATATCACCAGTTTGATATTGGAAATTCCGTCAGGTGTCCTTGCCGATGTATTCGGAAGAAAAAATATGCTGATCGTCAGCAGCATGATGAGGATGACCGGTAATATCATGATGATAGTTTCCGGCAATTTATGGATGATATGTATATCCATGATGTTCCAGGCAGCAAGCTATAATTTTTCGTCAGGGTCAGGGGAGGCGCTGGCTTACGATTCGCTGAAATCAGAGGAACAGGAAGATCGCTATGAAAAGTATGCGTCAGATCAGCTGATCTTATATCGGCTTTGCGGCGGAATCTCTACGCTATGTGCCGGCTTCGCGCTTTTTATCGGATATCAGGCGGCATATGGGGCGGATCTGCTGATCGGGATTGCGCAAATGTGGGTACTCCGTTCCTTAAGCGAGGTTCGATGCTGCGAACATGAGAAAAATGGGAGGAGTCCGCAGCCGGGCTCTGCCATGAGGAGCCGGAAATTCCGAACCGCTCTATTTGCCATCAGGAGTGAGCTTGTGTCCTGTTTTCTCATGAGCCTTGGCTTTATGAAAAAGGCAAAGCGTGCCGTGCTTCTCATGTTCTGCAATTCGATGGTCGGGGCGGTTGATGTTTTGCTGTTATTTTTTCTTCAGGCAAAGCTGCCCAAGGCCGGTATGCCGGGGCATGTGCTTGGCTTCACACTGTTTTTCATGCAGCTGGGCGGCATACTCGGCGCGAGACTCATACTCAGATGTAAGAAGCTGCGGTATCGAAGCGTATTTGCGATAACTGCGTCACTTGTGCTTTGCGGTGTACTGGCGGAGCATTCCGGAAGGTATCTGCTTATGACCGCAGGAGGCTTTGCCGCCGCGCTCAGCGATGACGCGCTTCAGGTCAGAACCAATACGATTCTGCAGGATATGTTTCCGTCAGAGCAGAGGGCAACCTTGATTTCTATGGAATCATTTACCTTTTCGATGATCATGATCGTATTGTCACCGCTTGCGGGAGTGTTGTTTTCACATTGGTAAAGGACGGATGAGGCCGTCGGGAAATGGCATTTTTGTAAAATCTCTTGCTGTGATGCCTAATCGGTCCCAGCCATTTCCCGACAGCTTCGTTTTTCAGTATGCGGAGGGATTTCAGAAGATCGGAGGATATGGATTCGCATTTTGTATAAATCCGGCATATTGTAAAGGAGAGTGTGTGAAAAGCGGCGGTGCATTTATGGATAGTCAGAAAGCAGATAATCAGTTAAATCTTGCTCTGGATGCTTCGGAGGAGGAACGGCGGAAATCACTGGAGCTGGATGTGGGATATGACCCGATTGACCGGGAGTGGGATCTGATCATCAAATATTCCGGCAATTTGAATGAAGTTCGTCTGATTGCGGAGTCTGTAACGGAGATGGCCAATGAATATGCGGTCATTGTGATACGGGAATCCCAGATCCCTGAGCTGGTCAGGATTCCGGAGGTCGAGTATATCGAAAAGCCGAAGCGGTTATTTTTCCAGGTGGCAAACGGAAAAAGAGTTTCCTGTGTCAATCCGGTTCGGCAGGCTCCTTTTTCCTTAAGGGGAAAAGGCGTTCTCGTAGCGATCGTAGACAGCGGAATTGATTACAGCCTGTGGGATTTCCGCAATCCGGACGGTACGACGAGGATCCGTGCATTATGGGACCAGTCGATTGCCGGGAGCCCTCCCGAGGGGTATGCGATAGGAACGGAATATACACAGGAACAGATCAATGAGGCATTATCGGCGGAAAGCCTGCAGGAGAGAAACCGGATCGTGCCAAGCCGGGATTCCTCCGGACATGGTACGGCGGTGGCCGGGATTGCGGCCGGGAATGGACGGCAGTATATGGCATCAGGAAATGCCCGCAATGGGGAAAACGGGGGGCTGCCGGATATGCCGGAGGATGCAGGAAGCAATGCGGGAATCAGCTATCGTTCCGACAGCTCAGCCGTGGCGGAACAATATGCCGGCGTGGCTCCGGAAAGCGAACTGCTGATCGTCAAGATGGGCAGCCCCCGGGCGGATGGATTTCCCAGAACGACAGAACTGATGCAGGGAGTTGATTATGTGATCAAGAAAGCTCTGGAGCTGCGGATGCCGGTGGCGGTGAATATCAGCTTTGGAAATACCTATGGGGCGCACGACGGCTCATCATTAGTGGAACATTTCCTGGATGATATTTCGAATTACTGGAAGAGTGTGTTCTGCGTCGGCACCGGAAATGAGGGGACCAGCGCCGGGCATACGGCAGGGCGGATGCGTGAGAACCAGGAGGAAGAGGTGCAGCTTGGAGTGCAGAGCAATGAACCTGCGCTGAATGTGCAGATCTGGAAGTCTTATGTGGATCAGGTGGATATTTCCCTGGTCAGCCCTTCCGGTGTCCGCGTGGGACCGATTCAGGAGATATTAGGCTCCCAGAGATTTGTGCTGGGAAATACGGAGATCCTTCTATACTATGGAGAGCCCAGCCCTTATAGTGTGCGGCAGGAGATCTTCATAGATTTTCTTCCCAGGCAGTCCTATATCGACAGCGGAGTCTGGAGGATCATACTGACGCCCAGGAAGATTGTGAATGGAGAATATGAGATGTGGCTTCCGAGCCAGGGAGTGCTGAATATAGGAACGGCATTTTTATATCCGGAAAGCGGGGCTACGCTTACGATTCCGTCCACTGCGTCCAGAGTTGTGACGGTGGGGGCATATGATGCCCTGAATTTTACGTATGCGGACTTTTCCGGAAGGGGCGCCCGGACGGAGTATGCGGCGGGGTATGAAAATATGACGGCATTTAAGCCGGACCTGGCGGCGCCGGGAGTCAACGTGATGACCGCGGCGGCAGGGGGCGGATATGCTCCGGTGACAGGAACCTCGTTTGCGACGCCGTTTGTGACAGGGGGTGCGGCGCTGCTGATGGAGTGGGGGATCGTGAACGAGAATGATCCTTATCTGTATGGGGAGAAGGTGAAGGCGTATTTGAGAAGAGGGGCAAGGCCGCTGCCGGGGTTTGACGTGTATCCCAATCCGCAGGTGGGGTATGGGGCGCTGTGTGTCGAAAATAGTCTGCCTGTGTAAAAGAGAATAGATTTTTAGGAGAATAAGCACTTTGTTTTGGCATATATATTGTCGAATAAAGTGCTTATTATGCATTGTTTGGATTTAATACACCTACAGGATCCCTTTTTTAATAATATTAGATTTGGAGGTTATCAGGAATGTGGAGTGGGGACGATGGCGCTGAACGTAGGAGCAGGGCGGAAGGTGTGTTCCATCCGGTATCCAATACCGTAAAACCATAGTATTAGGAAAAGGGAATAAAAAAGGTATTTCACCCCGGCATAGGGCATCTTGCCTGCCGGGGTATTGTTTTACCGGCGCCTGGGTGATACGATAGTTTTGCCGAGGCAGGAAGGAGGAGAAAAATGAAGCTGACTATCCATCAGGATCTTGCGGTTTCCGAAACAGAAATTATTATCAATTGCGCTCATGTGGATGGAAGGCTCCGTCATTTGATTGAGCTGATCCGGCAGCATGGCTTTTCCTTAACGGGGTATCAGGAAGGGAAGGAGTACCGGATTCCGCTGGAACAAATTTATTTTATGGATTCTGCGGACGGGAAAACCTTTCTTTATCTGGAAAAGGAGGTTTACTTCTGCCGGGATACGCTGACTGCGCTGGAAGAAAAACTGCTCCATACTTCTTTTATAAGGATCAGCAAAAACTGCATCATCAACACCGATTATTTGAAAAGCGTGCGCACGCTTTATAATCATCGGCTGGAAGTCTTTTTGGTGAATGGGGAAACCCAGATCGTTACCCGTAATTACATTGAACTATTGAAAAATAAGCTGAAAGGAGAAAATTTATGAAAAATCTTTTATGGAACTGGATTCCGTCTACTTGTATCTGCTTTACCCTGATCGTGCTTGCAAACTGGGGGCTTAATCTGCTGTGGGGGAATGAAGTTTCCTCCTTCCCACTGATTTTGTTTGTGTGGATTGCTGCATGCCAGCTCATAGATGCGCTGATCAGCAGAATAGAATTCCGGAAATGGAGTCATTACTGCATAGCAGAGTCGGTGGCGTTGTATCTGCTGTCACTGTTTATTTCCAGGATGTTCTTCTGGAAGGGCATGGATGTTTCCATCTTTGTGTCTTTTACGGTAACCTTTTTATTTACTGATGGGTTTATCTTCTGGTATTTTCGTAAGCGGCAGGAAATCCAGGCAGAGGAGATCAATGAACTGATCCGGGCAAGAGAAGAAAATGGTCCTGATTGCGCACGGAATTCTTAAAGCAGTCTCATTGCACAGGCAGTTAAAATAAGCTATGCCTGGAGCGGCTTCCGGGGATTTTGCGTAGGGAAAAGTAAAAAGTTTGTGACATTAACTTAACATGAGAGGGGATCGTGAAGGGGAATGATCCTTATCTGTATGGGGAGAAGGTGAAGGCGTATTTAAGACGCGGGGCGAGGGAACTGCCGGGGTTTGACGTGTATCCGAATCCGCAGGTGGGATATGGGGCGGTCTGCGTCGAAAATAGTCTGCCGGGGTAGAATGGAGTAGTTTTTGGGGATAATATGCGCTTTATTTTGTGATGTATGGTGTCGAATAAAGTGCTTATTATAGGTTAATTCAGGATAAATCGAATGAAATAAACATATAAGATATGAAAAATGCAAATTGTATTTCAAATATAGTTGCGTATACAAATATGATAATGATATGATGTAAATAAGAAATACGGAGGATTGCGTATGGGAAATATATATGATGGAGCATTTCGGACAATTTTAAATGATTGCCGACAAATGATTATTCCGGTAATCAATGAGGTTTTCAAGGAAGACTATACAGGAAATGAAATAATAGAGTTTCATCCCAATGAACATTTTATTGAACAACAGGATTCAGCGAATCAGGAAAGAATAACGGATACTAATTTCATAATATATGGAAAGAAAAAGAAAAAATACCATCTGGAATGTGAGAGCAGCCTGCCGGATGGGCGGATGACAATTCGGTTGTTTGAGTATGATGCGCAGATTGCGTTAGATGAAGGTGAAGTCGTCAATGAAACATTAACAGTGACATTTCCAAATACAGCGGTCCTATATCTAAGGAATTATAAAAAGACACCTGATAAAATGCGATATGTGATAAAAACTCCGGGTGGTACTGTGGAGTATGATGTACCGATTATGAAGGTACAGGAATATATTCTGGAAGATATTTTTTCAAAAGGACTGTTATTGTTAATTCCATTTTATATTTTTTCACATGAAAAGAACTTTCAGGTGTATAATAGTAATAAAGAGAAATTGACAGAACTGAAAGCAGAGTATCAGGATATTTTGGAAAGGCTTAATAAACTGGAACAGGAAGGGATTATTGGGGCATTTGACAAACGTACGATTATAGAACTTTCCGGGGATGTGATTAAAGAAATCGCACAGAAGTATGAGAATGTGCAGAAAGAGATAGGTGGAATGATGGGTGGAGCGTTAATTGAGACAGAAGCAAGGACAATCTTGAAAAAAGGTATAGATAAAGGGAAAGATGAGGCTAAAAAAGAGGCGGCGCTCAGAATGTTGCAGGATGGTGAATTGTCGATTGATAAGGTTGCGAAATATTCAGGGCTTGATATTGCAGAAGTGGAGTTGCTTGCAGGGCTTCAGATGGTGTAAAAGGAGCGTAGATATTTTCATTAAGATTAGAATCGGGGAAATGGTGAGGTGGGCCATTTCCCCAATTACTTATAGCAAAAAATGTCCTTTCTATTGCTATAGAGTTGTTTAAGGTGCTATTTTTAGGAAATAATCTGACACACAAGGCAGATGTTTTAGAAACGACTATACTCACGAAGTAAATATGTTGTTTGAAAGAAGAAGTGGCTGTAGAGAGAAGATATTCTAAGAGAAAGGATAATGGATAGTAAATACAAAGAAACAATAATTTTTTATTTTGAAAAAACCTTGATTGAAAATCAGATAAGGATTTAGAAAAGAACTGGTGAATTCCAGATTATGAAGGGAATATTATGTATAAAAAGGTAGCAGAGAAATTATATGAGAATTTTGTTGTAAATACAAGTGTTGCCGCTATACAACAGGAAAAATCAAAATATTTTACTGTAAAATCACCAATTACAGTATCATTAATTGAAGAAATGTTGCGAGGAGGACATTCGATAGGAACATATCAGCAGCAAACAAACCAAAATAAGTTGAGGTGGATTTGCTTTGATTTTGATTGTAAAAATCAAAATAGGGATGAATTAAAAATCCTAAAAAGAGAATATGTAGATGCTTTGATTTCGAAATTGGAAGAATTGCATATAAGTTATTTGTTGGAATTTTCCGGTAGAAGAGGAATTCATGTGTGGATTTTTCTAGATCAGGTGATAACAAAAGATCTAGCATTTACTATAGTGACTAAACTTAGGGATAGTTTTTATTATAAAATAGTGATGGACGGAAGGTTTGGTTTAGATTGTTTTCCCAAAACGGGAAGCGGAAAAGTAAATAATAAATATGGATTGCAAGTTAAACTTCCTTTGTCACGCCATCAGTTAGGGACATATTCATATTTTATCGATAAAGATGAAGATCAATTTAACTCTGTTGAGAGTTTGGATGAAAAGTTTTTGAGCAATCAATTGACGTTTCTTGAAGGAATCAAAAAAAATTCAATTGAACAGATTGTTGATAAATTAGCTATTACGCAAAAAATATCAACCGAGAATATTATAAAATATCATAAAAAAATATTGGTAGGTAAACGGGAAATATCATTAGATGAAATTAGAGAGGTATTTGTTTTAGATGAAATTTTAAGTAGTATTTGGCTTCATATAGCAGATGGCAGATTGACAAGTCTTGAACGTGTTGTTCTGTTGGGTGTATTTGGACATATGGAAAATGGAGAACAACTTTTATTGGAAATTCTGAAAAAGCAACAGAATTATAATTCGCAGATTACTCATAGTATGATAGCGAAATATAAAAAATATTATTTTCCAATAACATTTAATTATTTATATGAATTGTATAATAATAGGAATTGTCCTATAGAAAAAAGGGACATGTTTATTGATGAGTATATTTTTAAAGCATTAGATATTCCATACCATATATCGAATGTAAATGATTTTTCAAATAAAATTAATTTTGTGGAGAATATTATAGAAAAGGAAATAAATTATTTTATGTATAATGATGAGGTATATCATTTGCAGACATTATATAAACTTAATTCTTTTTCGTATTATGATTATTGCAAAATAGAAGAAATTATTAGTAAGATAGAAAGTGGTAAATATAGTGTGCCTTCTAAGATTGAATTTAGGAAATATATAAGAAACGAAGAAGATAAACAACGCATATTAATCTCTTTGGGTGCACAGGAACGTGTGATCACAACAGCATTGGTTAATAAAATGATAATGTATCTACAGAAAGATTATTCTTCATATAGTTATCATTTGAATTTTGGTATTGGAGGGGATGTCTTTTATCCATGGATAAGCTCGTGGATGCGTTTTAAAAATGATATTTCGCAATACTTTTCTTATCCTATATTTGAGAATTACGTTTGTGCAAAAATGGATATTAAGGGTTTTTATGATAATATATATCTTCAAACAATGTTTGAAAACATATTGCAGCATAAAAAGATAAAGCAATATGAAAAATTTAAAAATATATATAAATACTTAAATTCTATAAATGAAAAAATAATGCTTGAAAGTGTTGGAGATTTACGTGGAGTGCCTCAAGGACCTGCATATGCTAGAGTATTGGCAGAGATTGTACTGGAAGAAATGATTTCTCAGTTTTTTATGAGTAATAGTATGTACCAAGAAGTTAAAAGTTATAGATATGTTGATGATATGTTTATGTTTTTTCCAAGTACTATTGACGGAGAAATGCTTATTAGAGATTTGGCAGGCTTTTTGGAGGAAAAAGGACTTTATCTCAACTTAAAAAAAACAAAAAATTATGGAAAAATTGGAGAACTATCTCTGGTAGACAAACTTGAATTACAGGAATTTCGGGATTTAAATTATGATGTTTTTCAAGTTAGAGAGGATAATTGGATAAATACTATAGATAAGGCTGAATTTGAAAATGTTTATATTAGATACATCTATCGTAAAAATAATTGGGATATTAATGATGCAAATTTGATCTTTAGTGATAAAGTGAGCAATACTTTGCAAGAAAAATACTTTGAAGAATTCTACGAAAGAATTATATCTTCTCAATTTGGCAGGGGATCATTATTTAGAAAATTTTATAATAAAATTTTTAATGATGTTACAAAGAGTCATTCCTTTTTTTACAATTGGGATTATGTGAAAATTCCAGCTGACAGCATAAATTTTAAAAATATGTTATGTATGCTAGTGTTGTGTATTGATAATATTTCCTTAAATATTGATAAAGATGGTATTTTAACCTTGAAAGAATATTTAAAAAAATGTGAGATTTCGGAAGAGGTTCAAAATGCAGAAATTTTGTTAGAGTTAAAATTACAGGAAAAGGAAGAAAGAGAATGCTAAAGAAACGATTGAATGATTATATACTATTATTACATGTAAAAACAAAAGCAGAAGAGTCAGATATGAATAGTCTATGGGAGCTTTATTTGGACGAAACGATTACGACTGACGAAAGGAAGAATTGCATTATAGAATATGCAAATGCCTTTTGGGTTCTATGTACTAAATGGGTAGGCTTTCAAGAAGGTCAGAATTATACTGCACATATTGATAAAATTTTAAAATTTGTATCTTATTTTTCAGCGATAGCTTCGGACGAAGAAGATAGATTTTATGAGTGTAAAGAAGTTATTTTTATTAAGTTTTTGGTTTGGTTGCGAAATAGAAAGGATGTGTATGATACAAATCAAGATAATAAATTTTACGACTTTTACAGAAAATTGAATGATGTAATTGGACAGGTTAAATGGGTTTTTGAACTGGAAGATAGTGGAGAGAAAGTTTTTCCAATACATAGATTGATAGAAGACGCTGCTACTGAGTTCGAGTTGACGGAAGAGCACTATTTGCAACTAATCTTTTCTTTGCAACTATTTAACAGGGTTAATCATATTGGTGATGATAAAGAGTCCATAAAAAGCAAAATGCTGGAAATAGCAGAAGAATTTCATATTTATTTAATTAAAATGTTATGTGATGGAGGAGAAATCTTGTATGGTGAGAATGCAGGGATTAATAGTGCTAAAAATGGAACTATTGTGGCAATATGGGGAAATGAAGTTCTTGTCCGTAATGTAAATAGAGATTATTTTAATGCAGAGGAGTGTAAGTTTGAAGGAGAAAATGAAGAAAATGCAATAGCATTTTATTATTTATACAAAAGAGAGGCTTATGAGGAACCACGTTCTTTTGCATTTATTATGGAAAATGGTACAAATTTTAGTAAACAAATGGTATTGAAAGAACTGATGGAAAAGAGGATATATAATGTTTTTCTTGGAGATGTTTTTTGGGTAAATGTGCAAACTAATATGTATACAAGACTAATAAATCGTTTCTCTGAAAATGATGATTTTTTAATTTCAGAAGGGAAAATAGTAAAAGAAGAAAGAACACTTTATGAAACATTTTGGAATCGCATAAAAAGAGATCAGAATGGACTTAGAACTTCTACGATAGCACAAGTGGGAACTATTAATGTTTTGACGTTGGATTTTTTGGTAGAGTATTGTACAAAATTATGTAATGAGGATAATACTTGTTTAAAAATTTTGACGGATTTATCAGAAACAGATTTTTTTCAAAATCAGTTAATAAAAATATATTTTGATGAAGAGTTACATAATGGTCGAATATTAGATGCTTTACGTAAATATGCTAAATTTATAAGTGATTACATGAATATTGAGAAAGTATCGGTAAAAACGCAATTTGCAGAGTATTTTCATTTAGTGATGCCATACGCTATATATGTTCCTTTTGAAGGAAAAGTGGAAAATTTATTCGAAAGTTTAAAAAATGAGAAGTATATAGATGAAGAAGTAATAATTGAAGAATTAAAGATTGGAATTGGGATAGGAAACATATTTGAATATAAAGTTGCAAATGAGACTATTTTAGAAGATAAAATTTATAGTCTATCTGGTATAAATATAGAGAGCACAAAGATAAAATCTGGATTATGTTTTTATGAAAAAGATAAAAAACAAGTATATTTGTTAGGAGAATATGAGGATGTTGTTGATACAATTAAGAATATATCAAAGGTAGCATCTAAATTTGTTATAGGAAATCAATGGTTGAATGATAGCAATCATATGAATAAATTAGTAACCATTATTACGAATATAGGGTTTGATAATGGTATATATAATTATCTTGGTACTACTTATCGGGATGCATTTGTGAGTAATATAGCATTATATAAACTTCTATGGCTGATGCAGGTTTTTCAATTTGATAAAGTTAAGTATGACAAATTTGAAGAAATGATATTAAAAGGATTCTATTGTTCCTTTGTGTTAGAACCAAGTAAAATGATGAAAAAATATTTAGATGAAATTGAAAAATTAAGTAAAAATAATACTTTGATTATAGCGAAGGAGCCTGATGGAGTTGGGGCAACATTAAATTTGCTTATAGAACGTTATTCAAATGGAGATAGAGGTTCGCTAAGAATGGCGTTTGATGGTAATACTATTAATAGAAATTTGAAAATTCAGGATGACGAGTATTTCTATATGAATGTCCCGATATCTAAAATTGTGTTTTTGACGGATAATGCATTATCTGGTAAATCGACAATAGATATGTTGAATTATTATCTTAAGAAAATTAGAAGTTTTGGTAATAAGAGAAATTATATTTTTGGGGTAAATAGTAACCATATTCCAGATGTTTTAGACAAAAATAGGGATGTTAAGATTATAGTGAAAACAATTTTTTATTCGGAGCGGGCGAGTGAGAGAATTAAGAAAGAATTTCCAGAATATGAAATAAGTATAACAGGAGAGATGTTAGAACGTAATAAGTTTAATTGGACGGAAGAAATGAATGGAGTGATTCAAGAGCTGTTTGGCAATGCTACGGAACCAATTTGTAAGAGTGCTCAATGTGTTTTGCGGCCATGTAATCTTCCTCATGATAAGGTTTTACCTGATGTATTGAAAGACACGACAAAACTGGTTGGCATATTTAGAAGAAAAGAAGATTAGATATTAAAAATATTTCGATGTGTAGATAAGGTATTAATATATATTTTGATTATGTATGAGAAATTTATCTTTGTAATTAAAATAATGATAATCAAATTTGAGGGCATCATCTTAGCAAGAGAGGTTAGAGGGAGAGCATTAAGCTATTTTCCAGGAGGTACATACAAGGCATTTCCTTTTTTGAGTATACTTTATTGGGCATCAATTAGGATTTTCACTTGACACTAATTCACCGTCAATTTTGCTCCAACTTAGCATTAGCGAACCATACGCCCCACGAAGTTATGCGCCTTTCAGCGATTTTCGCGTGGGAAAAGTGAAAAAAGTTTGTGACATTAACTTGACATACGCGGGGTATGGGGCGCTGTGCGTGAGGGATAGTCTGCCGGTGTGAGTAGCAGCTTTATAAAGAAATTAAGAAAATGAAAACGTAAAACAGATGCGGTTAAAAACTATTTGATTCCGTCAGGAAATAGAGAAAGAAGCTGTCAGAAAGGATACCCAAGGGCATCCCATCATGGCTATTCGGCCGTTTCACAAAGTATACCCAAGGGCATCCCATTATGGCCATTCGGCCGTCTCACAAAGTATAAAAAATTCTGACAGCTTTTTATTTGGCTTAGCCGTTGAGAAACAAGATGGTACAGTTTATTTCAGGAACGTCCCTTCCTGGCTGCAAGCTCCGCCCGGAATCCCGGCAATGCCTCCCGGCCCATCTCGGTCACAGGCTTGATCCATTTTCCGCTCCTGGTATACCATAATTCAAAGGCAAGCCGGATCAGCTCGTCTGTGTACAGGAACGAGAATACGGCAAGGAACGGGAGATGCCAGATCATGCCGGCAGCCCATGTTGCAGGAACGCTTACGGCAAACAGGCAGATGATCTCCAGCAATGTTCCGAATACGGCTTCCCCTCCGGCGCGGTAGCAGCTGTTCATGATATAGTTGCAGGTACGTATCGTTCCGGCCGCCAGATAGATAAGAATCATATATTTGCCGAAAAACATCGCCTCCGCCCCAAGACCGAACAGCGAAAGGAGCGGCCCGTTCAGCAGCAGACCGATCAGGCAGATGCAGAAGGTGATCACGGGGCAAAGCACAGCGAATTTTTTCATATATTGATATCCGCTCATAAGATGTCCGGAGCCGACCTCTTTTCCGACGACCACAGAGGATGCGTCCGCAAGGCCGGCAAAGAAAGCGAATACAAAGCCTTCCAGCACACGGAACGCAGCCATGGCTGCGATGGCTGACTCGGACTGATGCCCGATGACGATATTGATCAGCATCTGTCCGATTCCGTAAAATAATTCATTGCAGATGATCGGCAGACATTTCCCCATGTATTCCCTGAGAAAACCATCCTTCCAGGAAAACATATCTTTGATTCTCAGCACAACTGTTTTTTTATCCCTTACAAGAAACAGGAACAGCACAAATACATTTACGATTCCTGATACCAAAGTCCCCACTGCCGCGCCTGCTGCCCCCATCTTGGGCATGCCGAAACGCCCGTAGATCAGGATCCAGTTTAGGATAAAGTTGGTGATCAGCGCAAGAATGGAACTGATCAGAGGCGGCTTTACACGCTCCGTAGAACGCATCAGGAAGCTGATGATCATGGCGATGACCTGCAGGGGATAGGCAAAGCCGACAATCCGGATATAAGGAGCCCCGATGGCGATGATATTCGCCTTATCCGTATAGATCCCCAGTATAAATTCCGGGTTGGCGACCGCGGCTCCGCCGAAGAGCACGGACACAGCCAGCATACAGACCAGCGCAAGCCCAAAGACCCGGTTGATCCCCTTCTCATTGCGGGCGCCCCAATACTGGGAGAAAAACAGCAGTCCCCCGCTTGCAAACCCGAAGTAGCAGGAAAAGAATAAAGATGAAATCTGGGAACAGATCCCAACCGCGGCTACAGACAATTCACCCTGGCTGCCGATCATGATGGTATCTACCATGCTTGCCGTGGTGGATAAAAAATTCTGAAACGCGATGGGCAGAGCGATGGTAAGCACTGTCCGAAAGAAATTCACCCAGCTGATTTTTTCATTTCTCATAGTTTGACTCCTTTCATTTACATTCTATCATACGGGTCTCCTGCAAATCCCGCAGAAGACCCGTATGCCCCATTATACACGGAAAAATTGACATTGCAAGAGTTTTTTTGAAACGGAGAAAAAGTTACTTGCATCCGGAGAAAAAGTTACTTCTCTCATGGTAGTATAAGATTACAGATCTGCACAAAGATAAAAGGAAAGGGGAAGTTAAAGATGAAAAATAAAACGAACAGGATTCTATACTTTTTGCTGTTTCCGGCACTGGTGCTGTATGTGGTCTTCTGGGTACTGCCTGTGATCATGTCTTTTTTCTACGGATTTACAGACTGGTCGGGAGTCGGAGATTATCATTTTGTCGGCCTGCAGAATTTTCAGTATCTGCTGGGTGACGGAACCTTAGTGAATGCTCTGAAAAATACAGGGGTCTATACGCTGTTTACAGTTGTGTTCGGTAATATCCTTGCATTGACGATCGCCTTTATATTGAATATGAAGCTGAGGCTGAAGGGAGCCTTCCGAACCGTATTTTATATACCGGCGTTATTCAGCACAGTGGTTGTGGCATTTATCTGGAGTTATGTTTATGCGCCGTATTATGGGATGATCTATAATATATTTGACCTGCTCGGAGCGGCAGAAAGCGCACCGAATCTGCTTGGAAGCACAAAAACGGCTTTGATCGCATGCGCCTTTGTGGAACAATGGAAAACATCGGGCACCATGACCCTGATCTATCTTGCCGGTCTGCAGAATCTTCCGGGGGAAGTGATTGAATCCTGCAGGATAGACGGATGCAGATGGCATCAGGAAATGTTCCGGGTAAAGATCCCCATGCTTGCCAACACGATTGCGGTAAACGTCATGCTGGGACTGATCAATGGCTTCAAATCATTTGACTATGTATTTACCTTGACGGGAGGCGGGCCTGGCTCATCGACCAGCACATTGATGTACAGCGTCTATAAGCTGGCCTTTGTGGAGTATCGGTACGGAATGGCAGAGGCATTGGCAGCGGCGGCATTTGTATTGATCTTATCGGTATCCTGTGTTGTTTTGTTTTTCTTTAAAAAGCGGGAGGTGGAAGCATAATGAAAAAAGAGACAAAGAAAGAGATTTTGTTCAGCATCGGTATTTTGTTATTCTTTGCTGTCATGCTTTCCCCGATCCTGATCGCTTTGTCAGGATCCTTTCGGACACCGGAAAATGCAGCGTCTTTTCTGCAGTTGTTCAATGAATTTTCAATGGAAAGCTATCGAGAGGCTTTCGATAAAATGCACTATTTTCGTTCTTTGAAGAACAGCATCATCACGACATTTTTTAGTGTTGCAGTTCTGTTGGCCGTTGCATCTCTGGCAGGATATGCTCTGGCAAGGCTGAAAACCAAAATGGGACAGTTCCTGCAGATTTTCTTTCTGGCAGGAATGATGATCTCAGCACAGATGTCAATCATACCGATCTACAGCATTATGCGTTCTCTTAAAATGAATAACAGCTATATTGCACCCATTGTTATGTATGTTACGATATCGATCCCGTTTTCTGTTTTTGTCTATACAAACTTTGTGAAATCGGGAGTGCCTCTGGCGCTGGAAGAAGCAGCGCGTATTGACGGCGCAGGCCGCATGGGGATTTTTTTTAGAATTGTGATCCCGCTGACAAAACCGGCGCTGGTATCGATCGTGATCACGCAGGGAGTTCCGATCTGGAATGATTTCTTTTTATCCATGCTGTTTTTATCATCACCGACGAAAAAAACACTGCCGCTGGTCATGCTCTCTTTTCTCGGTGATATGCAGAAGCCCACACAGTGGACGATGCTGTTTGCAGCCTGTTTCCTGAACGCGCTGCCTATGCTGATCGTATACGCGTTTCTGCAGAAGCAGTTTGTGAGCGGACTGACAACAGGAGCCGTAAAAGGATAAGCGTGCTGCTGTTATGGTACAATAAGGATAAACATCAATATCTGGGGGTGCCGTAATTGAAAAAAAGTCTGAGTACAAAATTTATGCTGTGGCTGCTTTGTGTTTCCATACTGCCGGTCCTAATATTATTTTATCTGTATATCAAAAGTCTTTATTCGTTTTACGATGAAAGGACAAGGATCAGTGCCGGCAGTGAAGTCGAAAAGGCGTCGTACCAGATTAACAGCGCGTTTCAGGAGGTAGATGAACTTTTAACCTCTCTGATCTTCAGCCAGTATGACAATAAATACTGCATCCAGTCCATAGCCGGAATGGAAAGCGAAGATACAGAGATTACGGATATACAGAGATTACGGAACTACAGGGAATTTATTTATATCTGCAGTAATCTGATACGGAACAACAGATATGTGGAAGGAGTGTATCTGTTTAACGAAAGCGGATATACCTATTCTTACACGAAAGCAAAGGAATATTATCTGGAACAGGGCTATAGAGACAGCAGCTGGTACAGAACGATGAAAGCGGAGGATCTCTATCAGCTGGTCACATTCTGGGAATCACCAAATAAGAGGGTCGCAGGAAAAAATATTCTGGAAATACGGCCGGTTGCGGATGAGAAAGGAAGGAAAACAGCATATATTGCGGTTGTATGCAGTGAGAAGCTATTCCGGGAGATCACCAGTGATACGGTATTAGATCCGGAGATGCTGATCCTGGATTCAAAAGGAAAGGTTTTGTACCGGATCATGGGGCAGATGGAGCTTTCCGGAAAGGAGCTCCGGCAGATCCGGAATATGGACAACGGGGTGGTCTCTGTTCCAAGCGGAGGATATATCTTTCATACACTGGATGTCAATGGCTGGAAGCTGGTTTCCAGATACGGAGTCGATGAATTAGATGAGCTTTACGATAAAAATATAAAAAATCTTCTTTTTATGCTGCTTGTATGTACGATATCAATCCTGCTTTCAAGCATTGCGATCAATAAAAGTATAATAGCCCCTATCGTAAGGCTGTCAACGGCCATGCTGGAGGTTCCGGAATCAGAGATCACCCTGATCCCGGCTTTTGAAAAACGGGAGGATGAGATTGGGATCCTGTATCATAAATTCCATTTGATGATTGCACGTATCAATGAGCTGATCGAAGAGCAGTATGTAAATGAAATCAAGCTGCTGAAAGAAAAACTGAATGGACTGATGTCACAGATTAATTCTCATTTTTTGTTTAATACACTGGAGAATATCAACAGCCTTGCGGAACTGGAGGGGAATGAAAGGATCGCAAGGATGTCAAAGTCATTGGGGGATATGCTGCATTACAGCATTGCATTTGAAAAAGCAGAAGAGACCCTGGCGGCAGAAATGGAGAATATTCAAAAATATGTCCGGATTCAGGAGATCCGTTTTGAAAATGATATCCGGGTCATAAGCCGGATATCAGAGCCGCTTCTGCACTGCAGAGTCTTAAAGTTTATCCTGCAGCCTTTGGTGGAAAATGCGATCGAACATGGACTGGTGGATGAAATGGATGACTGGTGGATTCAGATTGAGGCAGAGAAGCATCAGGAAAAGCTTATGATCCGTGTAGAGAATCCGGGGGTCAAGGTTTGTAAAGAGGAATTAGAAAGAATCAGGCAGCAGCTGTCTTACGAAAAATTTCAGGAGGGACAGACACAGAAAAACTGGATGAAGCAGAACCAAAGTATCGGCCTTGAAAATATCCAGAGGAGGATCCAGCTGATGTATGGCAGGGCATATGGACTGGAAATTGATGCAAGGCAGCAGGGCGGACTATGCGTAACGCTCCGCCTTCCATTAAAAGCAGAGGAGGATAGATGTATTCTTATATAGTGATTGACGACGAAGCGATCATCCGCAAAGGACTGATCAAGAAGATCAATGATATTCCGGACAGCCCGTATCTGTGTGCAGGTGAGGCGGAAAATGGGAAAAAGGGGCTGGAGCTTGTCGGTGCATTAAATCCGGATATCATCATTACGGATATGAAAATGAATAAGATGGACGGAGTAGAATTCCTGGAAAGCCTAAGAAACAGCAGGCTGGATCAACCGGTGATCGTGATCAGCAGCTTTAAGGATTTTGAATATATGCATAAGGCGATTGAATCCAGGGTCATCGGTTATGTACTCAAACCGTTTTCCTCAGAAGAAATAGAAGAGCAGCTGAAAAAAGCGGTAAGAGAGATTGAAGAACGGAGCCAGATGAGATCAATAGAGGAAAAAATACAGATGGTGGAGGCGGAAGAAAAAAATCAAAGGCTGCAGGCTGCGATCTTAGGAAATTTTGATCAGGGCATCCTGACGGAGGAAAGGCTTCAGGAGCATTTTTTTGCCCGTCTGGTTTCTGTAAATCATCGGTGCAGAGGAGCATATGAAACGGCCTGCATGCTCTTCCAGGATATGTCAAAAGGAGTAAAATGTACTGTTATCAGGAATTCTCTGCTGAAATCGCAGTTTTTTATTTTACTGTATACAGATAAAGAAAGAGACGGTTATCTGAGACTGAAGGCAGAGCATGCTGCAGAGAGACTCTTTGAAAAATATGAGGGCGGGAAAATGGTCTGCGTGATCAGCCGCGGGACACGGAGCATTCGGAAGCTGAATTCCCTGCGTAAGGATAACGATAAAGTATTGGGAGAGTTGTATGCCGGACATTACAGGAATCTGCTGTATTCGGAAACAGCAGAGAATTTCCGGATGATCTATTCGCAGGAATGCATAGACCGCTGGTTCCGCAGAATGCAGCATGATGTCCGTGAAGTTCCGGCGGTTATGGAAAGCTTTTTTGGAAATATGGATGTGTCGCAGTTTAAGCTGGGAGACATTAAGAAAACATGTGCCTGTATGATTAAAAAAATTGACAATTATGCAGAAGAAAAAAATGTAGAGACAGATGATATTCTGCGGTATTTTGATACACGCTATATTTATGACGATGATCTTGGCAGGATGAGCAGGGAAATTTCGGGGTATATCTCATTGATCTTTCAGTCCGTGAGAGGCCAGGAAAAGGAAGAACCGGATCTTTTTGAAGAGATCAATCGATATATCCGTGAAAATTACAACAAGAAAATTACATTGTCGATGATCGCGGACAGCGTTTATACGACCCCGTCCATGTGCAGAAATATTTTGAAAGAAAGACAGATCAGCTTTAATGAATATGTAACAAGGCTGCGTATTGAGCATGCAAAGCAGCTTCTGGAGGAATCAGGCAGCAGTATTGAATCGATTGCCAGGGAGATCGGATATACAAATCCAAAATATTTTTTCAAGGTATTTAAAAAGATGGTTGGAGAAACTCCGCAGGAATATCGGAAAAACAGGAGGTAAAAGGAATATGATACTGGATATACATTCTCATATTGGGGAGGATGTTGTTTTTGGCTGTTCCCAATCAGAAGGGGATCTGCTCAATGTGAATCAGAGGCATGGCATAACCGGAGGAATCGTGCAGCCATTTATCGGGAGGCCGTATCCAGAGCTTACAAGGAAGGAACATGACAGGATCTGCAGGTTTTGCAGAAAGCATCAGAATTACTGGGGAATGGCTTCGATCAATCCGCATTTCAAAAGAGAGGATTATGCGGCTGAGGCAGACAGATGTATAAAAGAACTTTCTTTTGTGGCTCTGAAGCTAACTCCGGTCGGTCACGCTGTGGATCCGGAATCTGAGGATGGCATGTTTGTCTTTGAAAATGCCAGGAGATTGCAGGTTCCTGTCATGGTTCATACAGGATACGGCATACCGTTTTCAGATCCGGCAAAATTAAGAAAAGCAGCGCGTCTTTATCCGGAGGTTCGGATGATCATTGCACATCTCGGAAGCGGAATATTTGCTTCGCAGGCAATTCAGCTTGCACAGGAGTTCAGTCAGGTTTATCTGGAAACAAGCGGGTGCGGAATCGGGGAAACAATGGCGGCTTTGTCTGCCCTGGACGGAAAGAAAGTGATGTTTTCATCAGATTCCGTACTGCAGGTGGGAGTGGAACTGGAAAAATACAGGACGATACTTGAGAAATATCCAAAGTGGAAAGAAGATGTGCTCTGGCGGACAGCGGAGAAGGTATTCCGGATCAGACTGGGGTGAGATCATTCCGATAGACTTAAAGCGATAGAAGGCTCTGAGGATGGTGCTGTAAAAGTTACTGATAATATACGAAAAAGTTACTGGACGGATGCTATGATAAATGTAACAAATCTTAAGAAAAGAGGGAGAAAACAAATGAAGAGAAAGGTAGTATGTGCAGTGTTGGCAGTTGTTATGGCGGGAACGATGATCTTGAGCGGGTGCTCCGGCAGCGGGAATGAGGATTCCGGTGCAGAAAAAACGGAGACAGGTTCCGGTACGTCAGAGCAGGAGGAAGAAGGCTCCGGCGAGGACCGCTCGGAGTTTTCGTATTCAGGAGAGGATGTAGCTCTGAACTTTATGTTTATCACGGGCGGCGAAAACGAATTTTATAATGAGACACTGCCTGAGCTGGTGCATCAGCAGTTCCCCGGGATCGAGATAGAAGTGGAAGAGCTTCCAAGCGACAATTATAAGTCTACGATCCAGATGAAATTTGCCAGCGGAGAAGGGCCTGATCTGTTTGAATGGTGGCCGGATAAGCAGGCAGAACCGCTTGTAGAGGCCTCATATTGTATGGACTTGAGTGATCTGGATTGTATTGGTGATTTTCGAGAAGATATGGTGAATTCTTTTACCTTCGACGGAAAGAACTATGCAGTACCTCTTGGATCCAGCTTTCTGACGACATGGTATAATCAGGAGCTGTTTCAGGAGGCCGGGATTTCAGAAGTACCTATGGATTGGGATGCATTTCTGGACTGCTGCGAGAAATTAAAAGGAAAAGGCATTACGCCTATTGTTATGGGAGATAAGGATGCCTATGTAATTCAGTTCGGGACATATATGATGGGAGCATCCTGCATTTATAATGATAATCCGGACTTTGATAAGCAGCTTTATACCGGTGAAACTAAGTTTACGGACGACGGATGGAAGGAAACAGTCGAAAAATACCAGTATCTGTACGAAAATGGATACGTAATGGAGGACACCCTGGGGCTGTCGCACGATCAGGCAAGGCAGGCATTTATTGATGGAAGAGCTGCTATGACATTTGACGGAAGCTTCGGATGGGAAGCGTTGATGGCGGAGGGCGCTGCTGAATTTGAGCGGGGAATCTTTATGCTTCCTTCCAATGATGGCGGGGAAGAACTGGTCTATAATCTGACACCGGCGGAAGGAATTTTTGCAGGAGTAAATGAAGGGCACGAGGAAGCGGTAAAAGCGGTCATGAATTACTGGTTTACGGAAGGTACGCCGCTGTTTGAAGCATGGGCAGAGTCCAATGACAATATTCCTGTGCATAAAAATCTTTCCGATGAAAGAGAGATGATCCAGGATTATCTGGCAAGATATGACGGCCTGTCAACGATCTACAATCTGAATAATGCATGGCCAAGCGGCGTGAGTGATGAACTGACGGGAAAGTTTCAGGAAGTGATCGCAGGAGACGCGGATGCAGAAAAGGTGATACAGGCAATGCAGACGAAATTTGAGCAGGTGAAATAAATGAAACGCATACTCTATCCGAGATCAGGAGATAAAGAACTGGATCCGGCGCTATTTAAAAATCCGACAAATGAGTACCGTGCGGTTCCGTTTTGGGCGTGGAACTGCAGGCTGGATCCGGAAACGCTTTTGGAGGATGTGGAACAATTCCGGCAGATGGGTATGGGGGGAGCGCATATCCATTGCCGGACGGGGCTGGATACGCCTTATCTTGGAGAAGAATTTTTTCAGATCGTATCTGCCTGTGAAAAAAAGATGGAAGCAATGGGGCTGCGGCTCTGGCTGTATGATGAGGATAGATGGCCCTCCGGAACTGCCGGGGGGCTGGTTACCAGAGAGGACAGATACAGAATGCGTTTTTTGGTGTTTGAGCCGGAAGGATTTGAGCCGGAAAAAACACAGCATTATATGGCGGCGGCAAAGGCGGTAAGAGGAAAGGTAAGAACGAGGATTGGGACTTATCTCGTTGTGCAGGATCAGGATGGATTCCTTCAGGAATATACCCTGCTGGATGAAATCTGCGGTCCGAAAACCGAGAAAACCGGGATTACCTTTGGGCAGGACGTGCCTGGTACTTTCGGACAAATAGAACAAAAAGGACAGATATGGCATGCCTGGTTGGAAGTGTCAGGAGATAATCCCTGGTTTAATGATCAGGCATATGTCAATACACTCGATTCAGAGGCAGTGGGCAGATTTTTGGAGCGAACTCATGAAATGTATTACAGGAAGCTGGGCAGGGCATTTGGCAGCACCATTCCGGCAGTCTTTACAGATGAACCGCAGACAGTACATAAAGAAAGACTTCTGGAACCGTTTCAGAAGGCGGCGGTGATATTGCCGTACACGGATGATTTTGAAGAAACCTTCTATAAGCGATATCAGATCTCTATCAGAAAGCATTTGCCGGAGCTGATATGGGACTGGAAGGGCGGGCAGCTGTCAAAGGTACGATATTTGTATCACAGACATCTTTGTGAACGCTTTTCGGAAGCCTTTGGAGATCAAATAGGAAAATGGTGCGAAGTACATGGAATCCATCTGACCGGACATATGATGAATGAATGGACTCTGCATGGACAGACGATGGCAGTCGGAGAGGTCATGCGCCCGATGATGCATTTTGGCATTCCGGGCATGGACATGCTGTGTGACCGCAGGGAATTGTCTACGGCAAAACAGGCAGCGAGCGTGGCACACCAGATGGGACGGGAAGGCGTCATGAGCGAGCTTTATGGAGTGACCGGCTGGGAATTTGACTTTCGAAACCATAAGCTGGCAGGTGACTGGCAGGCGGCATTGGGGGTGACAGCCAGAGTGCCGCACCTTACCTGGGCTTCCATGGAAGGAGAAGCAAAACGGGATTATCCGGCAAGCATTGGCCGTCAGTCTCCCTGGTATCAGGAGTATCATGTGATCGAAGACCATTTTGCCAGATTGAACACGGTCCTTACAAGAGGAAGGGCAAGGGTGCGTGTAGGCGTGATCCACCCGGTGGAATCTTACTGGCTTTACTGGGGGAATCAGGCACAGAATGCAGAAGTACGGGAAGCACTTGATACCAGGTTTGAGGAAATGATCGAGTGGCTGCTGTATGGTCTGATTGATTTTGACTTTATTTCAGAGGCTGTGCTGGAGGAGCTGGGGCAGGATACGGAAGCTGTCAGAGAAGCTCTGGATCCGCGTCTGGAAAGTCCAAAGTTTGTGGTTGGAGAAGCCTGCTATGAGACTGTGATCATACCGGAGCCGGAGACGATCCGGAAACATACGCTGGTATGCCTGGAACGTTTTCAAAGAGCCGGCGGAGAAGTAATATTTATGGGAAAGCCGCCTGCCTGTGTGGAAGGAGAAAAGAACGGAAAAGCGCGGGAGCTTGCAGAGTCCTGTATAAAAATCCCTTACCAACGGATCTGCCTGCTGAAAGCAGTAGAACGATACCGGGATATTGACGTGCTTTCTGAATGTGCAGAAGGAGAAGATCCGACCCGGATAAAGCACAGAGAGAACGGGCGGCGTGCACGGAATCTGTTTTATCAGATGCGCGAGGACGGGATATGCCGATGGCTGTTTTTATGCCATGTTAAGAAGCCGATGAATGAGGATGTTGTTTTTTCAGAACGCCTTACGATAGAGATACAAGGGGAATATATGCCAAAGCTTTACGATACGCAGAATGGAGAGATCAGGAAAGCGGAGGCGGAATACAGAAGAGGAAAGACGATCCTTACGGCATATGTGTCGGCTCATGACAGTCTGTTATATGAGCTGCGGCCCGGACGGGAGGATGCGGAAAGGGAGGATGCGGTAAAGGAGAGCAAAAAGAATATCGTTCAAAGCCGCTGGCTGCTTCCTCAGCCAGATGCTTTTTCTCTGGAAGAAGAGAATGTATGCCTTCTTGATCTTGCGGAGTATGCATTTGATGATGGGCCATGGCAGGAGGAGGAAGAAATTTTAAGGATCGACAACAGATTCCGATCTCTGCTGGGATATCCGTTGAGAATGGAAGCACTTGCACAGCCCTGGACGAATCAGGAGGAAGAGGAGGAGTCCCATACGCTGCGTCTGCGGATCCGGATTGACTCTGAAGTGCAGGCCGAGGATGCTCTGCTTGCTGTAGAACATCCCGAAAAAATGCAGATATTTCTGAATGAAAAAAGAATCGGCCAGACAGACCGCGGCTGGTATGTGGATCGAAGCATCCGGAAACGGAGCGTCGGCTGTATCCGAAAAGGAGAAAATGTTCTGGAACTACGAATCCCTTTTGGGAAAAAAACAAATGTAGAGTGGTGCTATTTACTTGGTCCATTCGGAGTAATGGTCCGCGGCCGGAAAAAAATACTTACTGCAATGCCGGAACGGATCTACTTTGGGAATCTTACGGCCCAGGGGCTTCCATTTTATGCCGGCAACTTTATATATGAAACAGCGGTTGTTACGGGCGGCGGCAGCCTTTGGATTGAAATTCCGCGGTACCGGGGTGCTTTGCTTCAGATAGAATTGGACGGAGATCAAAAGCAAAATCTGATATTTGCACCCTACCGTGTCCGATTCCGTGTCAGCGCGGGAGAGCACCGGCTTCGAATCAAAGCATACGGAAACAGGGCAAATGCATTTGGCCCGGTACATCATTCGGACTATACGGAAAAATGGTATGGCCCGAATCTGTGGAGGACTCAGGGCAGCCGATGGTCTTATGAATATCAGCTGTCAGAGACCGGTGTACTGTCCACGCCGTACTGCTGGATGGAAACGATAGTGTAAAATGCTTTTGAAAACGGAAAGTATGTAGATTGAGGACAAAAAGTGAGGTAAAAGGAATGAGAGAATCTTTTCAGAAAGGGGTATACCCGGTAATGCTGACGCCTTTTACAGAGGAAAACAGGATAGATGAAGATGCACTTGGGAAATTGACAGAGTGGTATATCGAAAATGGCGCTGCAGGACTGTTTGCAGTCTGCCAGTCCAGCGAGATGTTCTTTCTTTCTCTGAAAGAACGGATGAGAGCGGCACGATATATCAAGAAATGTGCAGGAAATCGGGTGAGCGTGATCGCATCCGGGCATGTCTCCGAATCCATGGAGGAGCAGGCGGAAGAGCTTTGCTGTATGGCGGAAACTGGTGTGGATGCGGTGATACTGCTGACCAACCGCCTGGCGGCAGAGACAGAAAGTGATGCAGTATGGCTGGAAAACCTGCAGATACTACTGGACAGGCTTCCCAAGGACCTGCCATTGGGGTTTTACGAATGTCCGTATCCGTATAAACGTCTGCTTTCCCCGGAGCTTCTGCGATGGTGTGCAGACAGCGGCAGATTTTATTTTATCAAAGATACAAGCTGTGATCTGGATCAGATCAGACAAAAGCTGTCAATGATCCGGGGAAGCACGCTCCAGCTGTTTAACGCAAATTCATCCACGCTTCTTGAGTCGCTTGAGATGGGAAGCAGCGGTTTCAGCGGCGTTATGGCAAATTTTCATATTGATCTGTACGCATGGCTCTGCGGAAATTATGAGCAGGAACCGGAAAAAGCAAGAAAACTGGCCGATTTTCTGACTATGGCATCCCTGATCGAAAGACAGATATATCCGGTGAATGCAAAGTACTGCCAAAAGCTCCTGGGAAACCTGGATTCTATATTTACAAGAGTAAAAGATGCAGACCGGCTTGGCAGGACCGAAAGACTGGAGGTGGAGCAGCTGATGCGGCTTACAGATCTGATAAGGAAGGAATGGATCTTAAAATGAAAGTTTTAGTGACAGCGACGAATTATACGAGATATTGCTCAAAAGGAAAAAAGATTTTAACGGATGCGGGGCTGGAGGTGGTGGAAAATCCACATCAAAGACCGTATACATCGTCTGAACTATGCAGGATCATATCTGATATCGATGCAGTGGTCGCAGGCGTTGATAGGTGGGATGAGCAGATCTTTTCCAGGGCATCCAGGCTAAAGGTGATCGCACGTTTCGGGGTGGGTGTGGACAATATAGATCTGGAGGCAGCAAAGCAGTACGGGATCGCGGTGTGCAATACTCCGGGAGTGAATTCATCAGCGGTGGCGGAGCAGACAGCAGCATTCATGCTGAGCTTGTTGAGAAGGATACCGGAATTGAACCAGGCCGTCCGAGAAGGCAGCTGGACGAGGCCGATGTTTCATGAGCTGAAAACCAGAACGGTCGGATTTCTGGGATTTGGTAGGATCGCCAGATGTACGGCAGAAATGCTGAGGGGATTTCACCCGAAGATGATTGCATACGATCGATATCCAGATTATGCAGTTTCAGAAAAACTGGGTGTAAAATTGGTTTCGGCAGACACACTGTTCCGAACGGCGGATATTATATCGATTCATCTGCCGGCATTGGAGGAAACAAAACATTTTATCAGGGCAGAGACGATCAGGCAGATGAAAACAGGGGTATATATCGTGAACACGGCTCGGGGAAGTATTGTAAATGAGGAGGATCTGGCAGAAGCACTCCGCTCAAAAAAAATAGCAGGGTATGGTACGGATGTATTTGAAGAAGAGCCTGTGAAAAAAGAGAATCCTCTGTTCGGATTTGAAAATTGTATTGCAGCTCCCCATGTCTCAGCAGAAACATATGAAAACTGTGAAATGACTTCCATAGTGACGGCAGAAGCTGTGCTGTCAGCGCTTAGCAAAAAGGAGCCGGAAAACAGGATTGTATGAGCCGGCTGTGAACAGTAATGTTCATCAAATTTCATTCCCATCTCACTCTTGACATTTTCAGGAAAGAAGTGCAAAATAATGGTATTGAAAATGAATTTTATGCATGCCCTGTAGTTTTATACAGCATGCGGGAATATGGGAGGTTGATGGGATTGAATCCGGAAGAGGCACAGAGGATGGAAAGGGATGCAGTACAGCAGAAGATTGATGAGATGCAGCAGGAGATTGAGGAGCAGAGAGCGCTCCTGGAGGAAAAAGCCAGGGAGATCGCGGAATTAAAGAAGCTTTTCAATGACAGCGGTGAGGCGGCGGGTCAGGCTTTTCGTGGACCTCATGAACATGGTAAGGACAGCCTGGAGGAGGTCTATGAGATCGTCTCCGGCCTGGAAAAATATACGACAGAGGAAGTCCTTTTTTATGCGGCGCAGATTTTGTCGGAGCTGATGGATACAAAGGACGTGGCAATCTATACCGTGGCGAACCGGGATTATGCCAGATTGTGCTCCGCTACCTCTCAGGAGGCGCGGAGGCTGGGCAATTCTATAAAATATACGGCAATGGGAGAAATATATGATACGCTGAAGAACGGCCGGATTTATATGAATATGTCTATGGCGGAAGAGTTCCCGCTCATGGCAAGCGCCGTATACGATCACGAAGAGATACGGGTATTCCTGATGTTCTGGGGGATTCCGTCCGAGCGGATGACGCAGAGGGAGATAAAACGTCTGACGGTGATCGAGATGCTGCTCCAGAATGCGATCCTGCGCGCAAGCCGTTATATGGCGACGTTCCGCAGGCAGCGTTATATGGAAGGGACCAATGTGCTGAATGAGGAAGCATTTACCATTCTGGTCAATGCGTTCCTGGAGGCGAAGGAGAAGGGACTGACGGAATGCGCGCTGGTGGAGGTCGATATGGGCTATGAGAGCTATGATGATGTTTCCACGCAGGTAGCCTGCAACATACGTCAGACAGATTACATGGGCCTGATGAAAGGGGAAAAGCTGTACATACTTCTGGCCAATACGGATTTAAAAAATGCGGAGGTTGTTCAGGAACGTCTGAGGAAGCTCGGTTATGAAAGTACGCTGAAGGAAGATGTGGCATAAGTTTTGGCATATTTAGATCAGATATGCTTCGAGATCATAGGAAGCTGAAACAGGATACGGAGAAGCAGCCGCGGGTGGAGTTTCCGTATCCTGGAGAGAAAGAGGGGCTGTCGGGAAATGAAATGGCTGATTTCCCGACAACCCCTTTTTTGCAAAGTTCCTTCTTAACAGTTTCTTATTTCAGAAAGAACCGCACCAGTTTTTCATGGAACTTCTTATACGGCTGGTAACGCATGGGCAGATCCAGCCAGGTCTTTTTATCTACAATACTCTTATTATGAGAGAAGGTGTCAAATCCGGCTTTTCCGTGATAAGCTCCCATCCCGCTTTCCCCGAAGCCGCCGAAGCCCATCTCGCTGGTGGCGAGATGAATGATGGTGTCGTTGACGCAGCCGCCGCCGAAGCCGCAGCGGGATGTTATCCTGCGGGCAAATGCCTTATCCCTGGTGAAGACATAGAGTGCCAGCGGATGCGGAAGGGCGTTGAGATTGCGGATGACCTCCTCCTGCGTGTCGTAGGTGAGGACTGGCAGGACGGGGCCGAAGATCTCTTCCAGCATCACCGCGTCGGCAAAGGTCACATTGTCCATCACCGTGGGTTCGATCTGCAGAGTCCCGCGGTTTACCTTGCCTCCGCAGACAACCTTTTCAGGATCGATGAGCCCGCAGATCCGGTCAAAATGCTTCTCAT
This sequence comes from Lachnospiraceae bacterium, assembly GCA_910575475.1. GTDB lineage: Bacteria > Bacillota > Clostridia > Lachnospirales > Lachnospiraceae > Schaedlerella. The sequence goes on along the minus strand of CAJTGD010000019.1, from coordinate 56,860 downwards.
TGATGATCTTTCCGTAGTCGAAATTATGGAGAGGCGTCTTGCCGAACTGCTTCTGAATCTGCCGCCGGATTTCCTTGACCAGCCTGTCCTTCACTGCACGGTCGCAGTATACGTAATCAGGAGCAACACAGGTCTGCCCGCAGTTCAGATATTTCCCAAATACGATCCGCTTTGCCGCCAGCCGGATATTGGCATTTTTATCTACAATGCAGGGGCTTTTCCCGCCCAGCTCCAAAGTGACGGGGGTGAGGTGCTCCGCCGCGTGCTTCATGACCTCCTTGCCTACAGCCTGGCTTCCGGTAAAGAAGACGTAGTCAAAATGTTCGTTCAGAAGGCAGGTGTTTTCCGCCCGCCCGCCGGTGACGACAGATACATACTGCTCCTCGAAGCATTCCCGGAGGATCGTCCGGATGATCTCACTGGTATGAGGGGAATACGCGCTGGGCTTGACGACCGCGGTATTTCCGGCGGCAATGGCATCCACCAGAGGGTCCAGTGTGAGCAGAAACGGATAATTCCACGGGCTCATGATCAGCACGACCCCATAGGGCGAAGGCTTCTGATAGCTTCTGGAATGAAACTGCGCCAAAGGGGTCCATACCGTTTTTTCTCTGGAAAAGGAGCGGATATGCCTGAGCATATAGCTGATCTCGCTGAGCACCAGGCCGGTTTCGCACATATAGCTTTCAAATGCGCTTTTCCCCAGATCCTTTTCCAGGGCAAGGTGGATCTTCGTCTCATATTTTTCAATGCATGCTTTCAGCTTGGTAAGGGCCTGTACCCTGCGGCTGACATGCAGGGGTGCGCCCGTATAAAAATAAGTACGGTGTTTCTGTACGATTTCTTTGATCTCTGTCTCTGTCATGACATCAGTTCTCCCTTCTTAATACGAATGCTTACAGCGGATTTACTGCTCTGAGACCGCATAGTAAAACTGCTCCAGCTCTCCGGAATCCATCAGCACCGGCACGGGATAGAGGGGATTTGCCTCCTTGTCCGCATAGTGGGCAAGCTTAGGGATATCCTCCTCTTTGATTTCTTTGATGGTATCTCCGATCAAAAACCGTTTCTTCATATCCTTGACGGCATCAATGAAAATGCGGGCAGCTTCCTCATATGAGGCCCCCTTTTCCACGAGTCCTGCGGCCAGAGCCAGGTGATACAGCTTTTTATGAATGTGTTCACCATAGGCTTCCAGCACAAACGGAAGCAGGACGGCATTTGCCAGGCCGTGGGGGATGTTGTATTCCCCGCCCAGGGAATGGGCGACTGCATGTACATATCCGACGTAGGACTTTGTGAACGCGCATCCGGCGTAAAAGGAAGCGTGAAGCATATTGCGCCGCGCGGCGATGTCGGTTCCTTCGTTGTAGGCGGTATCAATATTTTCAAAGATCAGCCGGACAGCCAGAAGGGCGTCCTTTTTCGTCCCCCGGGTGGTGGAGCGGCCGATGTAGGCTTCCACCGCATGCGTCAGCGCATCCATGCCGGTGGTGGAAGTAATGGCCTGGGGCAGACTGACCGTGACCTTGGGGTCAAGCACCGCGTAGCGCGGGATCAGAGGAAAATCATTGATGGAGTATTTATGTCTGGAAACCGCGTCTGTGATGACGGCTGCCAGGGTGGTCTCACTTCCGGTTCCGGCAGTGGTGGGGACTGCGATCAGCAGAGGCAGACGGGTATGTACCTTCAGGATGCCCTTCATCTTGGAGAGGGGCTTTTTCGGCTTTGCGATCCGGATCCCCACGCCTTTCGCGCAGTCCATGCTGGAGCCGCCGCCGAATCCGATGATGGCATCGCACCCTTTTTCCAGATACAGGGCCGCCGCTGTTTCCACATTTGCGGTGGTAGGGTTCGCAACGGTCCCGTCGTAGATCGTATAAGGAATGTCATGCTCTGTGAGCGCCTTTTCCAGACGCTTAGTCAGTCCAAGCTTCATAATGCTGGAATCCGTGATGATCAGCACATGGGTGCATTTTTTCTTTTTGATCAGGTCCGGGAGAGCCTTTACGCTTCCCACAACCTTGGGCTTCCGGTAGGGCAGGAAGGGGATGGAGATCTTCAATACGGTCTGAAATGTTCTGCAATAGAGTTTTCTGAATGGATTCATAGCTGATCGGTGTCCTTTCTTAAAAAAATTTATCTGAAAACAGGTAGAACTTTGCTGGATGAAAAAATACGGTACGGTATTTTAAACATTTTCATTCTTGATCTGGAGGCAAACCTGTTCTAGATTTTCCGCAATGGTAAATAAAGCGCGGTAGAAAATTTCCAATTCCTTTTCCGCCAGACCTTTTCCGCCGGCTTTTACGGCCTGCAGAATCAGCTTCTTGATTTTCAGTGCCTCGTTCTTTCCGGTTTCTGTCAGCATTGCTTTGGCACGGTACTTTTTCTTGCTTTCCTGACCGCTGTAACGGATCAGCCTTTTTTGCTCCAGATCCGCCAGTATGCGGGAAATTCCTGCCTTGTCTTCATTGCAGAGCTGAGACAGCCTGGTTGCGGTGAGACCTTCCGGATAGCGGCTCAGAAAATGGAGACACATCACATGTGTGCCCTTGAGTCCCAGGATGTTCATCTGGTTTTTCTTGATCTTCTGGATGCTTTTATAAATTCTTGTAATACCGGTAACTAGTTTTTCGAATCGTTGAATCATAAGAACCTCATTCTAAGGAATGATTTTGAATGTTGATTTCTCAACATTCTGACCGTATAGAACTATAGCAGGAAAATGAAAAGAAGTCAATCTTCAAAAAGAAAAAATAGTTTAAAAATAGAAAAAACCTGCCAACAGCAGGTTACTTCAACATTTTAGGCAAGAAAGCATTTCAGCTCCCGCAGGGAATGATTCATGATCAATTTATCCGGCACTTCTGCTGTCCTGGCAAGCTCCAACGCACAGGACAGATCTCCCACATGCTCCGTCCCATGGCTGTCGCTGGACAGGATGACCGGGTAATCATAATGCCGGCACAGGTTCAGGATCATCAGATCGTTGAACCGGGTATCCCCCCGATACCCCCCGGGACTTAAAGAACTGCTGTTGATCTCCAGGAGGACACGGTTTTCCATGGCTGCCTGCACAATGGCGGGATAATCCACCGGATATTTCACATCATCGCAGTGTCCGATGATACGGACATAGGGATTCTTCATGGCGGCGATATAAGCCGCCGTGTTCTCATCGATCGTGCCGGGCTTCTTTACCGGCTTATGGATACTGGCGATCACATAGTCCAGCCTGGCTAAGATCTCATCCTCCAGATCCAGTGTTCCCTCATTATCTAATATATTGACCTCTGCGCCGTAGAGCATCTCTACTCCGAGCCGCATCCTTGGGGCATTGGCAAGGCTGCGGAAATAGGAAGGCTTTCCTCCGCCGGGAGTGGCGGGGCCGTGGTCGGAGATTCCAAGGAGCTTTAAGCCGCGGGCAAAGGCGGTCTTTGCCATGTCCGTGATCGTCGCCGCGGAGCCGTGCCCGCTGGCAATGGTGTGGGTGTGGATATCAAATGTAATGGAAGACATTGGGGATTTTCCTTCCTTTCTTTTGTCAAATCAATGATTCGATTTGTAACGGTATCATTTCATAAATACAGTAACACAAAATACAGCAAATATTCAAGTATAAATATTGATCGAAATGGCGGCAGTCATCGGCAGCATTTGTGTTTTTTGTTGCAAGATGAGTGCTTTCTATAGTATAATATTATTCAAAGTTTACAAAAAACTGGAAAGAAGTTCGGAACGGGCGGATCAGTTTTTTTAGAAGGAGGTAACAATCGATGTCAGAGCAGTACACGGGAATGGCCATCGGGGCCTTTGAACTGGATAGCGAGTGCGCGTGCTTCGTGGCGCTGGATGCCGCGGCAAAGGCGGCGGACGTAAAGATCCAGGCGGTAGAGAGGAATCGTCTCTCCGCAGGAGCCTGCGTGAAAATGAGGGGGACGGTCTCCAATGTGAACGCGGCAATGGAGGCCGCGCTTCGGACGGCAGAACCGCTGTCCAAGATCGTTTCCCACACGATCATTGCGGCTCCGTCGGAGGAAACGGAGACGGCGATCAGGATGACCATCAATAAATAAACAGAAGCTGCCCTATTTCTCAGATACGGAAGGCAGCATGATCGGGCCTTACGGCCGGAGAAAGGAGATACGATATGTCATATGGTGCTTATGGGCTGGTAGAGGTCCTTGGAGAGGCAAATGCGGTTCTGGTGACAGACCGGATGCTGAAGGCGGCAGATGTGGAATATGTGACGCAGGATACGAAGTGCGGCGGCCATGCGCTGGTCTTTATGGGAGGCAGTATATCGGCCGTGACAGCAGCAGTGGAGAGCGTAAAGGAGAATCCGCCGTGCAGGGTATTCCAGTCTGCGGTGATATCCAATCCGTCTCAGGAAATGATCGATATCGTGGAAATGTTCCGCAACCGGTAATTGCTCAGCATAGGGCGGCGCATTTACTGCGCTGTCCGTAAGACGGCGGGAGGATATTTATGAAACTTGTATTTCTTGACAAAAAAACGATTGGCGAGGATATGGATTTTTCACGGTTTGCCGAGCTGGGGGATGTCGTAGAGTATGACTTTACCCAGCCGGAGGAAGTGCCAGAACGGGTAAAGGATGCGGATATTCTGATCGTGAACAAGGTTCCGGTCAACAGGCAGACGATCCATACCGCCGAAAATCTGAAGCTGGTCTGCGTGACGGCGACGGGAACCAACAATCTGGATAAAGAGTATCTGGCCACGCGGGGGATCGAGTGGAGGAACGCGGCAGGCTATTCTACAGAGTCTGTGGCCCAGCATACCTTTGCTATGCTTTTCTACCTTATGGAACACCTGCGGTATTATGACGACTACGTGAAGGAGGGGCATTACATCAATGATGTGATGTTTACTCATTTTGCAAAAACCTTTCACCAGCTCACCGGAAAAACCTGGGGAATCATCGGCCTGGGTGCGATCGGGAGAAGGGTGGCAGAGATCGCCCGGCTGTTCGGCGCAGAGATCATTTATTACTCGGCATCCGGCGCGCCGGCGCAGGAAGGCTATCGGCAGGTGAATCTGGTGACCTTGCTTGGGACCTCGGATATCGTGTCGGTCCATGCACCGCTGAATTTCCATACGGAAGGGCTGATGGACCGGGAAGCTTTTTGGGCCATGCAGTCCCACGCTATTTTTTTAAATCTGGGGCGGGGGCAGATCGTGGCAGAGGAAGCCCTTGCGGATGCGCTGAACGAGGGCAGGATCGCGGCAGCAGGACTGGATGTTCTCTGCAGGGAGCCCATGTCCGAGGACAGTCCGCTGCTTCAGGTGAAGGAAAAAGACCGGCTTCTAATCACGCCCCATATCGGGTGGGCCAGTGTGGAGGCCCGCACCAATCTCATGGATATCGTGGCAGAGCATATCAGAACGTTTATGTCTGCATAACAGGCGGCAGGATTTGTGTTGTGCAGGTTTGCTAATGATAGACTGCGGAATTCTGCCGCCCTTAGACAAAGTGCTGATAGTGCTTGAGGAGATCATGAAAGGAAGTTCCACACAAAACCACATAAAACCAAGCATTTCATATGTTGGGATTCGTTTGAAACAAATGAAAAACCAAATAAAATGTGTTGGTTTTTGTTGACTTTTACCTGTTTTAGGAGTATAATGCAATTAACTGGATGGGGAGTCTCATATTTTCTCTCTACAAGGTTAAAATATATCTGTGAATTACATAATAAAAATGTATCATTTACGGGTCCGTTTTCCGGCGGGCCTGTCGGGGGGAGATTCCTTTTTCGGCTTGTGGTGCAGTGTGGTTTATAGATAAGAAAGGAGTAACAAGCAGATGGGATTATATACTTATAACAGTACGGATATCCCGAAGACTGACCGGATTCCAAAGCTGGTTGAGCATTTGTACGCAAAGCTGCCGGAGATTGAGTCGGCAAGAGCTGTCCTGATCACGGAGTCATACCGCCAGACGGAAAATGAACCCATGGTCATCCGCCGCGCGAAGGCATTTCAGCACATTTTGGAGAATATTCCGATCATCATCCGTGACCTGGAGCTGATCGTGGGAAGCACGACCATCGCTCCAAGGGGCTGTCAGACCTACCCGGAGTTCTCTTACGAATGGCTGGAAGCAGAGTTTGACACGGTAGAGACCAGGTCTGCAGATCCATTTTACATATCGGAGCAGACCAAGCGGGAACTGAAGGAAGCGAATGCCTACTGGAAGGGCAGGACCACCAGTGAGCTGGCAACGGCTTATATGGAACCGGAGACATTGACCGCTATGGAACACAACATGTTCACGCCGGGAAATTATTTCTACAATGGTGTAGGGCATGTGACGGTCAAGTATGAGGAGGTGCTCGCCATCGGATTTTCCGGAATCCGGCAGAAAGCGGAGGCACAGATGGCTACCTTAAGCCTGACAGACGGAGACTACCAGAGGAAGTCCCGTTTCCTGCAGGCAGTCATCATCAGCTGCGACGCGGCTGTGACCTATGCCAGACGGTATGCGAAGCTGGCGCTGGAAGAAGCGGAGAAATGCACCGACGGGGCAAGAAAACTGGAACTGCTCCGGATCGCGCAGAATTGTGCCAATGTGCCGGAGAAAGGGGCTAACGGATTCTATGAGGCATGCCAGTCATTCTGGTTTGTACAGCAGCTTCTGCAGATCGAATCCAGCGGGCACTCCATTTCGCCGGGACGATTTGACCAGTACATGTATCCTTATTATAAGAAGGATCTGGACAGCGGCAAGCTGACACGTGAATTTGCTCAGGAACTGATGGACTGCATCTGGGTGAAACTGAACGACCTGAACAAGTGCCGTGACGCTGCATCGGCAGAAGGATTTGCAGGCTATAGCCTGTTCCAGAACCTGATCGCCGGAGGACAGAACAAGGAGGGCATTGACGTGACCAATGACTTGTCCTTCATGTGCATCCAGGCGTCTATGCATGTATTCCTTCCGCAGCCGTCTTTATCAGTCCGTGTGTGGAACGGTTCGCCTCATGAATTTCTGGTCAAGGCAGCGGAACTGACACGTACCGGGATCGGGCTTCCGGCATATTACAACGATGAAGTCATCATTCCGTCCCTGGTCAGCAGAGGACTGACGCTGCAGGATGCCCGGGAGTACAACATCATCGGCTGCGTGGAGCCTCAGAAGGCGGGCAAGACCGAAGGGTGGCATGACGCCGCGTTCTTCAATATGTGCCGTCCGCTGGAGCTGGTATTTACCAACGGTGTGGACAAGGGAGTACAGGTAGGGCCTCAGACCGGCAATGTCGAGGATATGAAGACCTTCGAGGAATTTTATCATGCATACAAGATGCAGATGGACTATGCCATCAAGCTGCTGGTCAACGCGGACAATGCCATTGATATGGCTCATGCGGAGCGCTGTCCGCTGCCGTTCTTATCGTCCATGATAGACGACTGTATGAGCCGGGGCAGGACCGTACAGGAAGGCGGCGCCGTATACAACTTTACAGGTCCCCAAGGCTTCGGGGTTGCCAACATGGCGGATTCCCTGTATGCGGTGAAGACGCTGATCTATGACGAGCAGAAAGTGACCATGAAGGAAATGAAAACCGCTCTGATGACCAATTACGGCAAGGGGCTTGATACCGAGGACATTGCCGCTGTTACGGCAAATGTAGCCAACGAGATGCGGGCTTCCGGACAGAACGTAGGAGAGGCGGAGATCGCTGCCATCCTGAAAACCGTGGTTGCGGCATCCGAGTCGCCGGAGGTCAAGGCCAACGGAGAACGGCTTCAGAAGCTCATCGACCAGGTTCCGAAGTTCGGCAATGACATCGCCGAGGTAGATGCATTTGCAAGGGATGTGGCTTATACCTATACCAGACCGCTGGAGAATTATAAAAACCCAAGGGGAGGCATCTTCCAGGCTGGACTGTACCCGGTATCGGCAAATGTACCGCTGGGCGCACAGACAGGGGCAACACCGGACGGAAGGCTGGCACATATGCCGGTGGCAGACGGGGTATCGCCATCTGCGGGCAAGGACGTGAACGGTCCTACGGCAGCAGCCAATTCGGTATCCAAGCTGGATCATTATATTGCTTCCAACGGAACCCTGTTCAACCAGAAGTTCCATCCGTCCGCATTGAGCGGGAGAAAAGGACTTGACAACTTTGTAGGCCTGATCCGTTCCTACTTCGACCAGAAGGGCAGTCATATGCAGTTCAACGTGGTCAGCAGAGAGACGCTTCTGGACGCGCAGAAGCATCCGGAGCAGTACAAGCACCTGGTAGTGCGTGTGGCAGGCTACAGCGCATTGTTTACGACGCTGTCCAAGTCGCTGCAGGATGATATCATCCGCCGGACCGAGCAGGGCTTCGGAAATGAGGCGTAAGCGGGGCAGGAGGTAGCGCCATGGAAGACTATAAGAAGACAAAGGGCCGCATTTTTGACATTCAGCGGTACTCGATCCATGATGGAAATGGAATCCGTACCATTGTGTTTTTGAAGGGATGTGTGCTTCGCTGCCGCTGGTGCTGCAATCCGGAATCTCAGGAATATGCCATACAGACCATGATGGTCCAGGGAGAGCCGAAGATCATCGGCAGAGATGTGACCGTGGCCGAGGTCATGGAGACCGTGGAGAAGGACCGCCCCTATTACCGCCGGACCGGAGGAGGACTGACGCTCTCGGGCGGGGAAAGTCTCTGCCAGCCGGAATTTGCGGCTGCGCTTCTGCGTGCGGCAAAGGAAAACGGCATCAATACGGCCATGGAGAGTATGGGCTGCGCGAAGTGGGAAGTGATCGAAGGAGTGCTTCCTTATCTGGATCAGTATCTGCTGGATATCAAGCACTGCAATCCGGACAAGCACAGGGAATTTACCGGCAGGTCCAATGAGCTGATGCTGGAAAACGCAAAGAAGATCGCGGCTTCCCATATGACAGAGCTGAGCATCCGTGTCCCGGTGATTCCGGGTTTTAACGACACACCGGAGGAGATCCGGGATATCGCCGCATATACCAGAGCGCTCGGCAATGTAAAGCGGCTCCATTTATTGCCGTATCACAGACTTGGGCAGGATAAATATGCCGGACTTGGGAGAGAATACCTGATGGGCGATGTGAAGCCGCCGGCCAACGAGAAAATGCAGGAGCTGCTCACGGTTGCGGAGCAGACAGCAGGGATCGAATGCCAGATCGGCGGGTAAGATAAAAGAGACATAGAGAGAAATATATAGTATAAAATGGGTGCATTAAGGTCTGCGGACCTGAATCATTATAAATCCAAGGAGGAAAAAAGGATGCAAAACGAATTTGAAATCAAAAAAGAGATGTGTGAGATCGGCAAACGTGTTTACAACCGCGGAATGGTTGCGGCAAATGACGGAAACTTTTCCGTAAAGCTCAATGACAACGAATTCCTGTGTACACCGACCGGTGTCAGCAAGGGCTTCATGACTCCGGAGTACATCTGCAAGGTGGATGCAAACGGCAACGTACTTCAGGCAAATAAGGGCTTCAGACCGTCATCCGAGATCAAGATGCATATGCGTGTCTACAAAGAGAGACCGGACGTAAATTCCGTAGTACATGCGCATCCGCTGTATGCGACCACATTTGCGATCGCAGGGATCCCGCTGACACAGCCTATCATGCCGGAAGCAGTCATCGCCCTCGGATGTGTTCCGATCGCGAAGTACGGCACACCTTCCACGATGGAGATTCCGGATGCGGTATCCGAGCATCTGCAGTATTTTGACGCGGTATTGCTGGAAAACCACGGCGCGCTGACCTACTCCGATTCCCTGCTGAATGCATATCATAAGATGGAATCCGTTGAGTTCTACGCACGTCTGTTATGGCAGACCATGCAGATCGGCGGACCGCAGGAGCTGAACAAAGAGCAGGTGGAAAAGCTGTATGAGATCAGAAGACAGTTCGGACTTCCCGGAAAGCATCCTGCAAACGTATGCCCGAATGCAAAGGCCGGCAAGCCGAGCTGCCATACATGCGGCGGAAACTGCAGCGGCGGAGCGGCTCCGAAGGCAGACGCGGACCTGGTAGCAGAGATCACCAAGAAGGTCATGAGCCAGCTTGGAATGTAAGACAAACCGCAGAGGGCCGGGGCGTATGGGGCGTAAGGGCCTGCGCCCGGCAGAAAAGAAATGAGGACTGCTATGAATGAACAGGAGATTTCCGGTGTGGTGCAGGCTGTACTGGAAAGAATGAAAAATACGGGTTCCGCGCATGGAGCCGGACATGTCTGCACATGCAAAAAGCATAAGATGACTCTGGAAAAAGCCAATGCCCTGATCGAGAAGGTCCAGGCGAAGGCATCGGAGATGGGTGTCCGTGCAGTGGTGGCGGTTGCAGACCAGGCCGGAAGGCCCGTGTCGGTCCAGAGTATGGACGGAGCCTACATAGCAAGCTTTGACATTGCGTTAAATAAATCATTTACCTCGGCAAGCCTGAACATGTCAACGGAGGCTTTAAGCCATTTGAGCCAGCCGGGACAGCCCTTGTACGGCATCCAGTTTACCAATGACGGCAAGATCGTCATCTTTGGAGGCGGAGAGGTGCTGGAAGCAGAGGGGAAAATGATCGGAGCCCTGGGGGTGAGCGGCGGTACCGCAGAGCAGGATACCGAGCTTGCGGCCTACGGCAGGGAAGTATTTAAGGAGGTAATAGCGTGTCTGTAAATGAACAGATGGTTCAGGACATTGTGCAGGAAGTGGTGGCGAAGATGCAGATTGCTTCCGACGTGACCGGCAACCACGGTGTTTTCCAGGATATGAACACTGCCATTGAGGCAGCCAAGAAAACACAAAGAATCGTTGCCCGGATGTCCATGGACCAGAGAGAGAAGATTATTTCCAATATCCGCGGAAAGATCAAAGAGCATGCGGAGATCTTCGCGCGGATGGGAGTACAGGAGACCGGCATGGGAAATGTCGGACACAAGATCTTAAAGCATCAGCTTGTAGCTGAGAAGACACCCGGAACAGAAGATATTCAAACAACAGCCTGGTCAGGAGACAGAGGGCTGACACTGATCGAGATGGGACCTTTTGGGGTCATCGGCGCAATCACTCCATGTACCAATCCAAGCGAGACGGTGCTGTGCAATACGATCGGCATGCTGGCGGGAGGCAATACAGTGGTATTCAATCCCCATCCGGCAGCGATCAAGACATCCATTTATGCCATCAATCTGATCAATGAGGCATCGCTGGAGGCCGGCGGCCCGGACAACATCGCATGTACGGTAGAGAAGCCGACCCTGGAGAGCAGCAATATCATGATGAAGCACAAGGATATCCCGCTGATCGCGGCGACCGGAGGTCCGGGCGTGGTAACGGCTGTGTTATCCTCCGGCAAGAGAGGCATCGGAGCCGGTGCAGGCAACCCGCCCGCACTGGTAGATGAGACGGCGGATATCCGCAAGGCGGCAGAGGATATTGTCAACGGATGTACCTTTGACAACAACCTCCCCTGTATCGCGGAGAAGGAGATCGTAGCGGTGGATTCCATTGCGGATGAGCTGATGCATTACATGATCACCGAGCAGGGCTGCTACCTGGCTTCCAAGGAAGAGCAGGATGCGCTGACCGAGGTGGTATTAAAGGGCGGACGCCTGAACAGAAAATGTGTCGGAAGAGACGCAAAGACTCTGCTGGGCATGATCGGCGTAACCGTACCGGACAATATCCGGTGCATTACCTTTGAAGGACCGAAGGAGCATCCGCTGATCGCGGAGGAGCTGATGATGCCGATCCTGGGGGTAGTCAGGGCAAAGGATTTTGACGATGCGGTAGAGCAGGCCGTATGGCTGGAGCACGGCAACCGTCATTCCGCTCACATCCACTCCAAAAACGTGGACAACATCACCAAATATGCAAAGGCGATCGACACCGCGATCCTTGTAAAGAACGGACCGTCCTATGCGGCGATCGGGTTCGGCGGAGAGGGCTTCTGTACCTTTACCATTGCCAGCCGGACAGGAGAAGGACTGACAAGCGCAAGCGCATTTACAAAGAGAAGACGCTGCGTAATGTGCGACAGCCTGTGTATTCGATAAAAATAAGCAGGAGATCAGCCTGCGGCAGCCGGGGCGGTCATGGGAATGAGACCCTGCGGCCACAGAAGGGCAGGCTGGTTGGAAGTTGAGGAGGCAATATAAAATGGAAATGAATTCTGCAAATGTAGAAGCCGTTGTAAAGCAGGTTCTGGAAAGTATGTTAAGCCAGCCGGTTTCGGCTCCGGCAGCTGCACCGGCAGCGGGCGGGGCGATCCCGAAGACCGCGCATGTAGCCATGCTGACGGCTCTGGAGCATTATGATGTAAAAGAATTCCCGATGCCGGAGGTGGGCGACGGCGATATTCTTGTAAAAGTAGAAGGGTGCGGTGTCTGCGGAACCGACGCTCATGAGTTTAAGAGAGATCCCTTCGGCCTGATCCCGGTAGCGCTGGGACATGAGGGCACAGGCGAGATCGTGAAGATGGGCAAGGATGTGAAGGTAGACAGCGCCGGAAAGCCGCTGAAGTTGGGCGACAAGGTGGTTACCTGCATGATCTTCAAGGATAACCCGGATATTACCATGTTCGACCTGAACAAGCAGAATGTGGGCGGCGCGGATGTATATGGACTGCTTCCGGACGATGATATTCATCTGAACGGATGGTTTTCCGATTACATATTGATCCGGAAGGGTTCCACCGTATTCAATGTCAGCGATCTGGATCTGAAGTCCCGTATCCTGATCGAACCCTGCGCCGTACTGATCCACGCGGTTGAGAGGGCGAAGACAACCGGCATCCTGCGGTTCAACAGCAGGGTTGTGGTTCAGGGCTGCGGACCGATCGGACTGATCTGTATCGCGATCCTCCGTACCATGGGGATTGAAAATATTGTGGCAGTAGATGGCAATCAGCAGAGGCTGGATTTCGCGAAGAGGATGGGAGCAGACAATTCCGTCAACTTCATGAACCACAAGGGAATCGAAGCGCTCAGCGGCGCAGTGAAGGAAGCATTCGGCGGATACGAAGCGGATTTCGCGTTCCAGTGTACCGGATCTCCGGTGGCTCACGCGAATATCTACAAGTTCATCCGCAACGGCGGCGGACTCTGCGAGCTGGGATTCTTCATCAACGGCGGAGACGCGACCATCAATCCGCACTTTGACCTTTGCTCCAAGGAGATCACGCTGGTCGGCTCCTGGGTATACACCCTGAGAGATTATGCGACTACATTTGACTTCCTGAAACGGGCGAAGGCGATCGGACTTCCGATGGATGACCTGATCACACATGAATTTCCGCTGGAGCAGATCAACGAGGCACATGTAACAAATCTGAAGCAGGAAGGCCTCAAGATCGCGATCGTGAATCAGTAGCGATGATCCAGAACGGCAGCAGGCGGTTTTTTGGTCTGCCGTCGTGAACAGTGACGTGATCTATGAAATTACCTGCGAAGGAGAGTGGTTATGGGAGAAGCAGTAGGAATGCTGGAGGTATTCGGGCTGGCGACCGCCTACGCCGCGGCAGATGCCGGGTGTAAGGCAGGCAATGTCCGGCTGGAGACCTTTGATAAAAACAAACCGGCGAATGCGGATGAATTACCTGTACCGCTGATCGTGATGGTGAAATTTCGCGGAAGCGTATCCGATGTCCAGGCTGCGTTAGAGGCGGCAAGCGCCAGGGCCAAAGAGCTTGCGGGAATCGTAACGGAATACAAGATCGCAAGGCCCACGGAGGATACGGAGAAGATGCTCAAACTGAGCGGCTTAGATAAAGGAACACCAAATAAAAAATATTTAAAAGAAGTCTAGGAGGATATAAAAATGGCACAGCAGGCATTAGGAATGGTAGAAACCAGAGGTTTGACAGCAGCAATCGAAGCAGCAGACGCAATGACAAAGGCGGCTGAGGTTACATTGGTAGGAACAGAGAAGATCGGATCCGGTCTTGTAACTGTTATGGTACGCGGAGACGTAGGCGCTGTGAAGGCAGCGGTTGAGACAGGCGCGGACGCTGCGGCAAGACTTGGTGAGCTGGTTGCGACCCACGTGATCCCAAGGCCGCATGACGACGTTGAGAAGATTCTCCCGACAATCTAATTGCGATGGACAGCCGTATAAGAATCGGCAGATTCATGAAGCGCATTTGTGAGGAACGGTTCTTATATGGCAACCGTATCTGGGAGATCCCTCAGATTGATTAGTAAAGGAGCAGTCTCATGGGACAGGCATATGGATTTTTTGAAATCCCGAGTGTGACGGCAGCCGTAGTCGCCATTGATATGATGTGCAAGACGGCGCAGGTGGAACTGGTCACATGGGAGAAAAAACTGGGCGGGCGTCTTGTCACCATCATCATCCGCGGGGATGTGTCCGCAGTGACACAGGCGATCGAAACCGCTGCCGCGAACGGGATCAAAGAACCGGCGGCATACGCGGTGATCGCAAGTCCCCACGAGGAGATCATCAAGATGGTGAACCAGAGCGCGAACCGGGTAAGTTAAGGAGGCAGTGACCATGGCAGATGAGAAGAAGCCGACAGGCGAGGAGAAGAACGTAGATTCTTCCAAAGCGGAAGGCGCGGCCAAAAAAGGCAGAGCAAAGAAAACTGTAGGATCAAAAGCTGCGTCCGCAAAGAAAGCAGAAACAACAGCCAAAGCGCCTGCCAAGACAGTTCAGAGAGTGAAGCAGGCGGCGCAGCAGGCAGAAGAGGTTATTGTAGAGCAGACAATCCAGAAGGAGGAAAAAAGAATGTCACAGGAAGCATTAGGAATGGTGGAAACTAGAGGTCTGGTAGCATCAATCGAAGCAGCAGATACCATGCTCAAAGCAGCAAATGTTGTACTGGTAGGAACAGAGAAGATCGGATCCGGTCTTGTAACCGTAATGGTACGCGGAGATGTAGGTGCTGTTAAATCAGCAGTAGAGTCCGGCGCGGAAGCGGCAGGAAGACTCGGTGAGTTAGTAGCGACCCACGTGATCCCAAGACCTCACGGCGATGTAGAGAAGATTCTTCCGGCAATCAAATAAGTACGAGCGATGCCAGCTGAGGGGTGTTCCGTCAGGATGCGTCCCTCAGAAGATATGCAGGATTTGCTGCTACGGACACCGTAAGTGTGAACAGCAATAAATCCTGCATCACCAAGAGGAGAATTGATATGGACAATAGTAATGTAGTATTAATTACGAAAATGGTCTTAGAAGCAATCGAAAAGCAGAAAGCTTCGGCGGAAAATGGTTACCTCGTACCAGTCGGGGTATCCGCAAGACACATCCATCTGACTCAGGAGCATGTGGAGGCTTTATTCGGGGAAGGTTATCAGCTGACGAAGAAAAAAGAGCTGATGGGCGGACAGTATGCATCCAATGAGACAGTGACGATCGTGGGCTTAAAGCTTCGTGCCATTGAGAATGTCCGGATCTTAGGACCTGTCAGAAGCAAATCCCAGGTGGAGGTATCTGCTACAGACGCCATCCGCCTCGGTGTGAAGGCGCCGATCCGGGAATCCGGCAATATCGCCGGCTCCGCGGCAGTTGCCGTAGTAGGGCCGAAGGGCGTGATCTATCTGAACGAGGGATGTATCATTGCGAAGAGACATATCCACATGGCGCCGAAGGATGCCATGGCAGCCGGAGTACATGACGGCGATATTGTTTCCGTAAAAGCAGACAATGAGCGCGGTACCGTATTTAACCATGTGCAGATCCGTGTAGACGACAGCTTTACACTAGAGATGCATATTGATACGGACGAGGCAAATGCATCGAAAATTGCGACAGGAGACACGGTGAGGATCATATGCTAATCGGAAAAGTAGTAGGAAGTGTTGTTTCAACACGGAAAAGTGAAAATTTAGTCGGTAATAAATTCATGATCGTAGATGTTCTGGAGCATATGCAGAACGGCGCAAAACAGCTCATTGCCATTGACAAGATCGGCGCCGGAGTAGGAGAATACGTACTGGTGGCACAGGGCAGCGCGGCCAGGATCGGAAGCGGCATGCCGGATGCCCCTGTGGATGCGGCGATCGTTGGAATTATTGACGATGGAACAGGACTGGAGTAGTGAAAGATTATGGATATGAAAGAATTAAGCATGCTCATGCAGCAAAACGGGATCGTGGGCGCCGGCGGCGCGGGCTTTCCCACCTATGCGAAGCTGAATGAGAATGCGGAAACAATTATTCTGAACTGCGCAGAATGTGAACCACTACTGAGATTACATAGACAATTACTCGAAAAATATGCCCAGGAGATTGTGGATACCTTCCATCTGATCGGAGAGGCGGTGGGGGCCAAAGAGGTCATCATCGGAATCAAGAAAGCATATACCAGGACGATAGAAGCATTAAATTCGGTCATCGGCGCTTATCCGGAGGTCCGGTTAGGGTTGCTGGATGAAGTCTATCCTGCCGGCGACGAAGTGGTGCTGATTTATGAAGTTACGGGAAAGGTGGTAAGGCCCGGCGGACTTCCTATCGAATGCGGCGTTGCCGTATTCAATGTAGAGACGGTCTACAATGTATACAGGGCTATAAACCAGCAGACGCCGGTCATGGACAAACTGGTATCTGTGGTAGCCGAGGTGGAGCATCCGGTAACCGTGCGGGTTCCGATCGGGACGAGCATCGAAGAGACCGTGCGCCTTGCAGGCGCGGCGACCACACCGAATCCGGTATATTTTATCGGCGGTCCGATGATGGGATTTATCGGAAGTGGTTCCCAGCCGGTAACCAAGACGACCAATGCGGTGCTGGTGCTTCCGGAATCCCACTATATCATCCAGAGGAAACGGCAGAAGGTTTCTATAGACCTGAAGCGGGCGGCGGCATGCTGCTGCCAGTGTAGCATGTGTACGGACCTGTGTCCGAGAAACCGTCTGGGCCATCCGATTGAGCCCCATCTGTTCATGCGTGCGGCGACCTGTAAGGACGTGCAGAAGCCGGATATCTTTGTCAACACGTTTTTCTGCAGTTCCTGTGGATTGTGTGAGATGTATTCCTGTTTCCAGGGGCTGTCTCCGAGAACGCTGATGGCAGAGTATAAGGCAGGCTTAAGAAGCCACGGCCTGAAGCCGCCTGCAGTCGTACCCAAGCCGGTAGGAGAAGAGCGGGAATACCGCAAGGTTCCGATGGAACGTCTCATGGCAAGGCTGGATCTGACGAAGTATAACAAAGAAGCTCCGTTGGATGAATCGGCTGTTTTGGTTCGTAAGGTGAAGATCATGCTGAGCCAGCATATCGGCGCGCCGGCTTCCCCAATCGTAAAGCAGGGGGATACCGTCGTGGCGGGACAGATGATCGCGGAACCGGCCAGGGGCTTAAGCGTGGGCATCCATGCATCCATTGACGGTGTGGTGAAAGAAGTAAGTGAGAAATATGTGATCATTGAGACGCAGGAAGGACGTGCAGGGAAATGAGTAAGGCAATTGGAATGGTAGAATATAAGACTGTTTCAGCGGGTGTCGTGGCGGCAGACGCCATGGTAAAGACCTCTGAAGTCAGTATCATCGAAGCACAGACCGTATGTCCGGGAAAATATATCGTCATCATTTCAGGAGATCTGAGTGCAGTCAATGCGGCTGTGGAAGCGGCAAAAACATTGCATGGAATGCATCTGATCAACAGTTTTGTACTCGGCAACCCGCACGAATCCATTTTCCCGGCTATCTACGGGGCAGCCGAGATAGAAGCGGTTTCGGCCCTGGGAATCATGGAGACATACGATGCGACTTCGATCATAGTGGCAGCAGATGAAGCGGCAAAGACAGCGATTGTGGATCTTGTGGAGCTTCGGATCGCAAGAGGAATGTGCGGAAAATCCTATCTGATGCTGACCGGGGAGGTGGCAGCCGTAGAGGCAGCCATCGAACGGGCAAGATCAGTGACTGCAAAGGACGGGATGTTCCTGGATTCCTCCGTGATCGCACATCCGGACGCACAGATCAGGAATGCGATTTTATAAAAATGCAGAATAGCAGCCTTGAGGCGTTACAGTTCGCGGCCGGTCAGACAGTGAACTGTAACCTTGGGGCAGATGTGTCTGAGGAATGCGGTTTCTTAGATTCAAAGACAGTTGGGAGGCGGTACGATGCTTGCAATCGAGAGACGGAATGAGATACTGGAAAAGCTGCAGGCAGAACGCCGGGTGGTAGTCAGTGAGTTAAGCCAGTTCTACAAGGTATCGGAGGAAACGATACGGCGGGATCTGGAGAAGCTTGTCAATGACGGATATGCGATCAAGAGCTACGGCGGCGCGGTGATCAATGAGAATACGAACATCGACCTGCCCTTTAAAGTACGGAAGAACCATAACGTGATCGGCAAGCAGCGTATCGCCGGACTGTTTAACAGGATGGTGAAGGACGGCGACAGCATCATGCTGGATGCCAGCTCCACCGCCGTCTATGTTGTGAAAGCATTGAAGGACAAAAAGAATCTGACGGTGATCACCAATTCTGTGGAGATCATCATCGAACTGCTGGACGTGCCGGACTGGAAGATCCTTTCCACCGGAGGCGTATCCAGGGAAGGGTCATTTGCCCTAGTAGGCCCCCAGACGGATCGGATGCTGAGAGCATACCATGTGGACAAGGCGGTCATCTCCTGTAAGGGGATCGACCTGCAGGCGGGGATCACGGATTCCGATGAGCTTCATGCGGACAACAAAAGGACCATGCTGGAATCCGCCAGGGAGAGGATCCTGGTGGTGGACGGCAGCAAATTCGGAAAGGTTGCATTCAATACCATTGCAGACTTAAGCGACATTACATCCATTGTCACGGATGAGGAGCCCGATGCAAGGTGGCTGCAGGCGTTTGAGGACGCAGGGGTGGAGTGTATCTATCCGGAATGAAAGAAGAGAAACGATGAAAAGTTTTGATATAAAGACAAAAATATATTTTGGGGATCAGGCGCTGGATCGGCTGGCGGAAATCCCTTACCAGAGAGTCCTGGTCATTACAGATCCGTTCATGGCCCAGAGCAGTATGATCAATCTGGTGACGGATCCGCTGAAAAAGGGCCGCAAGGAGTTTGAGATTTTCCAGGATGTGGTTCCGGATCCGCCCATCGAAAAGATTTCCGAGGGCGTGAAGAAAATGTTGGAATACAGGCCTGATGTGATCGTGGCGGTGGGCGGCGGCTCGGCCATCGATTCGTCCAAGTCCATCCGGGAATTTGCCCTGCGGGTTGATCGCTATGGGGAGGTCGGACTGATCGCGATCCCGACGACCAGCGGAACCGGCTCGGAGGTGACCTCCTTTGCAGTCGTATCAGATCCGAAAGAGCAGATGAAGTATCCGCTCGTATCCCGGGATATGACGCCAGACGAGGCGATCCTGGACGCGGAGCTGGTGAAAAGCGTGCCGCCCGCAGTGACGGCAGACACGGGAATGGATGTATTTACCCATGCGCTGGAAGCCTGCGTGAGCACAAACCGGAACGATTTTTCCACCGCACTGGCGGAAAAATCCATTGAGATCTGCGGCGTGTTCCTGCTCCGGGCCTATCTGGACGGCAGCGATACCCACGCCAGACAGAAAATGCATTCGGCGTCCTGCCTGGCAGGTCTGGCATTCAACTCCGCATCCCTGGGACTGAATCACGGGATGGCGCACCAGCTTGGGGCGACCTTCCATATCCCCCACGGACGGGCCAATGCCATGCTGCTCCCCCATATCATTGAGTTTAACAGCGATATCAACAAGCACAGCAAAAGCCAGACGGACTATCTGCCTGCGGTAAAGCGGTATTCCACCGTGGCGCAGATATTGGGACTGAGCAGCTACAATAAGATCATGACCGTGCGCTCCTTGGTCAACTGGGTGCAGTTCATGATGAAGGAGATGGATATACCGCTGTCGATCTCCCAGATGGAGAAGATCTCGAAGGAAGAATATTTTGCCGCCATCGACCGCATGGCGGATGCGGCGCTGGCCGACGGCTGTACCGCGACCAATCCGCGGGTGCCGAGCAAGGCGGATATTATGAAAATCTATGAAGAATTGTGGTGATGCGGCATTTTTGTGCCTGTGCCGTCACCCGAAAACGATCATGAAAGAGATTGGATAAAAGAAATCCTCGAAAGGGCTTGAAAATAAGCTGATTCGAGGATTTTTCCATGAACTCGTTCCTGAATGATTTCATATGGAATCACTTTGAAAGGGGATCCGTCATATGAAAAACCCCAGAAAGTTCCCCTTTGTGTGTGTGTTAAAGCAGTTTATAAAATCAACGATAAGCTGGTTTGCAAAAATAGAGGATTGCCAGGCTGATACCGCCAAGAAACAGTACCAGCATAAACGGGATCCCATTTGTTACAGGCCTGAATAACTCTCCCAAATTTTCGGTTTGCACAATAAGATAAAAACAAAATGCACATAAATAACCACCGATTGTATTTCGCACTATGGAAGACAGGAGCAGGCCTGTAAATCCCAGGGTCATACTTGCAGCCAAAGTCCGAAAGGCATATGGAAAGAGCGGGAAGGAACAGCCGCACATTCTCATATAAATTTCAAATGCAAAAATCAACAGTATTGAGCCGATGATAGAAAGCACGGTCCGCAATAAGACAAGAAACCGCAAAGAGACCTGCCGAAAGGCAATCGTTTCATATAAGCTGCGCGAATGTTCCTGTCGGATCAGGGGAGTAAACATTGGTATTCCAATCAATGCGGTCATTCGCTCCAAACAGTCAGCGGATTGTAAATGGTCTAAATTGGCGGTTCCATAAATCAATGGAATCATGAACAATAACGCAATCGCCGGTAAAAGTGTATATTTATAATTCATGCGGATGTTTGCGGCTATGATCGTGAAAAGATTTTCAGCTTTCAATCGGAATCCCCCCTTTCCTCTTTGCGTTATAAATCATGATGGCAAAACCCACAAACGAATATTTTCCATCATGCGCCCATATCCTTTCAAAGTATTATGACGGATAATGAGATCAAAAAGCCCGTAATTTCCCCCTGCCAATTTGTCAACAGATGGTCTGCAAAACAGCCAGATCAACCCCGCAGGCAGGAACGCAGAATAGTTTTCCGTCAGCACCGTTACAAATAAAGCAATAGACAAAACCAATAAAACCGTCGGAAAAATCCATGCGAAGATATAAGCGGCAAAAGCAAATATGTCTGCATGAATACCGATATTATGACAATACAGCACGAACGTCAGTAAAGATTTTACAGGCAAGATAAGGATGGGGAGCATGATCATACAGCTTACCGCTGCAAAGCGGGTGATCATGATTTCTGCAGAGCTTTCAGTCCGGGGATAAATCAATGTATCCATCCTGCACCGTTTATCCTTTAACAACAGGTCAATGATAACAAATGCGGGCAGGCATAATACAATGAGGGAAATTCTGTCACAAAAATAGCGGGCAAACGCATCTGTTACATGATCTTTTTCATAGAACTCCCGGTGTTGCTGCTCTGTGATCGGATTGTCCTGCATATCATTTGGACCATAGTACATGGAAAGCATCGTCCAGCTAAAGTAAGAATTGCGCCCGATCAGATGATTTACGAGATCCATTTTGTATGACGGTTATAACTAAGGCTGCAATATATAACCAATACAGAACGCTTCGTGTGATTTTTCTGCACTCCATGAGAAATAAACACTTCATATTTTTTACCAACTTTTCCAAATATGTAACCAATTCCCGTATCCTTTTTTCATACAATTCTTACACTGCCTCCAACAAGCGCAGCAGTTCCATGTAACCGTCCTGGGCCGTCGGTACACAGGGAGCCGGACAGCCGACAGCGGGAACACTGTCAGCCAGTACACGGATCTTGGTATCTGATAAATGTCCCTGGCTGGATAGAACGTAATAGTCCTGCTTTGCTGTCTCTAATTTATCTTTTGGAATCGTCAGTTCATACACTTTTCCCCTTGCTTTTTCAGCCAGTTGACCGATTGTTCCGGCATACAGAAGCCATCCCGAATCCAGCACGGCTACATTAGTACATACTGATTCAATATCAGCCACAATATGAGAGGACACGATCACAATGCGCTCTCTTTGTATTTCCACAGGAATTTTTGATATAGCTGCTAAATAGCGCATGGTTTCCGAGACCGACATATCCGGGTATAAAGAAAATTCCTGTGGAAGATAGCCGATCAAGGGACGAATCTGCTTCGTTTCCTCTAAAGGAATATGATCAAAAGTGATTTTTCCGGCCGAAGGTTTCAACAGGGTAGATAAGATACGCATGAACGTTGTTTTTCCGGCTCCGTTGCGTCCAAGCAGCCCATACATACCGTTTTCGATTGTGAGGGAAATGTCTTTTAGAACTGCATTTTCCCCATAACTTTTTTTCAATGCTGTTATTTCGATTTGCATAAAAAACTCTCCTTTCAACGTTTCCCGACGTTTGTGATAAGGAGAGTTTAACAGGGATTTGTCTACAACAATGCAGATAAATGTTCTGTTTTTATTTTTAATGTCACCCTTGCGCCTTTTCCCGGCGCATTATCAAGCTGGATAAAACCGCCATGTTTTTCTGAAAGCATTTTACATATGGATAAACCGATACCAAAATGATCCCTTGAAGATTTTCCTTTGTAAAAACAGTTTGTTGCTTCTGCAAGGTCTTTCTGTGAAAAGCCTTTGCCATCGTCGGTTATCATAATGATAAGAAACGGCTGTGAAAAGGAAATGTCTGCTTCAATTTTTTCTTTACAGTATCGCAGGGCATTCGAAATCATATTTTCTGTGATACGGAATACCGCTGCCGTAGAAAGAACGACAGTTTGCTGTGGAAGCTCTGACGATACACATATTTTTTTTCGTAGTTTGCTTGTCAATGACAGAAAGCTGGGAAACCATTTCTACCTCAAAATCGCTCAATGATACTTCCTGATATTCTAAACGCAGATCCTCTAAGGCTTGAACTTCATGGACGGAATCTGCATATTCCTCTAATCTGCCCGCTGCTTGATGGATATATACCGCAATTTCCCGAATCCCTCTCTCTGTGAGAGTCCCTTTCCCTGTATTCTTATCCAAATACTCGCTATATCCTTTAATGACTGTGATCGGTGTCCGCAGATCATGGGATATGCTCGCATTGATTTTTCTTCTTTCGTCTACTAAGTTCCACATATAGCGGTTATTCCTGACCAATTCCCTGCCGCAATGCTTTCAACGGTTCTTTTAACTTAGGTGTTAGTTAATAAATGGGTTGATAAAACAAAAAGAGTTGCGTTAGAACATAGGTTCTGATATACTTCTACTATCAAGGTATACCGGAGGCTTAAAATGTATTCAGATTCTAACAAAAATCAGTTGATAGAATGTATCAAAACACTTTCCAGCGAAGCAATTCATATGCTCCTTACTCTGGCACTCAGAATGATTGATGTAGAAAATATTACCATCACCATTTGTCCTTACTGTGGCAGTGAAGAGATTGTCCGTAATGGTAAAAAATGTGGCAAACAACGGTTTCTGTGCAAATCTTGTAAAAGGACTTTTGTTACCACTACGCACACGATCCTGTCAATGTCACACTCCCCGGCTTCCATATGGAGGGAGGTTGTATCTGACACCCTTCAGGGGCATGCGATTGATTACACCGCAGAACGTCTCGGACTTTCTCATCCCTGTATATTCGGCATGCGCCATAAATTTCTGCTTGCACTCCAGGATCTGATTGCTGCTGATCCAGTTCTCCTAAATCAAGTGGCAGAATTGGATGAAACTTTTGTTCTTGACTGCTTTAAGGGCAAGGAATTGTCTTCTGAAATCAACCGGCCAGCCCGAAAACATGGTGCAAAAGCACAAAAACGGGGGATCTCAAATGAGTACATCTGTATCAATACCGGTGTTCAGCGCAATGGCGGAGTCGTAGCTGAGGCAACAAACAGGGCAAAACCAGACAAGTCTGAACTAACACAGGTCTATGAAGGGCATCTCCAGGATAGCTGCCTTGTACTTTGTGATGGTTTGAAAAGCTACAATGTCCTGAAAGAAATCGCTAAGTGCAGCATCCAGGACATTGCCACAGTATGTAAAGAGGAAGAGAATTTTTATCACCTTAATACAGTCAATAACTTCCATAGTTTTATCAAAGGAAGATATGATTTTTACCGTGGAGTGGCCACAAAATATCTAAATCGCTATGTCACACTCTTCACTCTGGCATGGCAACAAAGTGGAACAATACTTGCAGATTTATGTTCAAAACTGTTTACACCAAGTACAACCAACTATTTTTATGGCAATCAAGGAGTTAAAAAAGAGAGATTATTGATTATATAGGGGATAGTATATCTATCGACCCATTTTGTAACTAACACCTTAACTTAATATGATAAAAACTAATTGCAGCGAAGCCGATTCCCAAGACAGAAAATAAAACAGGCAGCAGCACGATCAAAAGTTCCATAGTCCTGCATATCAACAATTCGGTATCGGTATATTTTATATCATTATCAAATAAATCATTGCAGTTCAAATGGAATCTCTGCAATTACATTGAGCATATCATCGCTGCTTGTTGTTTTGTCGATTATCTTCATTACGAACTGAGATGCTTCTGATGTATTTGCAGTAATCTCCAGGAGGGGCTGGCCGGTTGCAGGGTCGGACGTATAAGAAATATGTTCCCATTCGATCTTCCCGCCATAGGAATCATAAATCTGCGGTACCAGCGCATTGGTGTCCCCTCCGAAGGGAATCCGGATAGTCAGGTGGAGATTGCTGGGGGTGGCAGTGGCTTTCATTACGGTAAAGCCCTGATTCTCCGCCAGACTGGTCAGGCTTCTGCTGCCGGACGGATCTGCGGATGCCTGAAACGCCAGCTTCCAGCTTCCGCGTATGGTCTTGTGGCCCATAGCCTCCCGGTATGCTCCGTCATAGGCGCCGATATCTTCCAGCCGCGTGCCCCCGATTGCGTTAAAATCCAGTCTGACGTCCAGGGGATCCGTGGAAGTGATGCCTGTGGCATCCATGGAGATCCGTACCAGCTGGACAAATGAGCCGTCTTCGCTTTTCCGCGGCTGCATGAATACGGATGTTACCTCTGTTCCGTTCAGGAAGGCAGACGCGAAGAAGGGAAGGGAATCTCCCTCTACAAAGGTTAAGGGAGTCAGGAATTCCGAGCTGTTCAATTCCGCATCCTCTGTCCGTATGGAAAGCGTATAATACAGGTCGTACCCGTCGAAATAAACATCCGAAACCAGAACCTCCACACCGCTGTCATCGGCAATATATCCCGGTTCTGTGCTGGTTCCGTCAGGATTGCGCTCGGTTTTTATTCTGTTTCTTTGGAGCTGTCCGAATGGCATCCTTTCGATTTACATCTTTCTGCTGCATGGACAGGATGTGCGGGTAAGCTTCGCTCAATTTTTCATCCACCACCTCTGGAATGATAAGCTCCCGGCAGAGGTCCTGTTTCATCTTTTCTTCTAAATTCATGGATCACACCTCCCGATATCTGGATTCCGTATAAGAACGTTCTTTCAAATAAAGCTTCTTGTATAGATCTCTGCCCCTGGAAAGCCTTGTTTTTATTGTGTTTTCATTCTATTCCAGAAGCTCGGCTATTTCTTTGACGCTGAATTGCTCCGCATAGTATAAAAGCAGGACGAGACGGTACTTGGCTTCAATCTGGTCCATCAGCCTGAAAAATTCGATATTATCGGTCACTTCCTTTTCCGGGCCGGCATAGCTGCCCTGCTCTTGAAGCTCCTGGATGGAGATCATTTTACGCCGCTCCCTGAGGATTCTCCGGCAATGGTTCACCAGGATCTTAAACATCCAGGATTTGAATACGGCAGGATTTTTCAGGGTATCTATTTTTTCGCAGCAGGTCAGCGCCGTATCCTGGATGGCATCGGCCGCATCCGTGCTGCTTTTCAGGATCCCGAACGCAATACGGAACATTTCCTGCTTCCTGCTTTCGATCAGTGTGATCAGCGCTTCGCTGTCTCCGTTCTGCGCCTGTTCGATCAGCGTGTTTTTCATGTGTATCAGCCGCTCCTTTCGTCTTTGATGCTTCAGCATATAAACCAGAGGACATAGGTTCTGACCTATTGCCATGCAAAAGGACTGCACGGCCATACCTTCTGTAAAGGGAATGAACATCAGCTCGCTCTGTACTGTGTCTGGTTTATATATATTAAGATAAACCAGACGGGGAAAAGGTTTCAATATTTTTGGGAAAAGTGGAGAAAAATAGTATTGGCTGATCTATTGACATAAAACAGTGTTGTACGTATAAAGAAAATGAAGAGCGAAGATGTTCTCAAAATAGCGTTCGTTTCCTGATATGCGGCTTATAAATGGTCGGGATCAAAATGTTTGTAAAGCTCTGTCGAAAGGCAGAGCTTTACTTTTAGGGGAGGAGGTAACCTAATGCCCAAAGCTCAACTATATTTTCTTTCGGATCAGTATTATCTTGATTTTCCATATGTATTTAAAACTAAGGTTGAGATTGTTAATGAAGAGTTAAAGATAGCAGATGGGTTGCATAAAAATAGAAAACAGATATAATAGAGATGATTAATATTTTATCTATATTCTATAGATTATTGGAAAAACAGATAATATTTTATCTGTTTTAATGTTTAACTGAAGGAGTATGACAATGGCGGCAGAATATGTATGGGAGACGCCGGAGGAGATGAATCTGGCGCTGGCGCAGCGTATACGGAGGATTCGGAAGCGCCGTTCTGTTTCACAGGAAAAGCTGAGCCGGATGAGTAGAGTGAGCTTTGGATCCATCAAGCGATTTGAGACTACGGGGAAGATATCTCTGCTGTCTCTGACCAGGATTGCGGTAGCCCTGGACTGCGGGGATGAGATCCGGAACATGTTTACACAGATTCCATACCGGAATATAGAGGAGGTTATCCGTGAAAACAGATAGATATCTTCGGGTGTTTTATAAAGACAGACTGGTCGGCACGCTTGCCCTTACGCGGGAGAAGAAGGCGGCATTTGAATATGCGGATGAATGGCTGGAGGAGGGATTCCCGATCAGCCCTTTTTCCCTGCCACTGAAAAAGCAGGTATTTATTCCTGCAAAGGATTATTTTCATGGTTTGTTCGGCGTATTTGCGGACAGTCTGCCGGATGCCTGGGGGAACATTCTTTTGAACCGGCTTTTGAAGAAAAACGGTGTGAATCCTGATCAGATGGATATCCTGGACCGGCTGTCGATCGTCGGAAGCTCCGGAATGGGGGCGTTGGCTTATCAGCCGGAGATTCCTCTGGGAGAAGAAGGCTCCGGGTTGGATCTGGATTACCTGGCAGAACAGTGCCAGAACATTTTACAGACAGAATATACGGAGGAATTGGATCGGCTTTATCGTCTGGGAGGGATCAGCGGCGGTGCAAGACCCAAGATTCTTACCCAGATAGACGGAGAGGATTGGATCATCAAATTTCCAGCGGGCCGCATTGATGGGGAAGAGAGCGGATTTATGGAATATGAGTATGCAGAGTGTGCGGCCGCGTGCGGAATCCGGATGTCCGAGACGAGACTATTTCCTTCTCAGAAATGCAAAGGATACTTTGGGACGAAAAGATTTGACAGGGCGCACAGGGAAGGGGCAGATAACACGGAAAAAGTCCATATGCTGACAGCGGCCGCACTGCTGGAACTGGATTTCGAACAACCCAGCCTGGATTATCACAGCCTGATGAAGCTGACAAAAATTCTAACAGGGAATCATCAGGAGGATATGCGTAGTATGTTCCGAAGGATGTGCTTTAATGTGTTTGCCCATAACCGGGATGACCATTCGAAGAACTTTTCATTTCTCTATGATCAAGAAAAAGATTGCTGGCGGCTGAGTCCGGCGTATGATCTGACATACAGTACGACCTATTATGGGGAGCATACGACAACCGTGGACGGGGAAGGCGCATCTCCGGGGCGAAAGGAGTTGCTGGCGGTCGGGATTGCGGCAGGGCTGGGAAAGAGGTATTGTGAAGAGGCTACGGATGAGATTCAGGAGACAGTCAGGGAGAGACTGGGGAGGTATTTATGATAACATATATTCGTAGGCTGTAAAAAGAATGATCAGACTTTGCTTTTAAAATGGAAAGATGTTATTTTATTACTTGACTGTTTTTATTATTAGAGAATATAATGAGGAAAATAAAAGGCGTTGGAACTGCTTTTTATGAATGAAATGTAAAAGCACATATAATAGGTTTTCATTGTGGAAAAAAGGATATTGTTTATGTGTGAATTGGTAGAAATGAGAGCTGGCGGAAGATATATAAAAGTGGCTGGTATAAAAAAAGAATATATACAAAATATTATAGAAAGTATTCATATCTGCAGTGCAATAGATAAAGTAGTTCTATTTGGATCTGCTCTTGAGGAAAGCTGTGCGTATCACTCGGACGTTGATATTGCAATTTTTGGGAAATATACAAAACATCATATTTTTAGAATGAAAAGCTACAATGAGTTTGTGGATGCGGTGGTCTCTTTTGGTGATCTGCAGGATTACGATATGCTGTATTTTGATTCAAGAAAAAAATATAAAGATTCCATAATGAAAGACATTGATAAAGGAGTAATCCTTTTTGAAAGAGGGTGATAAGTTGGAATTATCAATGAAACTGATAAAAGCCGATCTTTTGATGGCACAACAGGGAATCGAACTTTATAAGAACCGTGAAATCAAAGAGATAAAAAATCAGGCGGCTTATCATCTCCAACAGGCTGCGGAAAAATTGATTAAAATTCAGATATACAATTCTGGAGTTTCATACAATAACAAATCTCTTTATGTTCATAATCTTAAATCATTGATTGCATATATAGACAGTCTGCAGATTGATAATGTAATACCAGAGATTATAAGAAAAAATGCGTTGATAATTACAGACTGGGAAGCGAGTGGAAGATATGATATTCATTTTTCAATTAGAATCAATAGTTTAGAAAAATATCACAGAGAAATTAGTGACTGGTATGAAATACTGTATAAAAAAGGTATACGCTGATTACGAAAGAAATAAATTTTATAAAAGCGGGAGGGCAAAAATTATGCCGAATATTTTTTTTCAACAGAGGCACGAAGGATATAGAAGACAAAAATTATGTGTTTAGCCCGGATACCTATTTTAAATATAACTATGAGGAAGAGTGGTTTGAGGATGAACTGGTAAAGAAAATGGTTTTGGATGTAGACAGTTCATCGGTCATATCTGCACATGCAATCGACGTCCGGTACTTGGTGTGATCGCGCCGGAAAGGCTGTCAGGCGGCGTGAAAGCGCTCATAATCATGTATCAAGAGTTGATTTTCTAAAAGAATTTCAGGAGGTGGAAATTTTTGAAGGGTAGTATCAAAGTTGTCGTTTCCACCAAAAAGCTCCGTTATGAATTGAATCTGTGCAGGAATATTACAATCATTCAGGGTGACAGTGCCACAGGGAAGACCACTCTGATCCAGATTATAGGCGATTATCTATCCGGAAGGACAGGACCGGGAACGGAAGTCATTTGTGAAAGAAAATGTGCTGTTTTATCGGGAGATACGGAAAGTGCAGTTATAAGGCTGAGAGCACTGGCGGATGCCGTTGTATTTGTAGATGAGCAGGAAAAATTTTTTCACTCAAAGGAATTTGCAGAGGCTGTACTGGATTCCAACTGCTATTTTGCTTTTATTACAAGAGATGGGCTGAATATGCTGCTGTACAGTGTTAATGAGATCTATTGTCTGAGGAATAGTGGATATTATCAGAATACCAGGCAGGTATATAATGCCATGTATCCTATACTTTAACGGTCTGATTCACCCAATCTTTTCCGGTATAATACTTGACAGATTTTTTATCTGAGAGTATCATTTTTAATAGGATAAATATCTTAAAAATCGACGGATACAACAGAAAAAGTTCATTTCTGAAAGAGAGGAATCATCAATGGCAAATGCTCATGAGGAACAGATCAGAATCGTACAGGAAACGGTAGCCGGCAAGGAAATCACTTTTGCGCATGTGATGGGGAGTCCGGCTCCGATCATATATCAGAAGCTGGGATTAAACCCGCAGGTGGACTACCGATCATCCGCGATCGGGATCATGAATATGACGCCGCCGGAATCTGCGGTCATTGCGTCTGACATTGCGGTCAAGAGCGGAAATGTCTATCTCGGCTTTGCAGATCGTTTTACCGGAACGCTGATCATCACAGGCGATATCTCTGAGGTATTCTCGGCCATGACGGAGATCGTGGATTATTTCCGGGATTCTCTGGGATATGTAGTCTGCAACATTACGAAAAGATAAGGGATTGCAGGGAAATAGACAAGTCAGGATGCATAGGTTATTTCCCTGCAATTCCTAAGTGAAACAGCATGGAATAGGAAGTGAAGCTATGGCTCGGATTACAAAGGAGGAACTGCTGGAAAAGCTGTTCCGGAATGACTATGAACATCTGAAGGGAAAGCGGCTGCGCATGACCCGTGTACGGGTTCCGGGCAAGGAGGTCTGTCTGGCACATGTGCTCAGCCCTTCTCAGACATGCATTTATCAGAATCTGGCGCTGCATATCGGCGTTCATGAAGGCGAGGATCATACCGGTGAATCCATCGGTCTGATTCGTTTTACGCCGTGGGAAGCCGTGGTGGCAGCAGCAGACATAGCAGTAAAAAGCGCAGATGTGCAGGTGGGATTTATGGATCGTTTCTGCGGTTCCCTCATCCTGACCGGAGGCTTGTCACAGGTTCAGACCGCTGTGGAAGAGGTGGTCCGTTTTTTTGGCGAAGAATTGGGCTTTCGGACCTGTGAAATCCATAAAAACTAAGATGACAGGATCGTATAAACTATGAAAAAACTATTTTTGATGGGCAGGAGCGAAGCGGGGAAAACTTCTCTGACACAGGCGCTGAAGGGCGAAGAGCTTCATTATGTAAAAACACAATATACGAATACCAGCGAGGACACGATCGACTCTCCGGGGGAATATGCGGAGTCGAAGTGCTTTAGTGTAGGACTTGCCTGCTTTTCCTTCGAGGCCGATGTGGTGGCCATGGTCCAGGCGGCAGACGAGCCATATAACCTGTTCGGGCCCGGCGGACGTTCTTTTATTCTGCGTCCGCTCATAGGGATTATTACAAAGGTGGATTCTCCCTATGCCAATATTCCGATGGTCAGGCAATGGCTGATCAATGCGGGATGCGAACGGATCTTTCTGATCAATAATGTGACCAGAGAGGGGATTGACGAGCTGATGGAATACCTGTCGGAGGATCTTCCGCCCCTGACACTGCAGCAGGCAAAACACAGGCAGGCGCTTGGGCTGAATGAATGGGATCCTGTGCCGGATTAAAATGAGAACATCTTTTGTGCAAGGGATTAACCTGGCGGAGATTGACAAGATGAAAAATGAATGTATGTTATGTTGAAAAGAGACTGCTGAATAGGGCAGTCTCTTTTTTGAATGCATGAGCAAAAATATTTCCACCTGAACGGTTGGAAATATTTTTTATCGGGGCGGGATATTTTTCCTGCGAAAACGTCTAATAGATGTAGTACAAATGAGAAGCCGGCCGGCGGAAGGGAGATGTAAATGCGTGACTAAGGAACAATTGGGAAGCTTGATCCTTGCTTCGGAAAAGTAAATGTACGCCACGGCAAAGTCGATCCTGAAACAGGATACGGACTGCGCAGACGCTATACAGGAAGCAATCGTCAAGGCTTTCGGAAAGGTGGATGATTTGAAGCAGGAGAAATACGCCAGAACATGGCTGATGAGGATTTACAGATCAAAAGCAGTATGGAGAGTCCTGCACAGGCAGCGGGAATAAGAAAAAAGAGAAAGCGTCCATGGACACCCAAACGTACAGCAGTTTTTATTTTGGCAGCCTGTTTCACAATAGGTACGGCTGCATTTGCGGCGGTGAATATGCGCCATATAGAAATAGAGGAAAAGGGGAAGTACGGCGTTGATACCCGGGTCGCAAGT
Source organism: Lachnospiraceae bacterium (assembly GCA_910575475.1). Taxonomy (GTDB): domain Bacteria; phylum Bacillota; class Clostridia; order Lachnospirales; family Lachnospiraceae; genus Schaedlerella. Next base: position 24,907 of record CAJTGD010000019.1, on the reverse strand, counting down.
GACACGGATGAGGATAAAACCGTACCTCTGCTGGAAAAAATTGCGGATATCAAGATCCAGGCGGACTACATTCCAAAGGGAATGCGCTGGAGAGACGAATGGCATCTGGAATTTGAGGAAAGACAGGAAGTAGGAGGAATTACTTTTATCACACTTCTGCTGGATGAAAAGAGTGACGAGTTAAATATTACGGACACGGATGTCGTAGAGAAAGAAAAGACGGATTTTGGAGAGCATGAAGGAATCTATAGACGGCAAAATGTGAGATCAGAATATTCACAGAAGATTTATCTTCTTTATCCGGAACAGTACAGGATCCTGGTCATCCATATATGTGAGGATGTTTCAAAGGAAGATGCATATAAGATGGCTTCCGGCATCACCCTGCAAGAGACCGAAGAAATGCTGGATACATCCGAAGTGTGGAGTTGGAGCGATTATATCCGACAGCAGGAACCGATCGGGGAGAGCGGGGAGGCTATGACTTCCGCTCAAAAAGAGGATTTGAAGATTCACAAGACAGGAGATGCATTTCCTCTGGATATGGCAGGTACAGATGCGGAAGGAAACAGCGTATGGGCCTCAGAACTCGGCATGGAGATCACGGCGGAAGTGGATTCTGTAGAGATTTCGGATAATCTGTCCCTTCTGAAAGAGGAATATATTCCGGATGTTTGGAAGGCTGCGGTTGGACAGGACGGAAAGCTCATGAAAAATAAACTGTCCTATATCAGGAAGGGGGATGGGGTCAATACACTGGATGAAGTTATTCGGACGGAAGAGGTGGACCAGAAGCTGGTACTTGTTACGACAACGTATACCAACAACAGCGATCAGGAGCTTCGCAACGTACTCTACAACGGTAACCTTATGCTTTTGAAAGAGCAGGATGGTGAATATCGGGTCTATTCCTATTATGGTGAGGGAATCTGTGATATTGCCGGCGGCGGTACTGATAAAAAATCCGGTCAGACATACGACGATATCGACCAGAGCGGAGCAGCCTGGAGCCAGAAATATTGGTCGCCCCATGCGGACTATGGTATGGGCGGGAATTATATTTCCGAATTAAAACCCGGAGAAAGTGTCCGGACCCAACATGCCTGGATCGTAAATGAGCCGGATCTGAAAGATATGTATCTGAATGTATGTGGGACCGGCGGAATGATGGAATTTGACGAGGATATGGTGCATACAGGACTGGTGGACGTTAGGCAGTAGAGAAAAGGGGACACGCCCAAAAAAGAAGAACGCAGACCACACATCCGCGTTCTTCTTTTTTCTCTGTCGGTCAGAAAGTTCTATAACCGCCGTATTTTAATATACGTCTTTCCACTCGTCAATATTGTCAGCGTCGAACTTGAACGGTGCGCCCAAGATCATCTCTGTACCGCCGTCATCTGCCGCAACAATCTCATAATCGCCCATGTCGCCTGCGGTGAACTTGTCGCCTTCTGCGCCTGTGATGGTTCCGTCAACCAGTGCCATGGAAGTATAAGCTCCAAGACGTCCAAGGTCGATGGGATTCCACAGATACATATACGGGCAGGAGTGGTCGTCATCGTCGCCGATGTACTCAGCCATTTCAGACGGAAGTCCGAGGCCGGTCAGCTTCACGGAAGACTTTTCATCCTGAAGAACCTTAGCTGCCGCGTTGATACCAACGGTAGTCGGAGCACAGATCACTTTCAGATCCGGATATTTTGCAAGCAGAGCCTGTGTCTGGTCGGTGGATTTCTGCGGTTCGTCATCGCCGTAAGCAACCTCTACCAGCTCCAGTCCGGAATACTTGTCATCGCTTTCCATAACTTCCTTCATTGCGTCGATCCATGCGTTCTGGTTTGCCGCCTGTGATGTAGCAGACAGAACTGCCCACTGTCCTTCTCCGCCGGAGATATCAAGTACGGCATCCATCAGAGCCTGTCCGATCTCCTGTACACCTGCCTGGTTTACAAATACCTGGCGGCTGTCCGGATTGGTCTTGGAATCTTCACAGCATACCTTGATGCCTGCGTCCATTGCTTCTTCCAAAGCTGCCTGCAGCGCGTTCTCATCGTTTGCCGCGATACAGATGGAGTCAACGCCCTGGGAGATCAGGGACTGGATTACGGAAACCTGCGCATCCGCTGTCGGTGCTTCCGGATGCTTTACGATTGCCGTGCCGCCTGCTGCTTCGATGACTTCCTGGAAACCGTCGGCTGTCTTCTCGTTGAACGGGTTTCCCGCGGATTTTGTAACGATCGCATATGTACCGCTGCCGCTTTCTCCGCCGTCGTCACCGGCTTCTTCCGCGTCGTCGCCTGCATCGTTAGTAGCTTCGCTGCTGCTGCCGCTGTCAGCATTTCCACTGTCGCTGTTTCCGCTGCCGCATCCAACTGCCATCGTAGCGACCATAGCTGTGCACAATAAAGCGCTTAATAATTTTTTCTTCATGCTTCTTTCCTCCCTGGAATATGATTTTTTTATACAAAGTATCCCCTGTCCGGCAGAGCTGCCTGATCGAATGAAGCCCGCCCGCCCCGCAGGGCATGCATGAAAGGATTCCCTGTGGGTATTCTGGCAAGGACTTCTGAATATAAGCAGTTCATCCGCCGAATCAGGCCCGGATACCTGGTATCATGAAATAAGTAGTATAAAAAGGTTTCAATATAACAAATAATACAACAGATTATCTTTATGCTTTCTTCTTTACATTCAGCTTTGCTGAGATATTCGGCAGCAGTACCGCCAGGATCAGCAGGATTCCCAGTATGATCAGGATCAGCTGCGGATTCATGTTGATCTGTCCGAGACCGATCCGCAGGCAGATGATGGTAAAGCCGGAAATGATTCCGCCCAGCAGCCTTCCTTTTCCTCCGGAAGTGGAGATTCCGCCGAATACTGCCATTGCGATGGCATCCATCTCAAATCCGTTTCCGGTGGTGGTGTTCGCCCCGTACAGGACGGAAGTCAAAAACAGTGCCGCCAGCCCGGCCATGAATCCCATCACGGTATAGATGATGAGCCGGATGGTCTGTACATGGATTCCGGAATAGTATGCCGCCAGCCGATTGGAACCGATGGCATATACGCTCCGGCCGAAGGTAGTCTTTGCCAGGACCACGCTGAACAATACGGCCATGATGATCACGACAAAGAAAATGTAGGGAATGATCCCGACTTTCCCGGCGATCATGCGGAAGCCGTCCGCATTGGTCAGGGAAATGGATCCGCCGCTTCCCAGTGCGATCTCCGCGATCCCGCGGAATACGATCTGGGTTCCCAGCGTTACGATCATGGGCGGCAGCTCCTGAAAGTTGGTCAGGATCAGCCCGTTTACCAGGCCGCACATCGTACCTACCAGTAACGCGACCAGGATTACCATCCCGAAGGGAAGTCCCTTGTTGGAGGCCATGCAGGTCATCGTAGCGGACAGGCAGACCGTAGCGCCTACGGAGATATCAATCTCACCGAGTACCAGGATGAATGCCATCGGAAACAGCAGGAACATCTCTGTCAGGTACTTCGGCATTTCTCTCAAAACGTTGCTGAACTGATAGCTTTGGGGGATACCTGCGCAAAAAATATTGATCAGGATAAACAATACGACTAACATGCCTTCCCAGCAGAATAATGTCTTTTTCAGAGATTTCTCCGGGACATTGGCAATCGTTCTTCCGGATTTTCCAGCCATAGTTACATCTCCCTCCCTTTCAGATTGTTCTTATCCATCATGCGCTGCGTGATGACATTGAGCACGATCACGACCAGGATGATGACGCCCTTTACCGTGTTCTGCGCGATCGCTTCGATTCCTACAAGCGGAAGTGCCTTTGCGATGATCGCCAGGATCAGGGAGCCTAAGAGTGCTCCGGCTACGCTTCCCCGGCCGCCGGTCATGCTGACGCCGCCGATGACGCAGGCCGCGATGACATCCATCTCTCTGCCGTACAGCATATTCGGCTGCGCAGAGGAGTAAATGGAAACCGCCAGCGCGCCGCACAGTCCGGAGAGCGTACCCATCACCGTATAGACCAGTAGCTCCACATTTGCCGTATTGATACCGGAGATCTGGGCCGCTTCCCGGTTGCTTCCCACCGCATAGACCATTCTTCCGATCTTGGTCCACTTCATGACAATGAAGAAAATGATATAGCAGATCACCATAACGATAATGACGTTGTTCACTCCGAGTACGCTTCCCAGTGCAAAGTCCTTAAAGGTTCCCAGATTTTCCGCGCTGGCCCACTGGCTGTTGGCGATGATGTAGGCAAGCCCCCGGTATATATACATAAAGCCCATTGTGGCAATGATCGGCAGTACCTTTCCTCTGGAAATGATCAGCCCGATCAGCAGCCCGCACAGTGCGCCGATCCCGATGGCGATGAGGAATAATACGAATGTATTCTGCACCATGCCGTATTTCATCAGCATACCCACCGACATACCGGAAAATGCAAGCGTGGAAGCGATGGAGATATCAATTCCGCCGATCAGCAGTACGCCCAGCATTCCCAGGGTCATGATCATGATGACCGCATTATTTTTCAACATATCCGAAATGGATTTTAATGTCATGAAAGAAGGACTCCGCAGCGAGATCACGATACAAAGGACGATCAGTACGATCAGCAGGCTCGCTTCACGGGAATCGGTAATCTTCTTTAAGACTGATTTATTCTCTTTCATCTTCCCTGTTTCCCCCTTACTTTGATTTTTCCATGGCAAGCTCCAGGATGCCCTCCTGGGTTGCCTCGCCTCTGCTCAATTCCCCGGTTACCCTTCCGTTGCACATGACGATGATCCGGTCGCTCATGCCTAAGATCTCTGGCATTTCGGAGGAGATCAGGATGATGGCATATCCCTTCAGGGCCAGATCCCCCATGATCTGATAGATCTCAGCCTTGGCGCCTACATCCACACCCTTGGTCGGTTCGTCCATGATAACGACCTTCATGTCCTGTCCCAGTGCCTTGGCAACCACCACCTTCTGCTGGTTTCCACCGGACAGGGAGGAGGCTGGGTCAAAGATCGTCACAGCCTTGGTATCTACGTCCTCCAGAAGCTGCTTGGAAATCTCTCGTTCCTTTTTCTCGTCGTTGAAACCGTTCTTCGCGTATTTGCCCATGGTGGGGAGGACTACATTTCTTCCTAGCCCCCAGCTCATGATCAGTCCTTCCTTCTGCCGGTCCTCGGGGAGCAGGATGATGCCCTGCTTCATGGCGGCGGAGGGCTGTTTGATCTGGATCGGCTTCCCTTCCAGATACACCCTTCCTTCGTCCGGCTTGGTGATGCCGCATACACTCTCGACCACTTCTGTACGTCCGGCCCCGACCAGTCCGGTGAGCCCGATGATCTCGCCCGCATGGACACTGAAAGAGACATTCTTATAATACCCCATTCTGGAGAGCCCTTCGACCTTCAAAACCTCCGCGCCGATCTTGACCTCCGGCTTCGGGAACAGATCCTTGATCTCACGGCCGACCATGGCCTTGATCAGGTCCGCGTTGGTGATCCCGTCTACGTCATAGGTTCCGATATACTGGGAATCCCGGAATACGGTAACTCGGGATGCCAGGCGGTACATATCCTCAAAACGGTGGGAGATGAAGATGATGGATACACCGTCATCCCGCAGTTTATCCACGATCCGGTACAGCTCCTCCGATTCATTTTTCGTCAATGCGGCCGTAGGCTCATCCAGGATGATGATCCTCGCGTTGGTGGAAAGCGCCTTGGCGATCTCGACCATCTGCTGCTGCGCAACGCTGAGCGCCCCCATCTCATCCGTGGATTTGAAATCCGCGTTTAACTGGTTCAGAAGCGCGGCGGCCTCTTCGTTCATTTTTTTCCACTGGATCATGCCGTTCTTGATGATCTCATGACCCATGAAGATATTCTCCGCAACGCTCAGATCCGGATAGGATGTGGGATGCTGGTAAACGGCTGCGATCCCTGCCGCCTGCGCGTCCCTGGGTCCTTTGAAGTCCACCTTCTGTCCGTCTAAGAACATCTCGCCCTCTTCGGCCTTGTGGACACCGGTAATTACTTTTATAAATGTAGATTTTCCAGCGCCGTTCTCACCCATCAGAGCATGAACTTCGCCTTTTTTCAACTGGAACTGCACGTTGTTCAATGCCTTTACGCCGGGAAATATTTTCGTAATTCCTTTTAATTCCAAAACATAATCCGACACCTGCTTTACCCTCCTTCTTTCTGTATGAGTCTATTCTATCAGCAGACGGATTGACATAAAACAGCAATTTTCTTCGATTAAGGGTAAATTTTTTTTGTGGCAATTTTCCGGAGGATTTGCTAAAATTAAGAAGGAATTCTGCACAAAGGGGACGTGAATAGAATGAAGCTGTTAATTGCGGATGATGAACTGTTGACAAGAGAGGGGCTGGCGTCCTCAATCGACTGGGAAAGCATGGGGATCCATCAGATCTTTCAGGCGGATGACGGCCTGCGTGCCTTACATATCGCAAAGCTGCAGGAGCCGGATATCATTTTATCCGATATCCGCATGCCGCGGATGAACGGGATCGAGCTGGTGGAAAAGCTGACGGAGTTGCTGCCTGACACCAGCATTATTTTTATGAGCGGCTATTCAGATAAGGAATATCTGAAAGCCGCGATCAAGCTGAAAGCCATTGATTATGTAGAAAAGCCGCTGAACCCGGAGGAGGTTCAAAAAACGGTGGCGGAGGCCATCCGCCGCCGTCAGCAGGTGCTGCGGTCCAGGCAGAATGAGGATCTGCTGTCCATGGAAACGGAATCCAATCTCGCGCTTCTGCTGACGAAGCCTTACAGGGATCACTGCGGAGAGATCGAAGCTCTTTCGCGGGAACTCTCCCTTCGCCTGTCGCCGGAAAGCGGCTTTGTGACGTATATCGTGAAGCTGCGGACCGAGGAACCTATCTCGGTGCTGATCAAGGGAATCCGGGAGAATCTGAAGGGTTTCCTGAAAAATTTCCACATGAATTCGGTTTATATCCGGATGCATGCGGTGCATCATGTGTTCCATGTGTTTGGAGAGGGCGGAGCGCCGTCCGCGGCCGTACTGTCTTCTATTGACTTTTTTTTCAAAGAGCAGTTCAGACCCTTTGGACTGTTTGTCATGAGCCGGGGAGACACGGTGAATGGAATCGCAAGGGCATATCATTCCTATGCTTCGGCGGTGGTCGCCATCCAGAACAGCTTTTTCTTTCACGCGGGCACATTGCTGACATCTGAGGATACAGGAGGGGGATATACATTTGCGGCGGAAGGTCCGGCAGGTCTGGAAAATGATACGGGAAGCTTTGCCGAGGCGCTGGAGGCAAAGGATCAGAACCGATGCCAGAGCTTCCTGGACGGTCTGCATCAGAAATACTATAAGAACTACGGAATGCTGCCGAATCAGATCAAGGACGCGTATTACCGGCTGTTCAATGCTTTAAATGACTGCCGGCAGAAGTGGAAGCTTTCCGCAGATTCCGCAGGGACGGATTCCAGCGAAAGCATCATCGAATATCTGGAAAATTGTTTTACCTACGAGGAACTGCATCATACTCTGGAGGAGCGGACCAGGCTGATGTTCCAGCGGCTGGAGCTTTCTGTTCCGGAGGATAATGTGATCTTTCTGATCAAAGAATATATCGCAAAGCATTACGGCAGCGATCTGCTCTCCATCAAGGAGATCAGCGATTATGTGCATTTGTCCGCATCCTATGTCTGTACATATTTTAAGAACCAGACCGGGCAGACGCTGAACCAGTATCTGACCGAATACCGTATGGAAAAGGCGATGCGCCTGCTGGAGGACGCCAGGAACCAGATCGCGGACATTTCCGCCAAGGTGGGATACAGCAACGGAAATTATTTCAGCAAGAGCTTTAAAAAGTTTACAGGGCTGACGCCTTCGAAATACAGGGAAAAGATGTTGGGGTGATTATCACAAATGGATACGGGCATCGGGAGGCCGGACAATGGGAATACTTTTTCATAAAATCGCGCATTTTTACAGGAATCTGCGGCTTCAGACCAAGCTGACGATCACGCATCTTGTCATTGTTACGATACCGATGGTGGCGATACCGGTGCTGTTTTTTACACAGCTCTATGACATGATCGTTGCCGATACCGTGCGGAAGGAGCAGGAGGCAGCCATTCAGACCGCGCCTTTGATTGAGGAGACAGTGGCGGATATCCTGGCTGCTCATGGACAGCTTACAGAGTATGAATTTTACAATAAACTGGTCAATCCGGCACGAACGGAAGATCTGGAGTCCTTTGTAGATTCGAAAGAAGCAGAAGCGTTCAGAAAGGAAGCGGAGGGCCTGGCAACGGGGGGACTGATCAGAGATATCCGCCTTTATGTGGATATCCCTGACGGCGGAGAGTTTTTTTCGGAAAGCGCCCTGGGCCCTCTGGCGGAACCCATGGACCGGGTGCGCAGGACTTACTGGTACGGGATCTTTGCGGGAGAGCCTTCCACCAGCAAGCTGTTCTGCCCGTCCTTTTATCTGGGTACCTATGAGAAGGGTGTATACGGGGATATTGCCTATATTACCAGAGGTCGGACAGTCTACGAAGGAAGATGGATCACGTTTTATCTTGCCGTTTATTTTTCACAGGAGCACTTGGACGAGCTTTTGAAAAATAATATGAGCTCCAACAGCAGTGTGGCCTATATCATCAATAATCGGGACAGCATGGTTGCCACGACGGATATCGCACTGTCAGGGACGTACCATTTCAGCTACGATGTGGTGCAGGAATCGGTCATGTCCTCGAACAATTTCATCTCCAAAAACATTCTGGGTGAGGATGTGTATGCCGGGTTTAACCGGATCCGCAATACGGACTGGTTTATGGTGGTGGCGGTCCCATCGGAACCGCTGATCCAAAAGAGCCGGATCTTTATCGGACTGTTCGGGCTGGTCTATCTGGGGTGCATCCTGGCGTCCTTTATGATCGCCACGCTTTTGTCCAGGTCTTTGACGAATCGCCTGTCGGCAGTGATCGACCAGATGTCGAAGTGCCGTCTGGGACTACCGGCGGCTCTGCCGGATTCGGATGCCCAGGACGAGATTGGAGCGCTGGTGGATTCCTACAACTATATGACCCATATCATCCATGACCTGGTGGAGGAGCAGGCAAAGGCGGCGGAGGACCTGCGGATCGCGGAGTTCAATTCCCTGCAGGCACAGATGAATCCGCATTTCCTGTATAATACGATGGATATGATCAACTGGCTGTCACAGCAGGGACGTTCCCAGGAGGTGACCATGGCCGTGCAGAAGCTGTCCCGGTTCTACAAGCTGACGCTGAGCCGGAAGCAGTCCCTGAGCACCATCCAGGATGAGCTGGAGCATGTGTCGATCTATGTGGAGCTCTTGAACATGCGGTTTGCGGATAACATTGATTTTATTGTGGATATGCCGGACAGCCTGATGGAACGCCCGATCCCGAAGCTGACCTTCCAGCCGGTGGTGGAGAACTCCATCCTCCACGGCATCATGGAAAAGGAGGAGAAGGAGGGGACCATCGTGCTTACCGGTTGGGAGGAAGAGCATGGGATCGTGATCCTGATCTCGGACGACGGGGTGGGGATCCAGCCGGATATACTGGAGAACATTCTGGCTGAGAAAAAGATTGCGGAGGGAAGCTCCGGGACCAATATTGCGGTGTACAATACCCATCGGCGTCTGCAGCTCATGTACGGTATGGAATATGGTCTGAAATACAGCAGCACGCCGGGGGAGGGGACAGAGGTGGAGATTCGGATTCCGTGAGGGCGGCAGTCCGTCAAATATGAGAATGTATAAAGTGTATAGAAAATGCCTTGCGGCAGATATTATCCACAAAAATAACAGCTGTATGTCACTTCTTGAGCATTTCTTGGAATTTGCTGGTTATAATGGGTTTATTAAATGTGTGGAGGATAGATGGATGCGGCGGTATACTCTTTTGATTGTGGATGACGAACCTGGAATTACTGATATGATAAAAAGCTATTTTGCGTCAGAATATGATGTGCTTACAGCTTATAGTGGCAGGGAAGCGCTCCAAAAGCTGGCAGGGAAGCCGGACTTGATTCTTTTGGATATCAACATGCCGGAGATGGATGGTCTGGAGGTCTGCAAGAAGATTCGGCAGTTTGTTTCGAGTCCGATTCTGTTTCTTACGGCACGCGTTGAATCAGTTGATAAGATCACAGGTTTTCGGGCAGGGGCAGATGATTATATTGTAAAGCCTTTTGACTTAGATGAGCTTGGGGCACGGGTTGCGGCGCACCTGCGGAGAGAACAGCGTTCGATGGAGAATCGGACCGTCCGCTTTTTTGGTGAGCTGGCCATTGACTATGGAAACCGAGCCGTATCAGTAAGTGGACAGCCAGTTTTGCTGACAAAAAGAGAGTTTGACATTTTGGAACTTCTTTCTATGAATGCGGGGCAGGTTTTTGACCGGGAACGGATCTATGAAGCGATATGGGGAATTGACGGTGACGGAAACAGTGGCACGGTGATGGAGCACATCCGAAAGATCCGGGCAAAACTGGCCGGATATACATTTCACAGTTATATTGAAACTGTTTGGGGGTGTGGATATAAATGGAACGCCTGAAAAATATGGATTTAAAAAAAGCATTTTTTGTGTTGTCGGTCTGTTGTATCATGGTTTCTCTGTTGATTCTTTTGCTGCTCCTCGTATTCTGTGGAAATATCCGTGACAGTTATCCTGCCGGAGGAATCGAGATCCGGTCGGATGGAACAACGATAATACTGGAGGGGCCGACAAAAGACCAGCAAAGGATTTTAGAGATAATAGATGTGCTTCAGCTATTGGCCTGTATCCTGCTCCCGGCCGGAGGATTGGGAGCGGCGGGGGTTTTGTTTTACCACATAAAGCTGAAGATGCCGATCGCTGTTTTACAAAAGGGGACGGAACGTATTCTGAACCATGATCTGGATTTTTCAGTTCCAGAGGTTTCAAAAGATGAACTGGGACAGATCTGCAGAGGTTTTGAGACTATGCGTGCAGAGCTTCTTAAGGCAAATCAGGAGTTATGGGAGCAGGCAGAGGAGAGGAAGCGGTTGAATGCGGCATTTTCCCATGACCTGCGCAATCCGGTTACCGTATTAAAGGGAACCATTAAGCTTATACGGCAAGGCAAAGAGGACGGACAAGCTTTTGAAAGATTGGAGGATTATGTGCTTCGCATTGAGAACTATGTGGAGGCAATGAGTGGAATCCAGAGATTGGAGCAGCTTCCGGTCCAAGAAAGGGAATGTGCATATTCCCAGCTTCACGCAGAATTATTGGATACGGTGAAATTTTTGGCGCCAGCAATGGAAACGTCGGTAATTGTACCGGGGACAGGGCACGTGAAGCTGGATCATGGAATATTTTTAAATGTTGCTGAGAACCTGATCAGAAATGGGGCCCGGTTTGCCCAGAATAACCTGTCTGTTTATCTGGAGGCTCGGGAAGGCTGCCTTCTTCTGACGGTAGCAGATGATGGATCTGGCTATCCGGAAAAGCTGCTTCAGGATGGCCCCAGGCCTTTTGGCAAGATGAGTGAGGAGACGGAGCATTTTGGGATGGGATTATACAGCGCCCGGATACTATGCCTGAAACATAGAGGCTCACTGGAATTAAAGAATCCGGCAGGCGGCGGGGCATCTGCAACGGCAATATTTCGGATAAATTGACTTTATTCATTTCATAATCTTGAGCGTTTCTTGAGAATTGTCCATTATACTCATCTTATCATTGATAAGGAGAGTGTTTTTATGGTTATTGAAGCAAAAGAACTATCGAAGATTTATGGCAGTGGCGAGAACCGTGTAGTAGCGCTTGATAAGGCAGGACTTAAGATTGGTCAGGGAGATTTTATTTCAATAATAGGGCCTTCCGGCAGTGGGAAGAGTACATTGTTACATTTGCTGTCAGGATTGGATCGGCCTACGTCTGGAAGCCTGACTTATGATGGAAAGGATATTTATAGCTTTCATGATAAGGAACTTTCTGCGTTCCGACGCAGACGGATTGGTTTTATTTTTCAGCAGTTTAACCTCCTGCCGGTCCTGACGGCAAGGGAAAATATTATCATGCCGATTCTTCTGGATAAGAAGCAGCCGGAAGAGACCTATCTGGACCAGCTTACGGGACTGCTTGGAATTCAGGAACGCCTGGCCCATCTTCCCCATGAGCTTTCCGGAGGGCAGCAGCAGCGTGTTGCCATTGCCCGCGCCCTGGCGGCGCAGCCTGACATCATTTTTGCAGACGAGCCGACAGGGAATCTTGACAGCAAAAGCGGGAGCGAGGTCATGGAACTCCTTAAGAACGTCCAAAGAAAGATGGATAAGACACTGGTGGTCATTACCCATGATAACCGGATTGCAAAGATGGCTGACAGGCAGTTTGTAATCGTAGATGGTATTCTCTCGGAGGTGGCAGCATGAAATCATATCGTGTTTTAGCGTGGAAAGAACTGCTTGCCCAGAAAGTTACTTCCATATTAATCCTGATTGCTGTGATTCTCTCTACGATCATAACAACTGTAATCGGGCAGTCCATCGGCATTTTAAATGCAATGAAGGAACAACAGGCAATTGCCCTTGCAGGGGAAAAGTACGGTTCCTTTGTGCAGCTCACAGAAGAACAGCTTGCCGCAATAAAATCTGATTCCCGTTTTTCCTATATTGGCGCGGCGATTGACCTGGGGACGATAGAGCTGAACAGCCAGCTTAGACTTAGCCTTGTAGAATATTTGGATCATAGTTATGAGATGTATCCGGCTTTTACAGAACTCTTGGAAGGACGGCTTCCAGAGCGCCCGATGGAGATTGCGCTGTCAGAGGATGTGCTAAAATTTCTTGGCTTTCAGGGAAAAGTCGGGGATAAGATTTCCCTGACGGCTTCGAAAGCATGGCGGCATGGGATTCTGCCCGCAGTGGATTATACGGAGGAATTTATCCTGACAGGAATTACGAAGAGTAATTATGTGGCGTATACTTACGGCATGCTTCCAGGGATAGTGGGAGAGGGGACGGCAGAAAGATTGTTCCCGTCCGGGCAGGTGTATTATGTAGTGAATTTTCGGACGGCAGATAAAAAAAGTATGCAGAGTACAGTAGAGGATGTGGCGGAAAGATTGCAGATTCCGGAGCTGGATGTGACTTATAACATAGTTTATCTGTCTGCTGCAGGAATTCCGTATGATGATACGGAAGAAACCGGGGAGAGCGGAATGGATGTTTCGTTTCTTCAACTGGCCGGTATTATGGTCGGCGGTCTCATTCTTTTGGCATCGGGCCTTGTGATTTACAATGTGCTGAAGATTTCAGTATCGAAACGTATGAAAGAATACGGGGTGCTGCGGGCCATTGGAGGCGAGAAAGGGCAGCTTTACGGGATTGTTTCCCTACAGATTCTGTTTCTATGCCTGATTGGGATTCCAATCGGGATGCTGATTGGGTTTTTATCGGCAAAAACGATCTTTTCGATGGCGACAGGATTTGTATCTCCAGAGATTTTCATGGTGCAGGATGCGGCAGGATTACAGGAACTGATACAGGAGAACAGTTCTGGAAAACCGTTGTTACTCGCTGTGGGGGCGCTTTTTACCCTGTTCTTTGCATTTGCCGCGGCTGTTCCGGCTGTCCGGTATGCCGGAAAAGTGGCGCCGACTGTGGCCATGTCCGGAAGGGACACAAAAATCAGGCGCAGAAACCGCAGAACAAAAAAGATTCGAAACTTCGCGGCATATTATGCCCGGCTGAACCTGAAACGTAGCCGCGGCCGGACGGCTATCACCATTTTGTCCCTTGTGATGAGTATTACGGTATTTGTTGCCCTGCAGAGTTTTACGGCCCTTTTAAATGCCGCGGAGTTAATGGAAGAAATGCGGCTGGGGGATTACTCCATTATAAATGAGACGGCAGGCTTTACCAGTGCGGATTTAGAGAACTTACTGGGGAACGAAGCGGTGGATTCGGCAGCAGCCATTCAGTTTTCCCTTTATGATACGGAAGAACTGATTTCCAGAATGTCGCCGGGATTTGAATTAAAGCCGGCGGAGACTCTCCAGGTTGTCGGCCTCAATGAAGCATATATGGATTATTATACCCGGGGGAGAATTTCAAAAGAAGATATGAAGCGCCTCAACGCAGGAGAAGGCTGCATTATAAAGAATCCGTTCCCCATTGTTTATGAAGGGAAAGAGTTAGAGCATTCGGAATTCCGGGCAGGCGAAACGGTTTCTATAAATGGAAGAGAGCTGCCGGTGATAGAGGCATTTGACGGGACAGACGGATTTGCCAGTGTGGGGAATCAGGGGTTCACGAACGGAATCCAGGTAATTGTGTCTGACCGGCTTTACCCGGAACTAACAGGGAGAAAAGAATATCAGGAGATATGTCCTGTTTTGAAAAGGGAGGCGGACAGGGAGCAGTTTGACCTGACGGTAGAAGCGCTTTGCCGGGAAATTCCGGGCACCACATATCTTTCCTATGAAGATACGGACCGTCAGCTGGCGGAAAGCTATGAACAGATACGGATGCTGGCATGGGGATTGATCCTTTTTGTCGGGTTGATCGGCCTTTTGAATATTGTGAATACGGTCTATACGAATATCCATACACGGGTAACGGAGATTGGGATGCAGAGGGCGATCGGTATGAGTCATGAGGTGCTTTATCAGACCTTCCTGTGGGAAGGGGCATATTATGGAATCATTGCTGCCTTTATCGGATGTGTGACGGGTTATATCTGTACTATTTTTGTGGAAGCCGCGCGTACGGATACCATCCAGCTTGTTTCAATTCCAGCAGTTTCCATGGCAGAGGCTGCCGCAATGTCTGTGCTTGCCTGCCTGATTGCAACGTGCATACCATTGAGGCGGATTGCGAAAATGAGTATCGTGGATTCTATTGAGACAATAGAATAAGGAAAGTAGTGCGTATCTGCCAGGCAACAGGGGTACAAATGTTGATATCATAATTTTCTTCTCCTTGCGTTAAAATGATAAAAAGTGATCGACCACGTGTTTTATAAGCATACTTGAATATTTTTCATTCTGCAATGAGACAGTTTATTTTAAATATAATTTTTAAAATTGTCTCATTGCATAGGGAAAGGAATTGTACTATGATTTAGACAGCAGGTATTTTCGTTTCTATTGCGGCATGGGCGAGCCATCAGAGTACAAAGGATGAGACGCCTTACTGGCGGACACTGAAAGCAAAAGGGGAGTTAAATCCCAAATATCCCGGCGGTGTGCAGGCGCAGAAATCAAAACTGGAGACAGAGGGCCATACAATCATTCAAAAAGGAAGAACGAATATCCGGTACTATGTAAAAGATTATGGGGATTTTCTTTTTGATTTGTAGTAAAATACATCGTATGATAAAGGGGCAATACAGGTATGTGGCAGATTTCATTCATTCTTTTTTTAATACCATTTTGTATATTTGCGAGAATTATGTTATGTGATCCCAGGACATTATGGAGCGGTGTCTCCTTTTTCTGGATGATGACATGTCTGGCTGTTTTTTTGTTTTTTATATTATCCGAATATTCAGAATGGCTCGCGGCACATGACGCAATCATCGGAATCCTGGTTTTTCTGTTTATTTTGGCGGTAGTCAGTGTGATTGCATTTCCTGCGGTTTTGATTGTCACGTTCTTTATAGAAGGTATAAAAATCATCAGGCATGAGGGAATGAAACCGTCTAATTTATTATCTATGCTATTTTCAATCTTGCTGTCTGTATATCTTGTTGCCTGGCCGGTGATCAGGAGTCTGGAAAAAGGCAAATTTAGTACAATGCTCTATGTAATTATTAGCTTTTCTGCAATATATGTATTGTCATTGATGGCAATGTATTCACTATCTGCAATTCTTAATCTTATTCACTTGAAAAAGAAGAGGAATGCGGACTATATTATTGTACTGGGTTCCGGTATTATTGGAACTAAGGTCACGCCGCTGCTTGCGGCCCGAATTAATCGAGGGATAGAGCTTTTACGCTGCAATCAAAATGCAGTGCTGATCATGTCCGGAGGGCAGGGGCCAGGCGAGGATATTCCGGAAAGTGAGGCTATGGCGGCTTATGCGGTCGATCATGGAGTGGATGACAAAAGAATCATAACAGAGCAAAAATCGGTATCAACTGAGGAAAATCTGATGTTTTCAAAGGAGTTGATAGATAAGGAGAATGCTAAAATTGTTATAGTTACGACTGCTTATCATGTTTTCAGAGCCTTAATTCTAGCGAAACAGCAAGGAATAAAATGTGTAGGGTTTGGCGCAAAGACGAAATGGTATTTTACATTGAATGCTTTGATTCGTGAATTTGTAGGATATCTTCAGCTGACCTGGAAGAGACATGCTATTGTAATTGGCATAATTGTATGTATTGCAACAGCAACGATTAGATGACTTCCTTTAGTGTTGGAATTCCGCGATATAAGCCAGAAGTGCTTGAAGCAATGGAGGAAGCAAAGCGTACTAGCGGAGACCCGAATACAAAGAGATATAGAAGCTTTGCGGAAGTATTAGAGGATATAGATTTATGAGATATGAAAGATTTCTGTTTATACACGGAGAGTAGAAAAAGCCCATGCAAAGAAATATTTGCATGGGCTTTTGAAATCCGCTATATTGTCCTCTATTTCTTTAGATGAAAATATTCTGAAAAACAAGAAGATGTATTGATAAGGTGTTTAAAACGTCCCTTTTCTTCTATTCGGCCATTTTGCATATAAAAAATTTCATCATACTTATCCAACAAGTTCGGTTCTAGATGATGAGTAATCGTTATGAGTGTTAAATCCTCCATTTTTAATAATCTATTTTCAATATCATATGCTGTTTGCATATCAATAGCGGATGTACCCTCGTCTAATATCAGAATAGGTTTATTTCTGATTAAGGCACGCGCAACTGCAATTCTTTGTTTTTGTCCACCAGATAGATTAGATCCATTTTCTCCCACCTGATATTGCAGGCCAGTTGGAAGTTCTGATATGAATTCGGTCAATCCGCTGTCCGCTATAACTTTTTCAATTCGTTCTTCTGGATAATGTTCATGCAAACAGATATTGTCGTATATGGTTTCGTCAAACATATAGATATTCTGATGAATTATTGAGGACAACTGAACCACGTTATCTTTATCTAGCATATGATATTCCGTATCGTCATACAATATTTCTCCGGCGTATGTGGAGTAGTAGCCAGATAAGAGTTTAATATAGGAAAAGGACAAATCTTTTGCGCTTATATGAGATTGATATGTGGCTATATTCTCTTTTTTGGGTGGCGTTAAGGAATGTTTTGACATATTTTCCAACTTTTCTACAATAGGTCGGACACTTTTCATTTTAGGAACATTTGTAAATATCATAATAAGAGGGTTTGCCAGATTACTGCTTACATGTACCATTCCTAATAAAGTCCCCACAGTTATGCGTCCCGTGATAATAAAATAAGCAGATAAGAATAAAACCACAATCTGGACCATAAGGGCTAGAAAAGCAGAAAGCCCCTCATTTAGTGCAAGTAATTTATCGAGACTATATTTAAAATTGATTGTTTCAGTATTTGCTTTATCAAATCGCTGTATTACGCTTTTTACCATGGAATATGATTTAATAATTTCAAATCCAGACAGAATGTCTTTTAAGTTGGCTGTGAAATCTGCCAGCTTTGAAGAAAACATATTCTGTTTTTTTTCCAGTGTTCCACCGAGCAGGCTTGGAACAAGGATCATAACTGCAATCGCGGCTACTACGCAAATTGTAACAATGATATCAAAATAAATCATCAGCACGAAAGACGATATAAAAATAACTGTGTATTGTATTACTTCAAAAAGAGGAAGTAAAAAATTGTCCTCCAACATTTTCACATCATTTGTAACGACAGATATGTAATATTGACATAGACCCTCCTTCTATCTCCAGAAATATTGAGGTTGATATTCCGATTGTAGCAGACGCAAAAACCGCCATTTCCGCGTTGCTTGAAAAAGCACAGAAGTTGGATATAGGAGAATGGTCAGAGCAGATTGAACAATGGAAAAACCAATATCCGCTCTCTATGAAAACAAAGGGACTGACCCCGGAAAAAATCATAAGGGAAATCAACCATGCTTTTGACCATGCCATGATTGCAACAGATGTAGGGCAAAACCAATTATGGGCCACGCAATTTCTTGAGTTAAGCGACAAAAAGCAACTGTTGACTTCCGGAGGCTTAGGCACTATGGGCTATGGTTTTCCCGCTGCTATTGGAGCTAAGATTGGAAATCCGTCAAAGGATGTCATTGTGATTTCCGGGGACGGCGGAATGCAGATGAACATTCAGGAAATAGCAACTGCGGTTTGCTATGAACTTCCGATCATTGTCTGCATATTCAACAATGGCTATCTGGGAAATGTAAGGCAATGGCAGGAAATGTTTTTTGATAAGCATTATTCAAGTACCTGCATGCGGTACAGAAAAAGCTGTCCCAATATCTGTAATTCTCCAACAGAGCGCTGCCCTGAATACACACCGGATTTTACGAAACTGGAGGAAAGCTATGGCGCGAAAGGTATTCGCGTAACAAAAGAAAATGAGATTGCCGCTGCATTTGAAACAGCAAAAAATACATTAAAAGTGCCAGCTGTCATTGAATTTATGATTGAGCCGGAGGAAAATGTGATGCCGATTGTTCCGCCCGGCAATGCTTTGGACGACACTACACTAGAGAGAGAGGAGCACTGAACATGAAAAAGAGGTGGATTTGTTTATTTGTTGAAAATGAGACAGGCGTTCTTGCCAGAATATCGGGAATATTTTCTGGAAAGTCTTATAATCTGGATAGCTTGACCGTAGGGATAACCGAGGACAAAACGATTTCCCGTATGACGATCAGCCTGACAAGTGATGATAAAACATTCCATGCATCTGTTATTGATTATTCTCCGGCAACAGTTCTGATTGAGAGTATACAGACAGAGAACCGCAATAATGCTCTGATCTTCTTATTGGAAAAATGTTATGCGAACCGAATTTAATTTCTGGCCAGATGGACAAGAACCTTCAAATTGCATCCAGATAACGCTGTAAATTCTCTGCTAATTTGCCTATATGCACTCCGTCCACAAAAGAGTGATGAACCTGGACAGAGAATGGAAGCATGATTTTGCCATCCTTTTTCTCATATTTGCCCCAGTCAAATAACGGCGCGGCATTGTCCTTATTTCCAGAATCCGTATGGGAGATATGGGTATACGCAACCCAAGGAAAAGCAGAAAACTGGAACACATCATTCCCTAACGGCGCTGTAAAGTATTCTTTCTGAGCTTGTTCCGTTTTGGCTGCAAGGCTTACATATTCTTCCATGGTATCTGTCATCTCTACCTTCACAACCTTGAACAGTTCCGTATTTTTGTTCAGATAGGTAAATGCGGTGTTGATCTTATCAAACAGCACCGGGCTGCCGTTAACAAACCGGTAACGAAATTCTTTGATCTGATTCGCACATTTGGAAACGGCAAATACGAAGGAAAAGGTGAAGGAGTGTCCTTGTTTTTGGATCACCTCCAGAAAATGTGTGATATCCAGTTTAAATGTAACGCAATATTGCGGATTTAAGCAGTTTCTGAAAATCTGATAATGTAAAGCCCTGTCCCAATTAGATAAATCAATTTTTCTCATCTTATTTCCTCCTGTTTTTGAGCGCATATCCTGATCCTGCGAAAAGATTCAAAATAAGTACCGTCTGGCTGCTGTGTTCTTTTTAGCATTTCTTTGATTACCTCCTGGCGGAAAGTTTCTTTTAATTCTTGCGGAATCTGTTTGAGAAACGGCACAAGGCAGGGCTGGTCGATCCACCGGATCATCTCAGAAGCATTGGAAAAATATCTGTCTTTGTTTCGTTCTTTGATTATATAAGAAGAAAATCCAATTGCTGAAATGAAATCCATATATTGTTTCTTCGACGGCATAAACCACGGCCATTCGTAAGCTTTAAAGTATTGGGCATAGCTGTGCTCTGATATCTTTTTTTGGATCACATCGATAAAATTCGCACAATTACCGAACCCGCCAAAGTCCCACAATATTTTCCCACAGGCTTTCAATGCTTTGTAAGAATTTTTCAAAAGCTGTTTATGGTCTTTCACCCAATGTAAGGCCGCATTGGAAAAAATAAGGTCAAATTCATTTTCAAAATTCATCTTATTTATATCCAGATGCGTAAACTTAAGATTATTTCTGTGGATCGTTTTCGCAGTCTCGATCATATGAACGGAAGAGTCTATTCCCAGCGCTGTTCCACGGGGGACGGATAACGCTAATTGTTCTGTCAGGACTCCGTCTCCGCATCCAAGATCTAATACGGCTTCATTTCCTTTGAATGAAAATTCTGAGATCAGATCGTTCCCCCATTCTTTTTGATGCTTGGAAGCCGCTTTGTATTTTTCTCCGTCAAACTCGAATGTAACCATGCAAAACCTCCTTTACATTGATATGTTTTATTGAATTATACTTCTGCTTGTGATATAGTTCAAATATATGGTTTTTATAAGATATATAAATTATAGTTATATGGAGAAGATAAGGATACGTTTGATAATCTCACAAAATACAAGATTTTTTTCTGCTGCTGAAAATAAAAGCATATCCAAAGCGGCCGCTTCGCTGTACATTTCCCAGCCGGCAGTAAGTATTACCATAAAGAAGCTGGAAGAAAATCTTACACGACACTTTTTGTCAGAAGATCAAAGGGAGTAGAGCTGACAGAGAAAGGAAGGCTGCTGTACGACAGTGTGAAAAAAGCGTTTCAAATGCTTTCGGAT
Source organism: Lachnospiraceae bacterium (assembly GCA_910575475.1). Classification (GTDB taxonomy): domain Bacteria; phylum Bacillota; class Clostridia; order Lachnospirales; family Lachnospiraceae; genus Schaedlerella. The sequence continues at coordinate 4,086 of CAJTGD010000019.1, read as the reverse complement.
GCGGAAAAAAGTCTTAAGTTTCCGGTATATACAGGTTATTTGCGCATAGCCGCCAGCAATGTATTGTGTAAGCATTTTCTTATGCCTTATCTGAAAGAATATATAAGATTGGTTCTTTATATCAGGATATTGAGCCGTTCAATGAGAATATTCTAAAATTTATCCATGCCTTTTGAAGAATTGATGTTTTTTGTGTCTTTTTCAAACAAATAAAAACAGCCTTTGCCGTTAGAATACCTTTCATCCGGCAGGGGCTGTTCTTGTCAGAATGATTCGTTTGACCAGAATTATTATTTGTTAGGGTTCTGCAAATAACATTTTCAGATCAATATTTTCACAGTCATATCCAACGATTTTTAATCTGTTATTCCCGCTTTTTAACGACAAGGTTTTTGTTACGAATCCATCTGTTGAAGTATCGGGCAGACATTCGATCAGTGTCGTAACATGATCTTCACTGTCAATATATACTATTTTTGCCTGTCCTTTTAAAAGACTAAGATCAAAATCAATTTCTATATCTTTATTTTCTTTTATTGTTTCTTTCCACAATGTCTCACGTCCATTAAACTTGGAAACTGTAAGTGAATATTCTCCATTTACGGAATTCGCTACAGAATTTTCTTTTGCATAACGGTCTGTGTCCTGAGCAATTTTTTCATCAGAATCATACTCTTGCTTCGCAAATTGATTGCTGCACGCTGTCACCAGTAAGCAAAGCAGGCAAAGCAATATCATTTTCAGCTTCCTATATTTTCTGACTTTCTTCAAATTATTCATTCCCTTTTTCCTTCTTCAATGTGAAATTGTAGTCTGTTAAATATATTTCTATCACTTTCTAAATATATTTATCCAATAAATACCGTTTTCCCTTCAAATGCGAATCCATACTGCCGGATCCGTTTCTTTGGGATGCCTTTTGCTTCCAGCGAAGCAGAATATTTCATGCGTTCAATCTGATCCAATGCTTCCTGCGCCGTATCTGCAAGCGAAGTTTCCTCGTCCGGGTCATGGACTTTAAATTCCAGAATAATAGCGTCGTCTGTGTCAGAAAGAGGCTCAAGGATCACATCATATCTTCCGAACCCGCTTTCACGGTTAGAAGTAATTGTGTACCGTTCAGCAAGATCTACCATCAGGCCAAGAACAAAGCCATGATAAAATCTTTCGGGTTCTGCTGCTTCGGACGGATGCTTTCCGGTATCAAAGTAACTGAAGGTAGTGAGGGCAACCCGGTTCATATACAGATTCATCGCCTTTTTATCATCTAATAAAAGCGCCTTGAGGAACTGATTATAAGCGGGTGTAAATTCTGAGAACCAATCCTCTACCATCTGCTCAAACACTAGTGTTACTTCGCGGTTGGTTAATACGAGCTCATAGATGATCCGGTCTCTTTTGTCCATACTCCATTGCTTCACACGAAGATAGCCGCTTGCAAGCAGCAGGCTCCAGACGGCGTTTTCCCGGCGCCCTAACTGACTGAATACAATCTGCTCGTCAATCTGTGTCCGGAGCGCCTTGCCCGAAAGAAGATCCTCCATAACCATTTTTGTATCCGCGCTTCCTTCACGGATCAGTTTTCCGACCAGGCTGTTACTGCTGGTGTTGGCCCAGTAGGGGGAGAATTTTGCAAATTTCAGATAATTGATGATCGACCAGGGATTGTAGATATCGGTCTTATTGCCGAATGTAAATCCGTCATACCATCTTCTGACCTCGTCCTTTTTGGCTGACAGGCCATATTCTTCCAGAGCATCCCATACCTCCTGCTGGGTGAAGCCAAAGCTTTCCGCATACAGATCTGAGGTTGTTGTCACTACCGTCAAATTATTCAGGTCAAAAGAGGAAACGCACTGATGTGCGTGCAGGTTATCAATTCCTGCGGAATTGGTAACATATTCAGAAAAGATTGACTCCTTGCTGACTCTGGTGATTCCGGTCATGATGGCTCTTGCAAGGAAAGGATTTGTCTTAAAAGTGGAATGAAACAGATTGCGGATAAAAGGAACCAGTTCATCCCAGTAGCCATGCACATAGGCTTCCTGCATAGGAGTATCATATTCGTCCAATAGGAGAATCACCTTTTTTCCATAATAACGCATCAGGTAATCCGATAAGGTATTCAGGGAATTGGCGGCCAGATTATGATCCATATCGGCGGAGACGTTCTTGTACGCTTTTTTTCCCTTTCGTTCAAATGGTCGCTTTCCAGAAGGAAATCATATTTGTTATATAAATTTTCTATAATCTGACAGATACTTTTTCTTGCATCAGGAAAGGATGTTTCTTTCACACCGGCAAAGCTTAAGAAAATGACAGGGTAAGTTCCCTGCAATTCTCTGTATTTTTCTTCCTGCCAGATAGACAGATTCTGAAATAAATCGTTTCTCCCGGAATGTTTGACAGAGAAAAAATGTTCTGTCATACTCAGATTCAGCGTCTTTCCAAAACGTCTGGGACGGGTGATCAGGGTTACGGTATCATTGTTTTCCCACCATTCTTTGATAAACATGGTCTTATCAATATAGAAATTGTCGCTTGTGATCATCTGTTCAAAGTCTTGATGGCCGATTCCAACTATTCTCGGCATAGCGGCACCTCCTAAGGTTTTCTTGTATCTTATCATTCTCCAGGTAGAAATTCAATGAATATGGAGAAGAACTTTTGTTATAATCTGATTTTGGCCCCTGAAAATGTTTGGGGACTTAAGCATTGTCCATTATAATTTACTCTTGACTTATAAATCTTACTGATGTAATATTTGAGCGTGGCAGATATATTTTTTTAGGTTTAAGTCTTACGAGTGTAATACTATAAGTTATAAACTATGAGAACATAATATGAACGAGTTTAAAAAGAGGGAAGGAAGGAGGTCATATGAGAGAAAGATACAGCAAATTCCTTATCTTTATATTATTGTTCTGCATTACGGGATGCAGCAATACATCTCAAATGGAGCAAAAGAATATTGAAAATGGGAACAATGCCGAACTTAAGCAAAATATTCAAAAAGAAACAGAACCAGTAGTTGAGATCCGCTATGACCTTTTTAGGAAAGCGGATGATGAAGGCAGCATGGGTGATTTGGAAGTCTTCCGAAGTATCGTAAATCGCTTAGGAGATAACGGGTATGCGGCAATTGACGCAAAAAATCAAATCGATATGACGGAGGTGGAACAGGTAGTCCGGTTCTGTGAAAAAGTAGGTACAAAGGAAGAGGGCGATCTTACTATTATCAAGATTAATGATCTGGAGGGCGCGTTGGACGGAATCGTGAAATATGATCTGCGGACAAAAGACGGTCACTTACTGTTTTCAGGCAGTTATTATTCCGAAGAGCTGTATGTACTCACATTGAGGGATGCAGAAGACTATATCGCGTTCCGAGTGCAGCCGTTAGATGAAAAATGCAGGGAGTTGAACCGGCAGTATATTCTGCCTGTCAGTTATGAGCGGAATAACATTGCAGTATACAGGATACTGAAGGAAGAGTTTGAAAGTGTAATTAGAACGTACTTTAATATAGAAAGTGACGCGCTTAAGTCCAAAACCGTTTTCCATTCAGAGGATGAAACTTACGAATATAAACCGAGAGGTTTTTTTGAAGCGGAGTATCCTGAGTATCCATTTCCAGAAGTGGTCAGGTATACGGAAAACGAAGACGGAACGATAACGCTTACGGTCCAAGTGGTATTTCCTTATAAAAGCCTTTCAAAAGTGTATGCACATGAGGTTGTGATCCGCCCTTTGGATAATGGAGGAGTGCAATATGTATCGAACCGGATTATACCGTCGGAAGACAATTATGAGGCAACATGGCACAAACCCCGTTTGACAGAGGGACAGTGGGAAGAAATGTATGGGGAGCTGGAATAGTGGAAAATGTAAAATGGATGATAAGAAGGTGGGGAGCAGGTGACGGATACAGTGAAAATTAATAAAGACCGGATAACAGTAATAATAATGGCACTGTATCTCCGGTCTTTTTTATTGTCTGTATAATGGGGTTAAAACCCTCGCCTTAAGGCGAAACCTTTAGGTCAACCCCATAACCTCAAGTTTAGAAAAAAGTAAAAATAGAAA
>CAJTGD010000018.1 GCA_910575475.1 Lachnospiraceae bacterium | reverse complement strand
CTCAATTTTTCTTTTTTCTAAACTTGAGGTTATGGGGTTGACCTAAAGGTTTCGCCTAAAGGCGAGGGTTTTAACCCCATTATACAGACAATAAAAAAATGTCCATTCTGCCACACATGGTCGATAATATGCTGCAGTCTGGATGAAACATAAGTTAGTTTCTTACGAGTCTATTATATACATTCCTTTTCGTTTGTCAATCTCAGTGCAAAAGCAGCAAATGCTAACGAATTTTTGCTGAAATATTATAAAGGAAAAGGGCTGAAAAAATCCCTCTGGATTAGATCTTCCAGAGGGATCCTGATTAGATTTTATGCTTCTGTAACAAATACAAACTTCACTTCTCCATCCATATCATCCGAAATTCCGGAGAAATTTTTATAAGCGCGGGAAGCATCCAGCATCTCATTCATTTTATCCAGAAGTCCTTCCGCGTCCCCGCCGAATGCATCCACCAGCTTCTGGATTCCGTCTTTGTCAAACTGGATCATTCCATCGTTAAGCTGTGCGGCCCCGTCATCCAACTGCTGTACACCGTCGATCAGTGCGCAGGAGCCGGATTTCAGGGTATTTAAGCCATCCTTTAACGCTGTAGCGCCGGCATTTAACTGTGACGCGCCGGAGGCAAGCGCCGCGGCTCCAGAAGCAGCGCTTTTGGCGCCGGCATCTGCTTCTCCCATTTTTTCAGAGAGCTCTGTACTGCCTTCATTGATCTTCTGCGCGCCTGCCGCTAACTGGTTCAGGCCGCTGGCAAGGCCGTCGCTTCCGTCAACTCCGGCGGCAAGCTGAGAGGTTCCGGACTTCAGCTGACTCACACCGTCATTTACTTTACTGACCATTCCGTCTACACCGGTGCTAAGAGTGGAAGTTCCCCCCGCAAGTTCACTGATGCCCGACTGCAGGCTGTCTGCTCCCGTTTTCAGCTGTCCAGCTCCCTGGACAAGCTTATCCGCTCCCTGAGACAGGACACCGGTTCCCGCCTTTGCCTTTGCCAGACCATTAGCCAGTCCGGCTGCAATCTGTGCGGCACTTGGCTGAGGAGCCTGCACCGAGATGTCTGCCTGGGATGAAATTTCTGCCACATTATTTACTACTGCATCCGCATTTGCAGATAATGCCTGCACCGTTCCTATTGCTGCCGCCGCCTGTTCTGCTGCCTGACCAGCTGCAGCGCTCTGTCCTCCTGTCCCGCTGCTTCCGAGGGCATAAGCCGCATTGCCTGCAAGCCCCTGTGCTTCTGACAGTGCAGCCAATACCTCCGGATCATCTGTAACGATACTTCCGAGCACAGCTTGCAGGGAATTCAGATAATCCTGTGCGGCTCCTGATCCATCTGATACCGCCGTTTCTGAAGCCGCCGCATATGCGCTTTGCTGAATCGCATAAAGCTGGCCTTCCAGAGCCTCCGCCTGCGCTGATATATTTTCCGCATTCTGTACTGCCGCGGCACTGATATCCTGTGTATTTCCCTTTGTAATAGGCGGTGCTGCTGAAAGCATCTGCTGCAGTCCCTGTGCTGCAGTTACCAGACCATCCATATTGCTGCTTAGCTCATCGATACCGCCTTTCAGATCCGCTGCTCCAGTCTCCAGGTTCGCTGCACCGGTATCCAAAGTCTGAACCCCGTTTTCAAGCGCTTTTGCACCATCATCTAATTTTTTTACTCCCTCACGAAGCCCCGGAAGCTGTGTAGTCAATTCGTTCTGCATTTGGGTGACGCCTGCATCCAGTGCCTTTACGCCCGGAAGCAGCACGTTCTGCGTTTTCTCCGCCGCAGTCTGCAGCCCAGAGTTCAATTCCCCCGCACCAGAAGCCAGCGTCCTGGTTCCATCCAGCAAGAGCCCTGTGCCGTCCGCCAATCTGGAATTCCCATCTGCCAGCGCATTGCCGCCGTTTGCCAGTTCATTTGTTCCTGCCTGCAGCTCTCCGCCGCCGCTGACCAACTGATCGATCCCGTCTGTCAGCGTGCCGGAAGATGCCAGCAGCGTATCGATCCCGTTTTTCAGTTCCCCGCTTCCGCTGACAAGCTGGCTGGAAGCGTCCTGCAGTTCATTCATAGAATCCTTCAATTCGTCCAGACTGTCAAACTGATCCGTATCCAGGTCATTGAAGATGCTGTTTGTCGCGATCGTCATGCCCTCCACCGGTTCATACTCCGTCACATCTGCTTCAATTTCGAAATAATCCGGGATATCCAGATCCTTCTCCTCGATTCCGAGAATATCTTTCATGGCCGGAAGCCCGTAACCGATCACCATATTCCGCTCCCCGTCGGAGATCAGCCTGCCGTTTTCCACGGTCACATTTTTAAATATGTCCTCATCCATCAGGAGTCCGGTCGCCATCATAAACGGCGTGGCCGCCTTCCCCTTGCTGCCGCTCTTATTTTCATAGGTATACCGGATAACCACATGGCCGCTCTTACCCTTCAGCTCCGCATCAGAAATATCCTTTCCATCCAGCTTATAGGTGATCTTAATCCCAACCGGAAGCTCCTTGGACGTACTACCCTGATAGCAGATATCCGAGTCAGCCGTATCCCACACGACGCTTTTGCCCATTGCGGAAAATGCTTCGTCACCCTTGACATTGACAATATCTTTCAGATCCGAGATATCCTCCAGCTTTGAGCTGTCAGAAATATTTTTGAGCTGGTCGGACACGGTCACGGATTTGACGGAACCGCTCCCGTCGATCTTTGCGTAAACGGTTTCTTCCTTTGTCGGCTTCGCGGAAGCCTTCTCTTTCGAATCATTTTTTTCCGACTTCTTTTCCTCCGATGATTTTGTTTCCGAACCGGTCTTTGCCGTTTCCTTATTTTCTGCGCCTGCAAATTCTGTTGCCGTAACCGTCACAGTTCCCTCTTCCGGTGCAGTAAGCGGAGCCCCCGCCAGGCTTCCCGCTACCAGACTTACCAACATCATACTTGCTATGAATACCCTCACTTCTCTGTTTTTCATAAAACACAGCCTCCTATTCATTTCATTTATAAGTCTAAAGTTTACACTTGCTTGCTCTATTTCTATTCATGAAGCCGCCTCTGTTTTTGGCTTCTCTTTTTTCTATTTATTTATGAAGCCACTGCTGTTTTCAGCTTCTCTTTTTTTATTTATGAACTTACTGCCGTTTTCAGCTTCTCTTTTTTCGGATGCATTTCCCTTGTGGTTACGCAGATCACCTTGTCAAATACCATCAGCATGGACGGCAGGATAAAGATGACCACGAACATACTCACGATCGCTCCTCGTGCCATCAGGGTACACAGCGCGGAGATCATATCGATATCCGAATACAGTCCCACCCCGAAGGTTGCGGCGAAGAATCCCAGCGCCGATACGATCACGGAGTTGATGGAGGACGCCAGCGCGATCCGGATGGATTCCTGCTTCTCTTTTCCGTTTCCCCGTTCCTTCTTGTAACGGGTGGTCATCAGGATCGCATAGTCCACGGTAGCTCCCAGCTGAATCGTCCCGATCACGATGGATGCGATAAACGGCATCTTCGTCCCTGTATAATACGGAATCCCCAGGTTGATGAAGATGGCAAATTCGATCACTGCCACCAGGATCACCGGCAGGGAAACGGACTGAAATACCATCGTAATGATCAGGAAGATCGCAATGATGGAGACCGCGCTTACCACCTTAAAGTCCTTATCCGTAATGGTGATCAGATCCTTGGTGCAGGGCGCTTCTCCGATCAGCATCGCGGAGCCGTCGTATTTTTTGATGATGGAATTCAATTTTTCACACTGGTCGTTGACCTCATCTGTCGCCACCTTATACTCGGACTGTACCAGGATCAGCTGCCAGTCGCCCTGTTTCAGCTTTTCCGTCACCTCCGCGGGGATAAAATCCCTTGGGACCGCGGAGCCCAGGATGCTGTCCAGTCCTAACGCGAACTTGACTCCCTCCACATCCGACATTTCATTCAGCATGGCCTTGGCGTCCTTCGGCGACAGTTCCGCATCCGCCAGAACCATGTGCGTGGCATTCATGTCAAATTCATCCGCCAGCTTTTCATTTGCCTGAATGCTCTGCAGATATTTCGGAAGGGTGGCATCCAGGTTGTAGTAGACCTCCGCCTTCGTATACCCCCACAGCGCAGGCGCCAGCAGGATCAGGAACACGAGCACAAATGCTTTATAATGTCTGGTGATCATCGCCGCCGTTTTGTCCATCCTGGGGATCACAGACTTGTGGGTGGTCTTTTGGATCACCTTGTCAAACACCAGGAGCAGGGAGGGCAGGATCGTCACACAGCTGACCACCCCGCAGATCACGCCCTTTGCCATGACGATCCCCAGATCCCGGCCCAGCATGAAGCTCATGAAGCACAATGCGATGAAACCTGCCACTGTGGTAACGGAGCTTCCGACCACTGAGGAAAATGTGTTGGAGATTGCGTGGGCCATGGCCCTTTCCTTGTCGCCACCGTACTTCTGCTGGTTCTCCTGGTAGCTGTGCCAGAGGAAAATGGAATAGTCCATGGTCACCCCCAGCTGCAGAACCGCGCTCAATGCCTTCGTGATATAAGAAATCTCCCCCAGAAAATAATTGGATCCCATGTTGTAAACAATGGCCATTCCGATACTCAGCATGAAGAAGATGGGAAGCACCCAGCAGTCCATAAATATCGAAAGCACGATGCAGGTCAGGATCACGGCGATCAGTACGTAGATCGGTGTCTCCTTCTCCGACAGATCCTTGATATCCGTCACCACAGCGGACATGCTGCTGAGATAGCACTGCTTGTTTGTTACGCTGCGGATCTCATGGATGGCATCCATGGTGCTGTCCGCCGATGTGGAATCTTCAAAGAAGATTGCCATCAGCGTGGCGTTGTCCGTATTGAATACTTCCCGGAACTTATTCGGCAGAACGGACATGGGGATTGACGTATCCATCAGGGAATCGTACCAGATCACATCCGCTACGCCTTCCACCTCTTCGATCCGTTTTTTCAGGTCTGCACTTTCCTTCGTAGTCATGCCCTCTACGACCTCCATCGCAAACGCGCCTTTTCCAAAGTCATCCATCAAAATGTCCTGCCCGATCATCGTGTCGATGTTGCCCGGCAGATAATACAGGATATCGTAGTTGACCCTGGTCTTAAAATACCCCAATGCCGACGGGATCAGGAGCAGAATGCCCAGTATCAGAATCAGGATCCTGTACTTTACGATCTTTTTACCTGCTTTCACCATGTAAAATGCCTCCTTTTCCTAAAATGACCTTTAGTCATTTTTCCTCTTTGCAAAAAGTACTATATAACAGAAATGACCAAAAGTCAATATTATTTTTAAAAATTTTTGACTTTTAGTCATTTTTTTATTATGTATAAAGTGCACAAAATCTGCTGCGCCTTTTTGTGAATAAAATCAATTGATAATAATTTTTTCTTATCATATAATAAAAGCGAATTCAATACTGTAATCGCTGACATGTATATACTGGGGATTGGCCCAGCGTTTCTACCAACTGCCGTAAGAGTTGACTACATAGACATTAAGTTATTGTAGTTAATTCTTTTTTTGTTCTTAATTTGCAAAGGTGTTTACCTGAAAGGAGGGACGGCAGAAACCGACGGGTATGGAAAGCGGGTGTGAGTCATACCGGTCAGGGGAGGAAAGCACTTCATTTAAGATAAATCCAGTTCCATATGAACACTGCCGCGGCATTGTTCCGCATGCTCTGGTATGCAGTATGGATCAAAAACAATCTTATTAAGCAGGAGGAAAAAACATATGAGCGAAAAATTAGAACGGATATTTCATCTGAAAGACAACAACACAACTGTAAGAACGGAAATTCTGGCCGGGGTGACTACCTTTATCACGATCGCCTATATCCTGATCCTGAATCCGCAGGTTCTGTCAGATCCTTATGCGATCATGGGGGATGCCGCAATGGCAGGGCGGATCGCAAACGGCGTATTCATCGGAACCTGTATCGGAGCGTTTATCGGGACCGCGCTGTGCGCCCTGTATGCAAAGGTTCCATTTGTACAGGCGCCCGGAATGGGGCTGAATGCATTTTTTGCCTATACCGTTGTCCTTGGAATGGGGTATACTTACGGTCAGGCGCTGGTGATCGTATTCCTTTCCGGTATCTTTTTTATCATTATTACTGCCGTCGGGCTCAGAGAGGCCATCATCCGTTCGATCCCGGACTCGGTAAAGTCGGCGATCACGCCGGGAGTCGGCCTGTTCATCACCATCATCGGGCTGAAAAATGCCGGCATTGTCATTTCCAATTCGGCAACACTCGTAGGCATGGTGGATTTTTCACAGTGGAGATCCGAAGACGCAGATCTGACTCTGCTCGGCGGCGCGCTGACAGCGTTGATCGGCCTGATCACATTCTGCCTGATAAAGCTCCTGATCGGCAGAAAGCAGGATGTAAAAGCTTTGACTTTTATCATTGCATTTGTCTTTGTAATACGATATGCATTTATGACTCTGGGATAAATGTTATAAATGGGATATAATACATAAAAAGGAGGGTTTTCTATGCACGAACATTCATTTATTTTAAAAGGCAATCTCTGTTATTCTGAGACAAAAGACCGCCTGTCAGTAACTGAGCAGGGCTATCTGGTCTGCTGCGAAGGAATTTCCCGGGGTGTCTTTCCGGTGATTCCGGACAAATATCAAAATCTGCCGGTGAAGGACTATGGAGACCGGCTCATCATCCCCGGCATGACCGACCTGCATGTCCATGCCCCCCAGTATCCTTTCCGGGGCATCGGAATGGACCTGGAGCTGCTGGACTGGCTGAATACCCATACATTTCCGGAGGAAAGCAGATACGCGGATCCGGAATATGCGGAAAAAGCCTATCGGATCTTTGTGGAAGATCTGAGAAAAAGCGCGTCCACAAGGGCTGTTATTTTCGGAACCATCCATCTTCCGGCCACGGAATTTCTGATGAAGGAGCTGGATGCTTCCGGGCTGGTCACTTATGTCGGCAAGGTCAATATGGATCAGAACTGCACGGATGATCTGCGGGAAACGGACGCCCACGTGTCGCTGGAAAGTACTGCCGCATGGCTTCGTGAGACCTCCGGGAAATATCCCAATGCCCATCCCATCCTTACCCCGCGGTTTGCGCCTACATGCAGCGGGCCCCTGCTGGAAGGGCTGGGAAAGCTGCAGAAGGAATACGGCCTTCCGGTGCAGTCCCACCTGTCGGAAAATCTGTCCGAAATCGCATGGGTACAGGAGCTGTTTCCCTGGTCATCCTGCTATGGAAATGTGTATGAGCATTATGGGCTGTTCGGCGGAGACGTGAAAACAGTGATGGCCCATTGTGTGCATTCTTCGGATCAGGAAGTGGAGCTGATGAAGAAAAACGGGGTGTATGTGGCACACTGTCCCCAGTCCAACATCAATCTTTCTTCCGGGATCGCGCCCATCCGCAGATATCTGGAGGCGGGAATCCCCACCGGACTTGGAACCGATATCGCGGGCGGGGCTAATATGTCCATGTTCCGCTGCATGGCCGATGCCATCGGAGTTTCCAAGCTGTACTGGCGGCTGGCGGATCAGAACCGGAAGCCCCTGACCATGGAGGAGGCATTTTTCCTGGCGACAAAGGGCGGCGGATCCTTCTTTGGGAAAACAGGGAGCTTTGAGGAAGGATATGAAGTGGATGCGCTGGTGCTTGATGATACAGGCATCCGTACAACAAAAGAATTGAGCACAAAGGAACGCCTGGAACGGTATATCTATCTGGCAGAGGAAGGCGGACGGCTTGTCGGGAAATACGCGGCCGGGAAGGAACTTTTTTAGATTGCTTCCATTTCTCTTCTTTTTTATACAAAATGACCAAAAGTCAATTTTTAGTAGAAAATATTGACTTTTGGTCATTTTTCATTTATAATAGATTACATTCAAAATGCGGAAGCTTTCCCCGGATGCTCTGCCGGGTCAAAGGAGAAAAACTATGGGAAAAGTCGAAGAAAACAAACAACTGAAGCTGGATGCTCTTTTTTCCAGTGCATATGATCTATTTTTATCACAGGGGATCGTCAAGACATCCATCCACGATATCGTCCAGAAGGCCGGCGTGGCAAAGGGCACGTTCTATCTTTATTTCAAGGATAAATATGAGATCCGGGACAGGCTCATCGCTGAGACCGCCAGAAAGCTGTTCCTGTCCGCACACGAGGAGCTCCAGAAGTCGGATATCCCGGCCTTTGAGGACAAGATGATCTTTATCGTAGATTATGTGATCGGAAAGCTGGAAAAAAACAAACCTGTTCTCCGGTTCATTTCCAAAAATCTGAGCTGGGGTGTCTTCCGTCAGGCTGTAACAAAGAGTGAAGAAGATGCCGAACTGAGCAGCATGGAGTATTTCCAGCAGCTGATACAGGCGGACCCCACTCTCCGTCTGCGCGCCCCGGAGACCATGCTCTTTTTGATCGCGGAGCTTGCCAGCTCTGCCTGCTACAGTACGATATTGGAAAATGAACCTGTAAGCTTTGAGGAATTGAAGCCAGATCTCTACAATGCCATCCGGGCGATCATACGGGCGCATACACTGCCTGCGGCGCAGAACGATATTTAGCGACTGTATGGAAATATCCTGCGCAATCTGTTTCTGTTTTTTCCTATAGTTTCCATACAAAATCGGCCGCTGTCCGGAACTATTTGGCAGCGGCCGGAAAACAACTGCGTTTCCAGGCAGCCCTGCTACACTTTATAGATCTGTACTCCTGCAAGTACAGATCTATTCATTTTTATTCCAGCTCAATCCCTTTCTTTTCCAGCCTTTTATACACATCTCCCCGGAACAGGATATACACGACGGATACTAATGGGATGAATACGAGCATTCCCACTACGCCCATGAGACTGCCGCCGATACTGACCGCGGCCAGCACCCAGATGGAAGGCAGTCCCACGGAATTTCCCACAACTCTGGGATAGATCAGGTTTCCCTCCACCTGCTGCAGCACCAGAAACATGGCCACGAAGGTAATGGCCTTGACCGGGTTGACCATCAGGATCAGGAAGGCCCCCACCACGCATCCGATAAATGCCCCGAAGATCGGGATCAGCGCCGTAAACGCAATGAGGACACCCACCAGAAGGGCATAGGGCAGGCGCAGGATCCACATGGTCACCAAAAACATCAGCCCCAGGATCAGCGCCTCCACGCACTGCCCGGCCAGGAAGCTGGCAAAGGTCCGGTAGGTCAGAGAGCAGACATCCAGGATCTTTTCCACAATCTTCTTCGGGAGATACGCATAGAAGATCTTCTTTACCTGCACATGCAGCTTTTCCTTCTGCAGCAGGATGTAGCAGGAAAATACAAATGCAATGAAAAATGTAGTCACGCTGCTGATGATGCTTTTCGCCGCGGACATGGTCGTATCCAGCACGCTTCCCGCGCCGTTCTTAAAAAACGCGGTCAGACCTTCCAGGAGCTTATCCCAGTCCATATTGATCCCCTCGAGCAGCTCCATGATCTCCTGATTGTTATGGAACAATTCTTCTACCCATGCCATGGCAACCGGTGTAAAATCCTGAATTGTCTTCCCCAGCCCCATGAAGGTGGTGCCAAGCTGCGGGATCACAACGAACATCACCAGTGCGATGATGCCGATCACACCGAGGATGGTCAGCGTCAGACTGCACGGCCTGGCAAATTTCTGCGCAGGCTTTCCCTCTATACGCGGATTTCCAAATATCTTGCTTTCCAGAAAACTCATGGGCACATTGAGGATAAACGCGATCGCGCCGCCCAGTAAAAACGGAAAGATGATGTTGAAGATGAATCTCACGAAATCCATCACCAGAGTAAATTTCCAGAGTGCGATCAGAATGACGATCGTAAAGACGATCAGTTCCCTTATTTTCCGCATATTTTCTTTATTTAAGTCCATTCGTTCTCCTCCCGAGGATTCTGCATGATATTGCCGTCTATATGTACTGACAGGTCTTCTTCTTTACAAGCCGCAGTTCAAAAGCTCCTCCAGCTCTTCATAGCTCTCCACTTTGTTGATCTGTTCTCTCAGCCGGGCCGCGCCGCGCAGTCCCTTTGTGTACCAGGCTACATGCTTGCGCATCTCCCGGATCCCGAGATAATTTCCCTTATATTCGATCTGCAGCCGGGCATGGCGCAGCATGGTGCTGCGGAGCTCATCAATATCCGGCCGGAGAGGAAAGGCGCCCGTTTCTTCATAGGCAAGCAGTTCCGAAAAGATCCACGGATTCCCCTGCGCGCCCCGGGCGATCATCACGCCGTCGCATCCGGTCTGCTCCCGAAGCGCGGCCGCCCGCTCCCCGGAGGTCACATCTCCATTTCCGATGACCGGGATCCGGACCGCTTCCTTCACCTGGCGGATGATCTCCCAGTCCGCCCTGCCGGAGTAATATTGTTCCCGGGTCCGTCCGTGTACGGCGATCGCCGCCGCGCCTGCCTCTTCCGCGATCCTGGCAATCTCCACCGCATTGACATGTTCCTCGTCGAAGCCTTTGCGGATCTTCACGGTAACCGGCTTCCGGATGGCCCGGACCACCCCGTGGACCAGCTCATAGACCAGCTTCGGATCCTTCATCAGCGCCGAGCCTTCCCCGTTGCGCACCACCTTCGGAACGGGACAGCCCATGTTGATGTCCAGGATAGAAAACGGACGTTCTTCGATCCGCTTTGCCATCTCGCTGACGATCTTCGGGTCCGAGCCGAAGAGCTGCAGAGATACCGGCGTTTCTTCCGGATGGATCTCGAGCAGGCTTTCCGTATTTTTATTGTTGTATAAAATAGCCTTGGCGCTGACCATTTCCATACAGAGGAGTCCGGCCCCCTGTTCTTTGCACAACAAACGGAATGGCAGGTCCGTCACACCTGCCATGGGGCCTAAAATATAAATATTTTCAAGAAGTACATTTCCTATTTTAAGCTGTTTTGCCATAATTATTCCAATTTCATAACGATTCAGAACAACAGACCCCAGACCCGTCTGCTGCCGTTCTGAATCGTTACCCGATTTCTTATTTTCTGTTCTTATGATAGATCAGGCGCAGACCGTTCAGTGTCAGCTCCGGATCATACTCGTCAATGGTGTCCGTCTCCGGCGCGATGATCTTGCCCAGGCCTCCGGTCGCTACCACCTTAGCGTCCGGATACCCGGATTCCTCCTTGATCTTCCGGATGATGTATTCCGTCTGCCCGATAGCGCCGTACACCAGCCCCGCCTGCATACTGGAAATGGTCTCCTTCGCCAGTATGGACGCCGGCTTGCGGATCTCGATCGCCGGGAGCATGGCTGCGCCGCCCCAGAGGGAGCGTCCTGCCGTCTCCAGCCCCGGAGCCGTGATCCCTGCCTCAAAGGTTCCCTTCGGCCCGATCAGGTCGTAGGTCGTGGCAGTCCCGAAGTCCACCACGATGACCGGACCGCCGAACAATTCATAACCGGCCACCGCATCCACGATCCGGTCCGGCCCGATCTCCTTCGGATTCTCCGTCACGATGCGGATTCCCGTCTTGATCCCCGCGGACACGATCAGAGGAAGCACATTCAGATATTTGATGATCCCGCTTGTCAGGGAATGCATGATATCCGGAACCACCGACGCAATGATCACCGCATGGATATCCTGGGGACAGATATTCCTGTGTTCCAGGATTCCGCAGATCGTGAATCCATATTCATCCGAGGTCCGGGGACGCTTTGTGGTCATCCGGAACGTCCCAAGCAGTATCTCTTCTTTAAAAACGCCTAATGTAATATTGGTATTTCCAACGTCAATCGTCAAAAGCATTCTGTTTTTTCTCCTGATCCTAAATATAGACTTTCCCCGGAGCACCCGACCGGTTCATTTCTGTTCGGCATGCGTTTAACATTTCCCGAAGTGATGCCCTTTCTCATTCCGCAGTAAACTCCTCACCGAGATAAAACACCCGGAAAAACATCTCCAACGACTCAAACAATTCCCGCCGCTCCTGCTGCATCTGCTTGATCTTGAGTACGCTTCCGATCTCGTCAAAGAGGAAATCGTCTTCCTCATGGTCTACCTTCAATTCCAGACTGCCCTCCCCGTCAAATACCAGCATGAGCACTCCGCCCACATCCTCCGTGTACATCACGCACATGATCTGCAGTTCCTGGCGTATACTCTCCGGCAGGGCTTCAAACTCCGGATTCAAATAAAATTTCCGCTCATAGGAGCTGGCGGCACATAATACGATCTCTTCTTCCATAGCCTCATACATATCCATAAATCCCCCGAACCGAAACCTCTCCGGCGTAAACAGCCTCCTCGCTTCCGTCCTGCCTTCTCACCAGGAGTTCTCCGCCGTCGTTGATCCCCAGGGCCAGTGCCTGGTATGGTTCCTTTGCGCCGAGTATCCTGACCTCTTTCCCGCAGTTTACCAGAAGGCTGTTATAAGCCTCCCGAATCCCGGACAGATCTCCCGTCCTGAGAAACGTGTCATAATCCCGCTCAAAATGCTTCATGATCTCTGCGATCAGGGTGCTCCGCTTCATGACCTGCCCGGTCTCGATCCGAAGGGAGGTCGCGGTTTTCGCGATCTCTTCCGAAAAAGAATCCATATTGACATTGATCCCCACCCCGATCACCACATGATTGATATAGTCGATCTCCGAGCTCATCTCCGTCAGGATCCCCACCAGTTTCTTTCCGTTCAGTACAATGTCATTGGGCCATTTGATCCCGATCTCCTGCCCGGTACATTTCTTAAGCGCCTCTGCGACGCTGTATGCCATCGCCAGGGTCAGCATGGGCGCCCTGGACGGAAGGAACTGAGGTCTGAGCAGGATCGACATATAGATGCTGCAGCCCGGCGGAGATTCCCATCCCCTGCCGCGCCTGCCCCGTCCCGCGCTCTGCCGGCCGGCCACCGCAAGGGTCCCGTGGGGCGCCCCTTTTTCTCCCAGCTCCTTTGCCCGGATATTGGTAGAATCCGTATCCGGGAAATAATAAATCTCCTGGCCCGCCCACTGCGTCTTCCCGGTGAGCAGGCTTTTCAGCTCTTCCTCAGACAGGACATCCGGAATATCCACGATCCGGTATCCCCTGTTCTTTACGGCCTCTACATGGTATCCTTCTTCCTTCAGCTGGTTGATGACCTTCCATACGGCAGTCCGGGATACGCCGAACTCCTCGCACAGCCTCTGCCCGGACACATAGCCCTCGCTCTCCCGGAGAAGCTTCAAAATCTTCGTTTTCAAAAATCTTCACCTATTCTCCCAGTGTAGCCACCATCACTGCTTTGATCGTATGCATCCGGTTCTCTGCCTCGTCAAAGACCTTGGACTGCTCTGACTCGAAGACCTCGTCCGTCACTTCCATGTCTTCAATTCCAAACCGCTCTCCTATCTGCTTTCCGATGGTCGTCTTCAGGTCATGGAAGGACGGCAGGCAGTGCAGGAAGATCGCGTTTGCAGAAGCATTTTCCATAACTTTTTTGGTCACCTTGTAAGGAGTCAGCGCTTTGATCCTCTTCTCCCAAACCTCATCGGGTTCGCCCATGGATACCCATACGTCCGTATAGATCACGTCCGCATCCTTTGTTCCGCTTTCCACATCCTCTGTCAGGGTAATGGTCGCGCCGGATTCCGCCGCATAGCCTCTGCACAGCTCTACCAGCTCTTCACTCGGGAAGAATTCCTTTGTGGTGCATGCCACAAAATGCATCCCCAGCTTGGAGCATGCCACCATCAGGGAATTGCCCATGTTGAATCTGGCATCTCCCATATAGACCAGGCGGATCCCCTCCAGCTTGCCGAACTGCTCCCGGATGGTCAGCATATCCGCAAGCATCTGGGTGGGATGAAATTCATTGGTCAGTCCGTTCCATACCGGAACCCCCGCGTACTCCGCCAGTTCTTCCACGATATCCTGACCGAAGCCGCGGTATTCGATGCCGTCGTACATTCTGCCCAGTACCCGCGCCGTATCCTCGATGCTCTCCTTTTTGCCCATCTGAGAGCCGGTGGGCCCGAGATAGGTTGCTCCCATCCCCATGTCAAATGCCGCCACTTCAAACGCACAGCGGGTTCTTGTACTGTCCTTTTCAAAGATCAGCGCCACGTTCTTGCCTCTGTAATGGTCTACCGGGATTCCTTTTTTCTTCTTGTCCTTGAGATCTGCCGCCAGGTCAAGCAGATAGAGGATCTCCTCTTTTGTAAAATCCTTCAGTGTCAGAAAATTTCTTCCTTTTAAATTCATCTTCATTCCTCTTCTCTTTTTATTCTTTTTTATCTCTTGCAGCCAGTCTGTACGCAGATTGCCTGTGAATTACAATACCATATCAATCTTATAAATTCAATACTTTTCCCATTTTGCGGATGGATGAGCTGGTCAGATGCGCTTTCGATCATCCAACCGTACAGGAGGATGCCTTTACCTTCTCTGCCTGCTCGCCTCGAACATCAGCACCGCAGACGCTACCGCGGCATTCAGCGATTCCGCCTGTCCTTCCATGGGGATGCGGATCAGCACGTCCGCGCATGCAGCCGCCTCCGGGCTCAGCCCGTTTCCTTCATTTCCGATGAGAAACGCGGTTCCCTGCCGGTAATCCTCCTCATCATATGTCCGCTCCCCGTCCAGATGGGCGGCATAGACACGGATGCCCAGCCTTTTCAGACGGCCGGCCGCTCCAGGCAGGTCCTCCGTATATGCAAAGGGCATCCGGAAGATCGCGCCCATGGTAGAGCGTATGGTCTTCGGATTGTAAATGTCCGCGCAGTCCCGGCTCATCAGGATTGCCGTCGCCCCTGCCGCCTCTGCGGTCCGGAAAATGGTCCCCAGGTTGCCCGGATCCTGAATATTCTCCAGAACCAGAATGTGCGCGGGCTTTTCCTTCTGCCCGCTGTGCCCCGGACATGCCGCCAGGATCTCTTCCTCCGTGAACACACGCTGGCGCACCACCGCCAGGATTCCCTGGGGTGTTTTTGTGTCCGAGATATATTCAAATACCTGGGGAGACACAAGCATCCTTTCCGCTTCGAAAATGGGTTCCTCCCGGTGCTTTTTATAAAATTCCTCTGTCACATACAGCTGTACCAGACGTTTGGCCGGAATCTCCCGGATCATGCGCAGCCCTTCCACAAGAAAGGTGCCCGTCTTCGTCCGCATCCGGCTTTTTTTCCGAAGCTGTATGATCTCCTTCATCCTCGGATTCGAGGTGCTGGTGATGATCATGCCATATTTCCCCCATCGTTATTCAGATTGACTGCCGGCCCGCATTCTCTCAGACCTTGAACCGATACCCGACTCCCCAGATTGTCTCAATATACTGGGGGTGGGAGGTATCGTACTCGATCTTCTCCCGGATCTTCTTGATATGCACCGTCACCGTGGCAATGTCGCCGATCGACTCCATATCCCAGATCTCCCGGAACAACTCTTCCTTTGTATAGACATGGTTGGGATGTCCCGCCAGGAACGTCAGCAGGTCAAATTCCTTGGTCGTAAAGGACCGTTCCTCGCCGTTGACCCACACGCGTCTCGCCGTCGTATCGATCTTCAATCCGCGGATCTCGATGATCTCATTCTCCTCCACGTTGCTTCCGATCAGGCGCTCATATCTAGCCAAATGCGCCTTCACACGGGCTACCAGCTCGCTTGGGCTGAACGGCTTGGTCATATAGTCGTCGGCTCCCAGGCCAAGCCCCCGGATCTTATCGATGTCATCCTTCTTTGCGGAAACCATGATGATCGGGGTATTCTTGCTGTCGCGGACCTTCCGGCAGATCTCAAATCCATCCACGCCGGGAAGCATCAGATCCAAGATGATCAGGTCAAAGTCCGCTTCCATGGCCTGCTTCAATCCGATCTCGCCGTCATTGGCAACCTCCACCTCAAAGTTGCTCAGTTCCAGATAATCCCGTTCCAGATCCGCAATGCTTTCCTCATCCTCAATAATCAAAATCCGTTTACTCATCCAATGGTACCTCCTGATATTTTCTTACTACAAAGCACATGACTGTTCCGCTGCCTTCCACGCTGGTCGCCCAGATATTGCCCCCGTGCTCCTCCACGATCTTCTGCGCGATGGAAAGCCCGATGCCGCTTCCCCCCTTGGAGGAATTGCGGGAGGCATCCGTCCGGTAGAACCGGTCAAAGATAAAGGGCAGATCCTTGGGCGAGATCCCTTTTCCGTTATCCCCCAACTCGATCTGTATAAAATCTCCTACATCCTTTAGGTCCATGGTAATCTTTCCCTTTGGCTTGTCCATGTATTTTAAGGAATTAGAGACCACGTTGTTGATCACCCTCCGGAGCTGCTCGGGATCTACAATGACCTTGGAATCCTCCTCCAGAAAGCAGTGGTATTCAAATTCCACATTTTTCGCTTCCAGCTCCAGATACAGGTCTTCGGCACAGTCCAGAAAATAATTCTTTGCGGATATGGTGGTAAAATTATAAGGGATCCGGTTCGTGTCGATCTTGGAGTAGAGAGTCAGCTCATTGATCAGCAGGTCCATCTCATTCGCCTTATTGTATATCGTTTTGATATACTTGTCCATCTTTTCCGGCGTATCCGCCACGCCGTCCATGATTCCCTCCACATAGCCCTTGATGGCTGTGATCGGCGTCTTCAGGTCATGGGAAATGTTGCTGATCAGCTCTTTGTTTTCCCTGTCAAATTCTACCTTTTCCTCGGCATTGGCTTTCAGGCGCAGCCGCATCTCCTCAAAATCCCGGCAGAGCTCTCCGAACTCATCATCCGCCTCCGCCGTGATCTCAAAGTCCAGGTTGCCGTCCTTGATATTCTGAGCAGCCTCCTGCAGCTTTGCCAGAGGCACGGAGACCGTCCGGTAGACCCAGTACACCAGAATCGCGGCCGTGAAAAATACAATGATCAGAAACATCTGCTGCAGCTCTCCGACCTCCCTTGGCTCAAATACCCTCCGTCCGATGATCAGAAAAACCGTGGGCAGGATCATCATTGCCATGAAAGCAATGATCAGCTTTGTTTTCAGCTTCATCTAATTCAGCGCTCCTTTCCGGCCATCCCTCTGTCATTCCCCCCGTATCTGCTCCGTCTTCCCGCAGATACTCCTACCCATTACAGTAACACAAAACGGGCTGTCACCGCAAGGTTTTCAGCCCGTAATTTATCAAATATTAATATGCTGAGAAAAATTCCATAAGGACTTATCAGGAATACAGGAAACCTTATTCTACAGATAAGCCTTCAGCACATCCACCTTATCCAGTTTTTCCCAGGACAGGTCCAGGTCGTTTCTTCCGAAATGTCCGTAAGCCGCTGTCTGCTTGTAGATCGGACGGCGCAGGTCCAGCATCTTGATGATGCCTGCCGGACGGAAGTCAAAATTCTCACGGATGATCTCTACCAGGCGTTCATTGGATACATGCCCCGTGCCGAAGGTGTCTACCATGATAGAGGTCGGCTGCGCCACACCGATCGCGTAGGACAGCTGGATCTCGCACTTCTTCGCCAGACCTGCCGCAACGATGTTCTTTGCCGCATAGCGCGCCGCATATGCAGCGGAACGGTCTACCTTGGTGCAGTCCTTTCCGGAAAATGCGCCGCCGCCGTGGCGTGCCATCCCGCCGTAGGTATCTACGATGATCTTTCTTCCGGTCAGTCCGCTGTCGCCGTGAGGTCCTCCGATCACGAAGCGTCCGGTGGGATTCACGAAGAACTTGGTCTTCTCATCTACCATCTCCGCAGGAATGATCACGTCAAATACATGCTTCTTGATGTCTGCGAAAATCTGCTCCTGGGTCACATCCGGGTCATGCTGTGTGGAAAGCACCACCGCGTCCAGACGC
This sequence comes from Lachnospiraceae bacterium, assembly GCA_910575475.1. Taxonomy (GTDB): domain Bacteria; phylum Bacillota; class Clostridia; order Lachnospirales; family Lachnospiraceae; genus Schaedlerella. The sequence continues at coordinate 102,763 of CAJTGD010000018.1, read as the reverse complement.
TGGGGAACTCCCGCATCATCATACTCTACCGTCACCTGGGTCTTGCCGTCCGGACGGAGGTAGGTCAGCGTGCCGTCCTTTCTCACCTTGGTAAGCTGCAGCGCCAGCTTGTGAGCCATGGCGATCGGATACGGCATATATTCCTCCGTCTCGTCCGACGCATAGCCGAACATCATTCCCTGATCCCCTGCTCCGATGGCGTCGATATCCTCCTCCGCAGGCGCCGCCGCCTTCGCTTCCAGCGCCTTATCCACGCCCAGCGCAATGTCCGCAGACTGCTCGTCGATCACGGTGATCACGCCGCAGGTCTCCGCGTCAAATCCATAATCCGCGCTGGTATATCCGATATCGCGGATCGTATTGCGCACAATCTTCTGCATGTCTACATAGGCATTGGTAGAAATCTCTCCCATTACCATGACAACGCCTGTCGTCGTGCATGTCTCGCAGGCCACGCGGCTCATGGGATCCTGTTCCATCAGCGCATCCAGGATGGCGTCTGAGATCTGGTCGCACATCTTATCCGGATGTCCCTCTGTTACTGATTCTGATGTAAATAAGTGTCTTTCCATGTCAAATCCTCTCCTTCTCGGTACTTTCTCTCTTTTGTAGCCTAAGATCTTTTTATAAAAATAAAAAACAGCCTACAAAAAGCGGACTGTTTTATGGTCTAAACAATCCTCTTATTGTTCGATTGCTCGCTCAGGTTGGCACCTTCCGTTTTTCACAGGGTTGCCGCAGCTTCACAGATCCTTTGTATCTCCACTGCTCTGAATAAGAGAAAGTCTATTTTATGAAATTGTATTTATCCCATATCGGAAACACGCTTTCGCATTCCGTATAAGATGTAATTAGACTTTACACCGTATAACGTAAAATGTCAATATACAGATGCATGAAAATCTCAGAAAATCATTTTTGGTGAAGTAAAAAATTAAATTCCACTCTGGAAGGGTACGAGTTGAAAATCATTTTTTATGTTGAGAAAGTTCTCTGCATCCTCGCGGCCGGAAAACTCAGCTCACCTTCAAAACAAACTTCTGGATCTCCTTTTCACTGGCTACCTTTTCGATGATGCCGCCGATACTCCGCAGCTTCTCCTCGAACCGCTCGTAGCCCCTCTGGATATACTTGATATCGTCCACGATCGTCACGCCGTCGGTCGCAAGCCCTGCGATACAGAGTGCCGCGCCTGCCCGGAGATCCGGCGCGCTGATCCTGGTACCGGAAAACTTCTCCACGCCCTCTATGGTTGCCGAGTTGCCTTCCACCTTGATGACTGCCCCCATCCTTGCCAGCTCATCCAGATATTTGAACCGGTTTTCAAAAATACTCTCCGTGATCGTACTGGTCCCGTTCGCCAATGCCAGAACCACCCCGATCTGGGGCTGCATATCTGTCGGATAACCCGGATACGGCAGTGTCTTAACCTGTGTGCTCCTGAGCCTTCCCTTTGCCACCACACGGACAGCATCGTCAAATTCTTCGATCTCGCAGCCAATGTCCTTTAGCTTGGAGATGGTCGCGTCCAGATGCTTCGGGATCACATTGAGCACTGTCACATCCCCCTTGGTAGCCGCCGCCGCAAACATAAAGGTTCCCGCTTCAATCTGATCCGGAATGATGGAATATTCGGACTTATGCAGGGAATGTACTCCGCGGATCTTGATCACATCCGTTCCTGCTCCCCTGATATTCGCTCCCATGCTGTTGAGGAAGTTGGCAACGTCTACGACATGAGGCTCCTTCGCCACATTTTCCATGATCGTAAGGCCGTCTGCCATTGCGGCCGCCATCATCACATTAATGGTCGCGCCTACGCTGACCACGTCAAAATACAGATGCGTCCCCCGCATCTGCTCGGACTCCGCCACGATCTTGCCGTGCTCGATATCCACATCCGCGCCCAGCGCACGGAAGCCCTTCAAATGCTGGTCAATGGGCCTGCTTCCGATATTGCAGCCTCCCGGAAGCGCCACCTCTGCCTTGCTGTACTTTCCGAGCAGGGCGCCCAGCAAATAGTAAGATGCCCTGATCTTCTTTATATAATCATATTCAATATTAAAGTCTGTAATCGTACCTCCGTTGATCTTCACCCTGTGCCGATCCAGTCTCTGCACGGTTGCGCCGATGCCTGAGATTGCCTCCAGCATTACATTAATATCATTGACATCCGGGAGGTTGTCAATCAATACCGTCTCATCTGTCATAATTGCAGCCGCAAGAATTGCAAGCGCCGCATTCTTCGCCCCGCTGATCTCAACTTCCCCTACCAGCGGATTCCCACCCTTAATTACATACTGCTCCATTACCGCACCTCGATTATCCGATATTGTTACAATGACTGATTCTAAAAACCGCAATTGATCGGAACGATTTCAAAAATCTTTTATAGTATACCACAAAAATCCAATTTGTAAAATCTTTTTTCTCAGATGCAACGTTATAATTATAAATTTGTTAAATTTTTATTACAGAGAGCACTTTTCCTATTGTTTCCTCTATGGAAAGTTGATCCTCTTCTATCGTAATATCCGCATATTTTTCAAATAATTTTACCCGTTCCTCGTAAAGTTCCTGAAAACTCTGTCCTTCCCGCAGTACAACGCCCCGCTGCTGCGGATTTCGGATCCTCCGCCTGATCGTCTGGTAAGAAACCTTCAGATAAATGACGGTTCCGATCTCCCGGAAGTGCCGCATTGCCTCGTCGCTGTAGACCACACTTCCCCCGGGGGCAATGACCGCATTTTCCACATTGAGATCCCGGTTCACCTGATTTTCGACGGCAAGGAAGCCGTCCTCCCCGACCTCCGCAATGATCTCATGGAGCAGCTTCCCCTCCTGCTCCTGGATCAAAAGATCTGTATCTACAAACCGCATCCCCAGCCGTTTCGCAGCCACCACACCGATCGTACTTTTTCCCACGGCAGGCATGCCGATAAAAATAATATTCTTCTTTTTCATGTCGTTTCTGTTCCCTTATCTCATGTTCAAAGGGCATTTCCTGCCCTTCGGACCGCAGACTCCGCCCGAATAAACGCACGTATCCGCAGTCTTGTATTTTGTATCAATAGAACTTCTGACGCAGCCTGCGGTTCTCGCTCCGCCGCTTATACAGCTCCTGAAAAAGCATCACATCAATCAGATCCCGCAGCCAGTCCTGGCGCACCCGGCGGAACTGCTGTCCTTCCACACCCTTCATCTCCTGGGCTGAATCATTTTCCCCGAAGGGCCGTTCCTCCGCCTTTACCCGGTCGTAGATCCGGCCGCTCATCAGCCGCAGCTGCAGCTGGTCGGGATATTCGTCATAGATCATGCTGTCCGGCCCGTCGCAGCGGTCGCACTCTTCCTCCACATAAGGCAGTACTCGTTTTGCCGTATCCGGATACAGGCTTCTCATGTATTCATAATCCCTTCGGTCCAGCCGTTCATCATCGTAGATAAAAGGCATGGGATACACCATGTAATATGGCAGTTTTCCTTCCATCGCTTCCACTTCCATTTCAGACATTTATATTTTCATTGTATGCAGAAGGAAGCGGTTTTGGTAATAATTTTCGAAATGCCTCTTTATAAGGAGGACGCGCGATCCCGTTTTCCGTGATGATCGCGGCGATCAGGCTGTGGGCCGTCACGTCAAAGCAGGGATTATACACCTTCACGGACTCCGGCGCCATGCGTGTCTCATACCACATCTCTGTGATCTCTTCCGGAGCGCGTTCTTCAATCGGAATCTCGTCCCCTGTCCCCAGCGTCATATCGATCGTGGATGTGGGCGCGCATACATAAAGCGGGACATTATACTGCTTTGCCACGCATGCCACAACGGAGGTTCCGATCTTGTTGGCCGTATCCCCGTTGGCCGCCACCCGGTCGCATCCCACAAATACGGCCTGAACCAGCCCTTTTTTCATGACAGACGCAGACATATTATCGCAGATCAGAGTCACATCCATCCCCGCCGCATGCAGCTCCGACGCAGTCAGACGGGCGCCCTGCAGGAGGGGACGGGTCTCGTCCACAAAGATGTGAAAATCATATCCCCGTTCCTGTCCCAGATACATGGGAGCCGTTGCTGTCCCGTACTTTACCGTGGCAAGCTGGCCTGCATTGCAGTGGGTCAGAAGCCCGTCTCCCGGCTTTACCAGGGTCAGCGCATGTTCCCCGATTCTCCGGCAGACCTCAATATCCTCATCGTGGATGCGGATGGCTTCTCTTTGAAGAAGGCGCCTGATCTCAGCGGTTCCTTCCGTGAGATGCGTCCTGACCACCTGTTCCATGCGGTCCAGCGCCCAGAACAGATTCACCGCCGTGGGGCGGGAGCCTGCAAGATAATTCTTTGCCTTCCGGAACTCCTCATAAAAGACCTGCGGATCATCCGTACCGATCTGCTCTGCCGCCAGATAAATCCCGATGGCCGCCGCAACACCGATGGCCGGAGCCCCCCGCACCTTCAAAAGCCGGATAGCCTCCCAGATATCCTTGAGATCCGTCAGGGAAAGCAGCTCAATCCTTCCCGGAAGCTGTGTCTGGTCGATGATCACCAATGCATGCTTCTCGATATCCAGCGCGACCGTCTCGTAATCTAAAATATTTTTTTCTAAATTTTCCATATTATCAACCATTTTTCTTTTCAATATCCATGATCATATTCACCCTGTTGACGTGGCGCTCTGCTCCGGAAAATTCTGTGCGCATCCACACATCCACGATCATTTTCGCCAGCTCCGCCCCTACGACCCTGGCGCCAAATGCCAGAATATTGCAGCCATTGTGCTCTCTGGACATCCTGGCCGTAAAAGGCTCACTGCACACTGCCGCCCGGATTCCTTTTACCTTATTCGCTGCCAGAGAGATTCCCAGCCCGGTCCCGCAGATCAGAATCCCCCGGTCTACTTCTCCCTTTACAACCGCATTTGCCACGGTCTCCCCATAGATCGGATAATCGCAGCTTTCCGCAGAATTCGTTCCGTAATCGATCACCTCGTGTCCGTTTTCCGTTAAAAATTCTATGATCTCTGCCTTCAGCTCCAGTGCCGAATGGTCATTTCCAATTCCAACTATCATAACCTTTATCCTCCTTTATTAATGCAATGATGTACTAGCGTGCAGTATGGCGCACGGCCCGACAATCAGCCATGTTCTCATTGTAACAGATTTCGGGGTTGGTTACAATGTATAAATTCGCATATGGATATGACACCATATTTGTGGTAATATATCTGATAGACTCTTGGAGCAGAAGACATAAATTTCGTCTTTCTGAAAAGAATATAGAATGGAGAATGATCATGCAAAACTTACCAATTGAGATTTCACAGCTTTTTGAATTTCTGGAAAACGGCACCTCCGCTTTTCATGTGACTGCCCACAGTAAAAAAGTCCTCATAGGAGCAGGCTTCACTGAATTAAAGCTCAATGCCCCCTGGACGTTGGAGCGGGGCGGGCGTTATTTCTGCTGTCCTTTTGATACCACACTTTACGCTTTTACCATCGGTGAGGAATGCGATCTGTCCAACGGCATTCATATCGGAGGCGCGCACACGGATTTTCCGGCCATCAAGGTAAAGCCGAACCCGGAAATATTTACTCACGGATACATGCAGCTAAATATGGAGCTTTACGGCGGTCCGATCTTAAGCAGCTTTTTCGACCGCTCCCTGTCCCTGGCAGGAAAGGTGGTCACACGCGGCCCCTCTTATGACCGTCCTGTCGGCCATCTGATCGATTTTCAGCGTCCCGTGGTCTGTCTGCCGAACCTGGCTATCCATATGAACCGTACAGCCAATGAGAAGGGCTCTCCTGTCGATAACCAGAAGCATCTCCTTCCCATCCTGGGGACTCTGGATGATATGCTGAACAAGGATTCCACCCTGATCAAGCTGTTGGCAGAGGAGCTGGATGTGGATGCAGAGGAGATCCTGGATTATGACCTGTGCCTTTATAATCTGGACCGCCCGGAGCTGGCGGGTATCACAGAGGAATTTATCTCCGCTCCCCGGCTTGACGATATCACCTCGGTCTGCGCGTTAATGCACGGACTGGTCGAAAGCCATAACCGGAGCAGGGTCAATCTGGTCTGCCTGTTTGACAACGAGGAGATCGGCAGTCTCAGCAAGCAGGGCGCAGATTCCTTCCTCCCTGCCGTGATCATCGGGAAGATCTGGCAGTCCTTCGGAAAGAGCATGATCGACTGCATGGCGGACCTGTCGGAGGGTCTGATGGTGTCTGCGGATGTCGCCCATGCCTATCATCCCAACTATCCTGCGGTTCAGGATATCACCAACTATCCGGTCATGAACCAGGGCTTTGTATTCAAGTCAGCCAGCAATCAGTCCTATGCCTGGGACTGCGAAGCGCTGGGCGCCATGATCGCCCTGTGTGAGGAAAAGCAGATTCCTTATCAGCGTTTTGCCAAGCACTCCAATACCAAGGGCGGAGGAACCATCGCTTCGATCCTGTCCTCCCATCTGCCCGTCAAGACCGTTGACACCGGGGCCGGAATCCTTGCCATGCATTCCAGCCGGGAGATGATGGGTATTAAAGATCAGATCGCGCTGAGCCGGTTTGCGAAGGCATTTTTCGAGTAGTTCTGACTGTACAAAGGGACTGATTTAGAAATTTAAACCAGTCCCTTCTCTACTCATCATTTCTTTTTTTAAAAGGGACTTTCTGAAATCCCAGAAAGCCCCATAAAATCTAGCTTTTTAAAAATTATTCAATAATCTTAGCTACTGTACCAGATCCAACTGTACGTCCGCCTTCACGGATAGCGAAACGAAGACCTTCCTCCATAGCTACCGGATGGATCAGTTCAACTGTCATCTCTACGTTATCTCCAGGCATACACATCTCTACGCCCTCCGGCAGATCGCAGACACCAGTAACGTCTGTTGTTCTGAAATAGAACTGCGGTCTGTAGTTGTTGAAGAACGGTGTATGACGGCCACCTTCATCCTTTGTCAGTACGTAAACCTGGCAGGTAAACTTTGTATGACACTTTACAGTACCTGGTTTGATCAGAACCTGACCTCTTTCGATCTCTGTTCTCTGTACGCCACGGAGCAGTGCACCGATGTTATCACCTGCACGAGCCTCGTCAAGCAGCTTACGGAACATCTCGATACCAGTTACAACAGTCTTGCGGATATCCTCATGGATACCGATGATCTCTACTTCGTCAGATACGTGAAGTGTTCCACGCTCTACACGGCCTGTAGCAACAGTTCCACGTCCTGTGATGGAGAATACGTCCTCTACAGGCATCAGGAACGGCTTATCTGTATCACGCTCCGGTGTCGGGATCCACTCGTCAACAGCCTTCATAAGCTCCATAACCTTGTCGCCCCATTCGCTGTCCGGATCTTCCAGAGCCTTCAGAGCAGAACCCTGGATAACAGGAGTGTCATCTCCCGGGAACTCATACTCGTCAAGCAACTCACGGATCTCCATCTCAACCAGTTCAAGCAGCTCTTCGTCGTCAACCATATCGCACTTGTTCATGAATACTACGATATACGGAACGTTAACCTGACGGGAAAGCAGGATATGCTCTCTTGTCTGAGCCATAACTCCGTCTGTAGCAGCTACAACCAGGATCGCGCCGTCCATCTGAGCAGCACCGGTGATCATGTTCTTAACGTAGTCAGCATGTCCCGGGCAGTCAACGTGCGCATAGTGACGGTTGTCTGTCTCATACTCAACGTGAGCGGTAGAGATTGTGATTCCACGCTCTCTCTCTTCCGGAGCCTTATCGATGTTGTCGAAAGCCACCTCTGCGTTACCTTCTACTCTCTTAGCAAGAACCTTTGTGATCGCTGCTGTCAGAGTTGTCTTACCATGGTCAACGTGGCCGATGGTACCAATATTAGCATGTGGTTTTGTTCTTTCAAATTTAGCTTTAGCCATTTTGAATGTCCTCCTTAATAATAGCACCTGTCTATCAGGCATTTTTAGATTGTTTCGGTTTTTTTACTCGGCTATCCTTGATTATATTTCAAACTCATAGGTTTTTCAAGCCTTTTTCAAAAATATTTAATCGTTTTTGTTCGATAATACCTTTTCTGTGACTGACTTCGGAACCGGTTCGTAGCTTTCGAAGAACATGGAGTAGTTTCCGCGGCCCTGTGTTCTGGAACGCAGGTCAGTCGCATATCCGAACATCTCGGACAACGGTACGAATGCGCGCACGATCTTGCCGCCGCCCAGGTCGTCCATACCTTCGATCCGTCCGCGCCGTGAGTTGATATCTCCAATGATATCTCCCATATACTCTTCCGGCATGGTCACTTCCACCTTCATGATAGGCTCTAACAGAATCGGAGCGCCCTTCTTCATTGCATCCTTGAATGCAAGAGAACCTGCGATGTGGAATGCCATCTCACTGGAATCGACTTCATGGTAGGAACCGTCGTATACATTCGCATAGATGCCGACTACCGGGAATCCGCCCAGGATACCGGACTTCATCGCTTCCTCGATACCTTCGCCTACCGCCGGAATGTATTCCTTCGGAATCGCGCCGCCGACAACAGAAGATTCGAACTTGTAAATCTCTTCTCCGTTGACATCCATGGGTTCGAATTTTACCTTACAATGTCCGTACTGTCCGCGTCCGCCGGACTGCTTCGCGTACTTGCTGTCTACTTCCACAGGCTTGGTGATGGATTCCTTGTAAGCAACCTGAGGTGCTCCTACATTGGCCTCTACCTTGAACTCACGCAGCAGTCTGTCTACGATGATCTCCAGATGAAGCTCTCCCATACCTGCGATGATGGTCTGTCCTGTATCCGGATTGGTGTGTGCACGGAATGTCGGGTCTTCCTCCGCAAGCTTCGCAAGAGATTCGCCCAGCTTGCCCTGGGATGCCTTGGTCTTGGGCTCGATGGCGAGCTCGATTACCGGCTCCGGGAATTCCATGGACTCCAGGATGACCGGATGCTGGTCGTCACAAATGGTATCACCTGTGGTAGTCAGCTTAAATCCGATGGCTGCCGCGATATCTCCAGAGTACACCTTATCCAGTTCCTGCCTCTTGTTGGCATGCATCTGAAGGATACGGCCAACACGTTCCTTTTTGCCCTTCGTTGCGTTCAGTACATAAGAACCGGAGTTCACAGTACCGGAATACACACGGAAATAAGCTAATTTTCCTACGAACGGGTCTGTCATGATCTTGAATGCCAGTGCGGAGAACGGCTCTTCGTCAGAAGAATGTCTTACGACTTCGTTTCCGTCCGGATCCACGCCCTGGATCGGCGGGATGTCTGTCGGCGCCGGCATATATTCAAGGATCGCGTCCAAAAGCTTCTGGACACCTTTATTTCTGTAAGCGGTGCCGCAGCAAACCGGTACTGCAGTACACTCGCATGTTGCCTTGCGAAGCACTCTCTTCATGTCCTCGATGGACGGCTCATTGCCTTCCAGGTATTCCATCATGAGGTCATCGTCCAGATCGCAGATCTTCTCTACCAATTCTGAACGGTACAGCTCTGCTTCGTCTTTCATTTCTTCCGGAATCTCCGTAATGGAAATGTCATCACCCTTTTCATCGTTATAGATGTAGGCTTCCATCTCCATCAGGTCAATGATTCCCTTAAAATCATCTTCCTTGCCGATGGGCAGCTGAAGACAGATTGCATTCTTGCCAAGTCTGGTTCTGATCTGATCTACTGCATTGTAGAAATCTGCTCCAAGAATATCCATCTTGTTGATGAATGCCATTCTTGGTACATTATACGTGTCAGCCTGACGCCATACGTTTTCTGACTGCGGCTCAACACCGCCCTTTGCGCAGAATACGCCGACAGCACCGTCCAGAACACGGAGTGAACGTTCTACCTCTACGGTAAAGTCAACGTGTCCCGGCGTATCAATGATGTTGATACGATGCTCCAGAGCGCCTTCCTTCGGCTTTGTATGGTCCTCCAAAGTCCAGTGACAGGTTGTGGCAGCAGAAGTAATCGTGATACCCCTCTCCTGCTCCTGCTCCATCCAGTCCATGGTAGCAGTTCCTTCGTGAGTATCGCCGATTTTATAGTTCACACCGGTATAGTAAAGAATACGTTCTGTCAGTGTTGTCTTACCCGCATCAATGTGAGCCATGATACCGATGTTCCTGGTTCTCTCTAATGGGTATTCTCTTCCAGCCAAAATCTTCTCCTCCTATATTTATGCAACTTTAAAATCTGTAATGTGCAAACGCCTTGTTTGCCTCTGCCATCTTATGCATATCTTCTTTTCTTTTTACAGATGCGCCTGTGTTGTTGGACGCATCCAGGATCTCATTCGCAAGCCTTTCTTCCATGGTCTTCTCGCCTCTCTTGCGTGAGAACATGGTCAGCCAGCGCAGAGCCAGAGCCTGTCTTCTGTCCGCTCTAACTTCGATCGGCACCTGGTATGTGGCACCGCCGATACGTCTTGCTTTTACTTCCAGCACAGGCATGATGTTGTTCATTGCTTCCTCGAACACATCGATCGCCGGCTTGTCAGCCTTCGCTTCAACTCTTTCAAATGCTCCGTATACAATCTTCTGAGCTACACCCTTCTTACCATCCAGCATAATGTTGTTGATAAGCTTGGTAACAACCTTATTGTTGTATATTGGATCCGCTAATACATCTCTTTTTTGAGTATGTCCTTTACGTGGCACGGTCCTTCCCTCCTTAATCATCATTTTCCGGATAACCGGAGATTAAATCATCGGTACTCACATGTGTCTCTCTATGGAAATCGCATAGCATGTGCTCGTGGCTGAAAGGGACCAATCTATGCCCGGGGATGCCGGGCAGTATAATCCGCAACCTACGATTCATCATAGTTCTGTTTGTGATACGATTTAACTTTGTAGTCTTCGGTAGTTCTTCGCTGCTTCACAAGGAAGTTATTTGCTGGTTCATTGATTAATGAACACATCGGCTGCTTCACAAGGAAGTTCTTCGCCGCTTCGCATCGAAGAACAAAGTAAACACTAAATTCATGACGCGCATGCGTCATTTATTAAGTGTTTACTTTTTAGCGTCTTTTGGTCTCTTTGCGCCGTACTTGGAACGTGCCTGTCTTCTCTTGGCAACTCCCGCCGTATCAAGCGTACCTCTGATGATGTGGTATCTTGTACCAGGCAGGTCCTTTACTCTTCCTCCACGGATCATAACTACGCTATGCTCCTGCAGGTTGTGTCCTTCACCCGGAATGTAGCTTGTTACTTCGATTCCATTAGACAGACGTACTCTGGCGATCTTCCTCAGAGCAGAGTTCGGCTTCTTCGGTGTCGCTGTCTTTACTGCGGTACATACACCTCTCTTCTGCGGTGCGGATGCATCTGTCGCACGCTTCTTCAGAGAATTGTAACCCTTCTGAAGTGCAGGTGCCGTAGATTTCTTCTCAGAAGTCTGACGTCCTTTTCTAACTAACTGGTTAAATGTTGGCATTTTTTCACCTCCTACGATTCTTTCGTTTTTCCCGTATGTGATACAGACTTTTGCACCATACGGAAATGGCTGCAGATAATTCTCATTACCTATATCCCCGTTGGACTTCTTATGCCCGACAGGGTAATTCCGTACACAAAAATGAATGCATCTCCGTGCACGCTAGACTAGTTTATTACGTTTTTTTCAGAAAGTCAAGGACTTTTGGAGAAAAATGTGGTAAACTCAGGATATATGGAAAAAGGATTTGGAAAGGAGACGAAGGATGAACTTTTTAGAAGAGAGAATTTTGAGCGACGGCATGGTAAAAGAGGGAAATGTATTGAAGGTAGACAGCTTTCTGAATCACCAGATGGACATCGGACTGTTTGACCAGATGGGGGCGGAATTTAAACGGCGCTTTGCGGACACGCCTGTTACGAAGATCCTGACCATCGAAGCTTCCGGAATCGGGATCGCCTGTCTGGCCGCACGGCATTTCCAGGTACCGGTCATATTTGCGAAGAAGTCAAAAAGCATCAACCTGGAAGGGGATATGTATGTGGCAGAGGTAGAATCCTTTACGCATAAATGTAAAAACAACGTGATCGTGGCACAAAAGTTTCTGGATTCCCGGGACCACATCCTGATCATTGATGATTTCCTGGCAAACGGCTGCGCGCTGCAGGGGCTGATCCAGATCACCCAGATGGCCGGAGCTACGGTAGCCGGGATCGGGATCGCGATTGAAAAGGGATTCCAGCAGGGCGGACAGATCATACGGAATCTCGGATTCCAGCTGGAATCCCTGGCGATCGTGGAGAGCATGGACGCGGAGACCGGTGTCATCACATTCCGGGAGCAGACATAATGCGGCGCAGGAATCGCAATATAAATAAGAACTTAGAGCTGTCCACAACCCCAAACCCGGGAGGACATACATAATATTTCATAGAAGTGAGGCGATCGTATATGGAAAGAAACGGGGAAATGATCCAGAAGCTGAAGGACGTAAAAAGTATACTGGTTTCCAAAGAACTGCGCGGCGACGACTGGGACGATATGCAGGCGGCCGTGTCCAGACTGGAGGAAGTTGTTTCTTATATTAATGACTGCAGTGGAAAAGGGATTGAGTTCTAAATTTACACAATGCGCTGGTTCAGTTACGGCAAATGATTTTTTAAGGACTGCTCATGCGGTCCTTTTTTCATATCGTCTGTTCTGATTTGCCGCCGCAAAAATTCCTTATTTATTTCACAATTCTCTTGACAATTTTAGACTATTAGTGTAGTCTATAACTAGACTATTGCAATAGTATGAAAGCAGGTGTATCGTATCATGAAATTTTATGATTCCGAATTAAAGGTAATGGATTTATTATGGCGGAACGGAGCATTGTCCGCAAAGCAGATTGCCGATGAGCTGAAGCATTCCATCGGCTGGAACAAAAATACCTCCTACACGGTCATCAAGAAGCTGGTGGATAAAGGAGCCGTCAGGCGCACGGAGCCCGGATTTTTCTGCACCCCGCTGATCGAGCAGGAAGCCGCAAGACAGTCGGCATTGACAGAGGTTTTGGATAAGTTTTACCAGGGTTCCGTGGGGCTTTTATTCGCATCGCTGCTGACCCGCGAAAGCTTATCTCCGGAGGAAGTGGAACAGCTTCGAAGCATGATCGAGGAAAGGAAATAAGGTGAAGGCATATGGCAGTATTACAGTTTAAGACGGCCCTGCTCATCCTGGGAGCTGCTGCCGGGAGGAAGCACCTCATCCGCTCCTTTTGTCCGCGCACGCTGGAATGCCTGTGGATGCTGATCGGTATACGGCTTCTGCTTCCGCAGGACATCGGTATTCCGATCCTGAGCATCCCGCATTCACCAGAGCAGTATTCCTATGGTCCGGCTGCCGGACTGGCGGATTGTCTCGTCTGGATACACCGGGGCGGAACCGGGATCGCTCTTCTGATTCTTCTGGCAGACTATATCTGTTTTTACAACCGGATGAAGCAAAAAGAAGTACTGCAAAATGAGTTCGTCTGCCGCTGGGCAGAGTCGCATTCCTGCAGACCGCATTTTTATATATATACTTCGCCCGCGGCCGTCTCGCCAATCGTATATGGCCTGCTCTGTCCGAAGATCGTCCTGCCCGCGCAGCAGTACAGCGCTGCTCAATACGAATATATTTTGCTGCATGAGTGGATGCATATCCGGCGGCTGGATCTGTGGAAGAAGCTATTTATGATAACAGCCGCGGTACTGAACTGGTACAATCCGGCATGCTGGCTGATGCTGCTGCTCTTCAATCGGGATCTGGAATTGGCCTGCGATGCGGATGTGCTCCGGACATTAAATAAAGAAGAACATGCAGGATATGCACATACTCTGCTGGACTGTTATTGCCGGATGACTCCGTCCGCCATATTGGGAACCGGATTTTTAAGCGGATTACTTCAAGAAAGGATTGGTGCAATCATGAATCAGAAAAAAATGTCTATAAAAACAAAATGCTGTGCAGTATTTCTTTTAGCAGGACTGTTCCCGGCAATATTTGGAATCATCTCTGTCCATGCCGAGATGCCGGAGAAAATGCCCGCTCTGGTCGGAAAAACACTTCCGGAGGCGAAAACACTTTTGCAGGAAGCCGGGCACGAGTATGCATGGAGTATTGAAGATATCAGGTAATAGCTCTGTAAATGCCTGTATTTACGCATAACAAAGGAACAGGGCTGCCGGTTGATCGGCCTTATCTGCCTGGTTGACAAAAAAGGAAGAATCCCACAGGAATCCGATTTTTCAGCATTTGCGATTTCTGCGGAATTCTTCTTTTTTCCTTTTCTAATCTCCTTTGTCATTCCTTGGACAGATGCGCGCGGATACCATCATTCAGGAACTGGACGAGAGATTTTTTCAGATAAATATAGTTTTCATTTTTTCGGAATATAAGCGCCATAAACAGGTTCGGAATTAAAATACACAGGATGATCTTGACCAAAAAGCCGGTAAGCGGCTGCATCCTTACCAGCCCGCACCCGAAAATAGTAAGACCTGATGCCACGAAGGCAGTCAATGCATATTTTGCATGGCAAAGCATCCATTTCCAAAACCCTTTTTTAAAGTAAGAGCGATACAAAACATATGGCTCAAGCAGGCCGGACATACAGCAGGTGCTGATGATCGTGCCGAGCAAAGTCCCGGCAACGCCGAAACGGACAGCCAGCGGGATGGAAAGTGCCAGATTTAAGAGTCCTTCAAAAACGGGCCTGTAGCGTGTCTGCCAGAAAAGCCCGATCGCCCGTTTAAAAGTCACGAGGGTCGCCCGCATCCCTTCCAGATAAAAATTAAGGACAATGATGACCAGGGTAAGGCCAGATAACAGATACTTTTCCCCAGCCCACAGCCGGATAAACGGCTGCATCAGGCACAGAAGGCAGACCGAGCAGAAGCAGAACATCCATGCATTGATAAACAATACCCTGTACAGGATTTTTTCCACATGCCCTTTCTCATTGGATGCGGCAAAATCACCGATGCTTGCGGTAATAGAATCAAAGAACCGGTAGGCTGCCGTCTGGACCGCCTGAATGACCAGAGTATAATTGGAATATATGCCGACAAAAGAAAAGCCGACAAATTTTGAAATGATCAGGTTGTCCGTCGCATATACGACAATGACCCCTATTTTCTGGAACAAAAAAGCATAGGCATTTTTCCTGATATCCGCGGAAAGTCCGGGACAGAGCTTCTTTATCCTTTTTTCTTTTAAGAATGGATACATCCGGTCAGCCAGTATGGTGATCACAATATTTTCCAGAAGAGTGCCTGCGATCAAAAGGCTCAAATAAGCCGCGTAGCTCTGAAACAGGATCAGGGATACGATCTGCAGTAGTTTTACAGCGGTATGAAACAGGGAGGTTATGACGCTGACAACATACTCCTTCTGATCGCAGATGATCAGGGAGCGTTTACTGGCATAAAAATAACTGATGCCTGAGTTGGCAAGGTAAAGCAGAAAATACAGGTACATGCCGCCGATATGGGCCGTGGGCTCCTTGATAAAATGGGGCAAAAATGGAGTTAATGCACTTCCGGAGATCAGCACAGCAAGCCCTGCGAAGGTATAAAAGCGTTGGTAAAGAGCCATGATTGATTTTAATGCTTCTGTATCCTGTTCTTTCAGCGGCCTGTAGAGGGCAAAATCAACGGCACAGCCAATGCCCAGCTCAGCAATGGATAAAAAAGACAGTATATTGGAAAACAGGCCGTTCAGGCTAAGATATTCTTCCGGCAGGAAACGTATGAAGAAGCTCCGGTTTGCGAACTGCAGAATGAGGGTTGCGGCATAAGAAAGCTCGGAAAAAAATACATTTTTTACACTGTTTTTTGTTCTGGAACCCATAGCTTTTCCTTCCATTGTTTCTATGCATTGTTTTGAAAGAGTATTCTTACTTTTTTCTGACAATATGCCGTTTCACACGGATAACAGCAGAGCATCCTCTGTTGACAACCCTGCCCAGACGCTGGCCGAATATCCGGTTGATCTTCTGAATCCGCTTGGTCCGCTCCCTCTGCTCCGGGGTATGCCAGGAGGCATGATACCAATGTATGCTGTAAGTATTTCCGGTTATTTTCAAACGGTTGTCCGCATAACAGAGCGGGGCAAAATATTCAGCAGGGAATATATCCATTCCCTGCACGGTCTGACGTTTGCCATTGAGCCGCAGGCCATAGGATTTCAAGAATTCTGTAGCATAAAAGGGAGAGGGTACGATATTGGGTGTACCATTTTCATTATAGAAGGAAAAGGAATAGTACAGATCCCGCATCTGTTTCAGGATTTCATTTCCCGGCTCCGCGCCAAACCCTAACCCCGGCGCTACGGACGTCCGGTTTTCAAAACCCATGAAGGCTTTACAGTTTAACAGCTTATCCAGGCTCTGCAGCAATTCCACATCTGTGTCCAGATAAATCCCGCCTATCCGGTAAATGATATCCAGCCGGGCATAATCGGGAACAAACCCCCATAGGCCGGCCTCATAGGCCTGTGCCATATAAGTGCATACGGAAAAATCGTAATTAGATTCGTTCCATTCGATCATCTCATAATCCGGACAGAATTTTTTCCAGCTTTCGACGCAGGCTTTGCTTTTTTCCGGCATAGGCTTACCGCCAACCCAGAAATAATGTATTTTTTTTGGAATCATAGAAGAGCCCCTAATACTTTATTATTTTTTTCAGGATTTCGCTCAGAACCTGATAACGGCCGGGAAAAGCGAAAAACAGGATCATTTTTCCAATGCTTTTGATATCCCGGGCATTGCGCCGGATAAATTTCCTGTCCGCAGGCGTTGCACATTCCTTTTCAGATATCCGGCAGACGCTTATCATCTGCCTGGCCAGGTAGCTTGTTAGGATATTGCGCTGGCGCCTGGTCAAGTCAAGACTCCGGTAATAATCCTCCAATTGAAAAAGGATTTTCTTTGCATGACGCGCATTTTCCATTTTGTCAGCGCGGTGCATAATAGACCCTTCCCGCTGAACATAATTGTAAAGGCAGTGATCGATATATTTTACCGTATCTGCCAGAAGATACAGCCTGGGTGTCCAAAGCTCATCTTCATGGAGCAAACCTTTTACAAAATAATGACGGTGTTCTAAAATCATGCTTCGCCGGACAGCTTTCAGCCAGACAGGGGAAGCCAGACGTCTGGCTTTTACATTATCTAAAATATAATCCCTGCCGCATTTTACCTTGCCTGCGTCAATATAAAAATCGTTCACATGCCTGGTCTTCCTTCCGTTCTCCACGAGCCACCCGTTAAATTCCAGCACATCTACCGGATAGATGGAGAGTTCCTGCTCAATCATACGGAGTGCATGTTCCTCAAGGAAATCATCCCCGTCAACAAACAGAATATATTCCGAGGAAGCCTTTGCTATTCCAAAATTCCTGGCATCGGAAAGACCGCCGTTTTCTTTCCGGTAATACTCAAACCTGGGATCTCCTGCCGCATAGCTTTTTGCAATGACCGGGCTCTGGTCCGTGGAACCGTCATCGACCATGATAGCACGAAAATCGCCGTAGGTCTGACGGGAAATGCTGTCCAGGCATTTCCCAAGCTCCTGCTGAATGTTGTAAATCGGAATGATGATATCGTATTTCATGGATGATATAGCATGGCAATACACCTGTGGGCAGACCAGATGAGCCATCTCCTGCAAAGTTTAATCTGGCTGAACAGCAGCATGGCGGTCAAAAAAGGCTTGCTGATCAGTCCCATATCGTATAATTCTTTTATATTTTTTTCCCTGCTTTTACTGCATTTTACTATATTGGAGGAGAGACCGCTTTCCCCAAAGTATTTTTTCTGGATGGAGATCCGGACCAGCTTTTCTGCCAGTATGTAATAGCTGTCATATAGCAGGAAACGCTGATAAAACTGGATATCCTCTCCGAATTGCCGGTTTTCATCAAACAGTCCCAACGCTTCTCCTGCCGATTTTTTGAAAACTACCGTAGGGGTTGGCGTACAGCTCCGCAGGCAGATATCTGCGGCAGTCATCTTGCACAGCCCATGCCGTCTTCTGAAAAGGATCTTCAACGGCTCAGCCGCCCCCATAAAGCAGATTTCAGGGTGCTCGGCCAGAATCTGCGCCTGCCGTTCTAATTTCTGTTCCAGCCAGATATCATCCCCATCCAATAAGGCGATCCATTCCGCCTTTGCTGCATGGATGCCTCTGTTTCTGGTGTAGGAAACCCCATGGTTTTTATGCTGAAAATATCGGATCGGCATAGCCGGATTGCCGGAAATATAGTCTTCGATGATCTTTCCTGTCCGGTCAGTAGAGCCATCATTGAGCACGATAATTTCTTCTACCAGGTCAAAACGTGTCTGCATCCTCACAGAATCCAATACCTGCCTGACAGTCTTCTCACAGTTGTATACCGGGATTATAACACTGAACATTATGGATTGCTCCTTTTGGTGATCGCCGGACAGCAAAACTGTTGCCGCCTTGTTCACACGCTGTTTCTGCTGAAAAGAAAAAGTTTTATAGGTTTACGGACGCAAGCCCCCCCCATATAAGATAGCGTATTTCCGGAAAAAAACAAGAATATTGGCAGGAACGTCGGTTTTCTGGCAAGAACGTAAAGTTGAAAAAATTCGGAAAAATTTCAAAAAAATTATAATCTGTTCTTTCATTTTTTGACAAGATGTGTTATAATAACCGAGTCGGCAAGAAAACGACTTGATTGGGGTATTAGCGCAGTTGGGAGCGCGCAACATTCGCATTGTTGAGGCCAGGGGTTCGAATCCCCTATACTCCATAAAGGCATAGTTCAGTGAAACGTCTCTGAGCTATGCCTTTTATATTTTTCTGTTCCTATTTTTCAATCTGCTCTTCGATCCGCAGCAGCCGGTTATACTTGGCCACCCGTTCCGTCCGGCAGGGCGCCCCGGTCTTGATCTGTCCGGTATTGAATGCCACCGCAATATCCGCAATGGTGGTATCCTCGGTCTCACCGGAGCGGTGGGACACGATCGCGTTGTAGCCGGATTTTTGCGCAAGCTGGATGGCCTCGATCGCTTCGGTCAGCGTCCCGATCTGGTTCACCTTGACCAGGATGGCATTTGCGGCCTTTTTTTCAATTCCTTTTTTCAGCCGTTCCACATTGGTCACAAACAGGTCGTCACCCACTAACTGGATTTCCTTTCCCAGGCGGGCTGTCAGCTTTTCCCAGCCTTCCCAGTCCTCTTCATCCAGCGGGTCTTCAATGGAACAGATGGGAAATTCTCTCGCCAGCTCCGCATAATAGTCAATCAGCTCCTCCGCCGAGCGCACCACCTTCTGTCCACGCATCCGGCTTTCCCCGGGAAATTCGTATTTTTTATAATCCCGGTTATATAATTCGGAGGATGCCACATCCATCGCGATGGCAATGTCCTGGTCTCTTCCCATCCGGTATCCGGCTTTTTCCACTGCTTCCCTCAGACAGTTCAGCGCGGCTCTGGTATCCGGCAGATCCGGCGCGAAACCGCCCTCGTCGCCGACTGCGGTGCTTAAGCCTTTCTCCTTCAGAAGAGATTTCAGAGACTGGTAGATCTCCGCGCACATCCGCAGGCCCTCCTTAAAATTTTCCGCACCCACGGGCATGATCATAAATTCCTGAATATCCAGCGTATTGTCCGCATGGGCACCTCCATTTAAAATATTCATCATAGGTACAGGAAGTTTTTTTGCGTTGACTCCGCCCAGGTATTTGTATAAGGGAATGCGCAGCGCTCTTGCCGCTGCGTGGGCTGCTGCCAGAGATACGCCGAGAAGAGCATTTGCCCCCAGATTCGATTTGTTTGTGCTGCCGTCTGTCTTGATCAGTGTCCGGTCAATCTCCGTCTGGTCAAATACATTGATCCCGATCACCGCGCCCGCAAGCTGGTCGTTGACATGCTCCACGGCACGCTGGACCCCCTTGCCGCCGTAGCGCGCTTCTTTGTCCCGCAGCTCCACTGCTTCGTATTTTCCCGTGGAAGCACCGGACGGGACCGACGCGCGTCCTACCACGCTTTCTCCTGCAAGTACTTCCACCTCGATCGTCGGATTCCCCCGCGAATCCAGAATTTCTCTGGCGTACACATCACGTATTGGTAAATATTGATACATATTCTGATTCCTCCTCACCTTCATGAGAAGTATTATGTGCCAAATGCGAGAAGAAAATGCAAAAAAAATAATTATGCGTACAGTGAAGTTCCGTATTTGATCTTCCGGATGATCTTCTGCGCGATTACAATAAACATATATCCGGTCAGCGCGATGGTGGAGCCGCCGCCGAGTATGATATAAATTCCAAGTATGATGATCGTCAGTATGTTCATAAGTCCTCCTGCTTTTTTGAGCACCCCCGAAAATCCTCGATCCGGACTTCCTGTTTTGCGCACTGGATTTCCGGGAATGCTGTTGATAGATTTCCACCGTATTTTAGCAGAGCGAAAAAACCATATCAAGAAACGGAGCGAAATCTTATCCATTTCTTAACCGCAGACGTGGTATGATAGAAATATCTAAACATGAGGAGAACAGCTATGAAATGGAAACAGTGCGGCTTTGATATCCTGAGGATGCTCCTGCTGCTGGCAGGGGCGTTTGGATGCAGCTTATTGATACAGACTTATTTTCAGACGTCCTTTTTCGTTCCGATGATACTTGCCCTGGCAGTCATCCTGGTTTCCCTGCTCACTCAGGGGTATGAATATGGGATCATCTCATCCCTGTGCAGCGCACTATGCATGAATTATGCATTTACCTTTCCCTATTTCCGGTTCAATTTCAGCATTCCGGAAAATATGTTTTCGGCCGTTCTGATGCTCAGCCTGACCCTGATCACAAGTACCTTGACCGTCAAATTGCGGCGCCAGGAAAAGGAACGGGCGGAGATCGAACGGGAACGGATGCGGGCCAACCTGCTCCGGGCCGTATCCCATGACCTGCGCACGCCCTTGACGACCATATACGGCTCCAGCCAGGCCCTGATTGAAAACTATGAATCGCTGACAGACACACAGCATATGGAACTGCTGGAGGGAATCCGGGAGGACGCCCAGTGGCTCATCCATATGGTCGAAAATCTCCTGTCCGTCACCCGCATCGGCAGTACGGATGTGAACCTGATCAAGACCTCCGTGGTGCTCGAAGAGCTGATCGACAGTGTACTCGTCAAATTCCAGAAGCGATTTCCGGACCAGCGCATTGAGGCTGCGCTTCCCGATGAGTTCGTGTGCATTGCCGTGGATCCTGTCCTGATCCAGCAGGTGCTCGGGAACCTCCTGGAGAATGCGGTGTTCCATGCGAAAGGAATGACCCGCATCCTTCTGACCGTGTATAAAAACGAAGAGAAGGTCGTGTTTGAGGTGGCAGACGACGGCGCCGGGATCCCGCCCGAGATGCTCGGAACGATCTTCACCGGTTATTATGAGAAGAAAGACCTGCCGGTGGACAATCAGAAGCGCAGCATGGGAATCGGATTATCCGTGTGCGCGACCATCATCAAGGCTCACGGCGGCGAGATCCATGCGGAAAATCTGTCCGGCGGGGGAGCATTGTTTCGGTTTTATGTAATGGCAGCTTCCTGAATTATCTTCAATTGAAAAGGATTTGAAAATCATGAGCGGAAATAAATATAAAATACTGATCGTGGAAGACGAAGAAAATATCCTGAAATTTGTAAAGACCGTGCTGTCGGCCCACGGCTACCATGTCCTGTGCGCAAAGAGCGGGCTTGACGGCTGGATGCTTTTCGAGTCCCATTGTCCGGATCTGGTGATCCTTGATCTGGGACTGCCGGATATGGACGGTATCCAGTTCCTGAAAAGGGTTCGGAAAAAATCTTCTGTTCCGGTTCTTGTACTCTCTGCCAGGTCCAACGAGAAGGATAAGGTCGAAGCCCTGGACCTGGGAGCCAACGACTATGTGACGAAGCCCTTCGGTACGGCGGAGCTGGAGGCCCGGATACGGACTGCTCTCAGAAACAGCAACCGCTGGCTGGAGCGCGGCAGCATCCTGCAGGGAAAATTTCATATGGGAGCGCTGGAGATTGACTATGACGCAAGAAGGCTTTTTGTGGATGGGCAGGAGGTGAAGCTGACGCAGACGGAATACAATATCGTATCTCTCTTGTCCAAGCAGGCCGGAAAGGTGATGACCTATGCGGAGATCATCCAGGTGATCTGGGGATGGAACGACTCCGGAAGCACGAAAAAGCTGCAGGTCAACATGGCGAATATCCGGAAAAAATTCGGCGAGCGGCCGGGGGCTGCAAGGTATATCCATAATGAGCTGGGGGTCGGGTATCGGATGGATGCAGAGGAAGAAGTGTGATTTCCAGTATGCAGAAAGCGATTTTTAAACCAGGCTGCCGGAAACGCATGACTTTCAAGCCTTTCGGCAGCCTGGACCGATATAGGATCATTTATATGCAGACAAGAGGTTTATAAACAGGTAAATCCTCCATCAATCGTCAACGTTGTACCTGTTACAAATGAAGAATCATCTGTCGCCAGGAAGAGAGCCCCTCTTGCGATTTCTTCCGGAGCGGCAATTCTGCCCATCGGATATTTACTCAATGTCTCTTTCCAGCTTTCCGGATCTGCCTCTGCCTTTGCAAATACATCCTTATTGATCACCGTATCATCCACAAGCGCCGGGCAAAGGCAGTTTGCGCGGATATTATCTTTGGCGTAATCTACTGCAATATTTTTTGTCAAAAAAAGCACCGCTGCTTTTGTCGCATTATAGACTCCTGTACTATACTGCGCGACCATTGCTGATGCAGATGAAGTGGAAATGATGATTCCTCCTCCATTTTCCACCATATATGGGATACATGCCTTTGCAGCCAAAAACTGTCCCTTGACATTGACATTGAACATCTCATCAAACTGTTCTTCTGTGACATCCCCTACTTTACAGAAGCAATTAACGATCCCTGCATTGTTGACCAGGATATCGATTTTTCCAAAAGCTTCTATCGTCTTTCGGACCATGTTTTGAATATCTTTAAAATCAGCAACCTGGGTTGGCACTGCAATAGCAGTCCCGCCTTTTTCCTGTATATCGTCTGCTGTTCTCTGACACGAAGACGCGTGGAGAGACGCACAAACTACTTTTGCCCCTTCCTTTGCAAACAGCATGGCAATCGCACGGCCGATCCCTGTACCAGCGCCCGTGACTACAGCTACTTTCCCTTTCAATCTTCCATAATTATCATCCTGCATTTTTATTTTCTCCTTATGATCTGTTTCAGCAGCCTGGAATCAGAAGTTCCACAGCATATAATGAAGTCCTTGCTGTAATATACAACGTCTTATTTTCTTTTCCGCCAAAAACAATATTTGCGGCCGATTCCTCGCCCGGCATTTCTATAGTACCCAGATATATTCCCTCAGCATTAAACACCTGGATACCGGTATATGTTGTTATATAGATATTTCCGCACGAATCTGCCTTCATTCCGTCCGCTTCCCCGAACCGCTGAACTTCCGGCAGTCCCTCCGCATTTTCCGGGGCATTCAGCTTACAGAATATCTTTCCTCCACGCAGCATCCCATCTTCTCTGACTTCATACCGCCAGATGTTCACGCTTGCGGTATCATCAATATATAAATATTTTTCGTCCGGAGAGAACGCCAGTCCATTCGGCTTGATACTATCATTCGCAACGCGGATCGTCTCTCCCGACGGCGAACAATAATATGTTGCCTCCGCTTCCTGCGTCTTTGGCCCATAAGTGAAAAACGGATCTGTAATATAATATCCGCCTTTTCTGTCGCATATCACGTCATTCGTTGCATGAAAAGGTTTTCCCTGATATCCGTTTGACACTACCCGTACATATTCTCCGGTCACCGGATCGATCTCATCGATACTGCCGGTATCCATTTTACAGATTACCAGTTTTCCGCCCGGGCTCATACACATTCCGTTCGCATAGCCCGAATTTTTATAAACAACTGAAAACTCCCCTTCCTCCTTCATACTGTAGATCAGCTGCGCCAACGGATCCGTAAAATATAAAACACTATTTTTTTGATCCCATACCGGCCCTTCCAAAAACACGAAAGGGGTCTTATTTATTTTACGAACCCGCGTATTCTGCTGTAATATTTCTTCAAATTTAACCGTAACCGACATTTTCCTTCCTCCCTGGCTGCACTTTTACAGATCAGCATAAATACTTTTCAACACGTTCCATATCAATCTCAACACCAAATCCAGGGGTATCCTTCAGACAGATATGCCCATTTTCATAGCATACCGGTGTTTTCACAATATCCTCTTTAAGAAGAAGCGGTCCGACCAGCTCTGTGGCCATAGTGATTTCCGGCAATGCACTGAACAGATGCGCACTGGCCACAGTCCCCAGCCCCAGTTCCAGATTGCTTCCGGCAAAAGGACATTGTCCGGCCGCCTGTGCGACAGCAGCAATCTTTTTTGCTTCCAAGATTCCGCCGTCTCTGGATATCTTAATGTTGATGCGGTCAGCAGCTTCCATCCTTGCCGCCCGCATCGTATCTTTAACCGTCAGGATACATTCATCTGCAACAACAGGTATCGATGTATGTGTTCTCACATATTTCAACCCTTCCAGATCCCATGCCGGAACCGGCTGTTCCACATGTTCAGGCTGATATTTTTCAAATCTCTTTATCATATCCAGTGCCTGTTTCGGATCCCATGCTTCATTTCCGTCTAATCGGATAGCAGCTTTACATCCGACAGCATTTCTTAAAGCCGCAAGATTTTCAACATCTTTTTCCGGATTCGTCCCTACCTTCAGCTTAAAATTTGTATAGCCCTCTTTAAAATACTGCTCGGCTTCCTCCCTGACTGCTTCCGGTGACTTTGCGCTCAGAACCCAGCAGACCTCTAACGGCTTTCCCTGCCCGCCCAGAAGCTTATAGACCGGCAGTTCATATATTTTTCCCGTCAGATCATGCAGTCCAAAGTCCACCGCACACTTTGCATATCTTGACCCTTTTACAGATCTGCTTAATTTATCCATCAGATAAGAAATATTGGTCGGATCTTCTCCCAGCAAAAGAGGTTTCAGGTAATGCTCGATCACAAATACTACATCCGCCTGGCTTCCTTCATCATAAATCGGAATCGTAGATGCTTCGCCCCATCCGTACATTCCATTATCGCACATAATTTTTACCAAAACAAAATCTGCCGTATTTCTGATCCCATATGCCGCCTTAAACTCATGAAGCAGCGGCACACGAACCGGAAACGTAAGTACATCAGTAATTTTCATTCAGCAGCTCCCCTTTCTGTATCACTTCAACCAGCTTTAATGCTTTTTTAATTACAGCCTCAAAAACAGTCTCTCCAAATTCCGGTGTTGCTTTCTGCGGATCTCCGATATGCCCCAGTTCAGACAGCTGATCATACGGAATATACATGGAAATCTTGTTGGATGCGAACATCGCAGGACTCCAGAAGCTCCCGCCTTTTACATTGTTTGCGGGAGGCAGCCTGTCCATACGCACATTGTCCGGCTGCAGATACATCTGCAGCGCCGTTTCCATTTCACATGCGTGGCTGATTCCTCCAAATTCTGATCTTCGGTTTTCTCTGATTTCGTCCCCGATCAGATTCCAGTAAGTAAGCAGAGCAAATGTACCTCCATATTGATAGGATGCTTTGGTCAGAGCTTCATTGACCGCCACCATATTTCCTCCATGGCTGTTTACCGCGAGTACTTTGCGGACTCCGCTCCTTGCAAGGCTGTCCAATATATCAAACAGAAATGCGGACATCGTTTCATGCTTTAGCGTTAATGAGCCCGAAAATTTCATATGATGTTCTGAAATTCCGCACCAGACCGCCGGAAGCGATGCACAGGGAATCTCCGCACGGCGTACCAGCTCTTCACATATTTTTTCCGCGATCACCTTATCCGTATTGAGCGCCAGATGCGGACCATGCTGTTCATATGCCCCCACCGGGATCAAAACAACAGGATCTTTTTCGATCAGCTCTTCCAGTTCATAAGTCGTATAGCTTCCCCAATAAATTTTTTCCAATATCAATTCCTCCATAATCCTGAATCATCATTCTTTTACAGCTCCCATCGTAAGTCCCCGTATAATATATTGTTTCATGATCAGGGCAAATACGATCGGAACGGATGCCCCTAATGTTGACGCTGCTGCCAGTTCTCCCCACAGTATACGTTTTGAACCAAAGAAGGAAGTCAGATGTACGGTAAATGTTTTTGCTGCATTCTGCGTTAAAATGGATGCAAAGAAAAATTCGTTCCAACTAAAGATAAAAATAAGGATTGCGGTTGCTACAAGTCCCCCGCTGGCAATCGGAACCGCAAATCTGATGAATGCGCCAAATTTTGAGACACCGTCTACCATGGCCGCCTCCTCGATCTCCTTCGGCACATCCTCAAAGAAGCTTCTGGTCAGCCATATGCATAACGCCATATTTGAAAATACATATACGATCACCAGTCCCGCAGTATGGTCGATCATTCCAACGCCTACCATCATCAGATAGATCGGAACTGCAAATGTTACCGCAGGGGCCATCCGCGTCGTCAGGATCATAAAAAACCACGTATCTTTTTTCTTCATTTTCAGGCGCGCAAATGCATATCCCGCCATGCTTCCTATGGGCATCGTGATAGCTACCGTAGAAAGGCTTGTGATCACACTGTTCAGTAGATATTTGGGATACTGGTCTTTCATCAGGACCGTTTCGTAATTCTCCAGTGAAGGCTTAAAAAATCCCAGCATATCTACAGAAAACACATCCAGGGATGGTTTTAAAGACGTCGTGATCAGCCAATAAAGCGGAAAGAGGCTGATGATAGAAAACAGGATAAGCAGTATATGAATGATCCCCTGACTGATTTTTTTCTTCCTTTTCATGCCCTGCTCACCTCGCTTTGAAATAAACCTGTTTTGCTGATAATAAATTTAGCGATAAACATAATAAAATAGAGTGCAAAAATTCCAAGGGCGGCAGCGTATCCCATCTCAAACCAGCTGAATCCCGCCTTTGATATATAAATGTTCAGCGTTTCCGATGATGTTCCCGGTCCTCCTGCCGTCATCAGCTGGATCACCTCGTATACCTTTAAAGCGTCCATTGTGCGGAGTACGATTACGATCACTGAGAATTTTTTTAATATCGGGAATGTAATTTCCGAAAAAATCTGCCATTCTGAAGCCCCATCGATCTTTGCTGCTTCATAATATGCTTCCGACTGGCTTTCGATCCCGGCGAGCAGAATCAAAATCGCAAGCGGAGTCCCCAGCCAGATATCAACCGCAAGCGTTGAAAATAAAGCAAGTGATGGATCTCCCAAAAAATCAACATTAGGAATCCCTGCCAGATTAAGGAAAAAATTAATGATTCCCATATTATAGTTATACATAAATTTAAAGTTCAATGCCGTAATCGTAGGCGCAATGATCATGGGAATCAAAAAAATAATACGGTAAACATTCCGGACCGCGTTTATCTTATTCAGCAGCACTGCAATGACCAGACCGATCATATAGCTGAGTCCCACACTCAGCACTACAAATACCAGAGTTCGCCCCAGAGCCTGCCAGAACCGCATTTCTGTAAGCATGCGGACATAATTGTCAATCCCAATAAATTCTTTTTCTGCAATTTCCGTCATATTATAAGATGTGAAGCTGTTTAACAATCCCTGTATTGTCGGATACACTCCCATCAGCAAAAATACCAGAAGTGCGGGAAGCGTCATGAATCTCATAAACATTTTATCTCGCATTATCTTGTCCTCCTTAACCTTATCCTGTATTTCATGGCAGCTCCTGCTTGAAATATCAGCCAGACAGGGCTGCAGGCCAGCCCTGTCTGATATGGTTTTATTCCATGACACCCTCAACAGCACTCTGTGCATTGTTCAGTGCTTCCTCCACCGTCTGGTCTCCTGCTATAGCCAGAGATATCTGCTGCTGGAAAGCCTCCGCCACCTTATCGAACTTTTCTGTTGCCGGCCAGTAGGCACTGTCGATGGATTCCATGATCTCCGGCAGTTTTTCAGTAAAGAAACCGATTTTTTCTGTTTTTTCCTTATAGCTCTCGGTCTCATAAATCCTTGTATCTGGAAAATCATATCGGATTCCAGTTTCCACTTCCTTTTCAATGGTCTCCAGGCTGTTTCTCCACTGCAGGAACAGCCATGCGGCATCCTTATTTTTCGAAAACGCACTGATTCCCAAGCCTTCTCCATACATCCACTGGGCAGGGCTGCCGTCAGGTCCGGTGATCACCGTACAATCGATCTGGTCTGCCACCGAAGATACGTCTTCACTGGTATAGGTACTCACAAATCCATTCATGTCAAAATTCATAGCCGCTTTCCCCTGACGGAACAGCTCAGACATTGTATCCCATCCCATTGCGGCACTATCGGATGGTGCATATTCTTTCATTAATGTCACAAAGTCATTCACACCGTTATGCATTTCTTCCGTATCACACGTAACATTTCCGTCTTTATCCAGCACGCTTGCCCCATAAGCCCATGCCCATCCCGCTGAAGTCCCGAAGCTTCCGCTGGAAGAGTCGCCTCTTGCAACAAACGGATAGATTTCCGGTTCTTTTTCTTTTAAAATCTTAGCAGCCTCCAGAACATCCTCTGTCGTCTTCGGAATCTCAATGCCGTGCTTTTCAAACAGATCTTTCCTGTATATCAAAACTCCTCCTGTACAGGAAATGCATTCCGAATACAGCTTTCCGTCTGTATCCCTGAACATGGCCAGGGCACTTTCCGGCACATTGGACAGCGAATTCCACTCCTCATCCGCCTTTTCAGTATTATAATCATCCAACGGCTCAAGCCATCCTGTTTTAATGTATTCAGGCATATACCAGAACTGCGTAGCGATCACATCATAATTTCCCTGTTTTGAGTTGCAGTCCAGGATAAATTTGTTCCGCAGTGTAGGCTCATCATAAATCTCTACATTGAGCGTAATTCCTGTCTCGTCCTCAAATTCACCCTTAAACTCGGTAATTGCTTCCGTTTCATAACCTGTCTTTAATAAAATATTCAGCGTTGTCCCTTCATAAGCTTTTCTTTCATTTTCCGGCTCTGCGGAATCATTTTTCTTTTCACCGGAACCAGAACACCCGGACAGCATAAGCAGCGCCAACATAATACATAAAATTTTTTTCATATAACATTCTCCTCTCTTTCTTATAGTTTTAAACATTTCCGGCCGAATTTATTTTAAAACTAAAAATCAATTTATAATATATATAACACTTTTTGTATTGTTTGTAAATAGAAATAAAACTTTTTATTTTATTTTTCATGCATTTTACATATTTTTCCTTATTTTTTGTTTTATTATGTTTTATTTTCTTCTTTACTTATGACTTTTTATATGATAATATAAATATTACAAAATCTACCTGAAGGAAAGTGAAAGAATCTTATGAAAACAATTTATGATGAATGGGACATGTGGCAGCGTATTTTATCTATGTTAGAAAACCAGTTTGGGAATCATTGTGAATTTATACTTCATGATCTGACGAAAGATTACAGTCAGACCGTTGTAGATATCCGCAACGGCCATATTACCGGGAGAAATATCGGAGACTGCGGCAGCAATCTCGGTCTGGAGGTTTTGAGGGGCACAGTCAAAGACGGCGACCGCTACAATTATGTGGTCTATACCCGTGACGGCAAGATCCTTCGTTCTTCCACCATGTTCATCAAAGACGAGGAAGGAAATGTGATCGGCTGTCTCTGTATCAACATGGATATAACCGAAACCGTCAAGCTGGAAGAGTTTCTCAAGAAATATAACAGTTATGAAATAGTAGAAGAAACTCCGGACCCTCCCGCCTCCCCCCAGCCGGCTCCTTCGCCGATAACAGCGGCCCAGGCTTCAGATCAGGAAATTTTCGCAAACAACATTACTGAAGTCTTACAATTTCTTATAGCACAGGCTGACAAAATTGCAGGAAAGCCTGTAACTGAACTTTCACGTGAAGAGAAAATAGAATTTGTAAGATTTCTGGATCAAAAAGGAGCGTTTCTTGTTACGAAATCGAGCGAAAAGGTTTGTGAGCATCTGAAGATCTCCAGGTTTACTTTATACAATTATCTGGACCTGATCCGTAAGGAAGCATCAGGCGATGACACATCGGATTGCGGATCCGATGAAACATAAAAATATTTTATTTGAAAGGAGTGTTTATATGAACAAAATCGAACAAAAAGTCAGAGAATTGGGCTATGAATTACCCAATCCCCCTAAGCCGGTTGCATCCTATGTTCCTGCTGTGCGTGTCGGAAATTTTGTCTATATTTCCGGGCAGGGCGCCACAAAAGACGGGAAGCCGCTCATGCAGGGCCATATAGGGGCTGAATTGACATGCCAGGACGGATATAAGGCTGCGGAAATCTGCGCGGTCAACGCCCTTTCTGTCCTGCGCAGCGAGATTGGAGACCTTGATAAAGTAAAACGCATTGTAAAAGTTCTCGGTTTTGTTAACAGCGCCCCGGGATTTGATCAGCAGCCATTTGTGATAAACGGATTTTCAGATTTTATGGAAAAAGTATTTGGTCCGTATGGTAAACACGCCAGAAGCGCTATTTCTGCCAATGAACTTCCATTTGGGACTCCTGTGGAAGTAGAAATGATCGTTGAAGTAGAAGACGAATATACATAATCTTCAGATTGGAGGTCATCTGTTATGAAATCATCAAATGTCCATGCCTTTAAGGAACGCATGAATGCAGCCTGTGTCATCGGTATTTTCATGAAAACCTGTGATGGATCGTTTATAGAAAGTTCTGGAAAAAGCGGCATTGATTTTTGCATTTTAGATATGGAGCACGGCCCGGTAAGCTACGAGCATCTTCCGAATCTGATCCGTGCATGTGAGTGTTCCGGCGCTCTCCCCATAGTACGTGTTGCAGATAATACTGAGGAATACATAGGAAAGGCTCTTGATCTCGGCGCAATGGGCGTACAGATTCCGCAGGTCAATGACAGAGCGTCTGCTTCTGCCGCTGTCCGTCATGCGAAATTCTATCCCGATGGATCCCGGGGCGTCTGCCGTTATGTACGCGCCGCAGATTACTCATCGCAGAATAAATACGAATATTTTCATGAAGCAAATGAAGCCATGGTAATCGTACAGGTAGAAGGACTCAAGGGCGTTGAGAATCTTTCCGACATTTTGTCAGTACCTGGGATTGATGTGATTTTTATCGGACCATATGACTTATCACAGTCCTTAGGCGTTCCCGGCAATGTCCACAGTTCTGAGGTTGTTGGACAGATGAAGCTGATCGTAGAAAAAGCCGCTGCATCCAATATTGCCGTAGGCACATTTGTTGATACGCCGGAAGATGCACTGTATTGGAAGGACCTTGGAGTAAAATATATCGCCAATTCTGTTGATGTCGGTATTTTCTATACAGCCTGCAAAGATATCGTAACCTCAATAAGAAGCAGATAGAATGTCATACCAAACGCCAGATAAATCTGCCGTTTGGTATGACGTGATGCGCACAGCCGCATGAGGAATTATGCCGCTTTGCGGCTGGCGCAATAGGTTAAATGAAGAGTTTTCTATTTGTTGTAGATGTCTTTATTCAGCACGCCCTCTTTAAAGTTCACGATCACATTGGTCGCCGCGTCTCCGATCACGTTCAGAGTGATCACGGCCATGCCGGGCAGATAATTCATCGCAAGTACAAGGGAATATCCGATCATACACAGCTCTGAGCTCATTCCCAGGCCGGACATGACTACATACACCATGGTCGTTCCCGCTACCGGGATTGCCGGAGTTCCTACTGCCGTACAGATGGACAGGAAGGCCGCTGTTGCCAGGGTAGCCGGAGTCACATTGATCCCTGCGGCCGTAGCGATAAAGGTGACTGCGATCATGTGCATGGCTGTCGTGCCGTTCATGTTAATGGTCATACCGGTAGGCAGGACGAAGCTGCTGATCTCCTCCGAGCAGCCAAGCTCTTCCGTACATGTCTTCGTATTCAGCGGAAGTGTCGCTGCGGATGAGTTGGTCGCTGCCGCAAACAATCCGATCTTGAAGGACTTTTTCAAAAACGGGATCGGGTTCAGCCGTGTGGTGAGGAAGATACCGATCGGATAGATCGTAGCCACCAGCGCAAGGCTTACCACGATCGTCGTCACGATCCATACCAGGGTCGGTCCGATATACTCCACGCCGTATACTGCCAGAGTTCTTGTGATCATGCAGAAGATCGCCACCGGCGCGATCTTGTTGATGAGGAAATTCAAAAACATCTGTACCACGTCATTCAGATTTTCAATCACCTTTTTCAGCGGATCTGCTTTTTCTCCCATTGCGGTCATGCATAATCCCAGGATGATCGCGATCACGACAACCGAAAGGATCGTGTTATTGGTGGAGCATGCGGAAACGATATTGGAGGGCACTGCATTTACAACGGTTACGAGAGGATTGTAGCCGTCCATGGTGACTGCCTCCGTTGCCATCTCGCTTGGCAGGTTGACATCAAACCATCCCATGGATTTTACAAAATATGCCGCAGCTCCCGCAAGCGTCGCGGCAACCACATAAAAGCAGAGATATGTAATAAATGTCTTTCCCGCGATCCATCCCAGCTTCTCCGGATTCGCAAGGCTGCATAGCGCAAGGGTCAGGGATGTGATGACCAGCGGTACGATGGCCATCTGCAGCCCCCGCATGAACAGCTGTCCGATGATGAAAAAGAGGCCAAGACCTTCAATTCCCTGCGTTGCGGTGATGTCCTGGAACAGGATCGCATCGATCACCTTCCAGACACCGTCATTGCCGCTCCCGTTCAAGGCTTCTCTCAAAAGCAGGCACAGGAACCCGGCAATAAAACCGCCTGCCACTGCAAGTATCATCTTCTTTACGATTGAAGTTTCTTTCTTTTTATTTTCCATAGTGTTTCTATCCTCCTAATTTTGATCAGGCTGCGCCCCTCACCTTTGTTTCAACTCATCATCGGAAGGCCAAAACATTGCTTCCCATATGCCTTCCTCCTGCTTCTCCTTCCCTTCTTTGATTTTCTTTGTTTTTTTGTTTCATCATCCTATTGCATACAGGATTCTTCTTTTGATCGAAAACAATTTGCGATTCGAATATTTTGTGCTCTTTCCCCCTTTTTACCATATATTTTTCGCTTGTCATTGGCAATAACGCACTAAATTTATGTATCTCATTTTACAATATCCTTCGATACTTGTCAATCTGTTTTCTTTATTTCAAAGATTTTTGGTTGTTTTGACTAATTTTATTCACAGATTTTTATGCATTATTTTTTTGTTTTGCTATTTTTATCTTTGTTTTAAAGCATTATTCAAAAACAAACAAAAAACAACTACAGATTTTATTTTGAAACAGAAAGAGCGGGTGTGTGATTTAAAAAACAGGAATGCAGAAAGCCTGCCACTGGCAGCCTTTCTGCATACGATGGTATCAAAAAAGGAGCCGCTGCTCACAGAATACTCTGTTTACAGCGGCCCCGTTCAGGAGCGATTCCATCTATCAGTAGATCAACCGGATTCCGTTTTCTTCGCAGTATCGGATCCACGTGTCGCCCGGACGTCTGTCCGTGATGATATAATTCACACTTTCCAGATCTGTCAGGCACACAAACGCGGTCTGGTCGAATTTGGAATGATCGGCGAGGAGCGCAACCTCCTCCGCCTGCTCCAGCATCAGCTTTTTGATCTCCGCCTCGCTCTCATTGGAGTCCAGGACACCCTTTTCAATGTTCAGGCTCTTGCAGCTGATCAGAGCGATGCTCACGTTATACTTGGTTATATTTGTTTTTGCCAGCTGCCCCTGCAGCGACAAAGATTTTTTATTAAATTCTCCGCCTGTCGAAATGATATTAAAAGAAGACTGCTGAAATTCCCGGAATACCTCCGTGGAATTGGTCACGATCGTCACATCCCGGTTATCCGGTATCAGCTTCAGCGCTTCCACGACAGTGGTACTGGAGTCCGCAATGATCGTATTCTTGCCTTCCAGCAATGCAGCGGTCTTGCGCGCAATGTTCTGCTTTTCCTTCAGATGCTTTGTCAGACGTTTATAAAAATGCACATTTTCCTTCTGAACATCCGCGTTCCAGATCGCACCGCCGTGAATCCTGGTCACAACCCCTTCCAGCTCCAGCTTATCCAGATCCCTCCGTATCGTCTCCTGGGTCACAGCGCACTGCTTGCTCAGCTCCGCAACCGAAACCTTCTTCATATTCTGGATACTCTGCCTGATCACCATCAGCCTTTCTTTACTCGACATGCTTTCTTCCCTTTCCTCGTCCTCAATACCCAAGGCCTCTCTATCTAATAATATACCAGCCTCTTTAGTATTTGCAAGGTTTTTTTCCTTTGAAAGCATTTTTACCTCCTTCGAAATACACACCCCCTGCTCGAAAATGCGCATTTTTTCGTCTTTGAAAGACAGACAGGAAGCGGTCCGCCGCCTGTTTGCCTGTGTATCCAACACAACGGCCCGCTTTTTAAAATCGGCCTGGCCAGAAGGCCAGACCGTAAGTATATCAAAATCATATCTATTCAGATCAGCAGGCCACAGACCTGTTCACTGCCATTCTGAATGGCTGCTCAAAACTTATTTATCAATATCCTCTGCCAGCTTGCGCATGTATGCGACATCCTCCGGCTCTAATTCCAGCTCTGCGGACTTGATGTTTTCCGCGATCTGCGCTGTTGTGGTGGAGCCGCTCAGCAGATTGATGAATTCGCCCTGTGCAAGGATCCATGCAAGCGCCAGGTTTGCGATGGTGCAGTCGTATTTCTCGCAGAGCGGTTTCCACTGATCCATCATATCCATTGCCTTCTGCATGTTGTCCGGCTGGAACCATTTCTTCGGGATCTGCGCCCCTACCGGCTTGTAGTCTCTCGGAAGCGCTCCGCTCAAGAGTCCCATTTCCAATGGAGAGTACGCCTGGATCGTAACATTGTTTTCCTTGCAGACCGGAAGCAGATCTTCCTCGATCCCGCGGTCCAGAATGCTGTATTTTGCCTGTACGATATCCAGTGAGCCGTATTTTAAGTATTCTTTGATGTGGTTCACATCCACATTTGCAGCGCCGATGGCCCGGATCTTGCCCTGTGCTTTCAGGTCGTTCAATACTTCCATAGTCTCTGAGATCGGTGTGAAATACGGCTCCACTGCCTGCCAGTGTGTCATATATACATCAATATAGTCTGTGCCGAGACGCTCCAGGCTCTGGTCGATCTCTTCCAGGATGGATTCTTTGGAAAGGTTTTTGTAAAGCTGTGTGTCGCCTACCTTGTTGAACAGGCTTCCCTTCCTGTTATTCCAGATGATCCCGCACTTTGTAATGATCACGACGTCCTCACGGTTCATCCCTTCCAGAGCTTTTCCTACAATCTTCTCGCTGTTTCCAAAGTTATATCCGGGTGCGGTATCGATCAGGTTTACGCCCAACTTCGGGCATTCGCGGATCAGATCCACAACCACCTTCAGATCATGGTCGCCGCCCCATGCCGGGCCGCCGCCGATGGACCATGTGCCAAGGCCCATTCTTGAGATATCCGTACCTGTACTGCCAAGCTTCATTTTTTTCATGATTTTTGTTTTCCTTTCTATGCCTGCTGTGCGTAATATTCTTTCAGTCTCTCGTCAACCTGCTCTCTCTTCTGTACTCCTGTGGTCGCCCCGATGCTCTGTACACTGATGGAGGCGGTCACATTTGCAAATTCCGCGCATTCCTTCAAAGACTTCCCTTCCAGGATCGCGGTGATGAAGCCGGATGCGAAGTTGTCGCCCGCGCCGATGGTATCGATCGCGGTAATGCCCTTCATGGCCGGAACCTCCAGCACGCTGCCGTCCTGGCTCTTGATATAGCAGCCCTTCTTGCCGGTCTTGATCACCACATGCTGTATCCCGCAGTCCAGGAACTTGTCGGCGATCTTTTCCAGCTCCGTTTCCTCTGTCATGAGGCAGGCTTCATCATAATTGGGGAAGAAATAATCTACATATCCAAGCGCTTCCCTGATGTCATCCAGGGTCTCCCCCAGCCTTGCCTTGATCATATCCGCACAGATGATCATATCCTGCGCTTTTGCTTCTTTAAATATCTTTACCAGTGCCCGGCAGTCCAGCAGCGGATTGTTGAAAATGCTCGCCAGGGATAAAAGCCTTGCTTCTCCGAGCCTGGACAGGTCCACATCGTCGATTGTCATTTTCCAGAGGCTTCCGTTGCGGTTGGTCACGAAGGTCCGCTCGCCGTCCGCAGTGACAAGTCCTACGTTGATGGAAGTATCGATGCCTTCCCTCACCTTGATGCCTGAGTAGTCAATCCCGTTCTTTTCACAGTGTTCGATGATAAAATTGCCTACCGCATCCCTGCCTACCATGCTCATCAGCCCGATCTTATGCCCCAGCCGGGACATGATCGTCGCCTCGTTGATCGCGTCTCCGCCGATGGTCATGGAAATCTGCTGCAGAGGAAAGGACTCGATCTCAAACATATCCCGGTTGACCGGCTGCAGAGGAATATCTACGATCGCAGCGCCGACACATACCGCATCTAATTTTTTCTCCACGATCATTCCGCCTTTCCGTCGTCTCCGAATAACACGATCTTTTCGATCGCACGCTGCTTTACTGCTGCCCTTACGGCTCTTTCCAATTCCAGGAACGGTTTGTCAACATTTGCCGCAACCGCGGTCATAGCCGCCTGGCACAGCTCTGTATGGATGTTGATCTTTGCGATTCCAAGAGAGATCGCCTTCTTGATGTCCTCGTCGCCGATCCCGGATGCTCCGTGAAGTACCAGCGGTACGGTTACGGCATCTCTGACCTTCTCTACGACTTCAAAGTTCAGCTTCGGCTCAGAGGTATAGACACCATGCTGATTTCCGATCGCAACTGCCAGAGAATCGCAGCCTGTACGCTCTACGAACTCTGCCGCCTGAGACGGATCCGTGTACTGATAGCTTGCCAGCGCTTCCTCGTAAACGGTTTCATTTCCCACATGGCCAAGCTCTGCCTCTACCGGGATTCCCAATGGATGGAAATAATCTACCACTTCTTTTGTAAGGCGGATATTCTCTTCAAATTCGAATGCGGAAGCATCTCTCATCACGGAATTCATTCCATGGTTGTACGCATTCTGCACGATTTCCATGCTGCGGCCGTGATCCCAGTGTGTGATGACCGGTACAGTGGCCTTCTTTGCCATGGAAACCATCATATGGCAGAAATCTTCAAATGAAGTATTTCCTACAAATCCGGTTCCGAAGGAAATGATCACCGGCGCTTTGGTCTCTTCCGCCGCATCCATGACTCCCATGAGCATCTCCGCGTTCCATACGTTGAAGTGCGGGATGGCATATCTTCCTTCTGTTGCTTTCTTTTCCCAATATCTGATATCTGCTAACATTCTTCTTCCTCCTGATCTTGTCTGATTTATGTCTGCCGTACCAGGGGTATGCCGTGAGCGAAGCCCCTGATACGTTTCTTTTCCATCATTTTCCCGGCTTTGGGAAATGATCCTCCCTATAAAATGTCAAACCTGTATGTACTTCTGTGCTTTTGCAGCACGTCCGGTCACTGGGCATCTTCAATCTTGATCACGCCCTTGATGATATCCTTCTTGCAGTGTACAGATTCTTCAAATGCCTTCTGTACATCCTGATAATCATAAACATGTGTTACCATGGATTTTACATCAAATTTTCCGGATGCGATGGCGTCGATCGTCATCGGGTAGTTGTTCGCATAACGGAATACGGTCTGGATCGTCACCTCGCGGTTGATCTTCAGGAAGTCGATCGGCACTTCGCCCGGGATCGTTCCTACGATCATGATCCTGCCGCCCCTTGCAACGATCTGCGGAGCCTGCTTTGCGGTGATCTGGGAACCCGCTGTCTCAAATACGATATCCGCGCCCAGCTCTCCCACCAGCTCCTTACATCTGCTGATGGTATCCTCTTCCATTCCGTTGATGACTGCGGAAGCACCAAGCTCTTTTGCCATCTCCAGACGCTTCGGCATTACGTCTACGACTACGATATCGGTAGCGCCAAGGCTCTTGCAGCCCTGCAGGGTCATCAGGCCGATGCAGCCTGCGCCCAGGATCACGATCTTCTTGCCCAGTCTCGCGCCGCCTTCCATTGCCGCGTGCATTCCGACTGCGGCCGGCTCTACCAGAGCGCCTTCCATGGTGCTCATGTTTTCCGGAAGCTTATAGGTAAAGTTCTCCGGATGGCACAGATAGTTGGTCAA
This sequence comes from Lachnospiraceae bacterium, assembly GCA_910575475.1. Classification (GTDB taxonomy): domain Bacteria; phylum Bacillota; class Clostridia; order Lachnospirales; family Lachnospiraceae; genus Schaedlerella. The sequence continues at coordinate 64,524 of CAJTGD010000018.1, read as the reverse complement.
TGCGCCTCTGTAGTTCGGCTGTGTCGCCATAAAGTCCACGTCCGGACAGATGTTGTAATGTCCTTCCAGACAGTATTTGCATTTTCCGCAGGGTACGCCCGGCTCGATATTCACACGGTCACCCGGTTTGAACTTTGTGACCTTGCTTCCGACCTGTACGACGGTTCCTGCGCATTCGTGTCCAAGACCGATCTTCTGATTCGGATCCTTCGGCGGAATGAACGGGCCTGACTCAAATCCATGGACATCGGAGCCGCAGATTCCTACGTACTCCACTTTCAGCATGATCTCATCATCCTTCGGCACCGGCACGGGTGCGTCTTTGATTTCCATTGTCCCGGGAACAACCAGGATTGCCTCTGTATTTTTCATATCCGATATTTCCTTTCTATTTTAGATATTCGCAGTCAATGCCATCTCCTCACGATCTGTTCCTGACGCATCTGACTGTTGATTTTTCTGTGACTGCTAACCGCAGTTTTTTATTCCACGTTTCCGATATCCTCAACGGACTCTCCTCTTGTCTCCACACCGAAGATGAATACGCATACCGCGATGATCACAGCTACGATGGTGATCAGGACGAACACTCCGCCGCTTCCCATGGAGCTTGCAACACTTGTTACAAGGAACGGGAAGAAGATATTGCTGACACGGCCCATTGCATTACAGAATCCGGAACCGGAGAGCTTCGCTGATGTAGGCCACATCTCCGGAACATACACTGCGGATGCATAGCATACATACATGTAAATGATCGTGTTCAGGCAGAAGGTGGAAACGATCAGCGCCGTCATCTCGGTCTGCTGTCCTGTGATGATTCCCAATACCGCCATGCCTGCCAGCAGGATCACGCCCATGACACGCCGCGGGATCTTATCCATGATCAGGGACGCGATAAAGATTCCGAATGGTGCGCCGAACAGTCCGAACATGGTCATGAACTGTGACTGTGAAGTATCATATCCCAAGGATCTCAGCAGGGACGGCATCCAGTTCATCAAGGTATACTGGATCGTATTCATACCGATCAGTACCAGTGAGCCGACGATCGTTCTCTTTAACAGCTTTCCGCGGAACAGTGCGGAATATGGAAGCTGCTTTACTTCCTTCGGAGCTTCTGTGACCGGCGGAAGCGGCTTGCCTGTGGAAGCTTCGATCTCTTTTTCAATCCTTGTCATGATCTCGTCTGCTTCGTCAACTCTTCCCTGTGCTTCCAGCCATCTCGGAGATTCCGGGAATTTCTTTGCGATCAGGATGGATGCAACGATGGAAAGGATGGACGGGATCATGTACTGAACTCTCCAGTTCATGTTATAGCTGATTCCGGTCAGCGCGATCACAAATGCGATTCCGTTGCAGACCGGGTGTGCCCAGTTTCCGATGAAGGAGTTCCGGCTGGACCACACCCCGCGGTTCCGGCCCGGAACATATTCTGTAAATCCTGCAAACAATACGACCAGAAGTGCGCCCAGCCCGAAGCCCTGTACAAGCCTGAATACATACAGTACTGTGACATTCGGTGAGATCGCGCCGCCGATCATGGCGATGATATGGATGATCTCATATAATAAGATACTTTTTTTACGTCCGATCTTATCGCCGATCGGTCCGCCCACCAGGGCGCCGAACAGCTGGCCTGCCGTATAAGTGGTTCCCCACATTGCCAGAAGCGCGCTTCCTTCCTCCAGCCAGTGAAGCTCATTCAGAAGGATATTCTGTACCGCGCCGCCGATTCCGTTTGACCAGCACACCAGAAGCGCAAAAGCGGATACCAGCCACATTTTTATATGCCAGCCTGAATTTGGGAGACGGTCAAGTCTTGCACCGATATTCACGCTCTTTGAATTTGTATTAGATGCCATAATTCATTTTCCTTTCTTTCTCATCCTTTTTTATAACTGTATTCTCAGATGGTATTTTTACAGCCTGCGTTCATGGAGCCGTCTGCTTCGATCAGGAAATCCAGCCCCATTTCTTCTCTCCACTGCACCAGAGTACGGATCTTGTCGTACATCTGCGTGATCACCTTCTGTCCCGCATAGCCTGCGTCCACGATCATGATCGTCACCTTGGACAGAAGCGGCAGATAATAGCGGATCCCTTCCAGAGGCGCTGCCGGATTCATGGCGATGCCTGCCTTGCATCCGAGGGAAATGATCTTGTTCAGTGTTACAAACGCGTCGCTCTCGATGCAGTCCGTATGAGGTGTGATATATTCCGCGCCGGCCTCGGCACAGGCTTCTATGTATTCCTGGGGATGCCGGATCATCAGGTGGGCATCCATGGGGGTTTTCACAACCTTTTTCAGAACTGTCATGAAGTCGGGGCCTACGCCGAAGGTTTTTACATAATTGCCGTCCTTGATGTCGATATGGAGAAAATCCGCATGTTCGTCAATGAACCGGACCTGATTCTCAAAGTCGTACAGATCGCAGCATCCCATGGACGGCGCCAATAATAACTTTTTTTCCATGATATCAGTCCTCAAAATCGTAATGGAAGATCACCTTGATTGCTTCTTTATTTGCCATCAGTTCGAATCCTTCTTCCCACTGGGACAGCCCAAGTCTGTGTGTGATCATCGGCTGAACCTTGATCTGTCCGGATTCCAGGAGACGGATCGCGTTTCTCCAGGAAGTGGAGTCGTATGCCATATGTCCGATGATGCTCTTGTTCCATGAAGTAATGTCGTTGATGGAGAATTCCAGCGGCTTGAAGCCCATGCCTACACGAACCACCTCGCCGTTGGGACGGAGCATCTCAATCGCCTGCTTCAAAGCAATGTTTGCGCCGGAGCACTCTACAACCAGGCCAAGATTGTCTCTTCCGCAGATCTCGGTACATCTCTTTACCACATCTTCCTTGGAGCCGTTTACTACATGGGTAGCGCCCAGTTCTTTCGCAACACCGAAGCGGACCTTCGTGTCTTCTTCCAGACCTACCATCACGATGTTCACAGCGCCCATGATCCTTGCAACCTGTACCGCGAAGAGTCCTAAGGGGCCTGTTCCGAATACAACCACGTCCTGTCCCGGAAGGAGATGCGCCTGCTGTGCGATTGCCTTATAGGAGTTGCAGATCGGATCGAGCACTGCGGCTTCTTCGTATTTTACATTCTCCGGAATCTCCCAGATTGCGTGTTTGTGGATTCTCAGGATCTCGCCGGGAACCTTGCAGTACTTAGAAAATCCGCCGCCCCATGTGTTGTTGTCCAGTCCAAGATTTACCTTGCTCTCACAGCAGAGGAAGTCTCCCTGTTCGCAGGCCGGGCATACACCGCATACATGAGCACTGTTGTCAGATACGACTCTCTGTCCTACCTTCCAGTCCTTCACCAGCTCGCCTACCTTTACGATCTCTCCGGCAAATTCATGGCCGCGGATGGAATTGAATTCGTCAGAACCGTTATCCACCTTGTAGTGCTTCATATCGGCTCCGCAGATCGCTGCCGCCTTGATCTCAATGATAATGTCTTCCGGTCCGCATGTCGGCTCCGGTACGTCGATCATCCGATATCCGCCAAATTCTTTTCCATATCTTGCTAATGCTTTCATGTTCTTCTCCTTTTCTTTCCTGAAAAATAAGTTACACTTTTGCTGTTTCTTTGCTTCTCGCATCTCCCGTTTTCCGGCCGGAAACGTTGTTTCTTGATGTACCTATATAGTACTCTAAATCTTTGTTATTGTCAATTATTTTTCTGTGATTCAAAGATTTTCAGCAATTATCACAATTTAATTTCTGTGTTTAAACGTATTTTCTTTATTTTCAAGATTTCATTTTGTGAATTTTTTACATGTTTTCTGCGTTTCAAAATTTTCTGACATTTTTAAAAAAGAAAAAAAAACGGCAGGGAAATCTCCCAGCCGTTCAATAGACTACTATTCTTAACCAATCTGAATCATTGCTGACAATATTTTTTTCTCAGTTCCCCCAACGCTGTCCTCGCATCTTTTGTCAAGCCACTGTGAATCTGCTCTTCTGATATTTCTACAGCATGATATTTCAAACTCTCATTAGCAGATTCGTTAATTATATATGTACGAATCATTTGTGAAACATCCATTAATACATATTCCCAATTTAAGCTTCCGACAAAATAATTCTTTTTTCTATATCTCTCCCACATCTGCGCCATTCCATTATTTCCCTCTATCTGTGCGAGTACCCTTCCATATCCTCATTTGTAAACAATGATTCTCTTTTCTTGCATATTGCATAAAATGCTTTCAACAAAAGTTCCTTATCTACCTCAACAGCATGCATTTTCATAATGCTGTAAACATCATAAAAATCTCTAAGTCTTGTATTTGCGGTACCTCTTGCAAGAACACCATCTTCCACCGGAATAGCACATATCTCTGAAATAATTTTTTGTATATCGTTTTCATTCAGCGGTAATGCATTCACTGTCGTATCAATATCCATTGTCGCCCTCATATCAACACCTACGATTGATGCAACAAGCATTCCGCCTTTAAGAATAAAATTGTTATTATAATCAGATATAGAAATTCGTTCCAGAAAGCGTTCCATCATAAAGTTTCTTATAAGCGTCTTTGCAATATCATTGTCACCTTTTGAAATATTACGTACCTTATCCTTTAACTGCTTTGATGTATGGATCATACAAATACTTCCACATACTTCATTACTTCATCCCGAATCTCTAATTTTTCTGCGTATTCAATCAGTCTTGACAATTTCTTGCCCTTTCCAAACATATACTCTTTGATCGCAGTTTGAAAATTCTGTACTTTTGTCTTATTTCTATTTGCAATCAAATCACAGATACACCTTTCTTTATTATAAACCCTGACCATATTCCCACTATATGACGGCACCATGCACACACCCATCTGGTAAAAACATTTTGCGGCATATTTCACCTGTAGATTTTCTGCTTTTAAGTGCATAGCATTATAGCCTGTAGGGACAGACACACAAATCTTAGAGTATTCCCTATCCATCAAATTATGGAGATAAAGTGCTGTTTCACCCGAAAAAATAACAGCTTTACTTCTTACTTGCATAATATACAGCTCATCGGGCCATACATCATCCGTTATATAGATGCCTCTTGCAACCTTCTCCAGCTTGTTTTCCTTTACATATTTTGCCAAATATGGTTTTGTAATGCCCTTCTCTACAGCTATGGAAGTAAGCAAATATCCATTATTTTTTTCAATTAATTTCCGCAAAATACTTTCATTGCTCATACAATTCGCCCTCCTTACTTTCTCGCTTAAATCATATCATTTTTTAAGCGAGAAAGTAAATATATTTATTTGGTAAAATCACTTTCCAATCTATTCTTTTTCCTCCAGACTGATATTAATCCATATCTTTCCCATACTGCATATTATCTCTCCAGTCTTATCCGTTCCTTCATGTGCTTCTCTGCATAAAGGTGTTCTTTACAATATTTTTCTGTATCTTTTATGATACATCGCATTGTATCACATAAGATACATATGTCAATAAAAGCATGAAATAAAATCTGGAAATTGAATTTCTTTTCCAAACAGTGTATTATAGTTCCATAGAAGCCCTGCCGACAGCAGTACCTGATGAAGGAGGACGCATATGTTGCCTGAGAAAAAGTATTCGCTCAGATTATATTACATGTTTCGGGATGAACTCTGCACGATCATCGATGTAGATGTAAAAAACAAAAAGATTGAAGTCACAAACTATGCGGACTATTTTTTAAAACGCGCATTCGGCAATATTGAGAAACCGACATTTCAGCAGTATGAAGAGTTCCTCGAATCCAGATGCTTTCCAAGGACGCGTGATAAAATGAAGCTTATACTGAAAGATTTAGACCTTCCGTTTTATGATCCTATGCTGATCATAGAAAAGACTGAGGGGAGGATGGCGGAGGACGATTTTTGGATTCGGATTGAGAGGGAATCAGGAACAAATCTATCCTGAGAATGTCAGACAGAGATTCTATGATATCCTTCTACAGCAGCGCAGGAAATATCAGTGGCTATGGAAGTAAGGAACTTGCAATTGGGAAATAGCTGTGTACCCGCAATACGCCGCGGCAAACAGCATTTCCCGAAATCAAACACACAAATTTTACTCCCGAAATTCCTTCGCCGCCAGGAATCCGCCGAACAAAACACCATTCACCACAAGCAGCGGTATCAGATCCGCCCAGCTCATGGTCTGTCCCTGGATAATGTCTGCGCTGTACGTCCCGGTTATGATCGGCACCAGGTTATTATTCAGGAAATGCAGCACCACCGGCACCCAGATATTTTCTGTTTTCATATAGGCGTAGGCGAAGAAGATCCCCAGCGTGATACAGGTAATCTGCTGTCCCGCCGCGCTGATCAGGCCGGTTCCCGGGCTGTAATAAAAGAAGTTCACCGGCAGATGCCAGAGCCCCCAGACCACGCCCAGAAGGATCACGCCCCGCCGCTTTCCGAAACGGGACTGCAGCAACGGCTGCAGATAATACCGCCATCCATATTCCTCCCCGAAAAACGCGATAAATACTAGGAAGAAATTGATGATCAGAGATCCTGCCATGATCCAGGTCATAGGATTCCCCGCGATCTCTCCCACTGCGGACATCTGACCGGATACCGCATAGGAAAGAACCGCTCGCAGCAGATACAATCCCACGAACAGCAGTACACAGAACACGGATGCTTTTATATTCTTCCCCTTCAAGCCATAAGCGATCCGCTTTTCCTTCTTTTCCGTAAGTAGCATAATCCACGCCAGTACACTTCCGCCAACCATGACCAGATTGCAGATTCCCATCCAGGTGATATCCGGCAGGAGCACGCTCCCGACAGCACTGGCCAGCATCAGTACCGTAGCTGCAAGATATGTAATAAAAAACCGCTTCGGCAGCTCTGCTTTCCCTTTTTCCGTTATCAGATATGCCAGCATCACTCCTGCTGCCGGATACATCATCTGCGCATTGGGAAATACACTGACATCCAGCCCCCGATTGTAACCAAGCCCCATCGGCAGCCCCATCAAAAACGTGATACCATATGCTATGATCACATAAATTCCCAGTTGCTTCTTTTGAATCTGTGATAATTTCATTCTCATTTTCCTCCTCTTCTATTGCACTAAAAATTCCATCAATTCCATATTTTCATTGATCGTAATGTGAAAGCAGATCCTTCCATCCTCATAGTCCGCAACCAGTACGAGCCCTCCATATTCCACTTCCCCCTCTTCGTTTTTACAGCCCATGGATACGGTCTTGACGATCTCCCGGAACTTTCCCCGCTTATCCAGGATCGGATCGCATTGCTCCGCAAATTCCTCGGCCGTGATAAACTCCTGAAACTCCGTGCAGCCCATATCCAGGACGCTCTGATAATCCTTCTCGTTAAAGTAGTCAATGGCGCGCAGCGCTTCCTCCTCCATCCGTTCTTCGTCAAAGGATTCCGGCAGCTCTGTGCCCAGGGACCGGCAACCGGTCAGCAGACACACCACCATAGACAGACCCGTCAGCAGTCCCGCGATCCGTTCCAGCAGTCCTGCCAGATCTGTCATTCTTTCTATGATTCCGCTCATTGTGTTTTGCCCTCCCCGTATTGCGCCGCAAACAACATCGTCACCGAAAAAATCCCTTCTTCCTTCCGTATCTCCATATCCCCCTGATATTTTCCCAGCGCCTGCCGGACATTCTGCAGGCCCAGCCCTTCATGCCCCGGCTTGGTGGATTTTCCGTTTGCCGGACATTCCACATAAGGATTTTCTATCTTAATGAGGATAAAATCCTGAATCTGCTCCCCGCGGATCCGAATCCAGAAATCCGCTTTCCCTTTACTCTCCTCCACCGCATTGTCCAATAGATTCGCAAAGATCGTGGTGATATCCAGATCTGCAATAAAGTCCAGTCCCACGCCGCCCAGATTGCACTGCACCTGATCCTGGACAAAAGTCTTCAGCTTGTCATTCAGTACGATATTGAGCATTCGGTTTTCCGTATAAAATTTCATCCCCATAGAATTCAGCATTGCATGGACATCCTCGATATAAGCTCTGTCCTCTATCCTGCTGCTCTGCTCGATCACATGCAGGTGGTTCCGGATATCGTGGATAATCTTCCTGGAGCGGTTATAATTCTCCTCCAGTTCTTCATAATACTGCAGTGTCAGTTCCCTCTGCTGCTGCATCATCAAAAGCCGGTGCTTCAATTCCCCGCTTTTCGCCACATCATACCAGAAATAGATACAGTACAGGTTAATGACCAGCAAAAGCGCGGCATAGATCACGATCCAGTAATATCCGTACCTGACAAGAAAAACATCGCTTGCCACAAGATACAGGAACAAAAGCACCATACTGGCCACAGGGACGATGACCATCCCGCGGATCTTGATATACTGTACATCCGCCAGCCTTCTGCGTATGATCTCACACAATAGGAACGTTCCCGCAAAAAGAAGAAATACCCGGGACACGATCAGGACGCTGTATATTACGATTTCCTCCAGGTGCATCACCAACCAGAGATACCGTGCCGCGAAGCTGGCTGTAAGCTCCGTAGCCAGCAAGATCACGCAGAAGATGATTTGATACACGATCCCCTGCCTGCCCCGAAAATACAGCAGCCTTGCCATCACAACATAGTAAATACACAGCACTCCGATGGTCAGCTTATCATCCTGCCAGAGCGCAGGAAGCAAGATCGTTGCCGCGGCATAACCGATCCAGCCGATGATCTTTTTCCAGCGGCTTTCCTCCCGGTCAGAGGGTATGGAACGGACCAGCATCCAGGCACAGACAACCAGTGATGCCAGATCGAGCAAACCGAAAAATATTTGTATTACCATTGTCATGGCGTCCCTCCCATTCTTCCTGAAAGATATGCGATCAGTTCCTGCTTCCATGCCTTCTGCCGCTTCTGCGCCAGCGGGATCTCCATGCCGTTGTCCAGAAGGATCCTGCCGGACAGGACATTCCGTACATGCTGCATATTCACCGCAAAGCTCTGATGAGGCATGGAAAATCCATAACTCTCCATCCGTTTTGCCACCTTTCCTATTTTTTCCGTCATAGCGTACACCCCATCCGATGTCACGATCTCCACCCGGCGGTTCACATATTCAAAATAATAGATTTCCTCTGCCGGCAGGCACAAAAGTCCGTTCACAGTCTGGAAATCCAGCATCGGCTTCTCTCCCGGCGTATGCATATAAGAAAAAATCTCCTCCAGTACCTTGCGGATCTCAGCCTCCTTTACCGGCTTCAAAAGATACTGGAAGGCATGGACGCCGAATGCCCCGGACACATAATCCTGATACGCAGTGAGATACACGATCTTCGTCTCCTTGTCCCGCCTGCGGATCCATTTTCCGGTTTCGATGCCGTTCATCCCTTCCATATCAATATCCAGAAATACGGCATGGTAAGGTACATATTCCTCTGTCAGGCTTTCGCCGGACGTAAAGCAGTCCACCCGGGCCTCCGGCTTCCATTTCTTTATGATACGGCAGACTTCCTCCCTCACGCATGGATCATCGTCACAGACCGCAGCTCTGAACATCCGCTTCCCCTCCTTCTTCCGAGAGCGCTCCCTCCCCCTTAAATCACAATCATAATTTTAGCACATAAAGGAAAATTGTAAATGCAGTTTACCTGATCGCCGAAAATGATGTATTAAATGACTGTATTCTTCTTTTTCTGGTGGAGATTTTCTTCAAATAATGATACAATCATTTTATCCTGTATTTATCAAATCTTGGAGGAATGATTATGCAAAAAAGAAATGGGAAGGCATTGCTGCCGATCGGAGTGTTTCTCGTACTGTATCTGGGGTTGGGGATTTTATTTGAGTATGTTCTAAAGATCCCCATGGGGTTCTACAATATCCCCATTGTAGTGTCGTTTCTGACGGCGCTTCTGGTGGCCTGCATCCAGAATCCGGAGTTAAAATTTGACGACAAGCTGGAGGTCATGGCAAAGGGCGTGGGGGACAAGAACATCATGACTATGATCCTGATCTTTCTGACGGCCGGTATCTTCGTAGGCGTAGTCGGACGGAGCAGCGCGGAGAGCGTGGCTTATTTCCTGCTCTCCATCATTCCGGCACGGTTCTCCGTTCTGGTGCTTTTCGTGGTAAGCTGCTTCGTGTCCCTAGCAATGGGAACCTCTGTGGGTACAATCACACTGATCACCCCCATCGCGGTATCCGTGGCAAGCGGCTCCGGATTCGGAACCGCGCTCTGTATCGGCGCTGTCATGAGCGGCGCCATGTTCGGAGACAACCTTTCGTTTATCTCCGATACCACCATTGCGGCCTGCAACGGTCAGGGCTGCCAGATGAAGGACAAGTTCCGGCAGAACTTCGGGATCGCGCTGCCGGCGGCGCTTGTCACCCTGGTCATCTTTTTCTTAAAGACACTGAACGCGGAGGTCGGAGACGCGATCGTCAAAGAGTATAACCTGATCCAGATCATCCCCTATGTGCTTGTACTGTTCGGCGGGATCCTTGGGATCAATGTATTCATCGTCCTGCTGATCGGTATCGTCTCCGGTTCCTTTATCATGCTCGTGACCGGGGCGACACAGGCGACAGAACTGCTCGGCAATATGGGCTCCGGCGCGTCCGGCATGTTCGAGACGACCATGGTGGCCATCCTGGTGTCCGCCATCTGCGCACTGATCCACGAATACGGCGGCTTTGCGGCGCTGCTGGCCTTTATCAAGCAGATCTTCAAGGGGAAAAAGGGAGGACAGCTTGGGATCGGGCTTCTGGTCGGCGCCATGGATATTGCCACCGCCAACAACACGGTCGCCATCGTCATGGCCAATCCCATTGCGAAGGAAATGGCGGAGGACTATGAGATTTCCCCGCAGAAGACCGCTTCGATCCTGGATACCTTTTCCTGCGTCTTCCAGGGGGTGATCCCCTACGGCGCGCAGATGCTGGTAGCGATCTCAGCGGCAACGGAGTTGGGCTTTGAGGTATCGGCCTTCGATATCATCCCGAACCTGCTCTATCCCTATATGCTGCTCATCAGCTCCCTGCTGTTTATCTTTGTGATACCATCCAGGGAAGCACAGTAGCCGCTTAATCACCGGCAATATATGGCAAAAAGAAAGCCAGGTCAGCTTTTCAGGCAGACCCGGCTTTCTTTTTTTGATCAGACTTTATCAAACTTGTTCAGCTTGCCGTTCAGGCTTTCCACAAACCCCTCCGGAAGCATGGAGCCTGCCATTTCTCCTACCTTTTCCAGGCTCATACCTTTCATCATATCCCACATGCCCTCTCCGGGAGCCACCTTCATATTCATGGCAAGCTTCACAGCTTCCGCCACGATTGCAAAGGCTTCAGGACATTTGGAGATCTCTTCCATCGTGTCCCTGATGCTGTACTTGCCCTCCGGAAATTCCATAGGCGCTTTCAAGTCTAGGTCGCCGGCCAGCTTAAACCAGTTCGCCACGCCTTCCGCTCTCTCGTTGACTTCCGGCAGTACATAGATCGCCGGCTCCTTCTCTACCTTTTCCAGTGTCATACTGTCCTTCAGGTCTCCGGAAACCGCTGTCACGATATTCTGTCCCTCTTCCAGGGCTGCCCGGAATACAAATACCTTGTCCGAGGATTTCTCTTCCACCAGCTTCCCGTTCAGGTACAGGGCCACTCTCGGCTGGTTGGAGTACACCCGGATCTCCGTCGTGCCGCCGGCCCTCTGCGCGTAACGTCTGCCGCAGAGATGGAGCACAGGCTCCTTGCTCCAGTATGCCTGGTAGATATAATAGCTGTCCTTCTTCGTCTTCCGGTCCATGGTCATCAGGCCCTTGTTGTTCCGTCCTGCCACGCCGCCCTCATCACGCGCAGCGCAGCCGAAATCGAACATATTCCACACATGGCTGGACCAGATCCATGGACGCTCGTCCAGCATCTTCGCCATATGCTCATGGTACAGCGCCTGGTATTCCTCGCTGTAATCCTTGCAGGCCGGATTCGGGCCGTGATAGGTGATGATCCCTTCACAGCCGTATTCGGACAGGCCAAGGCAGATCTCCGGATGTACTTCATGGAAATGATCCATCCAGGGTCCGTTATCCTCCATCCTTCCGCCGTACCAGCCGAAGTAATGGTTGTAGCTCTCTACATCGGTAATATAATGCACCGGACTGTCCACAGGAGTCATAGTCACATGTGCGATCGTCGTCAGGCGGGTGGGATCCAGTTCCTTACATAACGCGTTCAATTCCTTATGGTTCTCCACCAGCTGATCCGAGATCCCACCGATCAGGATCTCATTGGAAATCCCCCAGAAGCAGATCGACGGATGGTTATAATTCTGGATGATCAGCTCCTTCATCTGGCTGATACAGTTCTGATGCGCGTCCGGATCCGGATTCATCACACTGATAAACGGAATCTCCGCCCATACGACAAATCCCATCTCATCGCAGGCATCGTAGAAGTCCTGGGAATGCTGATAGTGCGCAAGCCGGATGGTATTCGCGCCCAGCTCTTTGATGAGTCTGGCATCCTCATAATGGTCTTCCCTGGTCAGCGCGTTTCCTTTATAAAGCTGATCCTGATGACGGCTCACACCGCGCAAGGGGATCTCCTTGCCGTTGATGATAAATCCCTTTTCCGGGTCACAGGAAAAACTTCTCACGCCCACCCTTGCGGAGACTTCGTCATATGCTTCATTGCGCCGCTGTAAAGTGGCTGTCACCGTATACAGATAGGGCGCATCAATCTCCCACAGATGAGCTTCAGGAACATACAGCGTAAGCTTCGTATCATCCGCCGGCCGGACTCCCGCGGCCACTTCCTTTCCCCGGGCATCCAGGACGGAATACATCACGGTAAAGTTTTCATCTCCGCCTGCCACCCAGGACTCGATCTCAAATAGCGCTCCTCCGTCCTCACACGTTTTTGGCGTGATCTGGATACCCGGCCCTCCATAGTATTCCAGTTCAAAGTGCGTCTTCGGCACACTGATCAGGTTCACGCCCCTGTAGAGCCCGCCATAGAATGTAAAGTCCGCCGACTGGGGATATACACTGCTTTTATTCTCATTGCTGCACGCAATCACCAGAAGATTGTCCTCATCCTCTCTGCACAATTCCGTAATATCCGCGCGGAACGTGGAATATCCGCCTTCATGATAGATCACACTGGTTCCATTTACAAAGACCTCGGCCTGCTGTCCTGCGGCCGGGATATCTACATAAACCCGTCCTCCCTCCAGCGGCTGGACAGGCTTTCGGAAGCTCTTTGCATACCAGAATCTTCCACGGTCATAACTCCCGTTCCCGTCATGGCCGTCCACCGCATTCCACGTGTGCGGCAGATCGATCTGCTGCCAGTCCGTCGGAAGTGTGTTCGGCAGCCCTGCATCCTCCTGTATGAATCTCCAGTCCTGGTTTAAATTGATAATGTTGCGCATACCATTCCTCCTTCAGATTTTTTGTATAATTGGGGGGGGTAACATGATTTTATCATAAATCTACCCTTCCTTACAGCCTTGTATCCCAGATCCCGCAGTAAGAATCCACCGGATCCTGCCCTGTAAAGGCATCCGCGCCCTTCATCAGCTTTCCGACCAGTACGTCCAGCGTAGAGTCCAGCGTGTCGTAGGTATTGATATAGGTTCGTGCCTGAGGGATATCCGCCAGTACAAAGGGCTGCTTCGTGCCTACCACAATCACGGGAAGCTCGAACACATACCAGGGGATCTCCCCTCCGCCCTTCGTCATGCCAAAGGCAGGTCTTGCCACGGGCTGGAATCCGCCTGCAATGTCCACCAGGGTAATGATCGCGTCCTGGTTCGCCACAAAGTCCTTGATCGGGCTCTTTCCGGCAAAATAAACATTCACGTCCGGCTTGCCGCCTTTCTCCATCTCCTTTAGGATCTTCTGGATCGGGCTTTCATAGATAAATACTTCAAAGCCCTGCGCCTCCAGCTTTTCCTTCAGCTTTTCGGCAGGAGATACCTTGCAGCGCCCCATCAGCGAAACAAGTCCCGGCGCTTCCAGCCCCTTCACATAGACGATCATGATCCGTTTATAACGCTCCGGGGTAAGGGGAAGTACATCCTTGTCTTTGTATTTGACCAGCGTAACAGCCTTATCAGAGATTTCCTTCTGCATGGCCTTGTGCTCCTCACAGCCTACGATCTCATGCACCTGTGACTTCGGCGGCACAAGCTCTGTCTTTGCTTTTTTATGCAGGCCCATATGCGCTTTCAGCGCAAGGATCCGATGCAGCGCGTCGCTCAGACGCTCCTCTGTGATCCTTCCGTCCAGGACACCCTGCTTCATGCTCTCAAAATCTTCATCCATCTCATTGAAGAACAGGAACATATCCACCCCTGCCGCAATGGCTGCGGGCATCAGATCCCGGCGCTTCATCCGGCACGTCAGGCCAACCATATGCGAAGCATCCGTCAGCACCATACCGTTAAAGCCCAGCTTCTTACGCAGAAGCCCGCTGATGAGCTCCGGAGAAAGAGTCGCCGGCATGATATCGTCATCCGCGATCTCCGGATTGAAATACCGCGTATAGGCCGGCTGCATGATATGGCCTGCCATAATGGCATCCAGCCCGTTATCGATCAGGTTCTGATACACCTTTCCAAAGGTAGCGTCCCATTCCTCGCAGCTGAAATCGTTGACACTGTTGGCAACATGCTGATCACGGAAGTCCAGTCCGTCCCCCGGGAAATGCTTTGCCGCGCAGCAGAAGCCCGGATTGGCATGGGCGCCGTCCAGATAGGCCTTTGACATCTCCATGACACGATCCACGTCATTTCCGTAGGTCCGAAGTCCGATCACCGGATTTTCCCAGTTATACAGGATATCGCTGACCGGCGCAAACGAAAGGTTGCATCCGATGGCTGCCGCCTCTTTGTTGGACATATACCCCAGATTGTACGCATACTGGGTGTTCCGGGTTGCCCCGATCTTGGTCTGGCTGCCGATCGTGGTTCCGTCCACACAGGCTCCGTCTCCTCCGTTTTCCGTATTGCAGGCTATGATCAGCGGAATCTTGCTGTTCTCCTGCAGGATCCGGTTCTGCTCATGCACTTCATCCGCAGACGCAGGGTTATAGCGGATCCCTCCGATATGATATTTCTCCACCGTCATCTTCAGATAGTCTTCGTCCCGGCTGGAACCCATGTTAAAAAACAGCTGCCCTACTTTTTCATCCAGTGTCATCCCATTGATCGTATCCTCCACCCATTTACAGTCCTCATCCGACAGATAAAAGGGCTTCGCTTTCATATCTACCATAAATAACTTGCTCCTTTCTATTTAAGATTGTCCAGAAATGTGTCAATCTTTTCCTGCTGATAGGCTCCGCCGTAGCTTCCGTTCAGCAGCTTCTCCAGTGCCGTCTCCCGAAATCCCTCCCAGGATTCCTTTTCCCTGCGCACCAGAATGGGGTAGTAAAATACCCCGTTCTGCCGCGCCGCGTCCAGATCCCCCGGCGCGTCACCGCACATCAGCACATGTTCCTCTGTATATCCGGCCTTTAGAAGCTCCCTGATGCAGAAGGCTTTGCTTCCGGCATCCTGGGCCAGTACGATATCCGTATGCTCCAGAAGTCCGAAGCGCTCCCACTCCTCCAGCACCGCGTCTGGATTGGCGCTGGATACAATGGCAACATCCGCCCTCTCATGGGCACAGGCCAGTGCCTCCTTCACGCCCTCAAAGGGGCGTTTCTCGTCCTCCGGCAGATGGTTGATGGAGGCATTCACCGCCTGACTCCAGGATAATGCTTTTTTCAGGCTTACGCTCTCCCTGCGGCCAATGGCAGACTCCAGGGCCGCATTGGACAGCTCCGGGCTGGTCTGGGCCCACTGGACCAAAGTATCCAGATCCTCGATCGGCCGATACTGCCTGTCGATCTCCTGAAGCGCCATGGAAAGTCCCTTAAAACGGTTGATCCCTCTTGTCATGGTATACAGGTTGATCTCGTTCCAGCGCTCCAGGATCTCCTGTTCCCACTGCTTCAGCCCCCACTCCTCTACCATGCAGGGGCCGAAGCACCGAAAATGCTTAATGTCCATCGTGTCCATGGCACAGCCGTCGCTGTCCACACAGACCAAAAATTCCTTTTTCTTCTTATACTTCGATAATCTGCTCAAATGTTTCTCTCCTTTTTCCTATCACATGAAACCGCTGCACTTACCCGCGCCTTGCCGCAAGCTCCGCACAGTTCGCCTCCACCCGCTTTTTGTCCAGCGGATAGATGAACATCAGGGCAAGCGCTACCGCCGCCAGTCCGACAGCCGGGATGATGCAGGACAGGTTGAAGATCCCGGATGTTACTGCCGGGTCAAACGCGGTCTCCGTTGTATATCCGATCATGGACAGCAGCGCCCCGACCATACCGGAAGAGAATGCCTGCCCAAGCTTACGGGCAAAGGAATATACGGAATAGATGGTACCGTCCTCCCGGACTCCGTTTTTCACCTCCGCATCATCAATCACGTCTGTGATCATGGCCCAGATCACGGTATTAAAGAATCCAAGCCCTACATAAGCCAGCGTGTAAAATACAACATACACATATGGGTTCTGCGGCCTTACGATCAGGCATATCACATAAACAACGGCGCCGAAGCTGCAGGAAGCAATGGAAAGCTCCTTTTTGCCGAATTTTGCCGCCAGCTTCGAAGCAAACGGCGCGCAGATTGCCAGCACGACTATGCTCCCTACAAGCGAGGATAAGGACTGGGCTGACGCGGAACCATAGTAATTTGGAAATACGTATCCTGCCATCCCCTGCATTCCAAGCATTCCAAGAAGGAGCAGGATTGCCGCCGCGATAATCCCCAGCAGTGCCCGATTCGTCACAAGGCTCTTGAGCAGCTTGCCCACTTCCAGCTTCTGGGTATTTGCCTCTACCGGGATACGCTCACGGACCAGATTGAAGCAGAGCAGGTAGCAGATGATCGCGCACACACTGAATACGCCCGCGATGATCGTCATACGTGTACCGGAGAGAACCGTATTACCGTCCACCACCTCATAGGCCACCAGCGGAGTACCTACGCCGATCGCCAGCCCGGCCAGCGTCCCGCCGATCGTACGCCATGTAGACAGATCCGCGCGCTCCTTGGGATCCGCGGTTACCGCAGAGGCCATGGAACCGTATGGGATATTGATAGACGTATAGAAGATGGAACCCCAAAGGATATATGTAACGACCATCCAGAATACTTTAAATCCCATGGACATATTTGCGAAGCCGGACTGGTAGATCAGAAACGACGCGATTGCCACCGGGCCGCACATCCTCTTGATCCAGGGCTTAAACTTTCCATCCTTCGTCGGCTTGGAGCGGTCTACGATCTGCCCCATCGTAACATCCGTAACCGCGTCCACGAAGCGCGCCGCCATCATCAATACGCCTACTACCCCCGGCGCAACACCCATCACATCCGTATAAAACTTCAACATAAAGGAAGACGATAAGATAAAGGTAAAATCGTTTCCAAAATCGCCGAACATATACCCAAGCTTATCTTTCATTCCAAAAGCCGGAACTGATTTTGTTGCATTTTCCATACTATTTTCTCCTTTTTTCATGCAGAGTATTCCTCCTTTTTTCCGCAATGCAGATCCCCAGTTATATTTGGGCATTTCTCATAAAAAGTTTTTTATTTTTCCACATTGCTTTGTATGATTTTTTATTATATTTTTCTGCATCATACTTTTATAGAGAGGATTTTTAGGATTCTTTGTATGATTTTTAGGTTGACTTGATTTCCTTTGAAATTTATGCAATAGATATATAAGGAGTATTGTGTCATACGGTCATAAGTACAAGGGAGGGATAGGTATGAGCAGCGATATCATTCAATTCATGCATAATTTTTTAGAATCGAGCCATATCCCCGTGCACTATTTCACAGAATCTATGCAGGAAGAAGATTACCATGAATTTATCCAAAATTTTGACCTTGGCCTGCGTTATCATGTCCTTGGCACGGCCGACCATTCCGAACGCTTTCGCCAGTGGCTTTTTTCCAGGATCCCATCCGTGATCTATATTGAAAAAGATATTTTTTTATGCACCTATATTATTTTATTCCTGCCTGAAAAACAGGAATGGCTTTTCTGCGGCCCTGTCCTTTTTGAGGAAATCACCGAAAAACGGCTGTCTGCCCTGGCCGCTGATCTGGATCTGCCGGAAGAATTTCACGCAAGCCTGAAATATCATTATGAACGCATACCCTTTTTCTCATCCATGGATCTTCTGAAAAGTATGTTCTTTGAATTTGGAAATATGATCTACGGAAAAGGCCGTTTTGATATAGAATACCGGGACAGTACAGAACTGGAAATCTGGCATTATGATTATAAAAATTATTTGCGGATACCGGAAAAGCCCTTTCACAATATCCATGTGATCGAAGCAAGGTATGAGGCCGAGAATGCGCTGATCGATGCGGTCTGCAGCTGTAATGAAGCTGCCGCCGCCGAGGCGCTTGCAACAGTCCATGCGTACCTTCTTCCCCAGCGCCTGCCTGACAGGCTGCGGGACATGAAGGATTATACGATCACCTTCAATACACTTTTGCGTAAAGCCACCGAACGCGCAGGTGTACATCCCATCCATATCGACGCCCATTCCAACGGTACGATCCCGCGCATCGAACAGCTTGGCAGTGTAAGCCAATGTATTGCCTTCAGCAAAAAAATGATACATGAATACTGTGAACTGATCCGCCGGCACAGTCTGCAGAATTATTCTGTGATCATACGCAAAGCACTCACCTATATTAATACAGATCTCTGCACCGATCTCACTCTCAATGTACTGGCAGAGCAACTCAATGTAAACGCAAGCTACCTGTCCATGCTTTTTAAAAAAGAAGTAGGCGTGACTCTCACAGATTATGTAAACAAGCACAGGATCAAGCATGCCGGAAGATTATTGCTATGCACCAATCTGCCCATTAAATCCATTGCCCAGAAGTGCGGTATTTCAGATATCTATTACTTTACACGACTGTTTAAGCGCATTATGGGGACAACGCCAAAGGCATTCCGCCAGAGCGCTCCCTATGAGGCACACTCTGACCTCCGGCCTGCAAAAAGCAATAAGGAGCTGTAACCTGCTCCATGAGCTGTCCATCAAGCAGGAGGCAAGTGATCGATATTGCCTTTGCAGTCAATGCAAAAAAACAAGGGCGATCCGCCTGCATTTACGCGTACCGCCCCTGCATGGACTCTCTTAATCCAATTCTTTCAGACCATTTCCAGAAGAATCTCTCTCTTGCGGATCAGATCCGCCCATTCATCTGACAGCCCCTGATCTGTAATGATCCGGTCAAAGCTGTCCAGGTCAGCCAGAAAGCAAGGCTTGATCATGCCGAATTTACTGGAATCCACGATCAGGATCTTCTCTGCACCGGAACGGATGATCGCCTCCTTTGTACTCAGCTCATAATTATTCATACAGGTCACACCCATGCTGTTATGTACCCCTGCCGCAGACACAAATACCTTCGTCGCGCGGATCTTCTCAATCAGCTGAATACTCTCCGGGCATTCAAACAGCATCGTATCCGGATGAAAATATCCGCCTCCGAATATGATCGAAATGTTTGGATTCGAACAAATCTTATTGAGAATATTCAGATTGCATGTAAATACTGTCAAACGTATGTCCCGCGGAATACTATCCGCCAGGCACTCTGCCGTGGAACCGTCATCGATGATCACGCAGTCATCCTGTTTGATCAGGGATGCGGCATATTTTCCGATCCGTTCTTTTTCCTTCATGTGTGCACGCGTCGCGACGGACAGCTGATAATATTCTTCGTCCGGATCGGGAATGTGCTGTGTATTGAGCACTGCCGCTCCCGGAATATCCAGCACGATGCCGCGCGCCTTCAAGGAGTCCAAATCCCTGCGGACAGTCATCTCCGATACATCCAGCATAACCGCCAATTCGCGGATTGGAACACCATTCTGCTGTTCCAATATTCCAATTAGTCGATTTAATCTTTCATCTTTTTTACGCAAGTTAATCCCTCACCAATCTACCTGTCCACAAAAATTGATCCTTTTGTTTATTGTATCACATTTTTAGTATTTAGGATATCATTTTTTTCACTTTGTCCGTCACATTTTTCGCAGAAAAACCATATTTTTCAAATAACTGCTTTGCCGGAGCAGAGGCGCCGAACTGATCCATTGTGATATAGATGCCTTCCAGACCGACATATTTTCCCCAGCACACACTGCTTCCCGCTTCGATCGCCGCGCGTTTTTTCACATTTATCGGAAGCACTGATTCACGGTATTCCTCATCCTGCTCCTCGAAAATATCCATACACGGCATACTGACTACACGGACTGCAATGCCTTCTTCCTCGAGCAGCTCTGCAGCCTCAGCCGCAATTCCCACCTCGGAACCGGAGGCCATCAGGATCACATCCGGCTCCGCTTTCTTCTCCCGAACCAGGACATAGCCGCCCCTCAGAGCTTCCCTGCTGCTTCCTTCCAATACCGGGACTCCCTGGCGTGACACAACAAGGCAAGTGGGAGTTCTTGCGGAAGTCAGCGCACTGCACCATGCGGCTCTGGTCTCCATTTCATCTGCCGGGCGGAAAACATGCATATTCGGCATAGAACGCAGCATCGTCAATTGCTCCACCGGTTCGTGGGTGGGCCCGTCCTCACCGACGCCGATGCTGTCATGGGACAGCACGGAGATCATGGGGATTTCCATCAGCGAAGACAGGCGCAGCATCGGCTTCATATAGTCCACAAATACAAAGAATGTGGCCGCATACGCACGCAGTCCGCCATGGAGCAGGATTCCATTTGCAACCGCCGTCATCCCCAGCTCTCTGACGCCAAAGTGGATATTGCGTCCCTCCGGTGTTTCTCCAGAAAACTCTCCGGCGCCGTTCATCACTGTCTTATTGGAGGGTCCCAGATCCGCCGATCCGCCGATCAGGTTCGGCAGCTTATCCTGGACGGCATTCAGGATCCTTCCGGAAATGTTTCTCGTTGCGTCCGGCTTTCCTTCACATTTCCAATATTCCTCATCTGCAAAAATTGCTTCCGTCGCCTTTTCATCGTAATAACGGTCCAGTTCCTCTTTCAGCTCCGGGTATGCATCTGCATACGCCTCAAACATCTCATTCCATGCCTTTTCTATTTTCCCGCCGTTTTCCGCAATCTTCTGATAATGCGCATAAACCTCCTCCGGCACTGCGAAACCTTCTGAAAGCGGCCATTCCAGGTTTTCCCTCAGGCCCTTAACATTTTCTTCCCCCAGCGGTTCACCATGTACACAGGATTTTCCCTCCTTTGCAGGAACCCCGTATCCGATCCGGGTTTGGATCTGAATAAAAGAAGGTCTGCTTTTGTCCGCCTTTGCCTCTTCAATGGCACGGCCGATCGCAGCAAGATCCGTTCCGTCCTCCACCTTAAGCACCTGGAAGCCAAACGCTTCAAAACGTCTGCACACATCTTCTTGAAAAGCCAGATCCGTGCTTCCTTCAATCGTGATCGAATTGGAATCATAAAGCACGATCAGCTTACCCAGGCCAAGTGTTCCGGCCAGAGACATCACCTCAGAAGAAATTCCTTCCATCAGGCAGCCGTCTCCGCAGATTGCATAGGTATAATGGTCAAACACAGGATACCCTTTCCGGTTAAACTTTGCCGCCAGATGTTTTTCCGCCATTGCCATTCCGACTGCCATTCCAAGTCCCGCGCCCAAAGGTCCTGTGGTCGCTTCCACCCCGGCTGTATGCCGGTATTCCGGATGTCCGGGTGTCAGTGAGCCAAGCTGGCGAAAGTGTTTCAGTTCCTCAACGCTTAAGCTTCCATATCCGAACAGATGGAGCAGGGAATACAGCATAGCGGAACCATGTCCCGCCGACAGGATAAAACGATCCCGGTTCATCCAGTCTGGATTTTTTGGATTATGTACCATGTGGTTTGCCCAAAGCTCGTAGGCGATCGGAGCCGCCCCGAGGGGCAGTCCGGGATGCCCGGACTTTGCCTTTTCTATCATGTCTGCCGATAAGATTCTAATTGCATTTACTGCTGTCTGTTCTGTCATGCCAATTTCTCCTTTTTCTTTTTGTGTCCAGCCACGCCTTTTACCTTTAATTTCATCGTATAAGAGCTAATCGCAAGGGCCGCGATCGCGAGGATATACGGAAACATCTTGATGATAGACGGCGGGATATTCATTCCGATCAGTTCAATCCGGATACCGATCGCGTCTGCAAATCCAAACAGCAGGGATACCAGCGCAGTTGCGACCGGATGTGCATTTCCGAATACAAAAGCGGTAAACGCGTTGAACCCGCGTCCCTGTACCATGTCTTCCGAAAACTGTGATACAGAGATCGTGGAGAGATACGCTCCTGCCAATCCGCACAGCGCCCCGGATGCAAGGATGACCTGGAGCCGTACCAGCCCCGGACGCACTCCCGCTGTTTTGGCCGCATCCTCCGATTCCCCTACCGCGCAGATGTTCAGGCCCGCCTTCGTCCGAAAGAGCAGGATGTAGATCACGGCAACCATGGCAATGGCGAAATATGTCATGATGCTCTGGCCGCTCAGACAGTTGAGGATCGGAATATTTTTTAAGACCGGAATCTGGATCATTTCCAGCTTGTCGATATTGTCCGGGCTGTATGCTCCCTGCACCTCGAACATGGAGCGGAGCAGATATGAGGTCATCCCTGCGGCAAGTGTGTTCATCGCAATACTGGCAATAATGTGATCTGCCTTAAATCTTGTTACAAATAACGCATACAGCGAACTGTATACCGCGCCGACTGCCGCTGCTCCTAAAAGCCCTAGCCAGACATTTCCTCCGGTGAACTGAACAACTGCGATCGCGGCAAATGCGCCGATCAGTGAAAAGCCTTCCAGTGCAATGTTAAACACCCCCGCCCTCTGGCAGAGAAGTCCGCCCAATGCCATCAGAAGCAAAGGAGTGGCAATTCGTATGGTGGATGCCAATGTATCAGAAATAATCGCTGTACTCATCTTACTTTCCTCCTTTGTCCTGTGCTTTGCTGCCTCTCATGATCTTCTTAAATCTGGGAAGTACAAAGGCTGCACTGATTATGATAAATATAATTGCGGTTACGATATCGGTCACTGCCGCAGGAACGCCTGTCGTGCGCTCCATATTAATTCCACCGTTCTTCAGGGCTCCGAAGAAAATTCCTGAAAACAGGACTCCGATCGGATTGTTGTTGGCAAGCAGAGTCACCACGATCCCTGACATGCCGAAATCCGGATTAAATCCTGCCAGCAGCCTGTGCTGGACCGCCGTCACTTCGATGGCGCCGATCATTCCTCCGATCGCTCCGCTGCATGCCATAACCTGGAGGATCGTCTTCTTTGGTTTCATTCCTGCATACTGTGCAAGTACGGGGTTGGATCCCACGATCTTGATCTCATGTCCAAAAGACATCTTATAAAATACAAAGGTCATGGCAAGCATCACAAGGATCGTAATGTAAAATCCGATATTTGCGGAAGACGGCGCAAAATACGAAAGGCGCGGCAGCCATGTGTTTTCACTCAGGATCGCACTGGCATTCATATTTGTGCTTGATTCCGGATCCCTCAGAGGTCCGGTCACAAGATATTCTACAAACAGTACCGCAATAAAGTTTAAAAGAAGCGTAGATACGACTTCATTTGTGTTCAGGTATACCTTCATCAACGCCGGGATCATCGCAAACATGGCCCCTGCAAGCATGGCTGCCGCAAAGATCACCGCCAGGGAGACCCCTGTATTCATGGAAGCCGGAATATGGACCGCCACTGCTGCCGCTGCCGCCGCTCCCATATACAGCTGTCCGTCCACGCCGAGATTAAACACCTCAGCCTTATAGGTGACGCAGACTGCAAGACCTGCCAGAGCAAGAGGCGTTGCCCACCGTATCGTACCCGCGATGTCCTTTGTCATGGCTCTGATCAGCCCATTCACGATCGCAAATGGTTCATAATCTGATACTGCCAGAAACAGCGTGGCAATGATCACCGCAATGATGATCAGACTGATCTGTTTTCCTACCACGCCTGCCGCTGCAATGACTCTGTTGTTCTCTTTATTTTTCATTGCTGTCACCACCTTGTCTCTTTGCGCCGGTCATATAAACCGCGATCGTTCTTTCATCGGCCTCTCCCCGTTTGAATTCTGCCATGATCTCTCCTTCGTACATGACCAGGATCCGGTCGGAAAGTGAAAGGATCTCGTCCAGCTCCGCACTCACGAGCAGAACTCCCCGGCCTGAATCACGGACCTCTACGATCTTGTGGTGGATCGACTCGATCGCACCGATATCCACTCCGCGGGTGGGCTGCGCCGCGATCAGAAGATCCGGATCCGCCTCCATTTCCCTCGCGAACACGACCTTCTGCATGTTTCCGCCCGACAGAGTGCC
Organism: Lachnospiraceae bacterium; assembly: GCA_910575475.1. GTDB lineage: Bacteria > Bacillota > Clostridia > Lachnospirales > Lachnospiraceae > Schaedlerella. The sequence goes on along the minus strand of CAJTGD010000018.1, from coordinate 40,120 downwards.
AAGGCGATAATCCGAATCCGGTGTCTTCACCCCAAAGTCCCTGCAGAGCCTTTCCGAAAGTTCATGCAGCTTCTTATTATCCAGGATCCCTTTCTTATTGTAGGGCTTCTGATAATATCTGTTCAAAATAAGATTGTCCCTGATCGAGCAGTTCTTTGCCGTTCCCATCTTCAGCCGGTCCTCCGGGATATGGGACATTCCTTCCTCCCGCCTCTGGCGTACATTCAATGCCGTAATATCCCGGCCTTTAAATATCACCTGGCCTCCGGTCGGCTCCAGCATTCCTGATATGGTCTCGATCAGTTCTGTCTGTCCGTTGCCCTCTACACCGGCAACTCCGACGATCTCTCCCCGTCTGACCTGGAAATCCACTCCCCGCAGTGCAGGAAGCCCTCTCTGGTTCAGAGCTTTCAGTCCCTGTACTCTCAGGACCTCTTCCCCCGGATCGTATTCCTTTCTTGGAATATCCAGATTGACCTTCCGGCCCACCATCAGATCAGAAAGTCCTTCCGACTTTGCTTCCTCGGTCATCAGTGTCCCTGTCACGACCCCTTTACGCATCACGACGATCTTATCCGTGATCGCCATGACTTCACGGAGCTTGTGTGTGATAAAAATGATCGCGCACCCCTGGGCTTTTAGCTGCCTGAGCACCTCCAGCAGCTTGTCTGTCTCGGTGGGAGTGAGCACCGCGGTAGGTTCGTCCAGGATCAGCACCCTTGCCTTCCGGTAAAGTGCTTTGATGATCTCCACCCTCTGCTTCTCTCCCACAGAAAGCTGATAGATCTTTTCATCCAGATTCACCGGGAGGTCATAGTTTTCCATGATCTCCGTAATCCTTTCTTTTGCATTCCTTACATCGATCATCCCGTTTTTTGTGGGAGTGTTTCCCAGAATGATATTCTGGAGCACACTCAGGTTCGGCATCAGCATGAAATGCTGGTGTACCATTCCTATTCCCTGTTTGATCGCCATATTGGGAGACTGGATCTTCACCTCTTTTCCAAACAGCCGGATTACTCCTTCATCCGGTTCTGTCATCCCGTACAGCATATTCATCATTGTAGATTTACCGGCTCCGTTTTCCCCGATCAGGCCAAGTATCTGGCCCTCGTCAACGCTCAAAGACACATTGCTGTTTGCGATGACTCCGGGATAGAATTTTGATATATTCAACATTTCTACTGCTGCTGCCATAACTTTTGTCCTCTCTGGCTCTGCCTTTATCCGTCATTTACTTCACCTGGTTTTTCCTGAGGCTCAGCTTTACCTCTCCGGTTTCATCCCACTCCTTTAAGATCCGCATCGCCTCTGCCGCCGCAAGACAAGCCTTTTCTTCTCCCTCGTTGTCTCCCCAGCGGTCCAGCACCCGGTTGGAGATCACAGACAGGATCGCCCCCATCCGCATCTCGTGGAGATATCCGACTACAAACTGTCCCGACGTCTCCATTTCTATATTCGTCACACCCGCAGTCTGCAGATCCGGTACGATCTTTTCGGCAAATGACGGCCAGTAGCCGGAACCATCCTCATTGAGAGGTCTTCCCTGTCCGATATAGAAGGAGCCTACCGTGTAATCCAGTCCCAGTCCATAGCGGAATCCAAGCCTCTCACACGCCTCCATCAGAGCCATCACAACATACGTATTGGCAAATGCCGGAAATTCCGGTTCCACATAGGTTGCAGAGGTCCCATCTTTTCTCACACAGGCAACCGGGATGATCAGATCTCCCAGGTCAAACTGCGGTACGATGCAGCCGGTCGTGCCGACACGGATACAGGTATGGACTCCCAGCGTATTCAGTTCATGAAGACAGATCTCAGAGCTTGGTCCCCCGATCCCCGTAGAGGTACATGCCATCTCCATTCCCTTATATTCTCCGGTAACAGTCTTATATTCCCGATACGATGCAACTTCCTTTACGTTGTCCCAGTTTTTTGCGATCTTCAGAGTCCTCTCCGGCGCTCCCGGAAGGATCACATAGGACGGAACATCTCCTTTTTTTAACTGTAAATGGTATACTCCCTCGTTTTCTGCCTTTGGTGCCGATGCCTTGTTGATTTTTTCTTCCATTGTTTTATCTCCTTTTTCTGTTGAATCATTTTATACGATACTAGAAAAGCTGCCCCAGGGCCGTCTGTGCCCTGCAGACAGCTTTCTTATCTTGCTATGAGCAGTCTGTTACTGTGCTTTGATCCTGTCCCAGCTGGGAACCTCTGTATCAAACGGAACCTCCAGCGACCCGTCCATGATCTGCTTTTCCAGATCCTGAGCCTCCTTGATCGCCTCCTTCATCGTTTCGCCGTACTCATCATTTGCATCTGCAAATCTGTTGAAAGAATCCCAGTCCATGAAATAGCCACCGTTTGTCAGGTCACGGATTCCATGCTCTCCTCCGGAATACTTGCCGTCCAGCAGCATTTCGATCGCTTTATACACCGTATCGCCGAATCCGATCCCTTCAATTCCATAGAAGCCTTCATATGCATCCCAGTAATCCGAAATCTCTCCTGCGCACAGGATCCCTGCTTCTTTACATGCTTCTACGACTCCTGCATTGGATGCTCCTGAATCTGTCTGGATCACGTCGCAGCCTGCTGTGATCATCGCACTCGCGATCTCTTTTGCCTTTGCCGGGTCTTCGTAGCTTCCTACATAGGAAAATTCCACTGTTGCATCCGGGTTTGCGGCTTTTACACCCAGCATAAATCCGTTTCCTTCTGCATTTGGAGTCGGCTCCTCACCGCCTACTACAAATCCGACATGATCTGATCTTGTAAGCTTCCCTGCGATGTAACCGCCCAGATAGAACGCGCCTTCCCCGTGGAATTCCGTGTCCCATACATTATCCAGGGTCGTATCTCCGTCATTGATCGTCTGGAAAACAGCTGCATACTTGGTATCCGGGAATTCCTGTGACACCAGCTTCGTCGCATCTGTCATGTAAGGATATGTCGTAACGATCAGATCGTAGCCTTCTTCTGACATGGCGCGCACATCCTCTTCAAATCTGGATGCCTCCGCGGATTCCAGTTTCGCGATCTCTACGCCGAAGTCCTCCGCTGCCTTGTCCGCCCCTTTTGCAAGGTCATCCATGGATGCCTTGTCCCCAAATTTCTGATTTACGACAAGCGCGACCCTGTACTGCTTTTCGGCTCCCCCTTCTTCATTTTCTGTCCCGCCGGATGCTGCTGTGTCTCCGCTGCCGCCCTTGTCTTTGCCGCAGCCCGACAGCGCACTGACTGCCAACAATGCTGCCATCATCAACGCCAATCCTCTTTTTTTCATACCTTTTCCTCGCTTTCTTTTTGTATTTTCGTTTCTTATCCTCAAAACAGACGAGTTCTGTCTGTTTCAATTCCGTTCCAAAGCTTGCGCCAGTTTTTCTGATGCTCTTTGCACACGTTCCATCAGCTCTGCGGCGGGGATCGTCTTTAGAGCTCTTCCCTCTACGACGTGTCTTCCGTCCACAAACACATCTGTTACGTCCTGCCCCGTCACATTATAGATCAAGGCCGAAGTCACATTTTCATATGCACCGATACGCAGCGGCTGGATATGAGGTAAACGGGTCTCGATCAGGATAAAGTCTGCTTTTTTCCCGGCTTCGATCGTTCCGTAATCCTTTTCCAGTCCAAAGCATTTTGCACCGTTTCTCGTGGCCATATCCAGGATCTCTGTTTTCTTCAGGCTCCGAACTCCGCTGTGAATGGAATGCAGCAGAGCCATCCCCTTCATTTCCCGGAAGATGTCGTTGGAGTTATTCCACATAGCTCCATCTGTCCCCAGGCACACCGTAACTCCCTGCTTCACCATTTCCGGAATCGGTGCGATCCCATCCTGAATCTTCATTTCACACAAAGGCGTATTCACAACTCTGGTTCCGGTTTGGGCCAGCTGTCTGACCTCCTGATCTGATGCATAGACGACATGGGAGCCGATCACATTTTCCCCAAGAAATCCGCCGCGGTACATATAGTCGATCGGCGTTGTTCCAAATCTTTCCAGGATCAGATCCCTTCTCCATGTATTTTCCGCCAGATGACAGGTCATATACATCTTTCTTGCATCCACGATCTTCCGGATCCTCTCAAGGCGCTCTGTATCATAGTCTTCTTCGGAAATACTGCCTATTACCGGAAGGAGCTCTTCTTTGCCGCAGCTTTTTTGATAGCTGTCGAGATAAGTCTCCGTTATAAAAACATCCGGCTTCGCGAAGTCCTGCCGGATATCCTCCGCAAGTGCTCCCCGGATCCCGACCTCCTTCATGGCCTTTACGGAATCGAGTCCCAGCCCCCAGTACATGTTCTCCATAATGAATGTGGTGCCGGACAGCAGCGCTTCACAATACGTTAACTGCCTGGAATCATATCTTTCCTCATCACTTATCAGAGTATAGAACCAGCCTGTATCTGCAAATGCCTGGTTCTGTTCCCAAAGTGTCATACCGTCGCCGAGCCCTCTCGCCAGTGTCATATCTCCATGGCAATGTCCATTTACAAGGCCCGGCATCAGGATTTTTCCTCTGCCGTCCAGCCATCTGTCACATTCTGACCTTTTCAGTTCACCGGGAAGGACCTCCTCGATCCTGTCCCCTGCCACTCCCACCGAACCGATAAACGGTCTGTAACCGTTATGCCCGGACACGATGACTGCCCCGCTGATCCCTATCTCATATTTCATACGTGCCACCTTATTTTTTTACGTTCCAGAGCAGCAGACGGTTCTGCGTGCCGCCGCCCGGAACTGTGATTTCTCTTTTATGTTCTGCAGCTGTCATATGCTCCGGCTTTCGTACTGCGCCATCCTGTATATTGCCTCTACATCGGCGGCATTCAGCGTTTTGATCCCCCCAATGCTGCCGAATCTGCATGCGTCCTCTGCCATTTTTGCAAACTTTTCATCCGACTCTACTCCGATATCATTCAGCGTAGACGGCGCGCCCAAAAAGTCGAAAAATTCACGCAGCCTACGGATTCCTTCCAGTGCAGTTTTTTCCTGGTCATACAAGTCAATATCTATGTCAAAGACCCTGTTTGCAAACTGTACGAATCTGGGAATATTTTCTTTATATACATAGGCCGCCCAGTTTGGAAACAACACCGACAGAGCAGCTCCGTGTACCGTATTGTACTGTGCGCTGAGCTGTGCCCCGATGGTATGGGTCGCCCAGTCCTGATTCCTTCCTGCTGCAAGCAGTCCGTTATGTGCCACTACTGCGGTCCACATCAGTTCCGCCCTGGCATTGTAGTCCTTCAGATCCCTCATCAGCGCCCTGGCATTGACAAGGATGGACTTCATCACACCCTCGCACATATAATCCGTCAGGTACACCTCTCTGGAACTGGAAAAATAGCGTTCCAGAACATGTGAAAACATATCTACAATCCCAAATACGGTCTGGCGTTTTGGTATGGTCAGCGTCAGCTCCGGATTCATCAGTGTAAAGGAGGGCCTCAGGCAGTCTGCCATGGTATCCGCACTTTCCCCGGTCTCCGTATTCTTTAATACACTTCCGTTGCTTCCTTCGCTTCCTGTCGCCGGAAGCGTCATGACTGTACCAATGGGAAGCGCCTGTGTCGGAACAGCCTTTCCGGAATAGAAGTCCCATACATCTCCGTCATATTTTACGCCGATCGCCACTGCCTTTGCCGTATCGATCACACTTCCTCCTCCAACGGCAAGCACGCATCCGATCTGTTCCTTCCGGCAGAGCTCTATGCCCTCGCGGACCAGCTCCACTCTTGGATTCGGCTGTACTCCGGGCAGCTCAAAGCAGACCAGGCCCTCATCGGCCAGCGCCTTCGTGATTCTGGCATGCAGGCCGGAATCATACATATATTTGTCCCCATAATGAACGAATAATACATGATCAGAATATTTTTTTACCTCTCTGCCGCACAGCAGGTCAGCATCCTTCTGTAAAATGAATTTTGTCGGAGACATAAATTCAAATTGCTCCATAGCTTCTCCTCTCCGAAAGCTTTCTCAGACCTTCTCCCTGGAAATCTCTTTTAAAAATGAAGTTCCTGCCGGAAATGTATATCCGAAATATTCCGCCGCGGTCGCCCCGATGTCGGAAAATGTTTTCCTCACTCCCAGGTCTGCTCCCTGTCTGAGACGCTTTCCATAAACAACGATCGGGATGTATTCTCTTGTGTGGTCTGTCCCCGGAGTGGTCGGATCGCATCCATGGTCCGCCGTGATCAGAAGGATGTCCTCCTCATCGAGAAGCGAGATCATCTCCGGTATGAAGCGGTCAAAATACTCCAGCGCTTCCCCGTACCCCTGAGGATCATTCCGGTGGCCGTAGAGCATGTCAAAATCCACCAGATTCACAAACAGCAGACCGTCGAATCCCTCTTTCAGATAGGACAGCGCAGCTGCGATCCCTTCCCTGTTGTTTTTTGTATGATTGATCTTTGTGAGTCCGCGGCGGTTAAAAATATCTTCTATTTTTCCTACACCGATGACTTCTTTTCCTTGTTCGCTCAGCAGATCCAGAACCGTTCTTCCCGGCGGGTCTACTGAAAAATCCTTCCTGTTTTCTGTCCTGTAATAATGACCGGAGGTTCCGGTAAACGGCCTGCAGATCACACGGCTCACAGTGTCGTCCCCCGTCAGGAGCTCTCTGGCCTTTCGGCAGATCTCATACTGTTCCTCCAGCGGGATGACGCTTTCATGCATGGCGATCTGCATCAGGCTGTCCGCAGACAGATATACGATCGGATATCCCGTCTTTACATGTTCATCTCCCAGTTCCTTAATGATCTCTGTTCCGGACGCCGGATAATTTCCGATCACCTTTGTACCGATCCGCCGTTCCAGTTCTTCAATGATCCTGGGAGGAAATGACTCGCCAAAAACCTTAAACGGGGTTTTCACAGTCAGACCGGCGATCTCAAAGTGTCCGTTCGTGGTATCCTTCGCCTTTCCGACTTCGGCAGCCTTTCCATAGCATCCCTGCGCTTTCCCTTCTGCTGTAAGGCCGGTATCCTGAATGTGGAACAATCCCAGCCGCTTCAGATTCGGGATTTTGAGACCCCCCATAAATTCATCCACATGCTTCAATGTATTCGTCCCTGTATCGCCGAAATCGGCCGCATCCGGCAGTTCGCCTACGCCGACACTGTCAAGGACAATGATCGTAAATTTCGCCATCATGCCCTCCTTTCGCTACAGTAGTCCCGGTCCGTTTCCTTCCTCCCAGGCAAACACTTCCCATACATTTCCTTCCGGATCCTGGAAATATGCCGCCCTGGAGCCGAACGGATAGGTTGTCGGCTTCACTAGGCAGACGACGCCATTGCCGATCAATTCTTCGGCAATATCATCTACGTCCTGCATCTCAGGTACTTTGACAGCGATCATAAAATGATGTCCGTCTCCATCGATATATTGATGATCCACCACTTCACACAGTCCCTTTTTATCCCAAAGCGTGACCGCTGTTCCATGAAATTCAAATTCTGCATAATTGGCGTTCTCAGGAGTCGGCTGCAGGCGTTTCACCTGAAACCCGAACTTTTCTGTATAAAACTTTAAAGCGCCCTGGAAATCCTTTACGAAAAGACAAATATCATTTAATTTTGTCAGTTTGTCCAGCTTACTCATTCTGCTCCTCCTGCAATATCTTTCATTGCTGCACCTGGTCTTTATTTTTCTCCATTTGCCGCATTCATAAATCGTCTCTGATAGGTAATGATCTGCGGCGCCGACGTATTCTGCGCAAGATAAGACGGTTCTGTCGTAATGACGATCCGGTCTGTCATGTCCTTAAATTCCGATTCTGTCATCAGCTTATCCAGCTCCGGATACATTCTGGAGCCTTCAATGCTGCAGATGATCAGCCTGGTATCTTCCAGATTCGAATTGCGGAGCATTCTCAGATTGTGACGTACTCCGTCCATTCCGTCAAAGCCCTCTTTTTCATTGATCTTTCTGTATTCGATCGTCTCCCTTGCCACTTTTTCCACCAGTCTGAGGTCTACATTCTGGTCATCCCCGGAAAGGAAATCCCACTGTATCATGAATTTTCTCAGTTCTTCGAGGAAACGGTCATCATAGGTCTTCTGATATGCCGTCAAAAGTCCGTTGATGTATGTAGTCACTCCAAAGCGCTGACGTACAAAGCTGTTGATAAAGTAGGGCTTTGCCTGAAGCGCCATCCCTGTCTGCCATGGTTCAAACATCAGGGTATAATTCACACGGAATCCGTGATCCTTTAATTTCAGCGCAAGGTTATGCCCATGCAGATAATCCGCCGTAGCCGCCTGATTCCAACGGGTGGAAAGACGTTTATCGCCTTTCAGGAGCTGTCCTACGTTATCTGCATTGACCGGCCCGGTATGGGGCACCTTGATGACCATACGGTAATCCGAGAACATCTCACGAAATTCTTCTGCTTCCTCCAGGATCTTGCCAAAGTCCGCGAACGGATCGTTTACTTCCACGCTGATATCGCACCCGGGGCCCAGAATATTGGCGATCTCCTGCATCACTTCATTTCTTGTCTTATACTTGTTCCCGACATTTGCCTTCGGATTATTGATAAACAGATCATAGATGATCCCCGGATTGCAGGTCAGATTCCCGATCAGATTTTTGATCGGCTCTACTTCATACGGGTTTGCCGTATCCGCAGAGAAGATAAATTTTGTCGGACGCCTGTATCCATTTTTATCATATGAGATATTTCTCACAAGATCGATCTCTAATAACTGATTTTCTTTCATATTATATTCGATCTTAAATCCTGCGGGCGTCTCTCCCTCCTTCACATGGAAGCGGTCGATCACATCCCGGAACCGCTCGCTGACCCCTACGTATTTTACGATCTTCATCAGAAACGCATATTCTTCGAAGCTGATGCTCTGATGAAGCGCTCTCCTCACATAACTTTCATCCTTTGATACGATCTGAATATCCCCGCCAATCAAAGAACCCAAACTATAATTTACTGTCTGCATATTTTCTCCTATCATCCCTTATTTTTAAAAATATTTAAATTTTTATAAGACCTTGTGATGTTTTTTATACTGAGCTGCAAGTTTTATCTGCCGCTCAGCGTAACTCCTCCAGGTATTTACTGTATTCTTCCACAAGTTTTCCTGCGCTTCTTGTCCCGCAGAGGCTGACTCCGAGATGTTCGAACATATAGAGTGCCGCTGACATCGTAAAGGTTCTCGGAACTCCGGAAACCTTGATCTTTGTATTGCCGGAAAGATTTTCCTTCATGACCCTTACCTGGTGTTCCGTCGGAAATGCCTGGGAGCCTGTTGCTGTCTTCACATATGTCACTCCGCACTCACAGCAGATTTTAGTAAGCGCCGCGATCTCCTCATCTGTCAGGAATCCAACCTCAAAGATCAGCTTTGTATCGCAGGTGTCGCCGCAGATCCTTACAAATTCGCTGATCTCATGGCGTACCAGATCATAATCCCCGTCTTTGAGCGCGCCGATGTTCACAACCATATCGCATGCCGTGCATCCCAGATCCACCATCTCCTGAAGCTCGAACAGCTTTGACTTCGTTGACATCGCACCATATGGGAAGCCGATCACAGCACTCGGGCCTACATCAGTTCCTTTCAGCTCATTCACTACCAGTTCTCCCCAGCAGGAATTTACATTGACTGCGTTTACATGATATTTCTTGGCAATATTGCATGCCTCGATGATATCTTCTTTCTGTAAATTGGGAGCCAGATAGGCCAAGTCCAAATGTTTTGCAAATTCTTCAACTGTTAACATGTTATACATCCTCCTACTTTTCAAATCCCTATATTGATGCGCATTTTCAATATATCTGTTTACTGTTTCTATGTTGTAAATATAACACAATTCTTTTGTTCTGTCAAGAACATTTGTTATATTTATTTCATTTTTTTGATTTTATAATGTTTTAAAGCAATCAAATTTTATGTTTTGTTCGAATTATTTCATATTTTTAAACATTTTAAAAATATATGTGTTCATGTCACAAAAAAAGGCAGCAAAAAAGCAGCCCCCGGCTGTTTTCACCAGTGGCTGCTCATATTTTATTTATTTCATCCGGATCCCCTGATCCAGGATCTCTATTTTTCTTTCCTTCAAGAGCCTTCCGACACCGCGTTTGAAGGCCGCCTTGCTCATGCCAAATTCCTGACGGATCCTTTCCGGGTCTGCCTTGTCGTTAAAGGGCAGCTCCCCGCCGCAGCCCCGGATCACTTCCAGGATCCTTTCCGCATCCTTGTCCATCTGCTCCGGGATCTTGTCCCGCAGATTTAGATCCAGCTTGCCGTCCTCCTTTACTGCAGTGACCCTGGCCTCCACACGTTCGCCCACACGGAGAGCGCCCACCGCGTCCTTCCTGGGGATCAGGGCGGAATACCTGTCGTCCACTGCCACAAAGATTCCAAAATTATCACTGGTATCGTAAATGATGCCTGTGACCTTGTCGTCCTTTTGATAAGGGGAATCTGTCTGGAGAAGGTGGTACACCTTCATCGTGGCGCACAGTCTTTCGCTCTTGTCAATATACAGAGACACCAGGCACTGATCCCCTTTCTTCACCTTCGCGGTCTGCTGCTTAAAGGGCAGAAACAAGTCTTTGTCCAGTCCCCAGTCCAGAAATGCTCCCATCCTGTTGGTATCCGCCACCCGAAGCACCGCCAGCTTCCCCAACGTCAGCCTGGGCTCCCGGGTGGTGGCGATCAGTCTGTCATCTGAATCCTTATACAAAAATACTTCCACCGGGTCTCCCGGCTCGATCCCCTCCGGCACCTGCTTTTTCGGCAGAAGGACTCTCTGCTCATCATTTCCCAGGTATACGCCGAAGGAGACTTTCTTTACCACGGTCAGTACCTGCTTTTCTCCTAATCTCATCTCTCGTTCCTTTCTATATTTATAACCGGACCGCATCTGCAAACGACTGCCCTTCCTGTTTCCGCCCGCAGTACGGCCCGGTTCTCTCCAATCCGGATGCCCGCGGCATCAATCCGCAGAACGCGCACCGTTCAGGATATGCCGTGCCACATGCACCCCGCTGGCCGACGCATGGGACAGGGAATGGGTCACACCGCTGCCGTCTCCGATCACATACAGCCCCTTATATGGCGTTTCCAGGTTCTCGTCTATATTGACTTCCATATTATAGAATTTGACCTCTACGCCGTACAGAAGCGTATCATCATTGGCTGTCCCCTGTGCGATCTTATCCAGGGCGTAGATCATCTCGATCAGGCCGTCCAGGATCCGCTTGGGCAGGACAAGGCTTAAGTCTCCCGGCGTCGCTGCCAGAGTCGGGCGCACCAGCCCTTCCTCGATCCGCTTCCAGTTGCTTCTGCGCCCCCGGATCAGGTCTCCGAAGCGCTGCACGATCACTCCGCCGCCCAGCATATTGGACAGTCTTGCGATACTTTCCCCGTATCCGTTGCTGTCTTTGAACGGCTCTGAGAAATGCTTTGCCACCAGAAGGGCGAAGTTGGTATTCTCCGTCTGCTTTTTGGGATCCTCGTAGCTGTGTCCGTTTACAGTCACAATTCCCTTCGTATTTTCATTGACTACGATCCCATACGGATTCATGCAGAAGGTCCGCACATTGTCTTCAAATTTTTCCGTCCGGTATACGATCTTGCTCTCATACAGCTCATCCGTCAGATGGGAAAAGATCTCCGCCGGAAGCTCTACACGCACGCCGATATCCACCCGGTTGGAGCTGGTCGGGATATTCAGCTCCTGACAGACCTCTTCCATCCATTTGCTGCCACTCCTGCCCACGGAAACGATACATTTATCACAGTCGTCCGACTGCTCCCCGCAAAACACGCGATAGCCCTGTTCCAACAGTTCGATATGATCCACCTGATGGTGGAAACGGAACTCTACCTTGTCCTTGAGTTCCGCATACAGATTTTCAAGGACCACATAATTGATGTCCGTTCCCAGATGACGCACGGACGCGTTCAGAAGGTTCAGCTTATTCTGCAGGCAGAGCTTGCGGAATTTGGAGCCTGCGGTAGTATACATCTTTGTGCCCTCGCCGCCGTGGGACATATTGATCTCGTCCACATATTCCATGAGGGAGATAGCCTCATTTTTCCCGATATGCTCATGCAGGGTCCCGCCGAAATCGTTGGTGATATTATATTTCCCGTCGGAAAATGCGCCTGCGCCGCCGAATCCGCTCATGATCGCGCAGGTCTTGCAGTTCACACAGCTTTTAATCTTCTTCCCGTCGATCGGGCAGTTCCGCTTTTCCAGCGGACTGCCGGCTTCAAATACGGCAATCTTCAGATCCTTGTTTCCTTTCACCAGCTCATACGCAGAAAAGATCCCTCCCGGGCCTGCGCCGATAATGATCACATCATACTTCATCTTTTTTTGCTCCTTTATTTTTTATCCTGTCATCCTATTCTCTTTACCTATTGTCTCATCTGATTTCCCGGCAGCAGGCCGGCTTTTCATTTCAGCTCCGCCACCACATAAGTCTGCCCCGTCTCATCACACAGCTCTGCGACTGTCCTTCCCTCTTCCCGGGAGAGCTTCGGGAAAATGATGTCCCCCATGACGGCAGATTTTTTATAATCCACCCGCAGCCGGTGAACCGGGAAGTCCCCCGGAAGCAGGTCCATGACCATCTGGATATACTGGCTGTTATTCACGTGTTCGTTGGTATCGATATGCGCCCTTCTCACCGGGAACGGCTCCAGCGCCTGCGCAGTCTCCGGAAGCCGGATCTTCCTGCCTTCGTAGTCCATTTCCAGCGGCTCTTCCAGGCCGTAGGGCGCGATCTCCTCTTCCCCGGGCTTCACGGGCCTGCCTGCCTCCGCGTCCATGAATACCCATATGGAATTGGCGCAGGCCAGGCGGTCTCCATTTCCGTCATCTATGTAAAAATTCCGGTTTCCGAAAAAGCCTTTAAATCCGGTAGCCAGCGTCCCCACCGTGATCCTTTCTCCCAGCTTCGGGTATCGTCTGACTTCCACCTGCCAGTAGGAGAGAAGCCACGCCCGTTTTCTCTCCCGCAGGACGGACAGTCCTACCCCGATATCCTCTGACTGGAAGGTACTGCAGTCCTGCAGGTAGTTCATCAGCGCCGGCAGGGTCAGTGTCCCCTGATGATCCACCTCGCTGTATCTTACTCTGCTGTCAAATGTATATATCATTTTTTCTTATCCTTTCCACCGCTCCCAAAAATACCACTTGATCTGAAAATCGGCTTCTGTGGTCATATGGGCATATTCTTCCTCTGTCAGCACATTCTTAAGCTGCTGCTTTCCCTCCTCAGGGACCACTGCATTCGACGCATCCTGAAAGCAGAGGCTGGGGTACAGCACGCACCACCAGTTATGCCCGTCCGCATCTCCGAGCTCGACCCGAAGCGCCTCATAATTTCCCGACGGAAATGTCATATCCCCGTAGGTCCGGTCCGGAAACCAGCATGTCGTGACCGCGGCATTGACCGGATAATCATACCCCTGTTCCTCCACGGTCCTGCATCCCACCTCTTCCAGCTCGTCCACATGTCTGCGGATCCAGCGTGCAGTCTCCTGGGCGTTCTTTGTCTCCGGCATCTCCTCTTTCAGATAATCCAGGATCCGGTCCCTCACCGTGATCTTCAGTGCCTGGTCTTCTTCGCTGTCGCTGTTGGCAAGGATATGGAACCGCAGAACCTCTCCGGCCAGATGCTCCTGCATCCTCTCCCTGGCCTCCATGCCGGTCCTCCACATCAGAAACCAGGTAACCATTGCCGCAAGGAGCAATGAGAGTATCAGAATCATACGATTTTGTTTCATATGTATACTTCCTCCATCTTCTTGTCCTCAAAAGCTTCACTCTTATAAACGTTTCGAAGACATTCTTGATATCGAAAGTATTGCCTGTTTTCCCGCAAATATACCGTATGCCGGAAAATTCCCCAGGCTACCGCGCCCTGGCCGAAGCTTGCCCTGTTATCATTCCTGTCCGCGCAGGGTATCGCTGACCCATTCTACCTGGTTGTCAATATGCTGACAGGTGATCTGCGTCGCTGTCTCCACTTCGCCGTTTTCAATAGCGCGGATGATCCCCTGATGTTCCTCCAAAAGCTTTGGATGGCATTCCTTCCGTTTCAGATATTCTACCCGGTAACGGTACATCTGCTCCCGGAAATTGCTCAGGAGCTGGATCAGCCTCTGGTTGTCCGTTGCCATATAGATGATGTCATGGAATGCGACATCTGCTTCGGCTACAACCGTAATATCGTCGTTTCCCAGGACCTCCTCAAAATCCTCTTCCGCATGTTTCAGAGCCTGCAGACCCTGTACCTGCATCCGCTCGCATGCAAGCCGGACTGCCAGTGCTTCCAGTGAGCGCCGCACCTCCAGCACGTCCCGGAGGCTTTTTTCCGTGATCTGAGCAACCTCTGCGCCCCGCCGGGGGATGATGAGTACCAGGCCTTCCAGCTCCAGCTTCCGGATGGCCTCGCGGATCGGAGTCCGGCTGACGCCCAGCTTATTGGCAAGCTTGATCTCCATAAGCCGTTCCCCGGGCTTTAATTCGCCCCGCAGGATTGCCTGCCGCAGCGTATTGAACACCACATCCCGAAGAGGCAGAAAATCGTTCATATTTACTTCAAATCCAGGCTCCATCCCTCATTCCCTCCTTGCATTATGTACGTTGGTCACATAGACCTGTTTTGCCAGGGCTTTTCTTCTGATCCTTTCCTGGGCATTTCTTGCCTTTATTTTATTTTCAAACAGTCCGAATACGGTCGGACCGCTTCCGCTCATCATCGCATTCAGAGCTCCTGCTTCCAGCATTTCCTGCTTAATTTCCCGGATCACAGGATATTTGGGGATCGTCACATCCTCCAGCACATTTCCCATGCATGCCGCCACAGTTTTCAGGCTCCCCTCCTCCAGTGCCCGGATCAGTCCGTCAATATCCGGATGCTTCACGATCTCTTTCGAATCCAGCGCTTCATAGACCACCCGCGTAGACACGCTGACTGGCGGTTTTGCGATCAGTACCGCGCACTTGGGAATGGAAGGCAGAACCGTCAGCTTTTCGCCGATGCCCTCTGCCAGCACGGTTCCCCTCAGAATGCAGTAGGGTACGTCCGCTCCCAGCAGAACGCCCCGCTCCATCAGCTCCTGGCGGGTAAGCTCCAGCCCGAACAGACGGTTCATCCCAAACAGCACCGCCGCCGCATTGGAGCTCCCTCCCGCCATGCCTGCTGCCACAGGGATGTGCTTATCCAATGTAATGCGCACCCCTCCTTCCAGATGAAATTCCTCTATCATCATCTGTGCTGCCTTATATGCGATATTCCCCGAATCATCCGGGAGATAGTACAGGTTGGACGAAAGCTCGATCCCCGGTTCTTCCCTGGCTTCCAGCCTTACATTATCATACAGATAAACAGACTGCATGACCATACGTACATCGTGATATCCGTTTTCCCTTCTCCCAAGTACGTCCAGCCCCAAATTTATTTTGGCAAGCGCCTTTAAATCCATCTGTCTCATTTTCCTGTCCTTCCTCATTAATGATCAGCTTCAATAAAAACCTCCTCATTAGCAAGGTCCGCCATGAAGCCGCATTCTAATGAGGAGGTCACCACACAAGTTGATCAATTAAAATCTTTTTCTGTCAATATGATACGATCTGAATCATCCCTGTTTTTCCCTAATACACGCTTCACCAGCTTTTTCGCCGATGCCTTCTGTGAATGCTCCATAGCCTCATCCATCACTTCCTTGACCTCCGCAATGGTCACGGCATGGTCTTCCCGCTGCAGCATATCAATCCGGCTGTACAGGGCAAGGATCCCCATTTCATCGATCTGATATCCGTTTTCCTGTGCATAAGTCTGTCCGAATGTAACGAGCTCATCATTGATCAGGATTGGAACCTCCAGACGGCTTGTGAACTTTCTCCGGAACTCCCGATTGGATGTCAGAAGACGGTCAAGGGGCTTTCGCTGATCCTCCAGCACGATCAAAAGCTCTCCGGTATCTCTCTCCATAGCCTTGTTCACCCGGGCCACTGTTTTTTCATTCATCTTACCTGCTTTTTCAATGATCAGCGCACCTCCGTACAGCTTGCTGAAAATATCGCTGATCTTCTTTTTATTCAGCGAATCTCCGGTCACGATCGCAACCCTTCCCTGCCGGATATTCCGCTGTTTCTGGATTGCCTTTACCACGTCCACGGCAAGTACAGTCTTGCCGTTCCCCTTGTTTCCGATGATCAGAAGATTCCCGGTGTTGGAGGTTCCCCTGCGATTCGTACAGTTTTTATCCTGCTCCAGTACGTCCACAAGCTGTTCGCTCATGCCCCGTACCGGCACAAAGTAGGAGAAAAGCTTCTTCTGTTCTTCCGTCAGACCTGCCCTTGTACCGATTCCGCTCTGGGTTCTCAGATCATATCTTCCATGTACTACAAAACCAGTATCAGACATGGACAGGGCATCTGATATCTCATCCACGGGCAGAGGCGAGGTCTTTCCAGTAGCGATCAGCTTCGCAGTTTCCTTCCGGCTGAGAGGCGTAGTCGCAGAAAGAATATCCATCTCTTCCTCTTCATCCGGGACTTCCCGCTCATCGTACCGCTGCCTGAAAGCTCTCCGAGGACGGAATTCATCCTCCAGATTCGCTTCTACGGAAGCTGCGTCGTAATCATCCTCTTCATATTCTCCGGCATAGTATTCTTCATCCTCGTAGTCATAGCTGTCTTCGTATTCTTCCTCTTCGTACTCAGATTCCTCCTCGTAGTCAGCTTCATATTCCGGCTCCCCGTCATACTCCTCATCATATCCGCCTTCAAAGTCAGGCTCATCGCTGTACTCTTCCGGATACTCTGCTTCTGAATCTCCATACTCGTCATTCTCATAGTCTGAATCTATATCTTCATATTCTTCGCCGTATTCGGACTCACCTTCTTCATATCCGTCTTCCTCGTATTCCGTCTCTTCGCCTTCATACTCTTCGGTGTACTCCGGTTCTGATTCTTCATACTCGTTATTCTCATAGCCTGAGTCTACATCTTCATATTCTTCGCCGTATTCAGGCACGCCTTCTTCATATCCGTCTTCCTCATCATTCGTCGCCTCACCTTCATACTCTTCGGTGTACTCCGGTTCCGCTTCGTCATACTCGTTATTCTCATAGCCTGAATCTACATCTTCATATTCTTCACCGTATTCAGGCTCACTCTCTTCATATCCGTCTTCCTCGTATTCCGTCTCTTCGCCTTCATACTCCTCAGTGTACTCCGGTTCTGCTTCGTCATACTCGTTATTCTCATCCCCCGAATCTATATCTTCATATTCCCCGGTATATTCCGCTTCCTGGAATCCGCCGTCCCCTCCGTCAGTTTCTGTGTCTTCATACTCTCCGGCATATTCCGCTTCCTCATATCCTTCATCTTCAGACTCAGGCTCTACATCTTCATATTCTCTGCCGTATTCGTTTCCTGCTTCCTCATCCAGCTCTTCCTCTTCATAGATAAGCTCGTTGGCTTCCTGATACTCTATTGTGAAATGCTCTCCGGCTTCCTCTCCTCCGCCGATGTCTTCAAGCTCTGGCGCTACATCATATTCTTCGGCAATCTCTTCCTCATCTCTCCCAAAGCTGATCTCGATATCTTCTGTGTATTCTTCCTCATCCAGAGCTTCCTTTTCTTCCGGCTGTTCCTCTGCATATTCTTCTTCATCCAGAACATCATCATAATCCTCAAACCATTCTGAAGATTCATCTACACGAAGCTGTTCTGCTACGTTCCCCATATTTTCCACAGGTTCCTCATCATATACAGACGATGCCTGTTTTTCCTCCTTCACCGCCTTTACGCCGGCTTCCTCCACAGGAACGACGCCTTCTATCTCATCGATCATTCTCTGGATATCCGGCGGTAAAATAGGTGCATCTGATGCGATCTCATGGTCTTTGGAATGCTCTGAACCATCATCCAATTCTGTCATCAGATCCAAAAGATTCATCTGGCCCTCAACCTGATTCTTCTGCTCAGCAGCTGATGTATTCACAGCTTCTATACCATACTGCTCTGCCGGCTGCTCTTCCTCCGCATCCAATTCCTCGATCGTCCTTCTTGCTTCCTCATCAAGCTCTGCAATGATTTCTCTGGCATCCTCATTCAGTTCAGCAATGATTTCTGCATTTCCTATGCTTTTCTCCGCAAGAGTCTCCTCCTGGCTGTCCTGCTCCGCACTGATTTCATCCGTACCGCTGTCGAGCTCTGCAAGGGTCCTCACTGTATCTTTATCCAAGATTCTCGTGTCCCCGCTCTGCCCTGATTCCGGCGCAATGCTGCCCCCGCCGGTCACAGATCCTATCTCTCCGGTATCCATGATCTGACTTTCCAGAGGCGCACCTGCATCCGCATACAGTTCTTCCAGAGTTTTTTCCGCAGCCGCCCCGTGGTTCTCCGGTTCTGGGTCCGCTCTCAGTTCTCCGGCTTCCCTCGTTCGTATAGGCTGCATGATAGTTGTAACAGGTTCTATATGATGTGTTCCGTCAGAATCATCCTCCAGAAGTTCATCCTGGAATTCATCCGGAAGCAGTTCCTCCAGGTCCGGATCCACTTTTAGCTCCCTCAGTCCTTTCTGACTTGAGATCTCATCAACCAGCTTTAAATCAGCAATGGATTCAATTTCCTCAATAGCCCCCTGGAATTTATCCTCTTCAAATACCACATCCGTACTGACAGGTTCATTGGAAGAATCTCTCACCTTATCTTCTTCACCCATCCCCAGATTGAGCAGGCTCTTCAGGGCCTCGTCGAGTTTCATGGTGCTGCCTATTTTTCTTCCTTTTGATTCCCGCCTCTTTGTATCAGAAGCCGCCGCATCGGAATCATCTGGCTGGCTGGCTTCTGCCTCGGCAAGCATATCATCTACAGACTCTTCCTTCGCAGCCGCATCCTTTTCATTTTTATATGCTTCGACATTCGGCATCTCCATTGTCTCATTCGACATTCTGGAGTACCTGTTATCGTATTTTTCCTGCTGTGACGGCGTCAGCGGCTTATACTGCATCTTCAGCTCCATAGCCTGATAGACATACTTTCCTTCATTGAACCAAAGGATCAGGTCATCGCATTCTTCCAGACATTCCGCCGTCATTCCCGCTTCCTGATAACGCTTTGCCAGTTCATATGCCCACTCTTCGATATACTCCGCTTTCTTAAACGATTCCAGAGCTTCGATCTGCTGCTCAATGGGCGCTCTCTGAGCACGCAGGATCTGATACCTGAGTATGAACTTGTTGGGATCCTTCGGCGCGATCTGCTGAAAATCATCATAATAGTCGATCGCTTCATCTACATTCTTCGTTTTCAGCGCAAGCGTACAGAGACGATATACGATCTTCCTGCTCCCCTCCGCACGGTGATAAGCAATGTTCAAAACTTCGTAGCTTTTCTGATAGTCCCCGTTCTTTTCATAGATATCGCTGACGTCTGTCAGCATCTTCGTATTGCGCACTCTTTTCCAGTCAATACTGTCTGCGATCTCCGCAGCCTTATTAAATGCACCGTCCTCCATAAGTTCAAGCATCTGTCCTGTCTTCAGCTTATACTCATATTTGTCCACTGCCGTTCACCTCGTTATCATTGTGTGTTTTTTTCGTTACTATGAGCACCCTGTAACCATTCTTCCCCCTAGTGTATCATAACTATCGAATAATGTCAAAAAAATGCATCCTCAAATCTTGTTGAAGATGCATTTTTTATGATTTATTTAGTTTTTTCATTCTTTTTATTTTAAAAATCGGAGGAACCTCTCGACTCCCACTCCTGTAAGACCTTTACTTTTTATATAAATACTTTAGCAGGTATATGTACGTTCGCTTTCTCCGCTCCTCTCCATATATTCATCTCTTTAAAGTATCACCCTTAGTTATTCCATCTATAATCGTTTGCCTGCTGCAGTATTGTTCATCAATATTCCAACAATCTACTAAATTATTCTTCCTATAACCTGGAATACTTTTATAAAAAATGGAATCTCTCTGATGTTTCTTTACACATCCCGGAAATCCTGCTATCTGTGGCACCTGTATTCAATATGTCTGCAAATGCTGAGTCTCTTGATCATCATCCGGCATCCTCATACTCTCCGATTGTTCATCCTTTTCATACTATTTATACCGGATTCCTTTATCTCAAATAAGTAAAGGTCTCTTCTCCACAGGAATGTACATCTGCCGTACCACTGACATATTGAATTGTAATGAGTTCTATACTGTCCACGGGACCTTTACCTCCTTTTCTTAATATTCCAACCACCCTCCGGACCAGAATCTGATTATAATGTAAGTTATGTCTCCCCCGGAAAATGGCTCCTATGTGAGATATCCTGTCGATTGCTTCGATGGTTGTATCTCTTTTGGATTGAATTTATAATACCACAGGCCTTCTTATTTGTCAACACATTTTTTGAATATTTTTCTAATAAATTTATAATTGTTTATTTTGTATGTAATTTTCTGAAAATTAATTAGATTCTGACAAATAAACATCTTATTCACAGATCCGCAACGCAGAAAATCTGCCTTTTTTCCCCATGTATCAGAAACGCAGAAGCCCTGCGCCAGGGCAGGGCTTCTGAAATATATCTGTCATAGTCTTCGAGGCAGCCGAAACGCTTTATGCCGTTCAATCTGCCGAAGCAGCACATGTCAGCACGCGCTTTAGCTGATCTCCGCTCCCACAGGCATCTCCTTCTCCGGAACCATGAGGGACAGAACACCGTCCGCGTCCTCCGCGCAGAGCAGCATTCCTTCCGAGAGGACTCCTGCCAGCTTGGCGGGCTTTAAGTTCACCAGCACCATGACCTTTTTGCCGACCATCTCTTCCGGGGTGTAATGTGCCTTGATCCCGGATACGATCTGCTTCACCTGGCTTCCGATCTTCACCTTGGAGCAGAGGAGCTTCCGGGACTTCGGCACCTCCTCGCAGGCAATGATCTCACCCACCTGGAACTGCAGGGCGCCGAACTGGTCAAACGTGATCTCCGGCTTTGCCTCCACGTCGATCACGCCCTCTTCCTTCTCCCCGGAACCCTGATCCGCCTCTTCTTCCACCGGAGGATGCAGCTCTTCCACCTTCTTCATCACTTCCTCCAGATCCAGACGCTGGAACAGGATCTCCGGCTTGTCTGTCACATGGCCTTCATTGAGCTGCGCCAGTATCTTCTGGCTGGCGGAAGGCATAAATGCCTCCAGAAGCCTTCCGCCTGCGGAGATTCCCTGGATCAGGTTCCACAGCACGGTCTCCAGACGGTCCTTTTTCGCCTCATCCTTTGCCAGTACCCAGGGCATGGTCTCGTCAATGTATTTGTTGCAGCGCTTGAACAGATTGAAGATCTCTGTCATCGCGTCCGCCACACGGAGCTCGTTCATCTTCGCGTCTACCGCTTTCGCCGCATGCTCCATTACCGCCTTCAGGTCGGCATCCACCTCTTCCGCCGCGCCTTTGTCCGTCACCACGCCGCCGAAATACTTGTTGGTCATGGATACGGTACGGTTGACCAGGTTGCCCAGCGTGTTGGCCAGATCCGAGTTGAGCCGTTCCACCATCAGTTCCCAGGAAATGACGCCGTCATTTTCAAAGGGCATCTCATGGAGTACGAAGTAGCGGACCGCGTCTACACCGAAGAAATCCACCAGCTCATCCGCATACAGTACATTTCCGCGTGACTTGCTCATCTTGCCGTCCCCCTGGAGCAGCCACGGGTGGCCGAAGATCTGCTTCGGCAGAGGGAGATCCAGCGCCATCAGGAAAATGGGCCAGTAAATGGTATGGAAGCGGATGATGTCCTTTCCGATCAGATGCAGGTCTGCCGGCCAGTCATACTCAAACTGCTCCGTGCTTTCCCCGTCGCACTCGTATCCAATCCCGGTGATGTAGTTGGTCAGCGCGTCCAGCCACACGTAGACTACGTGCTTCGGGTCAAAGTCTACCGGAATCCCCCATTTGAAGGAGGTTCTGGACACACACAGATCCTGCAGGCCCGGAAGCAGGAAATTGTTCATCATCTCGTTTTTCCGGGATACGGGCTGGATAAATTCCGGGTGAGTGTTGATATGCTCGATCAGCCTGTCGGCATATTTGCTCATTTTGAAGAAATATGCCTCCTCCCTGGCCGGCTGCACCTCGCGCCCGCAGTCCGGACATTTTCCGTCCACCAGCTGGGACTCGGTAAAGAAGGATTCGCAGGGCGTACAGTACATTCCTTCATAATATCCCTTGTAAATGTCCCCCTTGTCGTACAGCTTCTTGAATATCTTCTGCACCTGCTTCTCATGGTATCCGTCCGTTGTGCGGATGAACTTGTCATAAGAGGTGTCCATCAGATCCCAGATCCGTTTGATCTCGGTAGATACGCCGTCTACAAACTCCTTCGGCGATACCCCTGCCTCTGCTGCTTTCAGCTCGATCTTTTGCCCGTGCTCATCCGTCCCGGTCTGGAAAAATACGTCGTATCCCTGAATCCTCTTGTACCGAGCGATCGCGTCCGCAAGAACAATCTCATAGGTGTTGCCGATATGCGGTTTGCCAGATGTATAGGCAATCGCAGTTGTGATGTAATACTTTGGTCTCTCTGACATTTTTATCTCTCCTTCTTTCCTAAAAGTAAAAACCGCCTTCTCAAAAATCATATTCTGATGATTCATAAGAAGACGGCTGTATGCCGTGTTACCACTTCTAATTCGCCCTGCCCTCACAGACAGAACCTCCGCAAGTGCCTGCCAGCACTCCCCCGCTATAAAGGGCAGGACCCTTCGTAATCTCGCATTAAGTATTTGGTAAGTTTTTTTCCTTGATTGCTCAATGTTCGGTACGCCGCTCGGAAGCCATGTTCAACCGCATTCTCTCTATCCCTCTCAGCCCCCGGGAATTCTCTGTAAGATCTCCTGCAGTCTACTCTCTTCGTCATTGCGTTTTATTCTTTTACCTGTTTTGAAATGTTAGCATACGGTCCCAAAAATGTCAAGGGATTATCTTCCGTATTTCCCGGTCATAGGTGAAAATCCCGTTCATCTCTTCTTCCACATCGCTCAGCTGTGTATAAACACTGGCACACAATCCTTTTGGAATCTGCTCCTTTACCTTTGCCATCTGCGCCTGAAACGCGGCATTCAGGCTGTCCAATGTTTTATGCGTTCCATAGCCATAGAGCTTGCTGCAGGCACTGTGCCCCGCAACACGCAGGGAATATCCTCCAAATTCCGACAATACGGTAGCGCGCTCCTTTTCTGCCGCAAATTCCAGCTTAAAGAAATAGTTATGCACGCTCTGCAGGTCCCCGCCCTTCTGGTCAAACCATCCGCTTGCCTGGTCGATCAGCCGGGTGCTGTCGCAGGACCTTGCGATCCTCGTCATATCCTCTGTCTGGAACTGCCCCCAGCCTTCGTTGAAGATCACCCATACCGCAATGGAGGGATGTCCTTTCAGGATCCAGATCGTCTCCTTCATCTCCCGGACAAATTCCAGCCGGCCCTCCTTATGGGTGCGCGACAGCAGGTGGGGATAGATATCCGCCATCTTCCATTTTTTCCAGGAGATCAGCGTCGCGGCGTAGGTCACGAACCAGTGCCTGTAGTAGGTTCCCCCGTTCACCATGTCCTGCCAGACCACCATTCCCAGACGGTCGCAGTGATAATACCATCTCTGGGGCTCGATCTTGATATGCTTCCGGATCATGTTGAAGCCCAGCTTCTTCATTTCCAGGATATCAAAGATCAGCGCATCGTCCGAGGGCGCGGTATACAGCCCGTCCGGCCAGTAGCCCTGGTCAAGAACGCCGTTCTGGAACTGAACCCTTCCATTCAGGCAGATGCGGGGAATCCCTTCCGCATCCGGTTCCACAGTAAATGTACGAAGAGCAAAGTAGCTTCGTACCTGATCCTCCCCCATGGTTACAGTAAAATCGTAGAGCCAGGGTTCCTCGCAGGTCCACGGACAGACCTCCGGAATCGGAATTTCAAGATACGCATTGGACATGCCGGAAATTTCCGCTGTCATCGAAGGCCGCTCCGCACCGGCCGAAGCCGTGAGCTGTCCGGATGCCTGCGTCTGCATTGGTTCCGGATGACGGATACGCGCTGCTTCCGTGTGCTGCTCTTCCGTCCGTTTGGATGGCTCCCATGCCTTCTCATCGGCCGATGCATGGATGCGCGGCGCCTGGATCCGGATCGTGACAGGCGCCGTATTCTGTGACCTGACAAAAATCCGGACCCGTTTTTGATCCAGCTCCGGCTCTGTGATCAGCTCCTCTATATAGTTCTCCGGCACGTACTCCATCCAGACGGTCTGCCAGATGCCGCTCTGGGCAGTATAGAACATGCCGCCCTTTTTCAGCTTCTGTTTCCCCTTTGCGTGGTAAGAGGTATCGCTCAGATCCTTGACCGCAACCACGATCTCATTCTGCATTTCAGATCTGGCAGGCTCCTCTGCTCCAGGACAGACGCCGGACGGTCCTGCTCCTGTCCTTGGAGCGGTTTCCTCCGGCATTGACGGAAGCCTTCCGCAGCGTAGGTACTTCGTGATGTCCGCGGAAAAGGGGAGATATCCTCCCGCATGCCTGGCGGCCTCTTTTCCATTTACATATACCCTGCATGCCTGGTCCACGGCGCCGAAGTGAAGGATGAGGCGCGTACCGTCATTCGGCATAGAACAGTCAAACTGTCGGCGGTACCACAGATACTCATCCGGCTTAAGCTGCCGTTCTACCCCGGAAAGCACACTTTCGGGCGAAAACGGCACCAGAATCCTGCCGTCATAGGTTTCCGGTTTTTTAAATTTCTTTGTAAATGCATAATCCCAGTATCCATTCAGATTGACATAACTCTCCCGTCTCAGCAGAGGGCGCGGATACTCCTGCAAAATGTCATTTGGGTCAAGTGCCTTTCCCCAACGTGTATATAACTGCTCCATATACTTCCCTCCTCTCCACAAATTCGCCAATACGAAAAGTCTGCCGCCGGCAGCCCGCATACATTGATATCCCCCCCTGATATCGACAGCCTTTCCGCATACATTGATATGAAAATGGGCAGATCATCCGTCTGCCCGTTTTGTTTTCGCAATAAGTACGGAGTGGCGCCCCATATTCACTACGATTTCTCCTTTATGAATAATGTATTCATCCTTTTTTGTTGTAAAACCATCTTCATAGGAATAAATCAGCCGTTTCATCCTTCCGGTAACAGGCACTTCCGCCATCCATACCGGGACAGTGACCTCCCGAAGGCTCTCACTGTTGTTCAGGATCACAACTACCTGCTCATCACCCTGAAACCTTCCGTACGCCAGCACATCCTTCTCCCAGTACAGCATCCGTAAGGATCCTGTACGAAGCGGCCGCTCATTCTTATGTATCTTGATCATTTCCCGATGGAACTCTATCATCCGCCGGTTCTCTTTTCCCCATGGGTACGGTCTCCTGCTGTCCGGATCCGTAAATCCGCACAGACCTGCCTCATCTCCGTAGTATACCGTAGGCGCTCCGACCCAGGTCATCTGCACCGCAACCGCTTCCGACATGACCGCAAGGCTGACTCCCTCCTCGGCGGCTCTGTGATCCATGCCGCCCAGACGGCCTGCCACCTGGTTGGTCCGTGTCAGAAAACGGGAGTGGTCATGATTGGAAAGCTCGTTCATCGCTGTCTGCAGAGACGACGTCTGCATACAGGACATGAAATGATTCATCGTATTGACAAAATAATCCGCGTTTCCTAATAAATCCGGCCTGTATTCGTCGCTGTGCTTTTCCATCCCGGTCAGAAACCAGGTCAGCGGTTCCATAAACGCATCATAGTTCATGATGCTGTCCCACTCGTCCCCCTGCAGCCATTCCGCAGGATCGCCGTAATGCTCCGCCAGGATGAGCGCATCCGGCCGAACCCCTTTGATCTCTTTGCGGAACCGTTTCCAGAAGGCATGGTTATACTCATTGGTATGGCCTAAGTCCGCCGCCACATCCAGCCGCCATCCGTCTACGTTATAAGGCGGAGACACCCATTTCCTGCCGATCGCCATAATATAATCTTCCAGCTTCCGGGAATCCTCATAGTTCATCTTCGGCAGGGTATCATTCCCCCACCATCCATCGTAGCTTGCATTGTACGGCCACGCGTCATCTGCATTATCATGAAAATGGAAAAAGCTCCGGTATGGGCTGTCCTTGCTGATAAACGCGCCCTTCTCATAGCCTTCCTGATTCTCATAGATCCTCTCCCGGTCCATCCATTTATTGAAGGAACCGCAGTGGTTAAATACTCCGTCAAGGATCACCCGCATACCCCGGCGGTGGATCTCTTCTACCAGCCGGATAAACAGTTCGTTGCTTGCTTTCAGATTTTTCAGGTCTCCGACACGCTTTTTATACAATTCCGCGTTCGTATTATCCTCGGCTCCGTCCGGCAGCGCCTGGTCTCCGTCCTGAATGATGAGTCCAAGATGCGGGTCAATATAATCGTAATCCTGGATATCATATTTATGGTTGGAAGGCGATACAAACAGCGGATTGAAGTAGATCACCTCCACGCCCAGCTCCTGCAGATAATCCAGCTTTTCCATCACGCCCTGGAGGTCGCCTCCGTAAAATCTGCGCACATCCATGGCGTGGGGCAGTTCGTTCCAGTCGTCCACCTTTCTGACAGGCTCGCCGATATAGATATATTCCCGGTCCCTGACGTCATTTTCCGGATTTCCATTATAAAAGCGGTCCACAAAAATCTGATACATGACGGCGCCTTTTGCCCAGTTCGGTGTGGAAAATCCCGGTACGATCCGGAACGAATAATGCGGCTTGATCTCGTCCGATACACCGGTACGGTCATAATAACAGACCTCATCTCCGCAGTGGATCTCAAAATAGTAAGAAAAAGTTTCACTGCCAAGCTTCCAGCTGATCTCGTAATAATCAAATACGCCGCGTGTGAGTACCCGTTCCATCTGATAGATTCCGGAGTCCGCCACCAAAAGGACCGTACTGACATTATTCCGGGCCGTACGGAAACGCAGCCTGATCCTCTGCCCTTCCGCAGGCTCGGGCGGTATCACATAGGAAGAAGTCCCATCACAGAACAATGCGTCTCTGCACATCCTGAAATCTCCTTTTTGTTTGATCGGTTCACAGACCTCTTCCGTATTTTCCTCTGTTTTGATAACGGCCTCTGGCTTTTCTTCTTTTCGTTCTATGTCTGCTTCCTGATTCTGATGCTCCTCTCCAATTTCATGCTTTTCCTGTCTGAAGTCACCCTTTGGCCATCGCATACTTTTTTTCCAAGATTTAAAAAACTGTGATTGCATTTTCTACCCCCTTAAATAACACTGTGCCTGCCTTCTCCAATTGTTGCCTATGCACTCACATCCGGTATGTCTGTCATTCCCTCCCCAAATTTAGGAACTACATCCAAATAGCCTGATCTGTTACTTTTTTCAGATTCCCGCAGGATATACGTCAGAATGGATCCCGTCCATATCCAGGACATCCATATTCTCCGCGGAAGACTTGTCAAAAAGCGCTTCAAATTCTTTCCGTGATATCTTTTCCTTCTCAAGAAGCAGCTTCGCGCATGCGTCCAATACGGAATGGTACTCCTGCAAAAGCCCCCTTGCCCGGTTATAGCACTCATCAATGATCCTCTTCACCTCTTCATCAATGGTGCCTGCGATCTTCTCGCCGTACCCTCTGGAGGTATGGCCGAAGTCCCTTCCGATGAATACCTCGTCGCTGTCATTGTCATAGTTGATCAGGCCGAGGCGCTCGGACATGCCGAACTTGGTGATCATGGACTTTGCGATTGCTGTCGCCTGGCGGATATCCTGAGAGGCCCCGGTGGTGATGTCGTCGAAGATCTCTTCCTCTGCCACGCGTCCGCCCAGTGATACGGTGATCTGCTGCAGCATATGCCCTTTTGTATTGAACATGTCGTCCCGCTCCGGAAGGGGCATCGTATAGCCTCCTGCCGCCCCGGTGGGTACGATCGACACACTGTAGACCGGCCCTACGTCCGGCAGTACGTGAAACAGGATCGCATGTCCCGCCTCATGATAGGCTGTGATCCTTCTCTCCTTCTCCGATACGATACGGCTCTTCTTCTCCGGTCCGATCCCGACCTTTACAAATGCATGGCGGATATCCTTCTGCTGCAGAAAGATCCGGTTGTCCCTGGCTGCAAGTATCGCAGCTTCATTCAGCAGGTTTTCCAGGTCCGCCCCGGTAAATCCCGCGGTGGTCTGCGCGATCTGCTTGAGGTCCACATCATCGCCCAGAGGCTTGTTTTTCGCATGGACCTTCAGGATCTCTTCCCGACCGCCCACATCCGGACGGCCTACGATCACGTTCCGGTCGAAACGTCCCGGCCGAAGGATCGCGGGATCCAGGATATCCTTGCGGTTGGTCGCCGCCATCACGATGATCCCTTCATTGACCCCGAATCCGTCCATCTCCACCAGGAGCTGGTTCAATGTCTGCTCTCTCTCGTCATGTCCGCCGCCGAGCCCGCTCCCGCGGCGCCTTGCCACGGCGTCGATCTCATCGATAAAGATAATGCAGGGAGCGTTTTTCTTAGCATCCTGGAACAGGTCGCGCACACGGGACGCGCCTACGCCCACGAACATTTCCACAAAATCGGAACCGGAAATACTGAAAAACGGCACTCCGGCCTCTCCGGCGATGGCCTTGGCGAGCAGCGTCTTGCCGGTTCCCGGAGGTCCCTCCAAAAGGACTCCCTTCGGGATCCTGGCCCCTACCTGGATATATTTCTTCGGAGCCTTCAGAAAGTCTACGATCTCTTCCAGTTCTTCCTTTTCTTCCTTCAGTCCTGCCACCTCGGCAAATGTCACCTGCTTGTCCGCCGGGCTGTTCAGGCGCGCGCGGCTTTTGCCGAAGTTCATCGCCTTGGCGTTGGCGCCCCCGCCTCCCTGCCGGTTCATCAGCATAAAGATCAAAAGTACGCCTGCCATGGTGATCAGAACCGGCACCACGACCGTGGTGAACATGGTGTCCTCCTGCACCTTCAGAAGCTGATAATCCTTCACATTATACTTTTTCAGAAGTTCCTGGACTTCATTCACGTCCGACACGTATACGATCCTGGATGACCGGGGATTGTTCAGCGTCACGGTCACGGTTCCGGTGGGCACGGACCTGCTCTGGTTGATAATGGCTCCCGTCACGTTGCCGTCCTTCAATTCCTGTTCAAAACGCGCATACGTCATCTCCTGGTCGCGCTGCTGCATCTGTCCTGTAAACCAAAGTGCAAAAAACACGATGGCAATAAACATGACGACACTGGCACCGCTCATTGTCCTGTACTTGTTATTGTTATTCAATGGTTTCTGCTCCTTCCCAACTTTATACTCCCTCTACCACACCGATGTACGGCAGCGTACGGTATTTCTGCGCATAATCGAGACCGTAGCCTACAACAAATTCGTCCGGGATCTGAAAACCGACATAATCGGTCCTGACTTCCACAACCCTGCGGTCCGGCTTATCCAGCAGCGTGCACAGACGGATGCTCTTCGCTCCCCGCTTTTCCAGTTCTCTCGTCAGGAAAAACAGGGTCCGCCCCGAATCAATGATGTCCTCTACGATCAGCACATCCTTGCCTTCCACGGATTCATCCAGATCCTTTTTGATCTTAATATTGCCGCTGGAGGAGGTTGCGTCTCCATAGCTGCTCACGTACATAAAATCAATCGACACCGGAAGCGTGATCCGCTTCGCCAGCTCGCACATGAAAAACGCGCCGCCCTTTAATATGCAGATCAGATGAATGCTCTTGCCCGCATAATCCCTGCTGATCTCCTGGCCTAATTCTTCGATCCTCTTGTCTACGTCCTGCTCTGATATCAGTTCCCGAATTGTCTCCGCCATCTTTTTTCCTCCGTAATGCATGTTCTCTTTTGAGTACTTATTTTTTACTCCTTAAGCTTCATTTGCTCTCATACTTCTTTTTGATCCTCTTTCACAACTTCGATCTGCAGGATCCGCTCTGTCTGGCCCGTGACCTGGTACGCGCTGCTCATGCGGTGCCCCAGGATCCACAGGATCTGACTGCCGGACGCGATGCAGGGAATGGTGTCCCTCTCTCCCGCAGGTATCTTCTCATTGATGAACCAGGATTTTAATTTCTGGCGGTGTCCCGCCCGATCAATGGTAATCTGATCGCCGCCCTGTCTCGTCCTGATACAGAGCGCTGTTTCTATTATATCATAATCAAACCATTTCGTGTACTCTTTTTGTGGGATTTCCTCCATAGAAAAGCACATTGTTTTCGGGAAAATCCTGCATCGGATGGTCAGCCCCATATTCCGAAGGCAGGTCTCCCCCGGAATCCGCAGCGGATATCCAGGGTTTTGCCCCTTTGGCAGCCTGCGTGTATCCGGACTTCCGTCTCCGTCGGCACGCAAAGCTTCCTCAGCCCTTCCGGAAGACTCAGGCAAAGCATCTGCTTTGTTTTCCTGCTTCCGGTACAATTCCACCCCTTCGTAAGTACGGACCGCACGTATGAAAAGGGGAAGGTCCAGGCTCCTGCCGGACTGCTTCTGAAACAGGCCCAGAACCCCGCGGATATGGATCCTGCCTACATCCCGCATCTGCCCCGCCGCCAGCTCCATAGCCTTTTGGATCACCATCGTACAGAGGATATCCGGTTCTTTTTCCCGAAGCTCCTTTGTGATCAGGAAATGTCCCGGCGCAGCCTGGATCTTGACATATTCCCGAAATGCTTCCTCCGCGCGCAGCTCCATATAATCCCGGACTTCCCGGAGCTGTTCCATTACTTCATTCATATGCCGGACAGCCTGAAAATTGACCTCCTTTTCCAGAACAGGGATCACCAGATGCCGCAGCTTATTGCGTGTATACTCTGTATCGCCGTTGGTATCGTCCGTGCAGTACCCCTGCCCCCTTTGTCTCAGGAGATCCTCGATCTCATTTCGGTCCAGGCAGAGCAGCGGACGGATGTACCTCCCGTTGACAGGCCGGATCCCGCCCAGTCCTGTCAGTCCGGTCCCTCTTGCCAGGTTCCACAGGAGTGTCTCCGCATTGTCATTCTGATGATGCGCCAGGGCGATCTTCGTTCCCCCGCACCTTTCCCGGATCTGCTCAAAGGCTTCCCGGCGGATGTTTCTGCCACACTCCTCAAGAGATTGTTTCCTTTTTTTGGAAATTGATTCCAAATCCACCCGAAAAACTTCCAGAGGAATGCCATATTGTCCGCACAGCTCCCGCACAAACTCCTCATCCCGGTTCGCCGCTTCCCCCCGCAGGCCATGATTGACGTGGACTGCCGTAAAGGAAATCCCCATCCGGTCCCGAAGATCCAGAAGCACGAAAAACAGGCATACCGAGTCTGCTCCTCCCGATATACCTGCTATAATATGATCTTCTGCCGAGATCATATGCTGTTTTTCTATATATGCCCTTACTTTTTCCATAATATCCCTCAGCCTTTCGGGTATACTATACTCAATACGGCTAAAAAAAGCAAGAACAAATATTGCTGCGGTTCACTATTCCATTTCTCTGACATTTTTTCTGACCTTGAGGATCATGGAGGGCGCAACGGAAAGCTCATCCAGCCCCATCCGTACAAATTCCTGAGTCAGCTCCAGATCCGCTCCCAGCTCGCCGCAGATGCCTGCCCATTTTCCATGCTTATGGGCATTATCCACAACCATCTGGATCATCCGAAGGATCGCCTTGTGGTGAGGATTGTAAAAATCATCCAGCTTTTCATTCTGACGGTCAATGGCCAGCGTATACTGGGTCAGATCGTTGGTTCCGATACTGAAGAAATCTACCATCTCCGCCAGCTCGTCGCTGATCATAACAGAGGCCGGTGTCTCGATCATGATGCCCTGCTCCGGTATCTTGTATGGGATTCCCGCGTCGTTGAGCTCGCATTCCACTTCATCCACGATGCTGTAGATCTGCTGCACTTCCTCTGTGGAAATGATCATCGGATACATGATGGAAAGGTTGCCGTATGCTGCCGCCCGCAATAGAGCACGGAGCTGTGTCTTGAAAATGTCCGGCTGCTTTAAGCAGATGCGGATCGCCCGGTAGCCCAGGGCCGGATTGTCTTCATTTCCCAGGTTCAGATAATCCGCCTGCTTATCCGCGCCGATATCCAGCGTCCGGATGATGACCTTCTTGCCTGCCATGGTCTGTACCACCTGCCGGTATGCTTGGAACTGCTCCTCCTCCGTCGGAAAATCATTCCGACCCAGATACAGGAACTCGCTTCGGAAGAGGCCGATGCCTCCCGCGTCATTTTCCAATACATATCCCACGTCGCCGACGCTTCCGATATTTGCATAGATATTGATCTTTTTACCGGAAAGGGTCACATTTTCCTTCCCTTTCAAAGTCTGCAGAAGCTCTGCCTTCTCCTGCTCCTCTTGCATCCGGCTTTGTGTCTCCCGGCACAGCTCTTCTGTCGGGTCGAATACCACCTCCGCTTTGAAACCGTCCACGATAGCGGTCTGGCCGGTATGGATCTCGTCCAGGTTCATCGGCACACCGATCAGTGCCGGTATGTTCATCATACGCGCGAGGATTGCCGTATGGGAATTGGTGGAGCCATGGACCGTAACAAATGCCAGGATCTTGCTCTTATCCATCTGCACCGTCTCGCTGGGACTTAAGTCGTCCGCAATGATGATGGACGGCTCCATGGAGCTGAAATCCACATCCTCCTGTCCGGACAGGTTGCGTACCAGGCGGTTGGAAATGTCTTTGATATCCGCAGCCCTGGCCTTCATGTAATCATCATCCATGTTGGCGAACATCTCGGAGAAGTTGTCTCCGGTCACTGCCACAGCATATTCCGCGTTGATCTGCTCCGTGCGGATCATGCTGCTGATCGCGTCCCGGTAATCGTCGTCCTCCAGCATCATCTGATGGACCTCGAAGATGGCGGCGCTTGCTTCGCCCACCTCGATCACGGCTTTATCATACAGCTTCTGGAGCTGCTCCTGTGCTTTTTCCGCCGCCGCCTCTACTCTGGCGATCTCTGCCTCCGGATCCTCGGACCTTTCCCGCTTCACCTGGAAATCATTGTTCTTCAATACGGCCGCCGGACCAAGGACGATTCCCTTGTATACGGATTTTCCTGAAAATTTTAACATAACAATATACTCCTATGAAATGAGCCGGCTGGAACATCCCTGGATGATCCAACCGTACATCTGTAATCGTTTTTACAGGTTTGCCTCGAAGAATGCCTTGATGTCTTCGTATGCCTTTTCTTCGTCCGCGCCCTCGATCTCTACGTCTACAACGTTGCCGCATTTTACGCCCATTCCCATGATCGCCATCAGCTTGGTCGCCTCTGCGGATTTCCCTTCTTTTTTGATCACGATCTTGCTCTCATACTTCTTCGCTTCCTTTGCCAGAAGTCCTGCCGGTCTTGCGTGGATTCCAATTGCGTCTTTAATCTCATAGCTAAATGTCTTCATGATAGATCCTCCTAATATGTATGTTAAGGGAAACAGCGGGGCAGAGCATACGGTTTTCAGATGATGCCTGCCGCCTTTTAGCCGCTTATCCTTCTCTGGTTATCATCATAACACTCTGTGGCGGATTGGAAAAGAATAATTGTTTGCAAGATTTTTGAAATGGATTCAACCAAGTCGTTGTCCATACCTTTGGTATTCCCGGCCTATTCGGCAGTCTCATATTCATATTTTTCGATGATCCCCGCCGCCTCTTCCGGCGTCCTGCATTGGTGAAGACTCTGCTTAAAGTTCTCGTCTCTGAGCAGATTGACCAGATTGAAAAACGCCCGCAGATGGGTCTTGTGGTCAACCGCGCTCAGGCAGCAGACAAATTCCACCGGATCCAGCTCCTCCACGCCGAAGGGCACAGGATTCTTCAGGCGGATCAGGCTCATGCCGACTCGGATGCTGCCCTGCTCCACTCCTTCGTGGGGAACCGCAAATCCGGGAGACAGGACGATGTAGGGACCGTTTTCATCAATGTTGGCGATCATAGCATCAATGTAGCGCGCCTCAATGTATCCCATATCCAGCAGGATTTCTCCGGATCTGCGCACTGCCTCCTTCCAGTCTCCGCATTCCACATCAAGCATGATTCGGGTGTGCGGCAGCAGTTCATGGAGATACGGCGGCTCGGCTTCCGATTCCGTGTCCATGGTCTGATTAAAATATTCTCCCACGATCTTCCGGATTTTCCGGATCAGCTCCGGAGCGGCATCGGGAACCGATTCCCGGATGACCGGATCCAGCTTTTCCAGAAGGCCCTTAGCCGTGATCTCATGCTCCTCTCCGCGGACAGGGAGATTCCGGCTGTCCCGCAGGCTGTCGATCTTATTGCCCACCCGGATATAATCTTCGTCGCTTAACAGCGGAGAGACAATCACATGATCCAGGCCGCAGCCTTCCAGCGGAACCGTGGAAATAATAAAATCCGCTTTTCCGGGATCCATGTTTTTCGCTTCATGGACGGAAATGATATCCACGATCTGGAAATTAAAATGCTTTTTCAGCCTTTCCAGCAGAAGCTGAGACGTCCCGATACCCGCATGGCAGGCCACGATCACATGGAACGCGATCTCCTTGTTCTTTTTTCGTTCCAGAGCGGCGCATACGTGGACCGTAATGTACCCCAGTTCAATCTCTTCAATGGGCTCGCCGATATACTGCTGGAGGATCGGCAGTTTTTTCCGGACCGCGGCAGCCACCTCCGCGTTTTCCTCTAAGATCTCCTCAATGATCGGATTGTCCGGATAGACCGGAGACGCGGCGGAATATACGGATTCCAGATGCGCGGACAGATTTTCGAAAAAATCATAATCTCCGTTCAGGTTGACCCGCAGCTCTTCTGAGATCTGCCAGATAAACTGCCGGGTGATAAACTGCAGCTTTACTGCATCCCCCTCGCCGGTTCTCTGCCGGGTGTACCTGGCCATGGAAAGCAGCTCGCTTAAAAACTGTATCTCATCCTCTGTTGTACGGAAATGACAGTATTGTGAGATCAGCTCCAGGATATCCTGTGCCATCTGGTGCTTGCCGCTGACATTTTTTCTGCGTACCTCCATATATTCTCCCGCCAGGTTCCGGTTGATCATAATTTCCAGATAAAGCAGTACCTTTTGGAAAGAATCGTCCGTCAGGTAGCATTTGTGAATGTGCTCCTGCTCCGTGATGATCTTCTGGAGCATGGTTCGGGTTTCCTCGGGTACATGGATCTGCCCGGTCATAAGCTCCTGCTCAGCCATACTCTGACCGGAATCCGCGGCTTTCAGCAAAAAGACTCTTTTGTCACTCTCCGTCCCCTGTACGCGTAAGCCCCGGCTCGGATGGGACACTACCTCCAGGCCGCCTTCTTTTACGCATGTCTTGATCTCTTCCAGGTCATTGATCACGGTCGCCCGGCTCACGAACAGGGTATCGGCGATTGCAGACAATGTGGTATATTCCGACGAAGTGACCAGCAAAACAGACGCAATCCGGATCCGTTCCCCTTTGGACAGCTTGTAGGCGTAAAAATCCCCATCTGAAACGAAGGAAAGGATCTGGTCAAATGAAGGATCTCGTATGATCTGGCCTCCGCTTTTCAGCTTCAGTTCCAAAAGTTCGTTTTCATTTAAAATATCATTGATCGTATTCAGATCATTGCGTATCGTCCTCTGGGATACGCCGAACTGCCCTGCAAGCCCGGAAATGCTGATGGGCTTTTCCGGGGCGCAGAGCTCATGTATGATGGAAATGGTTCGTTTGTTCATTGGTGAATTCCTTTATCATGTGGTAATCCCAACATCCATACTGCCGGAGCGGAAGCCTTCCAGATCCAGAGTGATATATGGATATCCCAAATGCCTGATGTAATTTATAATCTGGGAACGGTATTGGAGTAAAACAGGAAATTCTCCGGTATCCACCTCAATTCTCGCAATATCGCCGTGGATCCGAAGTCTGACGTTATATAGTCCGAAGCCTTTCAAATAGTCCTCTCCCTGTTCCACCTTCTGTATCTCTTCGTAAGAAAGGGCTGCTCCATATGGAAATCTGGTCGCCAGGCAGGGTGCGGCAGGCCGGTCCGAAACGGACAGGCCGTATTCTTCTGCCAGACGGCGTACATCTTCTTTCGTAAAACCGGCCTCAGCCAAAGGGCTGATCACTCCCAGCTCCCGGATTGCTTTTAATCCCGGACGATAGACATGGAGGTCGTCCTCATTGGTCCCTTCCAGGATATTTTGGATCCCCAGTTCTTCGGCTTTTTGCAGTATCTTTGTAAACAGATGCTTCTTGCAGAGGTAACATCTGTCCGGCGGGTTCTGGCGGATTCCTGCTTCCTCCAGTTCATCCACCGGGATGACCAGATGGGAGGCCCCAATCTCTTCCGCCACTTTTTTTGCATGTTCAATCTCACAGACCGGATGAAGGCGGGTCTGCATTGTCACCGCATAGATTCTGCCAGACTTTCCTGCCGCCTCACATACAAGCTTTAACAGCAGGCTGCTGTCCACGCCGCCGGAAAATGCCACGATACAGCCTTCTTCTGCATAAGCCTGTATCTGGTCTTTGAGCCTGATCTTTTTCTCTTCGTATTCTGTCATTGATATTGTTCCTGCGCTTCTCTTTTTATGATTTCAAATGCATCCCGAAAACTGATACCGTTCTTTTTTGCCAGGCGTTCTACCGAGGCATATTCCGGGTAGCCGCGTCTCGCTCCGTCCGGCAGGATGCAGACCTTGACCTCTGCCTCTCCCAATGATGTAGTGGTCTTTCCCGCAGACCGTTCCAGCACGGTCCGCTCCATCTCCATTTTCCGAATGCCGATGGTCGTGGTTTCCCGGAAAATGATCTTCTCCATCTCCGGCACAGTTTCCCGGTCACAGATCACATTGAGCTGATATGCCGGACGGTTTTTCTTCATATAAACAGGCGTGTAATGTACATCCCTCGCCCCTGCGTCAAAGAGGCGTTCCATGACATATCCGAGAGCTTCGCCGGTGCAGTCGTCAATGTTCGTTTCCAGACGGTAAACCACGTCTTTTGGTATGCAGGCTTCCTTCTGGCTTTTTTGAGTATCCGATCCGGCATCCGCGGATTGTTCCGCACGTTCGATCAGCATTGCACGGAGCAGGCTGGGTCTGTCATAGGTACGTTTTCCCGCGCCGATCCCGGTCTTTTTTATTACAAATGACTCCGGCAGCTGCTGTGCTGTCCGGATCGCCGCCGCGATGGCCGCCCCGGTAGGCGTTACCAGTTCGCCCTCCGTCTCGGTCAGATGCAGAGGAAGCTGACTGGCCTGCGCGATATGGATCACCGCCGGTACCGGCACCGGGATCACGCCGTGCTGGCAGCGTACAAAGCCCCGCCCTTCACAAATCCTGGGGATGACTGCCTCCGTAATGTCCAGATTGTCCAGACACACAGCAACCGCAACGATATCCACGATGGAATCCACCGCTCCCACTTCATGAAAATGCACCTGATCCAAAGGAACACCGTGGGCTTTCGCCTCTGCCTCCGCGAGAATGGTAAAGATACGGACTGCCAAAGCTCTTGCCCTGCTGCTGAGGTCCGCCTGGCTGATGATTTCCAGTATATCATTTAAGCCGCGGTGGATATGTGGGGGGCTGTGATGGCCGGCTGCATCGCCGTGAGTATGTGTCTCCGCCGGATCATGAAAATGTGAATGGCTGTGTATGCCTTCATGAGAATGTTCATGGTTTTCCGCATCGTTATGGTGATGTAAGTGGCTGTGCACATGTCCTCCCTCCCCATGCAGATATTCCATATCATGGTCATGGTTCTCATGCTCTTCGTCCAGCCGTACCAGGAAATCGCAGGCGTCCAGCCCGGATTTTTTTACCCGGTTGACTTCGATTGAAAATCCTTCTACAGTAAGGCTCGCAATCGCTTTTTTCATAACCTCCTGATCCGCGCCAAGGTCCAGCAGCGCGGCAACCGTCATGTCCCCGCTGATGCCGGACGAACATTCAAGATATAATGTATTTCCCATATTTTTCATTCTCCTTTCACTGCCAGCCGATTGATCTGGGTGGCAATATAGCCTGCGCCGTAACCATTGTCAATATTGACCACTGCAATTCCATTTGCACAGGAATTGATCATGGTAAGCAGCGCGGACAGTCCGTTCATACTGGCTCCGTAGCCGACAGAGGTTGGGACCGCTATAACCGGATGGCTGACCAGACCGCCGAGAACACTTGCCAGCGCCCCTTCCATGCCTGCAACGGCCACCACACAGTTGGCCCGCTGGATCACATCCAGGTGGGAGAGCATCCTGTGGATCCCGCTGACACCCACATCATAAATGCGGTTTACATTTGCCCCGAAGTATTCCGCCGTCTGGGCAGCTTCCTCAGCCACCGGGATATCCGCCGTGCCTGCCGTACAGACCGCGATCTCTCCGATCCGCGTCTTGTTCTGCTTTTCAATCTTTAAGATATGGGAGACCTCATCGTAAACCACCTGCGGCAGCACCTCCCGCACCACCTCGTACTGCCGCTGCGAAGCACGGGTTCCGAATACTTCTCCATTCTCCTCATATAACCTTTTATAAATATTTTTCAGATGAACATCCGCTTTTCTGCTGCAAAATACGACCTCCGGGAACCCGGAACGGATCTCCCGGTATGTATCCAGCTTGGCATACCCCATCTCTTCATAGGACTGCTTCTGAAAATACCGCTCCGCATCTTCCACCGACATCCCGCCGGATCTCACCTGCTCTAAAACCTCTCTCGCATCCATTCTCGTTTAAGATCCTCCAACAATCTTCTCACAACTCTACTTGAATATAAAAATTTCCTCAATCGGGGCCTCCACCACCCTGGAAATGTCAATCGCCAGCTTTAAAGACGGATTGTACTGCGCCTTTTCCAGACGCATGATGGTCTCCCGCCTTACCCCGACCTGGACAGCTAACTGCTCCTGCGTCAACTCCTTTCGCTGTCTGTATTTTTTCAGTTTACACTCAAAATCCGGCATAGTTCAATCCTCGCTTTCGGCAGTCTCGTCATCATGATCGTAGCGATACAGCAGATATTCACTGAGAAGCAGATACAGGCCAATCGTGAGTGACAGAATGATCCGCACTGCGATCAGCGTATATTCCGGATTTCCCATAAGATCCCCCCGCCCCAAAAGCAATGTGAGGATAAACAAAATGGACATCACAATTTCCATCGAAGCAAACTGAGCTTTTACTTTATTCTCCTTATACCGTTCATCCCGAAATGTATTGGACATTTTGCCTTCGAAGAAAAAGCCGAAAAAACCAAAAAATGCAAAAAATACAAATGCGGACATATTTTTATTAAAGCCATAATTCCAAAAACCTAAAAAGCCCAAGAATCCCAGAAAGCCCAAAAATCCCAGCTTCGGATTAATCTTCCTGGATGTAGATGACCGCCTGTCCCTCCGGTTATTTTTTATGATTGCTTTTACAAGGAGTATGAACAAATACAGCACATAGATCCATGTAAGAAACACAGAAGCAATCATCGGCAGATCTTGAATCCGAAAAACATAGGCAGAATAGTCCATAGGCGCAACAATCCTTCCTTCATTATACATAGCAGAATACCACGAAGCAGCAATGTCAATGAGTATGCATATCAGTCCAAGAATCATAAGGAATCTAATTTTTGTTCGTTTCATAATTAAGCTCTCCTTTACGTGATATATTTATCTCTTTTCAAGATAAATATATCACATCAAGAATTGCCTGTCAATAAGAAAGTGACAAATATATCTCTTCTTGGACTTTACCAGCTACATTCGTAAGTATAATACAAACATACATTTAAAATAATACAAAAAATCAAAAAGAAAAGCAAGCCCTATAGCCAGAAGTTGCATGACACACCTTGACCAGCTGTGACATACAACAGCCAGAATACAGCATTGACGGACTACACTTTCCAAGTTATAATGAGTGCGTTAACAAAAAATCGCATCAGGAGGGTACCGATGGCTGTTTTAACATACAATAATTATCTAAGACAATTATTGAGTAAGTATGAATGCTTCTAGCGGTTTGTGACGTAGAAAAGGGTATAAAAAACAAACCTTCCGAAATTCTGTTTTTTACAGACAGACTTGGAAGATCAC